>NZ_AJLR01000147.1 GCF_000307855.1 Schinkia azotoformans LMG 9581 | reverse complement strand
TCAAAATTAATACTGACTTGGTGTTGAACTTTAAAGTTCAACTTTATTTGCACGCTTGACATTTTGTTTAGTTTTCAAAGATCATTTCATCTTGTCAGCCGATTTATTTCAGCGACAATATTTATCATATCACTTATCTTCGTGGAAGTCAACAGCTTTTTTGTTTGCTTTAAACATTTTTTTCAAAACAATTGGCTGTTCTTACAGCGACTTTCCTAATATAACACGACCCACACAAGTAGTCAACCAAAAAATAGCCTTTTTTAAAATAAAAATAGTATTTAAGATTTATTTTATGGCAACGCTTTCACTTAACTGGAATAAAATGTTATAATATTTATATACTATTTATACAATATTGTTTATTAAGTACAGATGCTTACCTATTATTTAGATAATTTTGAGGAGGTTAATAAATGATTAAAAATATAATTAGTTATATTATCCCTTTTGGAGGTCTAATCGTTCTATTTTGTTCGTTTCACTATTTTGATAAATATGCGGCATCATCCACTGAGGATAATATCGATATAGATAAACCCGCAGAATGAATAAGGCTAGCTACCCTATTTGATCAGTAACTAGCCTATTTTCTTTTCTTATTTTCGGTAGACAACATAGAATGGTCTCTTATCTGTTTGTCCGTTGTGACCGATCGCTTCAACCACAATGAACATAAGTAAATTTTCTTGCCCGTAAAAGAATGTTGAGGACCACCCATCACTGCCATCCTGATCAATACTTATAAGCTTCCGTTGTTCCCATGAATTCTGCCATGACTTATTTTTTACCGGTACTGTCCAAAATCTTACTTCTTTAGTATTTAGCGCCTCTACTTTAATAAGTAATTCACCCGTTGAACGTTGGCGCAATGTCACCCATTGGTTGACCATCGGAACCGGACTAGTTTCTATATCAATTACTTTTGGGTCTAGAACTGTTCTTTCATCCTTACTTCCGTTATCCATAGCTGAAGGAGAATCGGGTAGAAACCCAACTAAGATTACACTCCACAGTAGTACAAATATAACCTTACTATACAAAAATATTGCACCCTTTCTATCTATCGTTACTATCATATTGTTAGTTATCTGCTCTAGAAAAATTCAAATTTCAACATATGTTGATATTCTGTGGATAAATAGACGGTTCTTGTGGATAAGTAACTCCAGGTTGTTAATAAATTTATCATTTCTGTTCACAACCTGTGGGTAGAGTGTGGATAATCGAAAAAGCTTTACATTTTAATAATCAGCTATTAAAATAATCCCATGGGTTTGTAATCAAACTCGATAAGTTAATAGTAATATGGGGGCATAGCTCAGTTGGGAGAGCGCTTGCATGGCATGCAAGAGGTCGTCGGTTCGATCCCGATTGTCTCCATACCAAACATGTTAAAAGAGGCGGCAGATATTGTTGCCTTTTTTATTTTCTATCTACAAAAATCCTAGGGAATGCTTCCTCCCTAGGATTTTTTTCGTCTTGATTACACACTTTGTGAAATAGGCTTTGGCTTGTCCAACAGGAACCCCTGGCAAATATCCACACCTAAATATTTTGCAATCGACAAGTCCGTCTCCTGTTCGATCCCAACAAGCACTACTTTTATATCCGAATTATGTGCATAGTTGATTAATGATTTAATCATTTGTTGCTTTTGCTTTGAATTGGATAGGTTTCGAGAGAAAAAGCGGTCAAGTTTAATATAATGGGGCTCCAATTCAATAATCAAATCCAGCGTTGACCAGCCTTTACCGACATCATCAATCGCAATAAGATAGCCAAGTTCCTTTAAAAGATTTATTCGCCCTTTCAAACTAGAAATATCTTCTACATAATCTGTATTTACGATTTCAAAAACGATATTTTGTCTCTTAGCAGGAAAGTCAGTTGACATCTTTTTTATAAAGGTCGGGAATTCGTGGTGTAGAATCGTTGATGGAAATATATTTATAAATAAGAGGTCTTTTAATGTGTTTTCTTCAGAGTGGTAGGTTTGTAATACTTTAAAAATTGACTTTGTTTCAAGTTCATACAACTTATTCACTAATTTTGCTTGGCTAAATATTAAGTCTGTTTCCCCCAATTTCGAACGGAGCAATATTTCTGCACCAATTCTCGACCAGTCTAAGGCTGAATATAATGATTGAGAACAGTGGTAAAAATCATCCTTTTCGATTAATTGGTATATTGCTGAATTTGTAATCATATTTATTGCCCTTTCTGTTTCTTACATACTTGCTGTATTATTAACTACTAGTATACAACAATTTTTGACCTGCTTCTATTAATTAGAAAGGCAAAAAATCGACAATTGTCATCAAGCTATTGTCGATTTTTAATTTATCATTCATCGTAATTATGAAAAAGTTTCATAAAAAGCGAGTATTCTAGAAAATAATTCTTCACTTTTTTCTAAAATCAAATAGTGACCAGCCCCGTCAATTTTTTCAATTGCTAATTTTTTTGCAACTTCAAGAAGTTCTTCTTCTGCTGTTTTCGGAATTAAAAGATCCTCTGAGCCATAAATAGCAAGCAATGGAATATTTAGCTGACTAACTTTGCTTTTTCCATTCTTATAATTTGCACAATTAGTAAAGTCTTTCACTATTGTCGCTTTGGAATTATAATATAACTCTTTCCTTTCTTCTTCTAATAATGCAGGATCCACTGCCTGCCCGTAGGAAGCTTTAAAAAACGACTCAGGAAAAAGCGCTTCAGATGACAATTTTTCCAGCACTTTAGGGTGAACCGGCAATTGAAAATGACTGTTAATTAAAACTAGACCTTTCACATTCTCAGTTCTTGCAGCTATTTCAATTCCAATTAACCCGCCCATAGAATGCCCGATTATGATGACATTACTATTTATTTCTTCATTTATTCGGGCTGCAAATTCTTCAATACTTTCAGGAACCTCATTCGGGTTCTCTCCGTGCCCTGGTAAATCGATGATCGAATATATTATATCTGTACGGTCAAGTTCGTCCTTTAGTTTTCTCCACTTACTCTTAGTTCCACCTGCACCATGTAAAAATAAAAGCTTTAGATTATTCATTTTGACCCCGCTAATATATTTTTTGCAATGATAATCCGTTGAATCTGATTTGTGCCTTCATAAATCTGAGTGATTTTTGCATCGCGCATCATTCTTTCAACCGAGTACTCATGTGTATACCCATAACCGCCTAATAACTGTACAGCATCAATGGTAACTTTCATCGCTACATCCGATGCAAACAATTTGGCCATAGACGAGGCTTTTGTTACTTCCGGATTTTTCCCTTCTACCCCTAATTCATTGACTTTTTCTGCTGCTTGATAAACAAGTCCCCGTGCTGCCTCAATTTGTGTGGCCATATCCGCAACCATAAACTGAACACCTTGAAATGAACCAATTTTCTTTCCAAACTGTTCTCTTTCAGCAATGTAAGATAAACTTTCATCAAGTGCGCCTTGGGCAATACCCAGTGCTTGAGCCCCCACTGTCGGTCTTGATTTATCGAATGTTTTCATTGCCAATACCCAGCCTTGCCCTTCCTCTCCAATTATATTTTCGGCAGAAACGCGGCAGTCTTCGAAAAATATTTGGGCTGTAGGAGAGCCTTTAATGCCCATCTTCTTTTCAAGCTTACCTATCTCGAGCCCTGGTGTGTCACTGTCTACGACAAATGCAGTAATCCCTTTTTCAGTTTTTGCAAATACAGTATAAAAATCGGCTACACCGCCATTTGAGATAAAGATTTTTTGACCGCTCAGTATATAATCATTTCCATCTTTTTTCGCAAATGTTTGTAAGCTTTGGACATCCGAACCGGCATTCGGTTCAGTCAGGGCATACGCTGCTATTTTCTTACCCGATGCAATATCCGGCAGATATCTTCTTTTAAGATCCTCTGAACCACCAATCAAAATAGGCAATGTCCCTAATTCCTGGACGACAACTACCTGGGAAGAGGAAGCACATACACGGGATATTTCCTCAACTATAAGGCAAAAACTCAACAGATCAAGACCAGACCCACCATATTCTTCAGGGATATTGGCACCAAGATAACCATATTGCGCCAATAAATCTTTAATATCCATCGGATATACTCCAGCTTCATCTATATCATTTGCACGTGGCTTAATTTTTTCTTGCGCCAGTCGATGAATACTCTCCCTAATTTCAAGGTGGTCTGGCGATAATTGAAATAACATGGATTCATTCCTCCTACACTACTTTGTCAGTTACATCCTCTAACAGATACTTTTGAATCTTCCCGCTTGGCGTTTTTGGAAGAATGTCAATGAATCGATATTTTCTTGGACGTTTAAATGGTGCCAATTTTTCCCCGTCTATTAAATACTGATCTAGGTCGTTCGCTTCTAGATTGCTTCCTTCTTTTAAGACAACATATCCGACAACTATTTGGCCCCATTTCGGATCAGGCTCACCAATGACCGCTACTTCCAGCACATCAGGATGTTCAAGCAACTGATCTTCTACTTCCCTCGGATAAATATTTTCAGCACCAGAATTTATCATGTGATCAATACGATCACGAATCCAAACATACCCTTCCTCATCGAGCGAGCCTAAATCACCTGTGTGATACCAACCATAGGCGAGTGCTGCTTTCGTTGCATCAGGGCGTTTATAATACCCCTCCATCACACAAGGGCCTTTCACAAGAATTTCACCAACTTCACCAATACCACAAAGATCATCAGGATGTGTTGGACCATCTGGATTTACCCTTGCAATCCGAACTTCATGCGTCAAAATAGCCTTCCCGGCTGAACCAGCTTTTTCAAGCTGCTCATCACTATACAATACCGACATAACAGGGCCCATTTCAGTAGTGCCGAACATTTGAACAAGCCCAGCATTTGTTCTGGCTTGAAATTCCCTAATAAGGACAGGTGCCATGGATGCCCCACCATATCCTAAAAGTCGAAGCTTCGATAAATCATACTTATCAAAATCTTCATCATTCAGCAGCATATTCACCATCGTTGGGGCTGCAAACATATGGGTAACCTTAGCCTCCTCTAATGTTTTAAGAACTAACTTCGTGTCAAAATGATGGAGCAAAACATTCGTAGCACCTACTTGTAATCTAGGTAAAAACGATGTATGAAGCTCTGCTGTATGATTTAATGGAGCAATGGTCAGTCCGATATCCTCTTTTGTGAACCCCTGACATTGCATCATTAGAAAATTATGATGGACCATATCACGATGCTTGTGGAGAACACCTTTTGGTTTGCCTGTCGTGCCGCTTGTATACATCATGATATATAGATCGTTTTCACTTACCTCGACCGGTTGAAAGCCCAGACTTTTATTAATAAGTTCATAGAAATCAAGTGACCCCGATGGCGCATCGTCATCGACAAAAATGAAATGATCTACATTTACACCTAAATCTGCTGTTTTTCTAATCGTTTCAGCGACGACTCCTTCATATAAAAGGACAGTTGATCCTGCATCATTTAATATGTACTGCAGCTCATGCGCCGTTAACCGATAATTTATTGGATTAAAAATAGCACCGAGCTTTGCTGCAGCGAAAAGAGCAATAACAAATTCACTAGTGTTATATAAAAAGGTCGATACAACATTTCCTTTCTTAACACCTAAATTTTGAAGTGCCCCAGCTAAGTTGTTCACTTTTTCTTTAAGCTCGCTATACGTCCATTGTTGATTCTTTCTTTCATATATAATCGCAAGTTTTTGCGGGAAATTTTCTGCCGACCAATCTATTAAACTACCAACAGTTACACTCATCCTAATCCCACCTCTTCCTACTTATATTCAAAAAATCCCTTCCCAGTCTTTCTGCCAAGATGACCTGCTCTTACAAGCTTTCTAAGTAATGGGGCAGATCGATATTTAGAATCCTGAGTATTTTCATACAACGAGTCCTGAACAAATAATAAAGTATCAAGACCAATTAAGTCGGCTAGAGCTAATGGCCCAATTGGATGATTGGCCCCGAGCTTCATCCCCCGATCAATATCCTCTGCACTTGCTACCCCTTCCTGTAGTACAAAAATGGCTTCATTGATCATAGGAACTAAAATACGATTTACAGCAAACAACGGCGATTCATTCACCTCGATCGATTCTTTCCCAAGTGATACAACAATTTTCTTTGTCTTTTCATACGTCTGTTCGCTCGTATCATACCCACGGATCAACTCGACAAGCTTCATAACAGGAACTGGATTAAAAAAGTGGCAACCAATTACTCTTGAAGGATTAGGAACGACGCTCGCTACTTCCGTAATACTCAAACCTGAAGTATTACTTGCAATAATGGCATTCTCACTAACTACTTGACTGATTTCCTTGAAAACTTCTTTTTTTAAGTCAATATTTTCACTGATCGCTTCAATAAGAAATTCTGCATCTGCGATACGATTCCAATCTGTTGTTACAGTTAGCAGCTGTTCCAATTGAGTTTTCTTTTCTGTAGTTAGCCTTCCCTTCTCAATCGACCGTTCCCAGTTTCTTTGAATTTGTTTTAGCCCCCGCGTAAACAGCGTCTCCTCCTTTTCCACTGCAATAACTTGATAGCCAGCTTCTACAAAAGTTTGGGCAATTCCTGAACCCATTGTTCCAAATCCGATTACGGCAACTATTTTTGGCATTTCCATTTCTCCTATCGTTTCAAAAATTTTGGTTGTCTTTTTTCAAGAAAGGCTGTGACCCCTTCATTTTTATCTGCTGTCTCGCATAATTCACCAAAAAATCGGGCCTCCCATTCAAGCCCTTCCTCTAAAGGTAAATCAATACCTGTATTGATCGCCTTTTTCGCAAATTCAACCGCTAACGGTCCTCGTTGTTTAATTTTTTCTGCCCAATCTTTTGCTTTTTCAATCGGGGATTCATCTGTTATTTCTTCTATAAGTCCAAATTTAAAAGCCTCTTCAGCCGCGAAAAATTCACCGGAGAAAATAATCTGTTTCGCTTTCCCAATGCCTATTAGTCTTGCTAGTCTCTGTGTTCCGCCGTAGCCGGGAAGTATCCCCAGTTTAACTTCTGGAAATCCAAAGGTTGATCTACTTGAAGCTATTCTGAAATCACAGGCCAGCGCAAGCTCAAATCCGCCTCCTAATGCAAAGCCATCAATAGCAGCAATGACGGGCTGCGGCAATCTTTCGATTTTAGTAAAAATGCTCTGCCCCCGTTTGCATAATTCTTCACCAGTCTCTTTGTTCAGAGTTGAAAATTCGCGAATGTCGGCTCCAGCGACAAAAGCTTTGTCTCCAGCTCCAGATATAATAACAACATCTATTTCACTATTAATGATGTCATCTAAAGTTATAGATAACTGATGTAAAACCTCTTCATTCAACGCATTCACCGGTGGTGCATCAATGGTGATAAACGCAATCCGATCCTCTGTCCGAAGGTGTATCTTTGACATAATAATTGATTCCTCCTATTTAACGATTTTTCATCCAATCCGGTTTACTATAGCCTTGGAATTGTTCATCAATTACTTTTTCAAATTCCGCTGATTCCACTGCTTCCAGGATATCTTTTGTAAATGCAGCCTCTAAATCTTTTGTATTTACAACAACGTTATTCAAATAATCAGCAGGTATGTTCTCTAATTGAAGGGCATCTTGTAAGCTTAAACCTGCTGCTAAAGCAAAGTTACCGTTGATGGCGGATAAATCCGTACTCTCCAAAGACCTTGGTAATTGGGCTGCTTCAATCGGTTGGAAAACTAAATTCTTCGGATTTTCAATAATATCTTTTTCAGAAACAGTAAGTGGGTTAGCATTTTGATCAAATTTGATTAGACCGACATCCTGTAAGATTAATAGCGCCCTAGCAAGATTCGTTGGATCATTCGGTATTGCTACAGAGCTGCCTTCCTTAACCTCATCAATAGATTGATATTTATGCGAATAAATCCCCATTGGAACAGTAGGAACAGGTGACACAATAGAAAGTTCTAGATTATTGTCTTTTGCAAATGTTTCCATATAAATTTTGTGTTGATAAAGATTGGCGTTCAATGAACCATTTCCAAGCGCAATATTGGGTTGAATGTAGTCGCTAAACTCAATGACTTCTACTTTATAGCCCTTTTGTTCAAGGATTGGTTTAATTGCCTTTGAAACCATATCGCTATATGGTCCAACAGTTGCCCCGATTTTAAGTTCTTTAATTTCCTTAGAACCTTCGCTCGTGGCCGCTTGACTTGTCTTTCCACTTTGTCCGCAGCCTGTTAAAATACCTACTAGCAAAACAAATAATAATATTGGTAAAACAACTTTTTTAAATTTCTTCATCATATACTCTCCTTCATTATTCATAGTTTTTATATTTAAGTACTTGGTTTAATCTCATTAGCGTTTATCTACAAAACGGGCAATTTTATCTCCACCGAATTGTATAAACTGCACTAGGACGATCAAAATAATGATTGTCGTAAACATTACAGTATTATCATAGCGATAATATCCAAAGCGGATCGCTAAATCACCGATACCACCGCCGCCAACGATACCGGCCATCGCAGAATATCCAACTAAACTAATCGTTGTAAGGGTCAACCCTTGAATAACACTTGGCTTTGCTTCAGGCAATAGTACATCCTTAATAATCATCCATGGTGTTGCACCAACTGCCACGGCTGCTTCAATGACCCCTTTGTCAATTTCACGTAGTGATGCCTCGACGATTCTTGCAAAAAACGGAATTGCTGCAACAGATAAAGAAACGGAGGCTGCTGTTGGCCCGATTGTTGTCCCTGTAATCAACTTTGTTAATGGGAGCAATGCCACTAGCAAAATAATATAAGGGATTGAGCGCACAATGTTAACGATGATCCCAACAATGGATTGAACGCGAATATTTTCTAAAAATAATCCTTTATCAGTCACGAATAATACCAGTCCTAATGGCAAACCTCCTACAATCGCAATCGTTAAAGAAATGAAAACCATATAGATCGTTTGAAAAAATGCTTTATTCAAGTCAGGTAATAGGTTTATCAAGGAATCAAGCAGCATCATCGAACACCTCCAATACTTCAACCCGTTGTTTAATGAAGCTAAGAGCACGTTCAATTTCAATTGATTCGCCTATTACTTCCATAATAAAAATACCGAGTGGCACTTCCTTAATGTATTCAATTTTTCCATGAAGAATATTTCCCCTAATTTTAAAAGTCTGTAGCATATCTGATACAATCGACTCTTCTGCAACCTCTCCTTTGAAAACAATTTTCACAATTTTTCCCTTTTTATTTGCGATTAGCCGATCAGGTAATCCGAAATGTAAAATTGTATTAATAAATTCTTTTGTTAAATCTTCTTTGGGATTAGCAAAAACTTCATACACCGTGCCCTCTTCGATCACTCTTCCCGACTGCATAACCGCAACTTTGTCACAAATTTCTTTAACCACTTCCATTTCATGAGTGATCAGAACAATGGTTAACCCGAGATCCTCATTAATCTTTTTTAGTAGTTTAAGGATTGCTTTGGTCGTTGTAGGATCCAATGCCGATGTTGCTTCATCACATAGAAGCACATTTGGTTCATTTGCTAATGCCCTTGCAATGGCAACCCGCTGTTTTTGGCCGCCGCTTAATTGTGAAGGAAAGGCATCTTTTTTATCTGCAAGTCCTACTATTTCTAGCAGCCATAGGACTCGATCGGTAATTTCAGTTTTAGATTTACGTGCGGCCTTTAAAGCGAATGCAACATTCTCAAAAACGGTCTTCGAACTTACTAAGTAGAAATGTTGAAATATCATGCCGATCTTCAAACGTGCTTTCCTTAGTTCTGATTTATTTAAGGAAGTAAGTTCAACTTGATCAATATACACTTCCCCAGAAGTCGGCTTTTCTAATAAATTTAAACAACGTAAAAGTGAACTTTTGCCCGCCCCACTGTACCCAATAATCCCAAATATCTCTCCTTTTGCTATTTTCAGAGATACATGATCAACCCCCACAACAATTCCTTTTTTTGAATGATAACTTTTTACAAGGTTACGAACTTCGATCAAATTCTCCACTCCAATCTTTGATTTTTAGGGGCTTTAAAAAAAATAAAAAAGCCCCTAAAGTTTTAGTACATAGTTGTACCTAGAAACTAAAGGAGCCTTCGGTGGTCCGATCGGCAAGAATTTAATTTTGTTAAGGTCTTACTTTTGACTTTCATTTGTTGTAGAGGCCTTTGCTTTTGGTTTTTGTAATTGAAACCGGTGCTTTTCATTCTTTTCAATTTGTGTCACCTGTGAATCATGAACTGTTATTTGAACCGTTCCAAATTCTAAGCCCTCCAATGTATGAATAATTTTCTCAAGAACTTGGTGATCAATTCGTGTGTTTAAAGACAATAAAACCCTCTCCTCCCCAATCTTTTTTACATGTAAAAAACCCTCGTTCATTTTGAAAGAGGGTTAACCTGACAATGTCAATTTTCACCTTATCTTTCAGAATGAAATCATTCTGCAGGATTTAGCACCGTTCCATTATGGAGGTTGCTGGACTTCTATGGGCCTGGTCCCTCAGTCGCTCTTGATAAGAAATTATTATATTGATTAGTAATTAATGTCTATAATAAAACCAAGTAATCCAATTGTCAATGAATTATTTAAATTTTTTAAATAATAAAGAAAAAGGCATAGCCCAAGAATAGGCCATGCTTTTGCTTGCATACATTATGCTACTACAAACTCAAAGTTTGCAGATAATTTTACATCTTTACCAACTAGGAAGCCACCAGTTTCAAGCGCTGCGTTCCAAGTTAAACCATAATTTTCACGGTTGATTTTTCCTTCCACATCGAATCCTGTTACAGTGCTGCCATCCATCGGATTTTTAGAAACACCGCTAAATTCTACGGTAAACTTTTCTGTATTTGTTACATCTTTAATTGTAACTAATGCTGTTAATTCATATTCTTCATCAGAGATCTTTTTAATCGATTGACCTTCGATTTTGATAGTTTGGTATTTTTCTACGTCGAAGAAATCTGCTGAACGTAGGTGTCCATCACGATCATCATTATTTGTACTGATCGATGCGGCATCAATTGTTGCAGTTATTTTTAAACCTTCAAGATTATTGATATCACCTTCAACAGCAACATCGAAGTTTTTGAATTCGCCTTTTGCCTTGGAAACCATCATGTGTTTCACTTGAAATCCGATCCCACTGTGTACTTTATCTAATGTAAATGTTGACATATTATTCGTCCTCCTAAAGTTCATTGTTTATTTTTTATTAACTTACTTTATGTAACCAAATATAATATATTTATCAAATCACGTCAAGTAATTTTGAGAAAAAAAATTACTACAATAAGAATGGCAACTAATCATTGGAATACACAAAAAATCATTGTATAATTATCTAATAATTAAAAACAGATAAGAATAGTAGGAAAAAGGACTGATTATTAGATGAGATTTCAAGATCTTAAAAGTATGGATGAGCGGCTCGAATACATGGAAGAACTATCTCAACGTTTCTTAACAAGAGCTGCCAAGATTGACGAAGAAGGAAGTTTTCCCTTTGAAAATATTTCTGAACTTAAAAGCTCCGGCTATACTGAGCTTACACTTCCTGAAAAATTCGGAGGAGAAGCAATTTCTCTTTATGATCTTGTCAGGTTTCAAGAGTATATCGCAAGAGGGGATGGCGCCACTGCCTTATCAATTGGATGGCATATGGGGATTATCCAAGACCTCGGAGAAAAAAACATTTGGAAAGAGTCCACATTCCAAATGTTATGTGAGGAAGTAAAAAAGGGAGCACTTATTAATAACTGTGCATCAGAACCACAAACCGGAAGTCCCACACGGGGTGGAAAACCTACAACGACAGCTATTAAAGATGGAGATAAATGGATTCTTAATGGTAGAAAGACATTTTCTACAATGGCCCCTGTACTTGATTACTTTAACGTGACAGCTACAGTTCCGGAAACAGGAGCTATTGGGTACTTTTTAATTCCTCGAGCAAAAGCCGGGGTTAAAATTGTGGAAACGTGGGATAGTATCACAATGAGAGGCACAGGTAGCCACGATTTAGTATTGAATAATGTCGAGGTAGAGGAGGATTACCAGGTAGAGTGGTTTGAACCGGGCAATAAAGGGGCTTCTGGCTGGTTACTTCATATTCCAGCCTGTTACTTAGGAATTGCGCAAGCTGCTCAAAGCTATGCGATTAATTTCGCCAAGGACTACTCACCTAATAGTATTACAGGATCGATCATTGACTTACCATATGTAAAACAAAAAGTAGGGGAAATGGAATTAGAGTTGCTGAGAGCACGACATTTTCTTTATTCAGTTGCAAAGCAATGGGATCACTCAAGTGAAGAGGAACGAAATCAATTAAAGCCAGAACTTGGAGCGGTTAAGCTTGCTGTAACAAATGCAGCGATAAAAGTTGTCGACCTGGCAATGAGAGTAGTAGGCGCCCAAAGTTTATCATCCAAAAATCCATTGCAACGATATTACCGCGATGTCCGTGCGGGTCTCCATAACCCACCAATGGATGACATGACGATCCTTTTGCTTGCGGATAAAGCTATGAATAATAGTGATAAATAAGCTCTTTTAACTACCAATCCACTACAATATAACTTGTAATAGATTGGTAGTTTTCGTTTTTTATAATGTACTTCCTAGATGTAGTAATTAAAATCTTCAGGAATTACTCTTTTTAAGAACTGACGCGTTCTTTCTTCTTTGGGATTAGAGAAAATGTCACGGGATATGCCTTCCTCCACAATGACACCACCATCCTTGAACCCTCTCATGGCTAAAGCCACGAGATTCCTAAGTAAAGAAACCTATCGATTTCTAATTGATTAGGCTACCCCCATCGTTCCGACGGTTGGTCGTACAAACGGTGTTTGATACCTCCGACAAGCTTTAACTTGGAATTCTTCTAGGCACCAATGAGTCGTAACGCTTCATTTCGTAGATTGATAGAAGCATTCAAATCACGATTTTGGTGATGTATCCCACAACACGGGCAGGTCCATTCACGTAATGCGAGATTCTTTACGTCTTTATGTTGATAACCACAATTCGAACATAGTTGACTAGAAGCAAAGGTTTTCGCGACTGTTATGACTTGCTTTCCATACCATTTCGCTTTGTACTCCAACATCGTTCTAAATTGTGACCATGATACCTCACTAATGGCTTTAGCAAGATTTCCATTTTTAAGCATATTGCTTACAGACAAATCCTCAATTCCTATGATGTCGTGGCTTTTGACAAGATGAGTCGAGATTTTATCTAGCATATCTTTTCTTGCATTCGTGATTTTTTCATGGATTTTCGCAACCTTTACACGTTGTTTATGCCAATTTGACGAACCTATTTTTCGTCTTGAAAGAATACGTTGGGCGCTAGCTAATTTTTCTTCTAATGTACGGAAAAACTTTGGATTTTTGTATATTGTTCCGTCCGAGAGGGTTGCAAAATCTATGAGTCCCACATCAATCCCAACGGCTGAACCTGTCTTATCCAATGATTGTACCTCCGTTTCAACAAGAATGGATACAAAGTATTTACCAGTCGCATTACGCCTAATGGTAACATTTATAATTCGACCATCGACTTCTTTACTTTTAGCAAAACGCACAAGTCCGAGTTTGGGAAGTTTAAGATGCTGGTCCAAAATAGCAATATTACCATTCACATATTTTGTTGTATACGATTGAACAGGATTTTTTTTGGATTTAAAACGCGGTTCATTATTTTGTTTTTTATAGTATCTTGTATAGGCATCGTGAACAATTTCAACGGACTTTTGAAGAGCAATACTATCTACTTCTTTTAAAAAGGGGTAATGTTCCTTTAAATTAGGGAGGGCTTTTATAGATTTATGCTTATTGAAACATTCACCCTTCCAATTATTCTTAAGAAGCTGACCGTTCTGAACCATTTCATTCACGATATACCAGTATGCATCTTTCTGTTTTTGTCTTCCCACAAAGTAATTATAGATGAAACGACTGCAACCGATGGTTTTAGCAATTAAGATTTCTTGTTCTTTGGTAGGATAGATCCTAAATTTGTATGCTTTCTTCACGATCATTTTCTACTCACCTCACTTTCCGGTTTTTGAATGCATTTAGGACGACAACTTACGCACCATGCCCACATTCCATTACTGGATTTTTGTCAAACGTACGTTCTTGTTACCTTGAATATAGTATAACATATGTCGCAGATTTATACGAGGGCACACTGTTATAGATAATAAAAATTTGGACAATAACCGGCGTTCCTCTTACAAACGAAATGTAAACTTAGGCAAAACGATGGATAACAGGAATCTTATTAATCCTCGTTAAAGCAAGTAAAAATCATTAATAATACCAATAAGTTTAGTCGTGTTTGGAAGATATTAGCATCCTTATAATTTTAATGTCAACCACCTTTAGCGAAATATTTTTACAATTGCAACTATTCACACCCATTTTCCTCTTGTAATCTATTTTAAAGTATAATAAAATGAAAATTATTCCAATCATTTAATAATTACATATTTTTCTTATCAAGAGAGACTGAGGGATTGGCCCAATGAAGTCTCAGCAACCGGCCTTTAAGAAGAAACGGTGCTAATTCCATAGGCGATAAGCGCCTAGAAGATGAGAAGATTGTTTTCGTTTTTTAGGAGCCTTCTTCTTATTAGAGGGCTCTTATTTTTTGCCCTTGATTTAAAAATGAATGTAAACGAAAGGGATGAAAAGCATGTCAACAAATAGATTAGAAACAAAGTTAGTTCAATTAGGGAATAAAACGGATCACAAAACAGGAGCCGTCAATCCACCTATATATTTATCAACGGCCTATGGGCATAGTGGACTTAGAAAATCTACAGGATATGACTATATTCGTACCAAAAACCCTACTCGGACAATTTTGGAGGAAGGAATTGCAGACTTGGAGTCAGGGGACCGTGGTTTTGCCTGTAGCTCCGGGATGGCAGCGATCCAATTAGTTCTGTCTCTTTTCAGGAGTGGGGATGAACTACTAGTTTCTGAGGATATTTATGGTGGTACCTACCGCTTGCTTAAAAATTTTTCAGATGCCTATGACATTCATACGACATATACAAGCTTTAGTGATATACACGAAACAGAAAAGCTGATCACTTCAAATACAAAAGCTATTTTTATAGAGACCCCAACGAATCCATTAATGCAAGAAATTGATATCGAGCAGTATGTATTACTTACTCAAAAATATAACTTATTACTTATCGTAGATAACACTTTTTATACACCCTATTTTCAGCAACCGCTTGAATTAGGAGCGGATATCGTTATTCATAGTGCAACCAAGTATATTGGTGGACATAATGACGTACTTGCAGGCCTCGTTGTTGCAAAAGGGGAAAACATTTGCGAAAGATTGGCTTTTCATCATAATGCTTCTGGCGCAGTATTATCACCTTTTGATTCCTGGCTATTAATCAGAGGTTTAAAAACACTTCATTTACGAATGAAACAACATGATGAAAATGCGAAAAAAATAGCGGCCTACTTAAAAACTGAAGAGAAGGTACTTGACGTTTTATACCCCGGTAAAGGTGGTATGCTGTCATTTCGGTTAAGAGAAAGTAAATGGGTTGAACCATTTTTAGAAAATCTCAAGCTGATCACTTTTGCTGAAAGCCTTGGTGGCGTAGAAAGCTTTATTACATATCCTGCCACCCAGACACATGCAGACATCCCTGAAGAAGAACGAAACGAGCGCGGTGTATGCAATCGATTATTACGTTTTTCCGTTGGTATTGAAGATGCGGAAGATTTAATTTCAGACCTGAAACAAGTATTTTCTAAATTGCAAAAGGAGGATAACGACCTATGAGCATATACAAAGACAAGCTAGAAACTAAATTAATTCATGCATCATCAAATCCAGATATTGAACAGAAAACAGGTGCAGTAAACGTTCCGATTTATCTATCGTCCACTTTTCACCAAGCAAGTTTTGACGATTTCGGTCCATTCGATTATAGCCGCTCCGGTAATCCGACCAGGGAAGCGCTGGAACAGAAAATTACTGAATTAGAAGGTGGTGTGAGAGGATTAGCTTTTGCTTCCGGAATGGCAGCTATCTCTTCAGCCTTCATGCTGCTTTCTGCAGGTGACCATGTAGTAATCTCAGAAGATGTTTACGGTGGCACTTATCGTTTTGTAACCAAAGTATTAACTCAATTTAAGATTGACCATACATTTGTTAATATGACTGACCTTAACGCAATATCCAATGCAATTCAACCGAATACGAAGGTCATTTACATCGAAACACCTTCTAATCCGTGTTTAAACATTACAGACATTGAAGCAGTCGTAGAAATTGCAAAAGAGCATAACTGCTTAACTTTTCTCGATAACACCTTTATGACACCACTTTGCCAAAACCCACTCCAATTGGGTGTAGATGTGGTGCTCCATAGTGCTACAAAGTTTTTATCGGGCCATAGTGATATTATTGCTGGGTTAGCGATTACAAAGAACGAAGAACTAGGTAAAAGACTAGCTTTTATCCAAAACTCCTTTGGGGCTATTTTAGGCGCACAAGATTCTTATCTATTAATCCAAGGAATGAAAACATTAGGAACACGCTTAAAACAGTCATCGGAATCAGCTCAGCATATAGCCACATACCTCCATCATCATCAATTGATCGAGGAAGTGTATTATCCAGGCTTATCATTTCATCCCGGCCATGACATCCATGTTAAACAGTCTCATGGGTTCGGTGCTGTTTTATCTTTCAGGTTACCAAATAAAGAAATAGCGAAAGCATTTATCGAACATGTTCGAATACCTGTTTTTGCTGTTAGCCTCGGGGCTGTCGAGTCCATACTTTCTTATCCAGCTACCATGTCACATGCTGCAATGTCAAAAGAGGAAAGAGAAAAAAGAGGAATTACCGATGGCTTGTTAAGACTTTCTGTTGGACTAGAGCATGTTGACGATTTAATTGCTGATTTTGAGCAGGCACTGCAGGCTGCTTCGCAAAAAGCAAAAGCCCAATCTCTCTAAGGGAGGTGGGCTTCTTTCGTTCTGTTCTAATATTGAAATTAGTCGTCATGTGTTTGAAATTCAATTTTTTTAATATCTTCGATTGCATGTTCGAGCAAGGTTAATAAGTCTGGTTCATTTAAGGTTTCGAATTTTGCTTTAAATTCTTGATAAATTTTTTCTGTGGCTGCTTCGAATTCTTTTCGATTCGTAACATCGTTTTTAACTTCCATCATAATAAGCGTCAGCAGTTTATTTCGTACATTTGTATAATTATCTAATTGTGTTCCAGCGCCGTCTGTTTGGACAGCGGTTGTTAGTTTTTTGCCTGTCTCTGAATTTATATACGTGACTCTTTTTTCGTTCACATTTTCCCCCATCGTTCGACCTCATTTCCACTATTTTTCTTAATTATACAAATTTTATAGAGATTCCGAAAGTAATATGACAAGATTCATTGTGGCCTGTACTTCAGTTACCCAGTTGATCTATATGTCTGAAGTAGGTGGACTGTTGCTTGGATCTAAAATTCCGGTTACGCTCCTGGACTTATTCGTCATTTTTCTAGAAAGAACTCTAATTACGCTGCCGATTATTGTATTGGCTGCACATATCATTTTTTAGAAAGAAAAGCCGGCTCTAAGGGCCGGCTTTTGTATTATCTATTTGTCACTAACTCTTTGTTGTCATTTTCTTGTCGCTTTTTTTCAATTAATTCTTTACCTGCAATACCTGGATGTGTCATTTCAACTGGCTGCAAGATAATGTCTAACTCTTCTGCTGTTAATACACCACGTTCTAGAACAATCTCTCTAACTGGACGTTTTGTTGCAATGGCTTCTTTTGCAATAGATGCGGCAGTTTCATATCCAACATGTGGGTTAATCGCTGTAATAATACCAACGCTATTGTCTACATAGGCTTGCATTCTTTCTTTATTAGCAGTAATACCGCTTAAGCAATGCTCACGGAATACAGAAAACACATTTGTCATTACCTTAATTGATTGTAGTAGGTTAAAGACGACGACTGGCTCCATTACGTTTAATTCGAATTGCCCCGCTTCACAAGCCATCATAATTGTTAAATCATTACCTGCAACTTGGAAGGCACTTTGGTTTAAAACTTCAGCCATTACAGGGTTTACTTTACCCGGCATGATTGAAGAACCTGGTTGACGTGCAGGTAAGTTAATTTCCCCAAAACCACAGCGTGGTCCAGAAGCCATCATTCTTAAATCATTCGCTACTTTTGACATATTCATCATGCAAGTTTTCAATGCTGCAGAAACTTCAAGGTAGCAATCTGTATTTTGTGTGCCGTCTACAAGATTTTGTACTCCCTTGATTGGTTGTCCACTATACTGTGCAAGATAGCCAACAACTTTTTCAATATAAACAGGGTCTGCGTTTAATCCAGTTCCTACTGCTGTAGCCCCCATATTTACTTCGTATAAGTTCTCACGCGTTCTGCTAATGCGATTAATATCTCTTCGAAGTACACGTGCATAGGCTGCAAATTCTTGACCTAAACGGATTGGCACAGCGTCCTGCAAGTGAGTACGACCCATTTTGATGATGTCATCAAATTCTTCGGCCTTTCTTAAGAACTCAGCATGCAATTCTTCCATAACAAGCAATAATCGATCTAAAGTTGCCAGTGTTGAAAGATGGATAGCTGTTGGGAATGAGTCATTCGTTGATTGTGCCATGTTTACATGTGAATTTGGGCTGATTACTTTGTAATTCCCCTTTTCCTCACCGATAATTTCTAAGGCACGGTTGGCAATAACTTCGTTTGTATTCATATTAATGGATGTTCCTGCTCCACCCTGGATTGGGTCAACAATAAACTCTCCATGTAATTTTCCTTCAAGGATTTCATCTGCTGCTTCTACAATCGCTTCCGCAATTTTAGCATCCAATTGGCCAATCGCACTGTTAGCTAGCGCAGCACTTTTCTTAACGACAGCCATTGCTTTAATTAGAGCCTCATCTATTGCGTAGCCTGTAATTGGGAAGTTCTCAACTGCACGCATTGTTTGAACTCCATAATAAGCTTCTTTAGGTACTTCCTTTTCTCCAAGAAAATCTTTTTCTATGCGAAATTGTTCATTCTTGTTCATAAAAGGTCCTCTCCCTTAATTTGTTTTATAGATTAGTATATTGGAAGCAATTTCACCTCCATTATACTCCTAATAAATTTATAATCTAGTTATAAATTTAAATTTAAATTTTCAATTATTACCGACAATTGTAAATATATTCATTTGTTGAAGTTGATGATCAAAATACGAATGTACTAATAATCATGCCGATCACGATTGCACCAATTGTTGCCACTAATCCAGGGACCATAAAGCTATGGTTCAAAATATATTTACCAATTCTTGTTGTTCCTGTTCGGTCAAAGTTAATCGCAGCAACAACTGTTGGATAGTTCGGAATAAAGAAGTATCCATTAACAGCTGGGAACATCGCAATTAATAATGCTGGGTTGATGCCTAAAGTTACCCCTAGCGGCATTAATGTACGAACTGTGGCTGCTTGGCTGTATAACAAGATTGATAAAGCAAATAAAGCAACTGCGAATAACCATGGTGCAGATGTTACTAGACCAGCAATTGAGCCGTTAATCAATTCGGCGTTTCCTTTAAAGAATGTATCTCCCATCCAAGCGATACCAAAGATGGCAACTACAGCAGCTGCACCGGCTTTAAAAACGCTGCCTGAAACAATTTCGTCCACATTTGGTTTACAGAAGATAATAATAAGGGCTGCTATCGTTAACATTACAATTTCAATCGATGCCGGCATTCCCATTCGAGTAAGTACTCCATCCACTTCCCAAGCTGGTCTTAACTTCTCAAATGAACCAAGGAGAACTACGAATACAGCCGCTAATAAGAACAAGAGAACTGATAGCTTTGCGCCTTTTTGTGGGATGAAATCTTTTTTATCTTGTTTAATTGGAGCTAGTCCTTCTTCCAAACGTTTTAAATAAATCGGATCGTCTGGAAGCTCTTTACCCATTTTACTAACAACAAATGCACCAATCATACATGCAATAAAAGTGGACGGTAAACAGATCATTAAAATATCAAGTAAGGTAACTTTAAAATCAGCTAAAAGTGCAAGAAGTGCCACTGTTGCCGCAGAGATTGGACTTGCTGTGATCGCTTGTTGAGAAGCAATAACAGCAATTGACATCGGTCTTTCAGGTCTAACGCCAGATTCCCTTGAAACCTCGGCTATAACCGGTAAAACGGAATAAGCTACATGCCCAGTTCCAGCGCACAACGTAAATAAATACGTAATAATAGGGGCCATAAAGGTAATTCTCTTCGGATTTTTTCTTAATGCCTTTTCCGCTATATAAACAAGATAGTCCATTCCACCTGATGCTTGCAGTGCTCCTGCTGCCGTAATAACAGCTAAAATCATTAACATCACATCAATTGGGGCTGACGTAGGTTCTAATCCAAACACAAATACTAGAATGGCAAGTCCTACACCACCCATAACCCCTAGGCCTAAACCACCAAGCCTTGCACCAACGAAAATACATGCTAATAGAATGAAAAATTGAACCCAAAACATAATCTTTCCCTCCAATCGTTTGGATTTTTTTAATAAATGTATTAATTATTTCTATAGATAAAAGATACTAACAGCCCTACAGAAAACTACAGAAAGAATCAAATTACATGCACTGTACAAAAAAATGTCATATTTCTATAACAAAAGTTGTCAATATACACTTAAAATAGACGTAAATAGTAGAAATAAAGAAGGAAGTATGGGATGAAATACACACAAATGAGAGAAAAACTATTGATTTATTTATTCATGATTATTAGCGTGCCATTAGCAGGAGAATTTAAATTTTATCCTGTTGAAGGGGATTTGCGGGTAAGTCTAGGGACACCGGTATTTTTTCTATTATTGTTATGGTCAAAAAAGACACATCCAGTCCTGTCCGGGTTCCTCGTTGGCAGTGCCGTTGTCAGTTTTCGACTTTTATTAGCATCATTAACAATAAACGATGTTGTATGGAATGAGATCATCCCTCTACATTTTCCGGTGTTTTTCTATTATTTAACCTTTGCTTGTTTATTTCATTTATTGCGGGTAAAAGCTTTCTATGATAAGCCTTTATTGATTGGGATATTAGGAGTTTTTATTGAAATAGTGTCAAGTGTAATGGAAATCTCTTTTCGGTCGATTTTTTCAAATAACCCGTTAACTTTATATAGCTTTGCGTTAATTGGTATAATTGCTGTTTTTAGAAGCTTTTTCGTTCTCGGTTTCTTTAATATTCTAATTCTCCGCGATGCAAAGTTAGCGGAGGAAGTACAACGTAAAAGAAACGAACAGTTGTTAATGCACATTTCCAATTTATATGTAGAAATGGTCCAGTTGAAAAAATCGATGAAAAATGCAGAAGAGGTCACACGAGCTTGTTACGGTTTATATAGGGAAATGAAGGAACAGGACGAAAATAATCCTTATACAACCTCTGTTTTGGCCATCGCCGGTCAGGTCCATGAAATGAAGAAGGACACTCAAAGGGTCCATGCGGGATTATCTAGATTAATGGAAAAAGAACAACTAGATGATTTTATGAAAATAAAGGAAATTATCGATATCGTCGTAACTACCAATGAACGGTATGGGCAAATGCTTGAAAAGAATATCTCTATTGAGGTAGAAATTGAAGACTCGTCTCAGCTTTATCATACGTTTATTCTTCTTTCCATTATTAATAATCTAGTTTCCAACGCAGTAGAGGCCTGTATCGAAGCAGTAGCGATTAGAATCGAAATTTCGAAAATAGAGGACATGCTCGTTATGAAAATTTCCGATAATGGACCAGGCATTTCAGAACGACATCGGGATTTAATTTTCGAAGCAGGGTTCACAACAAAGTATAATGAATCAGGCGTTGCCTCCAATGGGATTGGATTAACTTATGTAAAGGATGTCGTCGAACATCTTAATGGTAGTATTGAACTTCAACAGCTTGAGGGAGAAATGAAAACCTCTTTTATTGTCCAGTTGCCAATTGAACAATTAACAGAAAGTGGGGAATAATGTGCGATTTTTTCTAGTAGATGATGATGCGTCTGTTCGAGCTATGCTTGCCGATATAATAGAAGATGAAGATTTTGGAACGATTGAAGGGGAAGCAAGTGATGGCTCAGAGGTAACAGATTCTTTATTAACTGCCAAAGATATCGATATATTAATCATTGATTTATTAATGCCCAAGCAGGATGGAATTGAAACGATTCGTCGAATTAGACCCGCTTATCAAGGGAAAATCGTAATGGTTTCACAAGTCGAAATTAAGGAATTAATCGGTGAAGCTTTTTCGTTGGGGATTGAATATTACATTATGAAGCCCATAAATCGGCTTGAGGTCATTGGCGTTTTAACAAAAGTAAAAGAACGGATCCTCCTTGAAAAATCAATCCATAATATACAACAATCACTAAACCAATTGAATAACATGGCTATTCAATTACCTGAAAGAAACTCAGTCGTTCAATCTTCGAACAATATAGCGGAGGCGGCAAAGCATAAACTATTAGACTTAGGCATCCTATGTGAAGGGGGCCATAAGGATCTCTTAGACATTTTGGAAGTGTTGAAACAACAAGAACTTGAAGGGAAACATGAAATTCCTCCTTTAAAAGAACTTTTTGAAGAGGTTGCACTAAAAAGGCTCGGGATTAAAGATCAAAAAGAGGCAAAAGCTTCAGAGCAAAGAGTAAGACGGGCCCTTCATCAATCCCTTGAACATATTGCTTCTTTAGGAATCAATGATTTTTCAAACCCAACGTTTGGGCATTATGCCTCCACTTATTTTGATTTCCCGCAAGTACGGATGAAAATGTTGGAGCTTGAAGGGAAACAACCAGAGGAAAATGGACATGCAAGAATTAACATTAAGAAGTTCATTCAAGTACTTTATATGGAAGTAAACCAAGAATCCCGCCTTTAAATACCAGGCGGGATTTCTGTATTAGTGAATATCTAATAAATTTTTCCTTTTCTCACAAGGCACACATACTTCATCGGATTCAATTAATGTTTTGAAGTTTTGACCACATGTACTACATACCTTTGTTACTACAGGTAAATTCAAAATTTTATGGGCAGATACTTTTTCAATCACGGTTAATGCTTTTTCCGGGCAAATATCCTCGCACAAATGACAGGCTGAACAGCTTTGGGCATTTAAGATAAAACTATCATCTGATATATTTAAGCATTTATGATGACAAAGAAATTCACATGCTTTACATAATGTACATTTACTAGTATCCAATGTAATTTCAGCAAATTGATGACTAGGGTAATATTTTGCTAGTTGTAAATCCTCTTGATTGAAGCGCCATTTAGCCGGTGCCATCTTAACCACGAGCGACTTCGCTTCTTTTTTCCAGCTGAAAAATAATTCTCTTCTTGTCATTTCAATGGTCGCTTCCTCCATTTTTTCATTCATGAAAGTAAAAGGAGGCTCGCCTAGAAGGTGTAGAATCTCATTCGTATCCTCAATTGATTTCCGCCAATGCACGGATAATTCACCATCATAGGCTATTTCTGTTATGCCCTTTTTATAATAAACTAATAATTCCTTTATTGATGGCACTTGGTCCCCTGTAATCACCAATCGATGATTCTTAACAGTCCTTTCCGGAAAAATCCCGGCAACTGCCTGAACAGAACAAGCGGCAATACAGTCCCCGCATTGTGTACATTGTTCCGAGTTAATAGAAGGAATTCCCTTCACAAAGGAAATCGCATTACTTTTGCAGCTTTCCACACATTTTTTGCACTTTGAACGGGGGCTTTTGTGGTGCGTGCAAGATTTTAAAATTTCATATTCATATGTTAAACTCTCTGCCCACAAACTTAGCAATCCCATACATATCCCCCACTTTATTCTTGTTAATTATTTCACAAATTCATTTCTTACTATACATTATAAATTCTTTTAACTTCGAAAAGTATGGTCAATCTAAACGAATTATTGAAAGTTTTTTTGTACAAACCTACAACTATTTTCTTACGGAATTGTGACATTGATTGTTCTTCCAAAATTAGTACGGTAAGATAATTTAGAAGCGGAATAAACAACATGAAAATAAGAGAAAGGCAGGATAAAATCATGAAAGACTACCAAGATATCCCTGATTATGCAAATGAGCTATTAGTTGCATCAAGTATAGGTATTGACCAACTTCTACAAAAGCTAAAGTCTCTACTTTCTCTTCCAATCACCATTACGGATCCTCTTTATAATGTATTATTTTCATCCGATGTCACTATAAATTCTGAGACCTTTTCTTCCTCTGTCTTTGAAGAGATGAATACGACCAATCATAACAATGCTAGAATGTATCAGATTCAAACGATAGACAACAAAATGGTAGGATTGGCCGCCCCTATCATTTCTAAGAATACAACCTTTGGTTTTCTGTTTATCCTTGGCGAAGACCCTATTGAAATCTACCAATATAGCGAAATCGCAAAATTTACTGCATCATTATGTGCTATTCAGATGCAAAAACAGCGGGAAATGAACCAGGAAAAGGTTAAATATAAAGTCGCCTTTTTATTTGATCTGCTTTATGGAAATATGAAACAAAGAGAAGATATTATTGAATACGGAAATATATGGGGATGGAATTTTAATAACCCTCATCAAACGATCGTTTTTTCATTAACGGATTTTAATCACTTTTCTGCAGAAAAACAAATCTTAAACAGAATACACAGCTATATAGGAAAAATACTGTCCGATTGTGGGAAAATCCCGATCACTTTGATTAAACAAAATCAGGTTATTGTGATTTATCCACTCCAAACGATCGATGACCCGGTTAACAGCAGGGATGAAGTTAAGCAATTTTCTCATTCAGTCATTAATTATATCCATTCGATATATCCGGAGTATAAAGTAGTCTGTGGAATTGGCAAGGTTTATAGTAACCCAACTGAATTGTTTCGAAGCTTCCAAGAGGCAAAAGTTGCCTATGATTTAGGGATATTACTAAACATCGACATCCCTTTCTTTTCTGAATTAGGATTAGAAAGAATTCTTTATAAACATGATCTTCAGGATTTAAAGGAATATTATGAAACGATTTTAGGAGATTTGGAAAAATATGATGCTGTTAATGACGGGGATTTAATGGAAACATTAGAGGCATTTGCCGCCAATCATTTTGACATTACCCAAACGGCAAAGGCTTTATTTCTTCACCGTAATACATTGCGCTACCGTCTCAAAAGAATTGAGGAAATTCTAAATATAAAGCTGGAGGATTTCAATATAAAACTTGATATTTCCGCCGCTTTTAAAATTAAGCAGCTGCATCAATTGTAAAAGGAGATGCCTTAACTTTGAAACTTCAAATTATTAGAAATACATGTCCCCGAAACTGTTACGGAACATGTGGAATTCTTTCCTATGTTGATAATGGCAAACTTATTAAGGTTACCGGTGATCCGAACCATGGCTTTAATCAAGGCAGATTATGCGCAAAAGGATACGCCTATACCCAATATGTCTACCATCCTGATCGCCTCAAATTCCCAATGATCCAAAAACCAAGAGGCTCAGGAAATTGGACTAGAATTTCCTGGGATGAAGCCTACACAATCATAGCCAATAAAATGATTGAATTAAATCAAAGATACGGTTCCAATCTAGCTTTAGGCTATAACAAATTTTCCGGCAATCTTGGTATCCTTCATTATGCAACAGAAGGGATGTTCAACAGTTTTGGACCACATACGAAAACATTCGGGAACCCCTGTGCACAAACAGGCAGACTTGCTATCAAGAATTCATTCGGGGATAACTATTCTTCTGTCCCGGAAAATATGGCAAATGCTAGTTTAATAGTCATCTGGGGTTCCAACCCGGCTGTTACCAATGTTCACCAAATGAAATTTATTTATGAAGCGCGAAGAAAAGGGGCCAAGCTTGTTGTCATTGACCCTATCTATACGGAAACAGCTAAAAAAGCCGATTTATATATTCAAATAAAGCCTGGTACAGATATGTGGTTAGCGCTAGGAATTGCAAAAATCCTTATAGAAAGTGGAAAATATGAGGAAGGTTTTATCGAAAAGCAAGCCCTTGGATGGGATGCCTTTAAAACCTTTCTTGAAAAGAATTTAACAATTACCGAAGTTATCGAAAAGACAGGAGTACCATTGAAAGCAATCGAAGAATTGACTTCCCTATATTACTCAATTAAACCAACAGTCACATGGATTGGATTAGGACTGCAACGGAGCCATTTTGGAAAAAGTGGCATAGAAGCTATTAATAGTTTAGCAGCCATGACCGGAAATCTTTCCATACCTAATGGGGGTCTTTATTTCGTACACTTTGATGTTGAACAATTTCCTTTAACGTTGTTAAACCATCGTGGGCCTGACCATCCTGCTATTCCATATTCACGGGAAATTGACATCAGCGACTTTTCAGAGAGTGCACTTTCACTACAAAATCCCCCATTAAAATTACTATGGATTGCATCAAGAAACATCGTTAGCCAGGATCAAAATCTTAAAGCGTGGGAAGAGTTAAATAAACAAATGGAACTCATTGTCACCGTGGACCTTTTCATGACAAAGACGGCTGAACAATCTGATATTGTCTTGCCGGCTGCAAGTCATTTTGAAGAAGAAGACTTACATGTAGGTTATTGGCACTATTGGTTATCGATCAACCAAAAGGCAATACCTCCTTTTTATGAAGCAAAAAGTGATTTAACAATTGCGCGTGAACTGACTACTAAGCTTAATGAACTATCGCCTGGTTTTTCCAATTTCCCTGCAGATAAAGAGCCGATCGATTGGATTAAGGAAGAATTGACACCTGAAATGATGGAACTTTATAACATCGAAAGCTATAAAGATTTACTAGAAGGCCCACATCAAAAAAAGAAAAGTAATATTTTTTTGGAGCAGGAAGAACAGATTCGTTTATTGTCACCTGAAAAGATAGCAGAAGGAGAGCAATTTCATGATGCATTTGCCAAGGAGAATGAATTTCCATATCAACTGCTTACACCACAAAAATTGCTTAAAATTCATTCTCAATATGAAATGAACCCATGGCTACATTCAGGTGATCAGGAAATGATGATTGAGATTTCTGATGATATTGCACGAAGCCACAACCTTCAAGACAAGATGAAAGTAGAGGTATTTAACGAGCACGGGATGATAACCGGTAGGGTAAGAATTAATAAGCTTTTACCCAAAAATATAGTCCTTGCCCCACAGGCAGGCCATGACCCTATTAATCAATTAATCTACGTGAAAAATGAAAATGACCAGAGTGAATCTAGTGTATTCTTTTATGACAGCAGAGTTAAGATTAGGAAATGGGGGGAAGCCCATGTTTAAACAGCTTGGATTCCTATTCAATGCCGATGATTGTATAGGTTGTAAAGCGTGTGAAATAGCATGCAAAAATGAAAATCAAACACCTGTTTCTGTAAATTGGCGGAAGGTGAAACGAATTTCTCCTGATATGTTCTTGTCCGTTTCTTGCAATCATTGTGACAGTCCAGAATGCTTCCGTGTCTGCCCTGAACGCGCTTTTACGAAACGGCATGACGGCATCGTGCAAATTGACCAAAACCTATGTACAGGCTGTCAATTATGCGTCAGTGCTTGCCCGTATGAGGCGCCGCAATTTGATCCTGAGACCCAAAAGGTTAGCAAATGCCAAATGTGCTACCCAAGACAAGATAAAGGTTTGCTACCGGCATGCGTAGAGGCCTGCACAACAAAGTCTTTAAACATTATTGATTTGAATAACTTTTACGATGATAATGCCGTACCGACCATTGAAGGCTTTCCCCATATTCAAATTACTAAACCTTCGATTGCATTCTATTCCGTTAAAACTAGAAAGAGATATTTTTTAAATAACGAAGACTAGAAAAAGGGCTGTAAGAAAAAGGGAGGGGAACTTACAGCCCTGCTAAAGACCATTAACTTAACAAATTATGAACCAAGAACATAAAACACATATCTACTCATGCCTTCAGCTAAAATTATTGCTGCTAAAGCAAGGTAAGCAAAGGATAGAGAAACCTTTTTGTTCGTTGCCATTGCCATAAAGCCCAAGACACCTACACCAATGACTTCGATAATCCAGCGTAATGCAACCGTACCTTGATATCCCGCTAATTCAGTCATTGCATTCACACCAGTAATCATATTAACCTCAGGCATTACTGTTCCAAACAAAGCCAATCCAATTAATTGAATCGCGATTCCAGCCATTGCGATGTAAAATGAGTATTTAATCAAGCTTTGTGCTTTTTCTTTAAGTGCAGGTGCAATAAAGCTTACTGCTAATACTGGACCTAGCACTAAAGCCGTACCGTAAAAAGACGTAAAGGTATTGATTGAATTCCAGCCACTTACTAAGGTTTTGGCATAAATCGCAGCCATACAGTAAATATCGACTAAACCGATCAAGGTTGAGACTAATAGTAGATTCGGATTTACCTTTTTCTGTACAATAGCTAAGCCTGCTGTAATAAATACTGCAGCAATAAACATACCTGTTACAAGAATCTCACGACTCATCCAAGAAGAGCCGATATTTCGAATCGTATTAAACGCATTCGTTGGTGTCCCTAAATGTGCAAAAGATGCAATTAATCCGATTAATGATAACCCGGCAATGATAAAGAGTGGCATGCGCATTGCCGCATATGTCTTCTCCTTACCACTATCGGATATTTTCTTGTAAAACAACCAGAGCATTAGCATTCCGCCAATCGCTGCCTGCATACAGACTGTGAAAATTAATAATGGCCATTCATGCATGGTAGGAACCTCCTTTATTTTGCTGCCTTATGGGCACCAATTACAATGCTCGGATTTGTAATCGATGAACTTGGCAGACCTTTGATATCTTTTGTATTTCCATATTTCTTTTGCAGTTCTTCAAGTGGGCCGTATTCAAGCGCGCGCATTGGGCATGAACCTACGCAAACAGGGTCTTCACCTTTGGCAATTAAATCAATACAGAAATCACATTTTGTCATTTTTCCAAGAGTTTCATTATATTGCGGTGCCCCATATGGACAATTCCACATGCAATACTTACAGCCCACACATTTATCGTGATCAATAACGACTACCCCGTCTTCTTCTCTTTTGTGCATAGCCTGTGTTGGACAGTTTTCCACACATTTAGGGTGTTCACAGTGATTACAAGAAATGGATGTAAAAAAGGTTTCGATGTGCTGAATAACTGAATCCTTTCTTTCGACATAATCACCTTCCGAGAATTCATAAACTCTTCGATAGTTAATTCCTACATCTAAATCGTTTTTATCTTTACATGAGACAACACATGCTTTACATCCTGAACAATAATTATTATTTATATAAAAACCTAACTGTGTCATTTTTTTCACTCCTTTCTATAAATCTATGCTTTTTTTACTTCAACTAAATTAGTATGCTGTGGATTCCCCTTCGCTAACGGCGACGGACGTTGACTAGTAAGGGTATTAATAGCTCCGCGTTGATCAATACCATTTTTATCTGGAGCCCACCATGCCCCTTGAGGAATGGCAACTGTTCCTGGAATTACTCGATTAGTTAGTTTTACAGGAATATGCACTTCACCTCGATCATTAAATACACTTGCTTTGTCCCCATCTTTAATGTTTCTTTCCATTGCATCTTTCTTGTTCATCCACATCACTTGCGGGCCTGCTTCTTCCAGCCATTTGTTATTATCAAAGGTTGAGTGGCAGCGGCGTTTGTAATGCCAGCCAATCAGCTGTAATGGATACTTTTTGATTAAAGGATCTTGTGGACCTTCCCATGATGGGATGTATTTTGCAATGGCTGGAATTTCTTCATGGTCGTTCATATCCCATAAATCTTTAGAGAAAATTTCAATTTTACCTGATGGTGTTTCAAATTTATTATTTGCAGGATCTTTGATTTGGTCTTCAAAAGCAATATACGATTTGTCTAAAGATACTTGATAAACTCCCATCTTTTGAAACTCTTCAAATGTCGGGAAATTTGGATCTTTCTTTCTAGATTCTTCGATAGACCACTTGATCCAATCCATTTGTGTTTTTCCTTCTGTAAATTCTTGCTCAATCCCTAACTTTTTAGCGAGCATTGTTAACCACTCATAGTCAGCTTTAGATTCATACATACTTTCGATACATTGTTGCGAAAGTATCGCATGCTGTGATGGGGCCCATGTTGTACCTATATCCCATCTTTCCATAAACGTGTTAGAAGGTAATAATATATCTGCAAACTTGGCGCTTGGTGTCATAAACACGTCACTAACAACAATTAATTCTGCTAAACTTTCATCCTTCAAAATTTCAGCTGTTCTATTGCAATCTGAATGTTGGTTAATTAATGTATTTCCAGCTAAATTAAAGATTGCTTTAATACTGGTAGGAAGTGTCTCATGACCTTCTGGAAGGCCGTTCACACCATCTTTGGCTCCCATTTCAGTTCCACGGACAACCGCATCTGTCCATAAGAAACATGGAATAGAAAGATCCCCCAGTGGGTTTTTTCCTTTGGGAACAGCTGTAGTCTTAACAAGACTTATATAGCCTGTTCCTGATGCCCAACCGCCTTTAATACCTACATTACCTGTTATTGCTGCAAGCGCCGTTCCACCCCGAACATATTGTTCGCCATATGCTTGTCTTTGCGGCCCCCAGCCTGTCATTAAGGCTGATGGTTTATTGGTTGCATATTCACGAGCAAGCTTCCGAATAATATCCGCTGGCACTTTACAAATTTTTTCAGCCCACTCCGGTGTTTTGGGTACTCCATCTTTGTCTCCTAAAATATAACTCTTTAAGGATTCTCCAGTTGGAATTCCTTCCGGCATATGTTCTTCATCAAACCCAATACAGTATTTATCTAAGAATGTTTGATCATGTAAGTTTTCTGAGATAATAACATACATCATTCCGTCCATCATCGCTGCATCTGTAGTTGGGGCAATTGCAATCCATTCATCTGCTAATGTAACGGCTGTATCTGATTGTCTTGGATCAATAACAACGATTTTTACGCCCGCTTCTTTTGCTTTCCTTAAATAATAGTCTGTTAAACCAAAACGCGTTTCAACCGGATTATGACCCCATAAAATAATTAGCTTAGAGTCAGATAATGTATCTAAACTATTTCCTGTTTGTGTTGTGCCATACGTATAATTTGTTGCATGTGTAACTTGTGCAGAGCTATAGGAATTGTAATATCCGAGATATCCCCCAGTTAATGCAAATAACCTTTGAATCATATTTCCTGCCCCAATAATACTTCCTGAATGGCCTGATGCATAGTTGCTATAACGGCTCGCGGGACCATATTGTTTTGTGATTCTTGTTAATTCATTTGCAATATAATCGATAGCTTCTTCCCAAGAAATTTGTTCGAATTTCCCTTCACCACGCTTGCCAACTCGCTTCATTGGATATTTTAAACGGTCAGGGTTATATACAAATTGGCGGTAGCCGCGACCTCTGATACAGCCACGCAGTTGTGGCATTTCGAATTTATCTTCTTTTGCATCAGTACTTAGTCTTGTGATGACGCCGTCTTTAATGTGGGCTTTGATTAAGCATCTACCTCCACAGTTAATCGTTGAACAGGTCGTTAATATTTGTTCGTTCATTAATTCATTTTCCTTAGAAGCCGCCATTACTTTTGAAGCAATCTGTGATTTTCCAACAAACCCTCCAACGACTACTGGCGCTGTTACCGCACCAGACCATTTAAGAAAACTTCTCCGTGACATTGATTTACCAATTATCTTGTCAAATAATTGACCACTCATTTTAACCTACCTCCTTAATAAAAACCTAATTTATGAAAGTAACTCATTTAGAACCTGTGAATCAAACTTAATAAAGCCATCCAACAAATCTGCAATTCCTAAAAATAAAGTTGAGCTTGCATTATTTTTTATATCCCCTGTAAATTGCGGCATCCATAATGCCAGATGTTTATCAACCATATCTTTTTGCCCCATTAATAGAGTTCTTCTTGTTTTTTCGTTTTTCTCTTGAAGTGTTTTTTCTATTAAAAGAATCATAAATTCTAGTTCAAACGCGATATGGTCTTCCGCCTCGACATGTTGGTTTGGTTTTTTTTCAATTTCAAGACCAAATTGCTGAAATAGCTGTCTTACTTCAAAGGTCGGAAAATCGAATAAAGCGTGTTCCTTCCCTCTATAAACAGATTCCCAAGGTGGGGCAGGCAATGAATACGGTCCGATAAATAACCGGAAATAGTCGTCTCTTGCCAATTGTAATGATTCCTCTATATGTTCAGATTTGAAGAAGTCATATAGCAGCTTTCCACCTTGATCCAAATCTAGTAAACCCTCAATGTTACCTCCCTCCTGAATTTCTTTATACGTTTCAAGCGTGAATGGTTTTGACAGTAATAAATGAAATAGTTGATAAAAACTTTTTCTTGCCATGTGTATTTCAATTTGTTCGGTATCAAGCTGAGTATCAACTTTTTGATCTATCATCTGCATTTCTTACACCTCCAATTTTCAGCTTTCGTTCGAAATCTTGGTTTGTTTAATTGTGAATAGATTCACATTTGATTTATAGTTTCATTATAGATTCATTGTTTTTTGTTTCATACGGTCATAAAAAACAAAAAAGCCAATCGATTTTTGTACCGATTGACAATTTTGGTTTAGGATATTACGATTTTGTGAAATTGTAGATAATAAAAAGATTGATTTTGAATACCTATAGAGCCTTTCCTGAAGAACCAAATTCACGTATTTTAACGATTACCGTTTCTTTTATCGCTTCCCGTCCTGGTCCAATAAACTTTCGAGGATCATACACTTTTGAATCAGTATTTAGTATTTCACGAACAACTTTTGTGAATTCAATTTGATTTTCTGTATTCACATTAATTTTTGACGTCCCTAATGATATTGATTTCTTAATTTGTTCAGTTGGAATCCCCGTTCCACCATGTAATACTAATGGCAATCCAATCATTGTACATATCTCTTCCATTTCTTCAAAGCCTAATTTGGGCTCACCTTTATAAGGTCCATGAACAGAGCCTAAAGCTGGTGCTAAACAGTCAATTCCTGTTAGTCTTACTAATTCCTCACATTCCTTCGGATCCGCGTAAATTACACCATCGGCGACTACATCGTCCTCTTGGCCACCTACAGTTCCTAATTCCGCTTCTACTGAAACCCCTCTTTCATGGGCATACTCTACAACTTGCTTTGTTATTTTTACGTTTTCTTCAAAAGAATGATGGGATGCATCGATCATAACAGATGTAAATCCCGCATCTATGGCGGCCTTGCATTTTTCAAAGCTTGATCCGTGATCCAAATGAATTGCAACTGGTACCGAAATTTCCATTTCTTCAATAAGAGCTTTAACCATTGCGGTTACAACGCTGAAGCCACCCATATAACGAGCGGCCCCTTCCGAAACCCCTAAAATCACTGGTGATTTCTCTTCCTCAGCCGCGCCTAAAATTGCTTGCGTCCATTCCAAATTATTTATATTAAACTGACCAACAGCATATTTTTCTTTTAATGCTTTATCTAACATTTCTTTCATTGAAACTAGTGCCATAATGAATTCCTCCTAGAAATACCTTATATAGATAAACTTCGTGCTAAATAAAAGTCAGCCATATTTACTTTATGCTTATCTTCATATGCTTTATCAAAAGGGACATGGACTAATTGGCATTTTCTCCACCCAACCATTACCCCTTTTTCACCATCAACTAACATGTCAACTGCTTTGGCTCCCATTCGACTGGCCATCATTCTGTCATAAGCAGTTGGTGACCCTCCGCGTTGAAGATGCCCAAGGACAATAACCCTTGTTTCAAGATTAAACTTTTCCTTTATGATTGTTTTAAGATCTTCACCACTGCATACACCTTCAGCAACAACAATAATGCTATGCATTTTTCCTCGTTTTTGACCTTGTTGAATACGAATAATAATATCCTCAACATTTTGAGGGGCTTCCGGAATTATTATTGATTCAGCACCAGAACATAAACCCGACCACAAAGCAATATCTCCTGCCTCTCGTCCCATCACTTCAATAATGCAAATACGTTCATGTGAATAAGCAGTGTCTCTTATTTTATCAATTGCCTCCATAACGGTATTAACAGCTGTGTCAAATCCAATCGAATACTCGGTTCCCGCAATATCATTATCAATTGTTCCGGGGATACCGATTGTAGGAAAACCCTGTTCTACTAATTTCCCTGCACCTTTAAACGATCCATCTCCCCCAATTACAATTAAACCTTCAATATCCACTTTATTTAACGACTTTAAAGCAAGATGTTGTCCTTCGACTGTTTTGAATAATTCACTTCGAGCACTTCTTAATATAGTGCCACCACGGTGTATAATATCACCAACACTTCCAAGGTCCATCTTTTGAAAGTCTCCATTTATTAAACCCTCATATCCATGTCTTACACCATAAACCTCAAGTCCACAATAAATTCCGCGTCTTACAACTGCACGAATGGCAGCATTCATACCGGGTGCATCGCCGCCACTCGTTAAGACCGCAATCTTCTTCATGATTACCACCAATCTTTCTTATGTTACTATGCAACAAAAAAATCAGCCTTTTCCTGTGATCATTGGATGTGTCCGCTTGTAAATATAATAGTCTGCTAAACCAGAGCCTAAAATAACACTACCAACGATCAAAATAAATCCAAAAATATGTGATAAACTGATAAGTTCTCCCAAAAATAGGTACGATCCTACTAATGAAAAGAAAGGTGGTATATTTAGAAAAACGGCTGTTTTACCTGCCCCAATATATTGAATTGCGTGGTTATAAAGTATTTGTCCGAGAGCAGTGGCAATAATTGCAGAACCCAGAAAAACACTCCATCCTAAAACTGTTCCATTTTTCAAACTACTTAATCCCTCTGGTTCTATTATAAAACTGATCACAAACAGGAAAAACGATCCCATAATAAGCATGTAGGCTGTTGTTAAAACCGCATCCATTGTTTCTGTTGCTTTTTTAATATAAATGAAACTTATCGCTTGAAAAATAACGGCAATGAAGATGTATATATCACCGTAACTTAAATGAATTCCTTGATTTCCTGCTAAAACAATGATAGAAACACCTATTATCCCAATAATAATTCCTATTATTCTTATAAATGTTAGTCGTTCCTTCAACATCAATGCTGCAAGTATTGATGTTAATAAGGGGACAATTCCAAAAATTAACCCTGCATTTGCTGCAGTAGTTCCTGTTAATCCAACGGACAAAAAGTAGTGGTGGCCCACAATTCCTACGAACATTGCCACTAAAATAAATAAGATCTCTCTTTTTTGCGGCAATCGAATTTTCTTTTGTATCCGTAACAATAGCCATACAACAATAGCAGCTAAGAAGATTCGTAGAGAAGTAATCGTAACTGCAAAAAATTGCTCTACAATAATTTTAATAGCAATAACATTAAATCCCCATACCATCATCACAAATAACAATTGTACATATAGCAGTTGCTTTCTCATATACTCCCAGCTTTCATGCTTTGGTACCTCAATATCTTCCATCATTAATCCTGCTAATTATAGATAAAACTATATAGGGAGATTAAATCTCCCTACTAATTAAATCACTTGCTGTACATTTTGATTTAATATCTCAACAACACGGTCTCCTACTTCTGCTGTCGATGCGATACCACCTAGGTCCGGAGTAAGTACCGCACTCTCTTCCACTAGAAATTCAATAGCTTTTAGAATTCTTTCTCCGATTTCTTCGTAACCTAAAAAGTCAAATATTTGGCTGACGGACCAAATCGCAGCAAGTGGATTGGCAATCCCTTTGCCTGCAATATCAGGGGCTGATCCATGGATTGGTTCAAACATCGATGGATATGATCTTTCCGGATTGATATTTGCACCAGCGGCCAATCCCATTCCACCTGCAAGGGCTGCACCAAGATCCGTTAAGATATCTCCAAATAAATTAGAAGTTACAACAACTTCAAAGCGGCCAGGATCTTTTACCATGAGCATTGCTGCTGCATCTACTAAATAAGAGTACGTCTTCACATCTGGATATTCCTCTTTTACCTCGTTAAACACTTCATCCCAAAATACCATTGAATAATTCAGAGCATTTCCTTTACTAATGCTTGTTAAAGTTTTTTCTTCTTTCGAAGCAATTTCAAAGGCATAACGAATAATTCGTTCTGTCCCTTTACGTGAAAACACACCAGTTTGTAACACTACCTCTTCCGGTTTCCCCTTGAATAGCCAGTCGCCCGCACCAGCATACTCGCCTTCACTATTTTCACGAATAAACAACATATCAATTGTATCCCTACTGCCATCAACTAAAGGACATGGAGCACCGTTTAATAATTTAATTGGACGAATATTAACATATTGATCAAATTCTTTGCGAATTCGCAGCAGCAGGTCCCAAAGAGAAATATGATCCGGCACTCCTGGGAAGCCCACAGCCCCTAAATAAATAGCATCAAAATTCTTTAGTTTCTCAAGACCGTCCTCATCCATCATTTTGTTATATTTTGAATAATATTCACAGCCCCATGGAAAGTACGTAAATTCGAACTGAAACCTGTCATCTAATTCTGCGACCTTTTTCATTACTTTTATTCCTTCGTCAACCACTTCTGGGCCAATTCCATCTCCTGCAATGACGGCAATTTTATATATCTTCATCTAACCATCTCTCTCTTTTAATAATTGTATGTTGTTAAAAAGGAATTTTACCCTTCCAAATTCACTACTACTGTAACAGTTTCAACTAGTTCTTGAATCGCGTAGGATGGACCCTCTTTACCATTTCCGCTTTCTTTTACACCGCCATAAGGCATTTGGTCTGTACGAAAGCAGCAGGTATCATTCACAATGATACCTCCAACCTCAAGCAGATAAGGAATTTTGTAGGATAAATTTAAATCAGAGGTATAAATACCTGCCTGAAGTCCATATTTAGAATCATTAACAAGCTCTATTGCCTCATTAATAGTTTCATAGGTTGAGACAACAACAATAGGAGCAAATGCTTCCTCGTCAACAACCTTCATTCCTTTTCTGGCATTTGTAATTACAGTAGGATAGTAAACGTTCTTCTCGCGTTTACCACCTGATAATATTTCGGCACCGCCATCTAATGCCTCCTTCACCCATAGTTCAATACGTTCCGCTTCTTTTTCACTAATCATCGGACCTACATTAGTTTCAGGATTTAATGGATCTCCTACTTTTAATAAAGAAACTTCATGTAAAAATTTCTCCATAAATTTCTCTTTAACAGACTCTTGAACAAAAATTCGTTGGACAGAAATACATATTTGACCCGCATGAGCAAACGCCATTTTTGCAAGTTTTGAAGCAGCCTTTTCAACATCTGCATCACTATGAACAATCGTAGCTGAGTTTGAACCAAGCTCTAATGTCGCCTTTCTTAGTCCAATTGTTCGGTTAATATGTTTCCCTACTTCAGGTGACCCTGTGAAAGTATAGTGGGCAATTCGTTCATCTTTAAGTAACTGCTCACCCACTGTACTGCCACTACCAACTACACATTGCACGTAGCCTTTTGGTACCCCAGCCTTCTCTAACAATTCACATAACTTAACAGCAATCGTTGCCGTTGTAGAAGCGGGCTTTAATATAACTGGATTTCCAGCTGCTAAGGCAGGTGCAACTTTATGCACTACAAGGTTTAATGGAAAGTTAAAAGGTGTTATGGCAGCAATTACACCAATTGGTTTCTTAACTGTGTAAAGGAACCGACCTTGGTGGTTATAATTTGGAATAATTTCACCCACGAGTTTTTTCGTTTCGTCTGCAGCCATTTGAATAGTAGAAACTGATCGATTTACTTCAGCTTTAGCATCAGTAATTGGTTTCCCGCCTTCTTGAGCAATTATTCTTGCAAATTCCTCAATATTTTCTTTTAATAGTTCCGCTGTTCGCATTAAAACTGTATAGCGGTAATCAGGTGCAAAAACAGTTTGCTTATATGCATGTACTGCTGCCCCAATCGCTTGATCTACTAAACTCTCATCTGCAACACACACTTCTGCAAAAAGTTCGCCAGTATATTTATTATAGATTTTTTGTGTATTTTTTGTTTCAACCCATTGGCCATTTATAAAAAGTTTTTCTTTTACGACACTGCTATTCATATGTCTTTTCTCCTATTCTTTTTTTCTTATTCTTTCTACTAATATTTTTTCTTCTTCAATGCTTTTTTAACGACATTGATAATATGATTAGTTGAGATTTCATATTTTTCTAGCATCTCTTCATTTGGACCTGACTCAGAATTTCGATCCTTTACACCTACACGAAGCATAGGTACAGGCCTCTCTTCAACAAGAACTTCAGCAACTGCACTACCTAGTCCACCATAAATGCTGTGTTCTTCAGCTGTAACGATCACACCTGTTTCTTCAGCCGCTTTAACGATTGCCTCTTTATCAATTGGTTTTATTGATGGCATGTGGATTACTGCAGCAGATATTCCTTCTACTTCAAGTAATTCAGCTGCTTCTATGGAACGGCTTGTTTCTGTTCCAGTTGAAATGATTGTAATATCATTACCTTCTTTTAAGGTAATAGCTTTCCCAATTTGAAATTCATAATCCTCTGAAAAAATAATTGGATAATTATCACGAGCCAAACGAATGTATACTGGACCGTTATATTGATGAGCAGCTTCCATCGCCTTCTCCACCTCAATACTATCTGCTGGTGCAAGCACAACCATATTTGCCAACGAACGGAAAATTGCAATATCCTCTAGGGCTTGATGAGTTTTTCCTGTCAAGCCAGTTAGTAAGCCACTGTATGCGCCAATCATTTTTACATCTAATTTAGGTTGTGCAACTTGTACCTGAATTTGATCGATTGCACGCTTCGAAAGAAATGCGGCGAATGTGGTAGCCCAAGGCTGTAAACCGGTTGTAGCAAGACCCGCAGCAACACTCATCATATTTTGTTCCGCTATACCAGTCTGTAAAAACTTTTCTGGATTATTTATCGCTACTATATCTGTCTTCGTAGAGGTAGCTAAATCACCATCAAGTGCATATACTTTTTTGTCATCTATTGACAATTGCAGTAATTTCTTTGCAAACCCATCTCTCATAGAAACCTTTTCTTTGGATAGTGTAGTTTTCATTTTAAACCCCCGCCTCCTCTTTAAGTTCTTGAATCGCACTATTAAATTCTTCATCTGTCGGAACACGTGAATGCCATGAATATTCATTCTCCATAAAACTAACGCCTTTTCCTTTTACAGTATTTGCAATGATAACGGTTGGCTTTCCAGTTGTAGAACGAGCTTTAGCGAATGCTTCGCTTATTTCTTGGTAGTTATGACCATCTATGCTAATAACATGCCATCCGAATGCTTCCCAACGTTTTTCTGGCTCAACTATTGGAGTTTGCCTTTTTCCATTTTCCCCAGCCCAGCCAAATTGTTGAAGTTTGTTATAGTCAAGGATAACAACAAGATTATCTAGACTGTATTTAACAGCCATATCTGCCGCCTCCCATACTTGCCCTTCTTGTGATTCTCCATCACCTAAGATGCAATACGTTCGAAAATCCTTATTTTGAAGCCTTGCACCTAATGCCATTCCAACCGCAGCTGAAATCCCTTGCCCTAAGGAGCCAGTAGACATATCAAGCCCCGGGAGTGCTTTCATATCTGGGTGGGCCTGAAGTCTTGAATTAATAGAATCAAATGTTTTTAATTCCTCAACTGGGAAATAGCCTTTTAACGCCAGCACAGAATAGAGTGCAATAGCAGAATGCCCTTTTGATAAAACAAAGCGATCACGGTTTTCGCCCTCTGGATTCTCTGGTGAGATATTCATTTCATTAAAATACAAACTAACTAGTAGATCGGTAGCAGACATCGGCCCACCAATGTGCCCTGCATTAGCGAGATATACGGTTTCAATAATTAGACGTCTAGCCTCAGAAGACTTTTGCTTTAATAAAAATAATTTTTCATCATTAAGAATTTGGCTCACTTTTAATTCCTCCTAGATTTTAGTTAAGCGCTTTACCAAAATGATACAATAATTAAGATAAGATATTTATCATCTTATCTTGTTATTTGCTTATTTCATAATAGATGGTAACCATGTGGAAAGTACAGGGACATAGGTAATAATCAATACATCAAGAATAAATACTAATATCAACGGGATGACCGCTCGAGCTATTTTTACAATAGAAAGCTTAGTTAGTTGTGAAACGACAAACAAATCAATCCCAACGGGAGGGGTAACTAAGCCAATCGCTAAGTTACAAACCATAATTACTCCAAAATGAACAGGATCAATTCCTAAATTCAACGCAGTCCCCATTAATAGTGGAACAAAGATTAAAATTGCTGCTCCCCCATCCAAGAACATCCCTGCAATGAAAAGAATAATATTTACGATAATTAAGAATGTATATTTATCTGTAACAAACTCAGAAATGGTGCTGTAAATAAGATCTGGTACGCTATTAATACCAATAAAGAAACCGAATAACCCAGCAGTTCCAATAACAATCATGATTATCGCACTGCTCACTGCTGAATCCTTAAGTGTTTCAACTAATTGTTGAAAACTAATTTCACGATAAATAACAAACCCAACAATAAAGGAATAAACAACAGCAACAACCGCTGCTTCAGTTGGAGTAAAGACCCCTGAATAGATTCCTCCTAAAACGATTAATGGCATTAAAATTGCTAAAATTGCTTCTTTAAACGCCTTCATAATTGTTGGAAAGTCTTTCTTTTCCTCACCCTTATAGCCACGGCGTTTTGCAATAATAAGGGCACTAACTAATAGAGAGAAAGTAATTAATAGACCTGGAATAATACCTGCTACAAAGAGATCGCCAATTGAGACTTCAGCAGCAACACCATATAAAATCATAGCAATACTCGGTGGTATAATAATTCCTAATGCACCAGAAACAGCCTGGTTAGCAGCTGCATACTCAATATGATATCCTCTTGCAACCATGGCAGGAATTAGAATCGAACCGATGGCAGCCGTTGTCGCTGCTCCAGATCCTGATATAGCCGCAAAAAACATCGAGGTAACAATGGCAACCATCGCAAGCCCTCCTGTGAAATGACCAACAAGTGAACTAGCAAAATTCACCAATCGCCTTGATATCCCTCCAACCCCCATCAAGTTACCTGCAAGGATGAAGAATGGAATAGCCATCAAGGGAAATGAGTTAAGGGAAACAAAAATCCTTTGGGGAATAATTTCCATAGGCATAGTCTCGTGCATCCAAACCCCTAAAACTGTGGACAATCCTAGAGAGAAAGCAATTGGTACACTCAAAAAAATAAAAATCATCAGAGAGATAAAAAATACTGGTAACATTCTTTCACTCCTTCCCTTCTATAAATTGTTCCAAAATACAAGTAACGGAATTTAGAAGAAGTAATAATCCTCCAATTGGCAACGAGAGATAAATAAAATACATCGAAATATGTGTGCCTGGTGCTATTTGATTACCAAAACTTTCAGCAACCTTTAAACCGTAAATCATTAAAATAATATAGAATACAATAGAAATCAAATGCACAAGGATAATTAAAATTCTTTTCACTTTGCCTTTTAATATTTCTGGAATTATTTCTACCGCTATTAATTTTCCATCCCTAAGCGCAAGCGCAGATCCGATTGCAACCATATAAATCATCAGGAATCGTGACAATTCTTCTGACCATGCCAAGGATGAACCTACTACATAGCGAGAAAAAACCTGCCAAAAAATAATGACTGACATAAAAGCCATGGAAAAGGCTAAAGCATATCCAAAAATCTTATTTAGGAAATCGACAAGTTTGATATATTTCAAGGTTATGTTTTTCATAGATTAAACTCCTTAATTTGAAGAAATTATCTGATTGGTACCAACCCTCCAGATATGTTCAACTGGAGGGTTATGGTGTTTTATCAGAGCAACTTCTCCTTGGAATTTCTAGTACTTTGTATTTTTTACTTTTTCAATAATTTCCTCTCCGATTATTGGAGCCCATTTTTCATATACTGCCGCTGTTTTAGCTTTGAATGACTCTTTATCTGGTTCAGTTATTTCAACACCATTCTCTGTAATGAACTTAGCAGCTTCAGCAATTTTATCATCATTTGCCTGTCTACCGATAGGCTCTGCATATTCAGCAGCTTTAACGACAGCTTCCTGCTGTTCAGGCGTTAAGCCATCAAATACAGACTTACTAATAGAAATTGGTCCTGGTGAAAATCTGTCTTCAAGCAGTGCTACGTGGCTTTGTACTTCATAAATCTTAGATGATTGAATTGTTGCTAATGAGTTCGAGTGACCGTCAATAACACCTTGCTGTAATCCTGTAAATACTTCTGTCCAAGCCATAGGTGTTGCATCCGCACCATATGATTTCCATGCATCAATTTGCAGTTCATTTTCCTGAACACGGATTTTCATTCCTTTAACGTCTTCAACACTGTTTATAGCTCCATTTGAAGAAGTTGCAACAAATCCATTTTCAACCCAGCCAAGAATCTTTACATTTGCTGCTTGCTCAAATTTTTGGGCTAGTTCGTTGCCAATTTCACCATCTAGTACAGCATGAGCGTGATCCTTATTATCAAACAAGAATGGTAGGTCAAACATGTTAAACTCTTTAACCCAGTTTCCCATTGGTCCTGCAGATTGTATTGCCATATCTAAAGATCCCATTCCCATTAATTCAAATACTTCTCTTTCCCCACCAAGAGAATTATTGTAATGAACTTTAACTGTCATTTGGTGATCAGTTAACTTTTCTAATTCTTCCCTGAAGGCTTGGGCTGCAATATCAAATTTGGCACCCTCCGGTTCCGGAATACTTAAATCAAGTACGATTTGTTTCGCATCTTCAGTTTTAGGTGTTGCTGACACTTGCTCGGTTTTTTCTTCACTTCCACATCCTACTAAAGCCAGTGATAAAGCTGTTGCTAATGTAGTCATCTTAAGAAATTTCTTCATTTAATATCCCCCTTGAATTTTTATATTGGAAGAGCTTTTTAATAGAAATCTAATCTTGTTTTCCCAAAAACTCTAATTCCCAAAAATGAAAGTTAGTTCGGATAAACCATCACCTTTAAACTCCCACTTCTGTTTGTATGAGCTTGTTTCATAGCTTCATTGATATCTTCTAATGAATATCGATCAGTAATAACATGCCCTATCTCATTGCCCATCGATTCTAGTATCTTAATAGCCAATGGGTACGTATTGGTATAGCGGTATACTGTAAATAAATCAATTTCATTTTGTAGCATCTTTGTTACATTAAGAGGTACTTCCTCCATTGCTGGAAATCCGATTGCAACGATCGTTCCTCCTCTCCGTACCATATTAATAGCGGATTGCAGTGCTTTTGCATTGCCTGAAGTCTCGATTATCATGTCGACTCCTTGACCTGAGGTTACATTATTAACTACATCATTTGTATCTACCTCTGTGAAATTAATGGCTCTAGTTGCACCTAATCGTTTCGCAGCTACAAGTCTTAATGGCTCCATATCACTGACAATAATTTCTGTAGCCCCAAATGCCTTTGCAGCGATAACCGTCATTAAACCAACCGGACCCATTCCGGTAATTAAAACAGTAGCTCCAGGTTTTAGATTGCCACGTCTCACCGCATGAATACCGACTGATAAAGGTTCTGCTAGTGTTGCAATTTCATAGGACAGGCTATCAGGTATTTCAAAAAGAAAGTTCTCATGATGTTTTAAATATTGTACAAAGGCACCTTTTACAGGTGGTGTTGATAAAAATTGTACATCTGGGCAAAGATTGTATCTCCCTTCTTTGCAATAATCGCAAGACAGGCAAGCAACACCAGGCTCTATAGCCACCCTGTCTCCGATTTTAAAACGAGTAACCTCGTCCCCAGCAGCGACAACTATACCAGCACATTCATGACCTTGAATATGAGGGTATTGAACAAGTCTATTACCGATGCGGCCGTGAGCATAATAATGAACATCTGATCCACAAATTCCTATGGCCATCATCTTAACTAGGACTTCTTTCCCTTTTACACTTGGTACTTCAATGTTTTCTACACTAACTTCCAAAGGCTTTTGCAAATATGCTGCTTTCATCGTTTTAGGGATTATAATTTCATTTTGTTCATTAGCTCTAAATCTTAGATTTATCATACAATTCTCCTTTCGATGGCGTTTGTAATAGGGAGGCCAATGATTAATTGTCATAGGTTAACAATATCTTTCCACAAGACTTTTCTTCACACATATTAAAGGCTTCCTTCCATTGTGATAGTGGCAACTTATGTGTAATAATTGGTTCAAGATTGATTTTCTTCTGTTCTAATATTTGCATAACCCTGTCCCAGGTTTTCATCGAATGGGCAAGGGAGCCAAATAATTGAATTTGTTTATATAAAATAGTATCATAATCCAACGTAACCTCTTTACCCGCAATCCCTACTTGGATATGCCTTCCAAGTTTTTTTAGAGCATTAAGACAACTATTGATAGATGCTGCTACTCCCGCACATTCAATTGTTACATCAACACCTCTGCCTTTCGTTTCTTTCATAACAACATCTTGCAATTTCACTTCATTAATATTGACAATAATATCTGCCCCAAGCTGTTTGGCTATTTCTAATCTTGTTAAATCTTGGGATGTTCCAGCAACGATAATTTTGCAACCTTTTAGAGTTAAAAGAGATAAACATAATAATCCTATAGGTCCAGGACCAGAGAGAAGAACTGTATCCCCTAACTTAATATCTGTTAATTCTTCTATTGCTTGAACAGCACATGCAAGCGGTTCTGATAACGCAGCCTCTTCAAGACTTACACTTTCTGGTACTTTATAAATCATATCCTCTCGAACAATTACTTGTTTTGTAAAACTTCCGTCAACTCCATGACCCATTCCACGGCGGGATTCACAGAACATGTAGTAACCAGTTTTACAGTAATAGCATGTTTTGCAAGTGACCGCATGTGATCCAAGAATAGCAACTCTATCCCCAACCTTTACGTTTTCCACTTCTTCTCCAACATCAGTTACAACTCCAGAAAATTCGTGGCCCATGATAACTGGAGGATAACTTTTGAATGTGTCATGAAAAATATGTAAATCAGTTCCGCAGATTCCAGTGAAGGCTACATTCACCTTTACTTTGTCTTTTGAACAATCAGGTTCAGGAACTTCGAGTAAATTAACGTTCCCTACACCTTTCTCCGTTTTTAACAACGCTTTCATTTTCCACACTCCTTAAAACGTATTGTTAAGCGCTTACTCAAAAGAATAAAAAATATTAATCTTCCTATCCTTATTGCATCTGAGAATACCTCGGTCGGTGCTAAAGCGCTTACCTTTTAATTAAAAAAATAAAACACGAGAGATTTTTTGGTATTCTCATAGTTTATTGAAGTTCATACATCTTTCTACAAAAAAGTTTTAATCTATTTTTCTCCTAGACATCCAATATTGAACCCTTCACAAAAGTGTTAAGCGCTTACTTTTATTTAATTTTATTCAAATATTATGCACAAGTCAATACATTTCAAAGAGAAATTCAGGGAAAATTTGATTAATTCACAATATTAAATTTTCCCGTTGATTCTCTGACAATTAGCGAAGGGTGAAGTGTTACTCGTATTTTTTCTTTTTTTTCCCCATTTATTTGAGAAATCATCAAGTCCATTACTTCTTTACCCATGTTTTGGATTGGTTGTGCAATTGTTGTTAATGGTGGTTCCACAATAGTTGCAATTATAGTATTATCAAAGCCAATAACTGATACATGTTCTGGCACATTCATTCCCATTTCCTTTATTGCCTGGATAGCACCTATGGCAAGCAAATCATTGCATGCAAATATTGCCGTAGGAGGATTTAGGCTTTTTAGGTATTTAATGGTCATATTTTTTCCTTGTATGATATGACTCATTTTTTCAATATATTCAAAGTCTGTTGGAAAGGTAAGTTGATTTTCATCTAAGGCTTGCTTGAAACCACGTATCCTCTCCCTATTACTCCAGACATCACGAGCGATGATGCCAATATTTTCATGGCCTAGATCAATGAGATATGATGCCGCCAAATAGCCTCCCATAAAATCATCAAGTGCCACAGTGTTTACTGGAAACATTGGAAAATCACGTGCGACGATTGCTACTGGAAAATCCTCTTTTACCAATTGTTCGACTTTACCTAGATTTTCAAATCCAGAGGCTAAAATAAAGCCATCCACACTCTTTCTTTTTAATAAAGAAATATATTTATTTTCCTTTTCTTCCTTATAATCAGTACTACAAATGACAAGATTATATCCAAACTCATGTCCGCGATCTTCTATACTCCTTGCCAACTCTGCAAAAAAAGGGTTAGCCAAATCCGGTATAAGTAGACCAATTGTTTTTGTTTGTTTTCCCATTAATGCAGATGCCATAATATTAGGTTGGTAGTCTAACTTTTTCATAACATTTAGGACCTTTTTTTTTGTTTTTTCACTTATACGTCCAGTATTGTTAATAACTTTTGAAACAGTTGCTATTGAAACATTAGCTTCTTTTGCAACATCATAAATTGTAACCTTCATTTTTTTCTCTCCTTGTTTAACTGATATTTTTATACCAGTGACAAACTTGGACCTTATTGGATTAGCTGTCCTTATAATGTATACCTTAATTTATTCCTTAAACGATTAATTTTATAATTATATACTTACATTATTAGATCAAAAGGAAACACAAAAGTTAAGCGCTTTCCTTGTCGATGTTTTTATTATACCAAAATCTACAATAGAATCAATTACTATATTCTCAAAAAATATAAATATAACCAGAAAAGAAGCTGCCCCCCAAGTTAGAAGCCAGCTTCTTTTTTTATTTATTTCTGAACCTATATCTTTTCTTCTCCTATTATCTTATCATTTCTAATCGTCGCCTGCGCCGCTGCAAGTCGTGCAAGTGGTACACGGTATGGTGAACAACTGACATAGTCCAAACCGGTATTGTAACAGAATTCAATGGAATGTTTTTCGCCACCATGTTCACCACAAATACCTGTTTTTAAGGTTGGATTGGTTTGACGTCCTAATTTGACTCCTGTTTCCACCAGCTTTCCGACTCCTTCTTGGTCAAGAACGACAAATGGATTTTCAGGCAGAACTTTATGGTTAATATAGGCTTGTAAAAATTTCCCTTCTGCATCATCGCGGCTGAAACCGAATGTTGTTTGGGTTAAATCGTTTGTACCGAATGAGAAGAAATCCGCTTCTTCCGCAATTTGATCTGCTGTTAAGGCAGCCCGAGGGATTTCAATCATTGTGCCAATAAGGTAATTAAATTCCTTGCCCGTTTCCTGTTGCACTTCATTTGCCGCATTGATGACGAGCTCGCGCATTTCCTTTAATTCATTTACATGCCCTACAAGCGGAATCATAATTTCCGGCTTGACTGGTAAGCCTTTGTCATTTAGTGTAGCAATTGCGTAGAAAATTGCTTTTGCCTGCATTTCGTAAATTTCCGGATGCATCAAACCAAGACGGCAGCCGCGGAGACCTAGCATTGGATTGAATTCAGCCAACTGATTTACCTTTTTCAATAACTTTTCTTTGTATTGGAGTTCTTCATTATCTGGGTCCGTAATTTGTAATTTCGTCACTTCGACTAGAAGCTCTTCTTTGTCAGGTAAGAATTCATGAAGTGGCGGATCTAGTAAACGGATTGTAACAGGTAAGCCTTGCATCGCTTCAAAAATGCCTTCAAAATCTCCTTGCTGCATCGGCAATAACAGGTCAAGTGCTTCCTTACGCTCTTCGTATGTTTCTGCAAGGATCATTTTTTGAACAATCGGGATTCGTTTTGGATCCATAAACATATGCTCTGTCCGGCATAGCCCGATTCCTCCGGCACCAAATTCAAATGCCCTCAAGGCATCTACAGGATTATCGGCATTGGCCCGAACTCCTAATTTTCTTGTTTCATCTGCCCATTCTAATAGTAGCTTGAATTCATCTGACAGCTCTGGTTCAATCATCGGAATTTCACCGAGCATAATTTCCCCAGTACCACCATCAATTGTGATCACATCACCATGATTCACAACCGTATCGCCAACAATAAACTGCTTTTTGCTCAAATCTATTTTCAAGTCCTCGCATCCACAAATACAGGCTTTTCCCATCCCCCTTGCAACAACAGCCGCATGGCTTGTCATGCCGCCACGGCTTGTTACAACCGCTTGGGCAGCGACAATACCATGAATATCATCTGGAGTTGTTTCAGGACGGACAAGAATGACTTTCTTCCCTTCATTACCTAAGGTTTCAGCTTCATCAGCATCAAAAACAACGCCACCGGTTGCAGCACCTGGTGAAGCAGGCAAGCCTTTAGCTAACAGATTCCGCTCCACTTTATCATCAAGACGGCGGTGAAGCAATTGATTTAATTGATCTGGGTCAACACGCAAGATGGCATTCTTTTTATCTATAATTCCTTCCGCAACCATTTCAACAGCAATGCGAATCGCCGCTTGGGCCGTTCTTTTACCTGTACGGGTTTGAAGGATAAAGAGCTTGCCCCGCTCAACCGTAAATTCAATATCCTGCATATCTTTATAATGCTGTTCAAGATGATGGCATGTATCAGCAAATTGTTGATACACCGTAGGCATTTCATCTTTTAGAGTAAGGATCGGTTTTGGTGTCCGTATACCTGCCACAACGTCTTCCCCTTGGGCATTGATTAAGTATTCACCATAAAGGACAGCCTCTCCAGTAGATGGATTACGTGTAAAGGCAACGCCTGTTCCGGAATCATCACCCATATTTCCAAATACCATCATTTGTATATTAACAGCTGTTCCCAAATGGCCAGGAATTTTATTTAAACGGCGGTACACAATCGCCCGCTGGTTATTCCAAGAATCAAATACGGAATTAATAGAAAGAAAGAGCTGTTCCCGCGGATCCTGTGGAAAATCTTTTTTCGTCCGTTTTTTTACAATTTCCTTATAGCCTTTAATAACTTCCTGCCAATCCTCGGCCGTTAGTTCCGGGTCAGATGAATAACCTTTCTCCTCTCTATATTCTTCTAACAATTGTTCAAAGAAATAAACATCAACACCAAGAACTACATCTGAAAACATTTGAATGAAACGACGATAAGAGTCATAGGCAAAACGAGGATTATTCGTTAATTCTGCCATTCCCCGGGCCGTTTCATCGTTCATACCAAGATTAAGAATTGTATCCATCATGCCAGGCATTGAGAAAACAGCGCCTGAACGAACGGATACTAAGAGTGGGTTCGTTGGATCTCCAAGACGTTTGTCTGTATGTTGTTCAAGCTTCTCAAGTGCAATTAAAATTTGCTCTTTCACTTCAGGGGAAATCGCTTTGCCTGAATCATAATAGGCATTACAAGCTTCAGTCGTAATTGTAAATCCGGAAGGAACAGGGAGGCCAATGTTGGTCATTTCTGCCAAATTGGCGCCTTTTCCTCCTAAAAGCTCTTTCATACTTGCGTTTCCTTCATTAAACAGATAAACGTACTTTTTCATCTTACGAACTCCTCTCTTTTTTTAGAATATCTAAAATATAGTCAGCTGTTTCTTCAATGGCTTTGTCAGACACATTAATGATTGGACAGCCAATCCGTTTCATAATCTTCTCTGCATAATCGAGTTCTTCTAGAATACGTTCAAAGCTTGCGTAATTGGCCTCGGACTTTAATCCAAGATTTTTCAGGCGTTCTTTGCGAATAGCATTTAATTTATCAGGTGAGATGATCAACCCAACACATTTATTTCTTGGCATTTTAAATAATTCGTCTGGGGGCTTGATCTCGGGAACAATTGGAACATTTGCGACTTTATAGCGTTTATGTGCTAAATACATGGAAAGTGGTGTTTTTGACGTTCGTGAAACACCAATCAAAATAATATCGGCGTTCAAGATTCCGCGCGGGTCACGGCCATCGTCATATTTAACCGCAAATTCAATTGCTTCGATTTTTCGAAAATAATCGTCATCGAGCTTTCGCATTAATTTAGGCTGATATTTCGGTTGTTGATTAAACTTGTTGATAAAGGCTTCCATTAGTGGATTCAATAAATCAACCGCATGAATGCCTATATCTTTTGCTCTTTTATCTAAGTATTCTTTTAAGGTTGGTATAACGATTGTATAGGCAATAATCGCAGAACCGTGTATCGCCATCGCCAACACATCTTCAATATCTTCAAAGCTTTCAACATATGTCTGCCGTTTGATTTCGACATAACCACGGTTAAATTGTGTTGCCACTGCTTTCACTACTAGCTCAGCTGTTTCTCCGACTGAATCTGAAACAATATAAACTATTTCTCTGTTTTTCAATAGCACTCACTTCCTTGTCTGCTTTTACCTCACATTTATTGTAATACAATTCAAAAAATTATACGTAACCTTTTATTACAAAAAAACAAAATTTTTCTAAAACATGAAAAGCCTGCAGAGAAAAATTTGCTTTCTCTACAGGCTTGTTGTTCTAGACTAAAAAATTAAAAGCGTCAAAATGATTAAGCAATCTCAACCTTATTCGCTAAAAAATTTAGGTTTGTGTTGAAGAACAGCGTTAATTCACTAGTTAGAGACTGAAAAACAGGATGTTCATGATACATAAAGTCATTATGTTTACCATCAATTAAATAAAATTGTTTTGGTTCTTGGGCAGCTTCATATAGTCCCTTTGACTCTTCTAATGGATGAAGTAAATTGTCTTTTCCATGACCAACGAATAATGGTATAGGTGAAATTTCCTTAGCTACTTTTTCCGCATTCATATTCATAATGGAATCAGTAAATTGAATCTGAGTTTGTTTTCCAAAAGGTGAAAGTGGCGCTAATTCCTTTTGAACATAATCATCTGTTGCAGGGTCCAATGGATAATGGATAAATGGGTCTGCAAGCTCCGACTTTCCTGTTGTAACACGAGTTATACGGTCTTGTTCTACAGTTTTTACAATTTCCATCCATTCTACATAAGAATGAATTGATTTTAACCAACGTTCGCCATCATAGAAGCCGTTTAGAGCAGCAACCGCTTTTACTCGTTTGTCTTTTGCAGCAACCCGAACAACATTTGATCCACCCATTCCCCAGCCAATTAATCCAATTCGTTCAGAGTCAACCTCCGGTTGTACCTGTAAGAATGTAATGGCATTCATAATATCCTCAACTTGTTCATCTAAGATAACACGTCCGTTTTCTCCCTCACTATTGGCAAAACCACGGTAATCAAAGCCTAAACAAACAAAACCTGCCTCTGTTAAATTTCTTGCAAACAAACGTGGATAAAATTCGTTAAAACCGTTATACCCTGAATTCGGAATAATTGCTGGTCTTTTTTCTCCTTCTACATAATCATCAGGTAAATAAACAGTTCCTTCTAATTTATATCCTTCACTATAAAAGCTAATTTGACGTTCTTTCATGTTAACATCCTCCAATATTAAAAAATATTTTAGTCATTTATAATTTTTAATAGATCATTAATAGAATCTAATTCCTCAATATGTTCAATATTTTCTAGTAACAAGACACTCTTTTTTTCTCCCATCTTCTGCTGCAGCTAATACTGCAGGGATAATGACAGCACCAGGATGGCCCTTGGTTAATCTATGTCCATCATCTAAATCAAGAGCATTAGCCAATACCCCATTTACAAAAGCTGCACCAGCTGATTAATGAACCCCTTCCTATATGGATAAGGATATTTATTTAACCAAGCCATTTTCAGTCAACCATTGACGTGCTACTTCTGCTATTTCTTTATGTTCAACATCAACTTGATAATTTAAAGTCATCATTGTCTCAGTATTCAATTTAGCTGACAATTCATTTAACAGCTTTGATAGTTCATCGTTTACCACTTCCTTACGAATAACAGGTGCAGCATTATAAGCCGGGAAGAAATATTGATCATCCTCCAATGCCACTAAATTAAAGCCTTTAATACGGCCGTCTGTAGCAAATCCTACAGAAACATCTACTTGTTTATCATTTAAGGCATTATACAGTAACCCGGTATCCATACGTGTTACGTTTTTTGCAGGGAATTTAAATCCATACTTTTTTTCTAATCCTTTTAATCCATCCTCCCGGGCATAAAATTCAGCATTAGACGCAAATTTTAATGCATTTGCATCATGATTAACATAGTTTGCAAGATCAGAAATCGTGTTGATTCCTAATTCATCGGCTAAATCCTTACGCATTAATAGTGCATACGTATTATTAACTTCTGCTTTATCTAACCAAACCAATCCATTTCCCTCATCTATTTCTTTAACAGTTTGATATGTTTTATCAGGGTCTGTCTCAACCTCTTGCTTTTGATAAATTACTAGGGCTGTTCCAGTGTATTCCCAATAAAGATCAACTTGTCCGTTTTCTAGCGCTGTACGTACAACAGTACTTCCCATATTGCTAGCTTCTTCCACATCAAAGCCATTCTCTTTTAAGTAGATGGAAGAAATCTTTGACAATAATAATTGCTCTGTAAAGTCCTTTCCACCAATTGTAATTTTTCCCTTTGATTGTTTAGCAGCAACAGATGGATCCTTTTGATCTTCACCGTTATTACTGCTATTTGAACTACTACAAGCAACCAAACCAAACATTGCTATACATAATACAAATCCTAAGAAAATTCGCTTCATTCTTTATCCCCCTTTGTTTGTTATGCAGCTTCAAGATTACGTTGAATTCCTTTTGATACAACAACTTTTTCAAACATACCTAAAATAAAGTCCAAGAAGATTGCTAGGAAAATGACAGGGATTGCACCCGAAAGCATTATTCCTGTATCAGACATTGCGATCCCAGTAAAGATTAAGTCCCCTAAACCACCTCCTCCAATAAGAAATGCTAAAGCTGCGGAACCTACATTAATAACAATTGATGTTCTTATTCCAGCCAAAATAATGGGAAGTGCATTCGTAATTTCAAGTTTCCAAAGAATTTGCTTTCTCGTCATCCCCATTCCTTCCCCAGCATCAAGAATGGAGCGATTTACGCTTTCAATGCCTGCAACGGTATTACGCAAAATGGGTAATAAGGAATTAAACCACAATGCAAATACAGCAGTTTGCCAGCCAAGGCCTAAATATGACATGATTAAGGCTAAAATAGCAAGGGTTGGGATCGTCTGCCCTACATTCGCAAAATTAATGACAATCCAATCATATTTTTTGTATTTTGGTCTTGTTATGATTATTCCTAATGGAACTGCAATTAAGATAGCAAACAAACTAGATATTGCTACTAATCTTATATGCTGCCCTCCTAAATAAAGAAGGTCTCCCGGGTTATTCATCATAAAATCAAACGAGCCGGCCTTAAAAGCCCAAACAACAATTGCCATTACGATAAACAAAAGTAATATGCGGATAATTTTTTCAAGTTTTTTACCTTTCACATTATCCCTCCTAACAACGTATTGCAGTCACTTCAGACGGGTGCACTGACGTTAAAGATTCAAAATCAGAAACAGTTAATACACCCAATTTATCTCCATTTTGGCCTAGAACAACTGCTTCTCCTGTATGAGAAGATAGAATAATAGATAATGCTGTTCGTAAATTATCACTTAACTGAATTGTAGACTGGCTTCGATGTGGATCATATTTCGTTTGTTTTCTGAACCTTCCTAATTTCTCCAACAAATCCCTAACTGTCAGTAAGGTTAGACGTTTAAGCGAACTGTCACTTCCTATAAAGTCCTCGACAAATTTATTTTTCGGGCTAGCAAGGATATCGTCTGGTGTGTCATATTGCATGAGATGACCATCTTTAAATATTGCTATCTTGTTTGCTAGTCTGATTGCTTCATCGATATCATGGCTTACAAACAAAATGGTTTTCTTAACATTCTCCTGAATTTTTAAAAACTCATTTTGAATATGTTCTCGAATAATTGGATCAAGAGCACCAAAAGGTTCATCCATTAACATAATCGGTGGATCAGCAGCTAATGCTCTGGCAATTCCTACTCGTTGCTGCTGTCCCCCCGAAAGCTCCCATGGAAAACGCTTACTAAACTCGTCAGGCTGTAACCCGAATAAATCAAGAAGTTCATCTGATCTTTTTTTCATTTTTACACGATCCCATCCTAATAGTTTAGGAACAACACATATATTTTCCTCAATTGTAAGGTTTGGGAATAAACCATTTTGCTGAATAACATATCCTATTGATCTCCGTAATTTAATTAAGTCTAAGGATTGGGTATCCTGCCCATTGACTTCAATTTTTCCACCTGTAATCGGAATTAATCGGTTTACCATACGCAGTAATGTTGTTTTTCCACATCCTGATGGACCTAGAAAGACACAGATTTCACCAGGATTTACTTCAAAACTAATTGAATCAACTGCGGTTACCTTTTTTGAATCGCTTTCATAAATCTTTGTTACTTTATCAAATTTAATCACATATATCACCTTCCTCTTTTATAAGTGAACTCTTTTTGGACTAATTACTTTTTGGATTCTCCCAAGAATTAAATCTACCGAGATGGCTAAAATTGATACGGCTAAAGCTCCAACCTGTACCATTGTGGTATAGCTTGTAGAGATCCCTCTAGCTATATAAACGCCTAACCCTCCTGCTCCAATGTAGGCAGCAATTGCCCCAATTCCGATCGTGAGGACGATTGCCATCCGAACCCCTGCCATAATAACGGGGAGTGCTAATGGTAGTTCAACCTTGAATAATCTTTGCCAGGTGGTCATTCCCATTCCAATTGCAGCATCTCTTATATTGGGATCAACGTTTTTAATTGCGATATACGTATTCCTTATAATTGGTAACTGGGAGTAGAGAATTAAGGCAACGATTGCTGGAACAAACCCAATCCCTTGGTTAATAATAGAAAAAATCGGAATCATAATCCCAAAAAGTGCTATACTAGGAATGGTCATAATAATTCCTGCGACAGCTAAGACTAAATTCGCTAAGGAATCCTTTTGTGAAATGTATATACCAAAGGGGACTCCCGTTAAAACGGCGACTCCTACAGCTAAGCCTACAAGCTTTATATGCTCTAAGGTTAATTGAAAAAGAGTTGGCCAGTTTCCTTGAATAAAATCAATAATATCCAATACATCCACCTCCCAAGATTTTTTGTTTTCTTGCCAATTTATATATGCAACTTTTGTGCCAACTTAAAAGAACAATAAAACGGGGAAAATACTGAATTTTTTGTAAAGAAGTTAAATAGAATTGGTAAAAAATTTTTACAAATAGAATCCTGTCCATAAATAAAAGAAAATCAGCACCACAAACATGTAGTGCTGATTCCTTTTTAGTTCTTTTACTGATCATTCATGCGGAAAGAACTTGTTCATTTTATATAACAAGCTTTGCCTAGAAATTCCTAGTTTCTTCGCAGCAACAGATTGCTGCCCTAATGCTTCATCAAGTGCTTTTAATATTAACTGTTTTTCAATATCTTCCATTTGTTCCGGCAATGTTTTATTTTGTTCTTTCATGTTTCCAAAGACACTTGGTTCTATGTTTGTCTCGCGAATTTCTCTTTGAAAATCATCCAAAGATAAATGTTCTCCCTGACATAAAACCACGGCACGTTCTATTGCATTTTCCAACTCTCGAACATTACCAGGCCAATGGTAGCTCATTAAAATCCTCATTATTTCACTTGAGGCAAGGAAATTACGACCGTATTTTTTTCGATGTCGGTCTAAAAACTTTTCAACAAGGAGAGGAATGTCATCCTTCCTTTCCCGCAATGATGGAACATAAATATCAACTATATTCAATCTGTAAAATAAATCTTCCCGAAACTGTCCTTCTTCTACCATCTTTTTTAGATCACGATTCGTAGCCACAACAATTCTAACATCTACTTGTTTAATAGAATCGCTTCCAACAGGAATAAATGTTTTGCTTTGTGTAACTTGCAATAGCTTCGCCTGGAAAGAAGGCGTTATTTCACCAATTTCATCTAAAAAAATTGTTCCACCATTTGCTGCTTCGAATTTTCCTTTTCGAGCGGAAACGGCCCCTGTAAACGCCCCTTTTTCATGCCCGAATAGTTCACTTTCCAATAGTTGTTCCGGAATCGAAGCGCAGTTAACAGGTATAAAAGGAGAGTGGGAGCGGTCACTCAATTTATGCAAGGTTTCCGCAATCAAGCTTTTTCCCGTACCGCTTTCCCCTTCCAATAAAACATTGGCATCAGTTGCCGCAACACGATTAATGAGAAGATGAATTTGTTTCATCGCCTTACTTGTTCCTAATAACTCCCCAGATTGCTCTGCTTTTTCTAATTTTTCCTTAAGGATTTGATTTTCTTCTTTTATTTTTAACCATTCTATTGCTCTTTCAATGACGACAATAATTTCTTGAAGTTTTACTGGTTTAACAATATAGTCAAATGCACCAGCCTTCATGGCCAAAACTGCATTTTCGATATTTCCATAAGCAGTCATCATTACAAAAATTTTTGAAGGGTATAGCGATACAAATTCCTCTAATAAATCTAACCCAGAACAATCAGGCAGCTTCAAATCTAGGAAAACAATATTAATTTCCTCGAATTCACTTACTTTACGTCTGGCCTCCTGACCATTTGCCGCAGTTAAAATATGATAATTTTTCTTCGATAGGGAGGTTTGAAATATTTTTAAGAGCTTCGTCTCGTCATCTACTATAAGAATACTTTTCATATTGCTCCACCTTCCTTTGGTAAATAAATACTGATTATAGTCCCATCACCTACCTTACTAAAAGCATCAATTTTCCCATTATGCTCTGTTATAATCTCATAGGCAATTGCCAGCCCTAAACCAGTACCTTCTTTTTTGGTTGTATAGAATGGATTAAAAATCCAGTTAATTTCCGATTCAGGAATTCCTTTTCCTGTATCCTCAATCTCTATTTTCCAATCCCTTATCCTTTCAGTTACTGAAATAGTTAAAACTCCACCATTCTCCATTGCTTGGATACTATTAAGGAAGATATTCAAAAATACTTGATTTAATTTTTTCTCAATTCCTACAAATGGCACTTCATTCACCGTGTTATTTAGTTGTACCGTTATTTGATGCTCATCAAGCTTATTTCGTAATAATGATAAAAGCTCCTGTATTAAAGAAAGCATATTGACCTTAGCTTTTAAATCTTTACTTTCTCCTTTTGACATTTTAAGAAAATCAGTTAATAGAAGATTCATTCGTTCAGCAGTTTCAATAATATCCTGTGTCATATCCTTTAAAACGTCTATTTCGATATTCTCCTCCTGCAACTCCAACTCTATTGCTTCGGCTGCTGCTGTAATAATCCCTAAGGGATTTTTTATTTCATGCGCAATTCCGGCTGTTAACTGTCCAAGTGAAGCTAAACGCTCCGATTGTTTTAAATATGCTTCTATCCTTTTAATTTCACTTACATCTCTTAAAATAAGAAGGGTTCCCATATTTTGATTCTTATCATCATAAAATAGGGAAGAATATATATTAATAATGTGAGTTTGTCCCTGTTTATCATAAATCTCACTTTCCACTTCATTAAATTCTTTCCCCAGTTGAACCGTTTGCCATACAAAAAATTCATCCTTCGATTTCTTTATTGGCAAATCTATGATTTTTTTCCCAATCGCTTCTTTCCTACTGAATAAAGTTAGTTGTTCTGCACCTTTATTAAAAGTTACTATATTTCCTTCTTTATCAATTGTAATAACAGCATAAGGTATGGATTCTAAAATATTAATTAACTTTTTCTGCCTTTTTGATAATTCTCTAGCCATCTCATCCATTGTTATAGATAAGGTTTCGAGCTCATCTCCTGTTTTGATGATTTGAAAGCTCTGACGAAATCCATCCTTATATTCCCTTGCCTGTTTCGTCAAATGTGTAATTGGTTCCACAAATCTGGACGTTGCATAAAATGTAAAAATCAACGTCAGTAATGTGACTGTTAAAAATCCTTTCAATAATAATTCCTGAACATTTTTTGTCGATGCTAAAGCTTGCTGAATCGGCTCCCCTACAATAATACCGAAATTACCTAATTGGATTGGCTGATAAGCAAAAAACATCCTTTTATTAAATAAATCCCCTTCCCAAATTCCTGATTTATTCTTATATAAGTAGTCTCCAAGCTGATGTGTTGCAATATTCGTTCCAATAAACGATGAATCACTATGGCTTATAACATTTCCGTCACGATCAATGAGAGCGTTTACACCATCAACTCCAATTTTCACTTGATTTAAATACTGTGATAAAACATCTAAATTAATAAAGGCAATAATTCCACCTTTAAATAAACCATGTTCGTCAATGATCGGAACCGATACTGCAATAACTTTTTTTCCATTTTCTAATGAAAATAAATTTGAGATATAATATGTTTTGCTCCATGATAAACGGTCAAATATATCAACAGACTTTGGGGAATCGGAGATATAAACATTTGGTATCGCAAATAAGGTATCACCGTGTTCATCCACTAATTTGCTGTGAAGAAATAATGGATTACGTGATATAATCTTTTCCGCCTCTTCAATATCTATTACTTCTCCTTCCTGCACCCTCAAAGCATACTCAGACAAAACCCTCAACTCGTTTATTATATTAGAAAAAATATAATTCATTTTCTTTCCAACCGTCTGCGCCATCAACTCATTCCTATAATTTTTTTCCTCACTAACAGATTTGTTCATCACCTGAGTAGTTATCAAATATAGAAGCGAAAGTGCACATAAAGTAAGGAGTAGTGTGATTAATAAATATCGTTTTGTAATTTTTGAACGAAAAAATTGTTTCATTTATTTCACTCCAATTTGTTAAGGAGATTCATATAAGGTTAATTATAATACTAGCATACTTTTATAACTTTTTTAATATTACAAACTTTAAAGGGATGACTGTATTATGTCATCCCCTCATAATTTAGAATAATACAAGGGGCTTGTAATCCCTTGTTTGTCTAAGAGCAATTACCTTTTCTTGATTAATCCACCAATCAGATTGCAAAGTTTCGTAATTTACGATGAGGCTCTCCTCGTTATTGTTTGTAGCAATTACGGGCTGGTCTAATCCATAAAGTGGGTCAATCGTGTACATGCCACTTCTTCCACCTACAGTTCCCTCCTTCTTTATTGAATTAGCTACCAATACATAGGCTTGATTACCTAATGCAATCGCATCCCATGTTGTTAGGGCCCCTTCAGGGTAGAGATTGACTGAAACATTTTTATTTATTTCTCTTTCCTTTCCAAACTCTCCATACCAATTAGAAGGAATGATGATTGTATCCGCCCGCTTTACGGCCAATATACCACTTACTTCGGGAAAAGCAGCATCATTTCCTATCATTATTCCAATTCTGCCTATACTGTTGGTGTCAAAAACCTCAATTTTCTCCCCCGGTGTTGCCCACCTTTTCTCTTCCTCATTTAGATGTATTTTCCGGTAATGTCCAATAACCTCTCCAAATTCATCAATTACGATTGCTGAATTGTATAGCAATGATTTCTCTTTTTCTAAGAATCCTAAGACAATATGGATGTTCCACCTTTTTGCTAAGTCTCTATATTGTTTTATAAAAATGTCATTCACCGTTTCTGCTAATCCCATAATCTCTTCTATAGGAATCCCCGCAACTGTTCCAGTCATTGCCAGTTCCGGAAATACAACTAGATCTAGCTTGTTCCCCTTTTGTCTTAAATTAGTGACGGTTTCCTCTATTAGTTGCTTATGTTTGGCAAGATTTTGTTTTTTATCTAAAGGAACGATTTCAGTTTGAAAAATAGCAGCTGTAATTTTTTCCGTTACCGTACTTTTTGTAAAATCCCAAGGGGCAATGTACAGCATGAGCTCTCTATAGTTTTCAGGCCTTCGTTCACGCAACCGTTCTTTTCCGGGATTTTGATAAAGATCTTTATTAATCGTTCCAAATAAAATTAATGGTTCATGAACTGACTGTTCCGGTGTTGGAATGTATGGGGCTTCCGCCACCTTTTCACCCAGAGGTGACCAGATGGCACTTGCGCCAACCATGTGGTGCCCATTTTCGCAATTTGAGCGATTTGCGCTTACGACATATAAACCATTTGTTTCAGCCCGATCCTGTAGTAATGAAATGGTTTGGGAGCTAGAGTTAGTAGGAAATGCCAGAATATTAGCACCTTGAACAGCAGCTAATCTTGCTGATTCAAAGAAAACGGAATCCATACAAATATTGATTGCAATATTTCCAATTTCAGTTTCAAATACCGGAACACCTAAATCTCCAATCGCTGCCCAGTGCGCTTCACTTTCCCATAAATGGATTTTGCGATATTTACCAATATATCCGTCTGGACCTATTAATGCCGCTGAGTTGTAATATAGTCCTGTTTCCGAATCTTGTTCAGGCATGCCTATAACGATAAAAGTTTTATAGCTTTTAGCCAATGATTCAAAGAAGGCTGTTGTATGTCCGGGTATAAGGTCTACAAATGAAGCAATCGCCTTTCGATCTTTATAGTAATACCCTGTTGTTGCCATCTCAGGTGTAATGATAAGCTTTGCACCTTGTTGAGCAGCCTCTTCTATTACAGCAAATAAAGCCTTTATATTTTTTTCCCTTTCATTTAAGACCGGATTAAATTGTATACAAGCAACCTTAAATGAATTATTATTCGTGTTCATTAAAACACTCCCTCCATAAACTCCCTTATGAAAGTTATTTTTAAAGTCCACAAGCTTCCGCAAGAACTTCTACTAAATGAAGACTTCGTAACGGAACGGCACTTGGAGTTCTTTCTACACCTAAATTCATTTGAAGTAAGCAACCGGGGTTCGTTGTCACAATGGTTCTTGCTTTCGTACTTAAAATATCCTTTATTTTATCATCCAAGATCATCATCGATTCTTCAAAATGAAGAAGATTATAGATTCCTCCAGAACCACAGCACATATGACTACTTTTAAGTTCTATATACATTGCACCTGGAATTGACTTTAAAAGCTGCCTTGGCGGCTCAATTATTCCTTGAACATTACGAAGGTGACAAGAGTCCTGATAAGTTATGATCCCCTCCCAGTCTTTTTTAAATGGAAGTGGACCAAATTGAACTAGCAGTTGACTAATATCCTTTGTTTTTGACACAAATTGTCGGGCCCGCTCCTTCCATTCAGGCTCATCATCAAGTAAATGATCATACTCATGGAGCATGGCCCCACACCCCCCAGCATTATTGACATAGTAATCAGCACCACTTTTTTCAAATGCAATAATATTCGCCTTTGCTAATCCCCTCGCCTCTTTATTCATACCTTGATGAGAATGTAGGGCACCGCAGCATTGTTGCTCTTGAACAACGACCACCTCACAACCGGCTAAGGATAATAGTTCAATTGATTGGCGATTAATTTTATACATTAAGCCATCCATTATACAGCCGATAAAGAAGCCGACTCTTGCTTTTTTTGTGCCTTTTGCTGGAATGACTTGACCAATTTGGTTTCGTTTTGTTGGACTTTCCAATTTTGGAAGAACTTTTTCAAATTGAGCCATAGAGGGAGAAATTTTCTCGATGATCTTTGTTTTCTGGACAAGTTTGTTTACGCGTAACGCTTGATAGAGCCAGAACATATTACCAACTGCTCTCATTCTTGTTGGATAAGGAAATAATTTTGTTAACACAAGCTTTTTAATTTTTCCTTGCCTTTTTATATGATTCTGTTTCGTTTGTTTTTCCGTTATGACTTCTTTAGCCGATTCCAAAATATGACCATATGGAACATTAACCGGGCAGGCTACTTCACAAGCCCTGCAGCCTAGACATAAATCAATCGGTTCAGCCAAATGTTCCTCTATATCGATCTTTCTTTCTGCAGCCATTTTTACCAAGTTAATCCGACCACGAGGTGAAGCCGTTTCTTTTCCCATCATTTTGTATGTTGGGCATACTGGCAAACAATATCCACACTGAATACATTTGTTTGTATCTTCATACGTTAACTCAAAAAGCTTTTTGGAATGCAAATCATCTGGTATTGGATTCATTTCTTTTTTTACCACTGTCAATCCGTTAGCACCACCTTTGTTATTCCTGGTTTCGGAAAAATTTTTCCAGGATTTAAGATGTTATTAGGATCCCAAGCTTGTTTAATAGATCTCATCAATTCAAGACCCGCTTTGCCAAGCTCCATCTCCATATAAGGCGCTTTCAGTATTCCAATTCCATGCTCACCAGACAAAGTACCGCCTAGTTGAACTGCTGCCTCAAAAATTTCACTAACTGCGTTCTCTACTCTCTTCATTTCCTCTTTATTTCGTTTATCTGTAATAATATTTGGATGCATATTACCGTCCCCGGCATGACCAAACACTACTAATGTAAGATTATATTTTTCTCGAATTTCTTTTAGTCTTTCCATCATCGCTGGAATTTGGCTTCGTGGTACAGTTGCATCCTCCGAAATTTTAGTAGGTCCCAATTGAGTAATCGCGGGCGACACCATTTTTCTAGCCTTCCAAATTTCATCCCGCTCTTTATCTGTTTTTGCAACCTTGACAGTAGTTGCCCCTACTGAGAGGCAGATCTCTTCACAAGCTTTTATCTCTTCGTCAATAGCTAAAGGATGACCGTCTACTTCTATAACTAGTAGTGCTTCAGCATCAAGTGGTAAACCTGTTGGCTGATAATTTTCTACAGCCCTTATACAGGAATTATCCATTAACTCCATTGCAGCGGGTAATATTCCATTGGACAAGATGTTTGTAATCGCATATCCCGAATCGACAAGTTGTCCAAATGTAGCTAGCAATGTTTTCCTTGCCTTTGGCTTCGGGATTAAACGTAAGATTACTTCGGTTACAATTCCCAGCGTACCTTCTGAACCAACGATTAACCGCGTTAAATCGTAGCCAGTAACGTTTTTTACCGTTTTTCCACCTGTTCTAACAATATCTCCGGTTGGTGTAACGACTTCGAGACCGATTACATATTCCTTTGTTGTTCCATATTTTAACCCCTTAGGCCCACTTGAATTTTCAAGCAAATTCCCGCCAATCGTTGATACATGGGAGCTACTGGGATCCGGGGGATAAAATAATCCAACTTTTTCGGCCTCTTGATGGATATTGGCTGTTATCACTCCAGGTGATGCTATGGCTAGTAAATTTTCTTTATCAATCACAAGTTTTTTACTCATTTGGGACATGTCAAGGATGATTCCACCTTCAACAGGTAGAGAACCACCACTTAAGGAAGTTGCCGAGCCCCGTGGATAAACTGGGACAAGGAATGTATTTGCTAGTTTAACAATTTTGCTGATTTCTTCTGCATCAATTGGTTGAACCGCCAGATCAGGTAAATATTGTCCGAATGAAGCATCATAACTATAAGAATATAAATCCTCTAATTTAGTAAACAGTCTATTTTCAGGTATAAATTCTTTAATCGCTTGGAATATTTGTTTATTCAATTTTCCTCCACTCCCCTATGAAGCATTTTAGAGTCCAAGTAATTGTTTTGGATTGCTTACTATCATTTTAGTAATCTCTTTATCTGACAAACCGGCCTGAAGCATATCATCCACAAATCGACTTAAGGCTCTAACGGGAGGGATATTATGACTTTGTCCATAGTCCGTTACCATCACACAAGAATCCGCACCGAGAATTTTTATCGTCTCTGCCATCTCCTCTGTTCTAATATCATTAAAATCATCACTACAAGCTAAGTAACATTTTTCTAAAATACAACCTTTTTTTACAAATTTCTTTTCCAATTCATGCGGAATACGTGCTATTCCTAGATCAGTGTGCTGGATTAAAATTTTTTCAACCTTATGTTCAATTGCAGCATCTACTAACACATCAACTTCCTTTGCCGCCAGATGTCCTGTTGCAAGGATTATATTTGCCTCCGCAATTAAATCTAATATTTCATGAACCTCCGGAAGAATACTCCTATTTTCATCCCATATTTCAAGTCCGTAACTATGTTTCAGACTTTTTTTGCTATTAAAAAACTTTGTTTTCTTTTTCCCAAAGTAACGTTGATGTTCTTCCGCAGAAAATGTTGGCATCCAAATGATTTTAGCCCCCAACCGGATTGCGGTATCAACTGTTGCTGGCGACAGACCACCTGTAAAGTGATTACATACGATACCTCCATATACACGAAGTTGTGGTTCTTTTTCACGTATTAACGCAGCTCTATCGACAGTTTGAGCCTCATGCGCTTTTAACACAACGCCTGACATTTTTGCTTCTTTTATATCCTCTATTAACTCCCAATCCGTTTGCTTTCTTGGGAACAAACTTGGGGCACTATGAACATGTAGCTCTATTGCCCCTTCTAATAACGGGTGAAATGGTATATTCATTACTTAACTCCCCTTTTTATGGTTAGTTCTTTTATTTCTAAATATGCAAGAATTGTGCCATTGTTTATACCCATTAGCGTGGACTCATTTATCAATTAAATTGTGATTGAATATTAAGAACAATAAAATTAATATACTTAGATTTGTAAAAATTTTTTTCGTTATTATCTTTTATTTTTTACAAATTGTGTGACAATATTAACTCCATCATTCACTATTGTTCGCTATAATTGGATTTATAATAAATGTTCAATTTCGAGGTGATGTTCTTGATGATTAGAAAATTAACAAATCGCGAATTAGTTTCTCAGATTGAAAGTATCTTGAAGGTGAAAAAGAAAGATAGAAACTTTTTTAATAACGAGAAGATTGAAGATATTTATTTCGAATTGATTGAAGAAGAAAAGTCAAGGATAGAATTAGGACTTCGAAGCAGCTTAGAACTTTTATTTTTAACGGCCTTAATCAAGTTTAAATTAATTTTCATTGGATTTAAAGATTCCTTTCATATGATGGTTGGCAAAAATCAACTTCATTAACTTTCAAGGAAGGTATATCACAATGTACTATACTCAAAATTGTAATCATCAATCATCTTGTTTACGCATTGTTCCGGTTTTTCAGGGGTTGGATCATGAAGAGCTGGCAACTATACAATCTGTGACAAATAGCAGTTGTTATAAAAAGGGCGACTATATTTTTCGTGAAGGGGAGCATTCTGACTCTCTTTTTGTTGTCCATGAAGGTTTAATCAAGCTTTCAAAACTGAACGAAGAGGGGAAGGAGCAAATTATTCGTCTCCTATTTCCCGGGGATTTTTTTGGACAATTTGCCTTGCTGCAAAATAGTAACCATTATGCTAATGCAGAAGCACTTGAACAAACAACAATTTGCTCGATTGAAAAAGCAGCCTTTTTAGATACGCTTGGCAAAAATCCGACGATGGCGCTTCACTTCATTAACGCTTTAAATAATCGCTTGTTTTTGGCTGATGAGTGGATGAGTCTACTGAGCCTTATGGAGGTTGAGAAACGGTTAGCGAGGGTCATTCTGCTATTTTTCGAAAAGGTTGAGGTTAGGAATAACGAGTTTATGTTACCGATCCCAAAAAAGGATTTAGCTTCATTGATAGGAACAACACCTGAAACTCTGAGCCGCAAATTACTATCGTTTGCGGAACAAGAAATTATTGCAGTAAAGCAGCGCAGAGTGATTCAGGTGCTCAATTTGGATACACTAAAAGATTTAGCTGGTTTGTGATTATTGCATCAATGCTTAAGATTATGCTTCTTCGTTAATTTTTACCGCCATAATTCGATAATGCTCTGGCCCTAATTCGTTAATAATCGCATTCATACCAAGAGCACTTAATGCATTGATTAACGGTTGCGCATAAAGTGGTAAATGAATTTCGAAAATGGTCCCTGCAGGGGTCTGTTTTACGTAGTCCAATATTTCACCGCGTGGATGTTCCCCTCTTTTAATATTTTCACGTACATCAATAATGGCTTTGTTTCCTTCTAATTTAACATCAAGCATCTTTCTGCACCGCCTGTCTAGTATTTATTAAAAAGTTAACAACATGATCGGATGGTAATGGTCTACTAAAATAGTAGCCTTGAATCACATCACATGATGATTTTTTTACATAGGATAATTGTTTATATGTTTCGACCCCTTCTGCCACTACATTAAGTTTAAGATCATGGGCCATTGTCGTAATCGCTGCTGTCAGCGCCTTGCTGCTTGGATTTGTATCAATATCGAAGATAAATGAGCGATCAATTTTCAGCGTATTAACCGGTAATTCTTTTAAATAATTTAAAGAGGAATAGCCTGTTCCAAAGTCATCAATCGAAATTTGAACGCCGACCTCCTTCAACTGCTGCAGTACTGAAATAGCTGAATCAATATCATGGATCACAACTCCTTCAGTGATTTCCAGCTCCAGACATTCCGGTTCAATGGAAGTTTCTTTGATAATGGCTTTAATTTTTTCAACCATATTTTTTTGCAAAAATTGTTGGGCTGACAAATTAACGGCAATACGCAGTGAGTAAAACCCTGCTTTTTCCCATTCCTTTAATTTCAAACAAGCATTTTTTAAAACCCAGTCTCCAATCGGAAGAATAAGTCCTGTTTCTTCAGCAATTGGAATAAAATCTGAAGGTGGAATATTTCCCAGATCAGGATGATTCCATCTTAATAAGGCCTCAAAGCCGATCACTTTTTCTTTTCTTATATCTAATTGCGGCTGGAAGTTTAGCGATAATTCGTTTTTCTCCAATGCTTTACGGAGGTTATTTTCAATAATAAGCCGCTCGAAGCAACCGGCATTAACCTCAACATTTGCTTTTTCATACTGATTTCTCCCCTTTTTCTTGGCCCTGTACATGGCTGAATCAGCGTTTGTAAGAAGAGTTTCATCATCGTCCCCATCGTATGGAAAAAGACTGATTCCAATACTTGTCGATATATGAATCTCAATATCATGTAATGTAAAAGGTTGAGAAAAACCAGAAACGATACTTTTGGCGACATTTTCAGCATCTGCTTCATTCTGCAAATTTTGCAAAACACAAACAAATTCGTCTCCACCCATTCGAGCTAAGATATGTTTCTCTCCGATGCTGTTTTTCAGTCTTTCAGAGGCCTGTTGCAATAATAAATCCCCATAAGAATGGCCTAATGTATCATTTACAAATTTGAAACGATCAAGATCCATATATAAAACAGCAAAGATCTTATCATTCTTTTGCGAATTGACTAGAATCTTTTTCAGCTGTTTTTGTAATAAATAGCGATTAGGCAATTTCGTTAATGGATCAAACTCACTTTTTTCATAGTTTGAAAACATAATAACGGTATGTTGCGTGATTCCATTTTCATCTTTGATTGGACTCACATTGACCCATTGTGTTTTTGTGCCGTTATTTTTTAGTTTTAGCTCGATCTCTCCTTGCCATTGCCTTGTTGCATTAATGGTATAGCTAAACAACCAATTGGCTTTTTGATTGAGAATTTCGCTCTCGCTATAGCCACTCCTTTTAAGGAAAGTTGAATTGGCAAATTGAATCGTTCCGTCCATATTTGTGATCAGTACGCCATCCTGTAATTGTTGAAGTGCTTCTTTATAAAGATGCAAAGACCCCTCACCTCCGGTTCCATCCCGCTATATGGATTATGATACTACGCTAATTCATAGAAGTAATTGATTTAAATCAAGGATTTTATTTTAAAGCTTTGTGATAATGATTATCAGTGAGAGAATGGAGTTGAATGATCGAAATGAATACGATGAATTTATTTACCTTTGAAGATATGAAAAAAATTAAACGAAACATATTAGGAGAATCTGTGCCGTTAGAGCTATTTCGCTCTGTAAGATTAATCGGCATGTATCAAGGTTTACCGATGAAAGGGAAAAATACAACAATGACGGTGGGTCGAAAAATTGGCGAAAGCATGCAGGTTTCCTCAATCGAAGAAGTCTTGGAGTTGTTTGAACAATTGAGAATAGGCATTCCGCGAATACTTTCGCAAAACGATAATGAAATTCATATTGCTATTGAGGACTGCTTCTGTGAAGGCCTTCCCGTCCACGAAGGAAATATGGTTTGCGACCTAGAAGGAGCTATTTTAGAAGGTGCGTTATCCTCGATTTATGAGGGCGAAATTCATGTTCGCGAAGTGAAGTGCAATGTAAACGGTGATGAGGATTGCGAGTATAAGATCAAGTTTTCGTAACGGACTATGGGGACAGACACCACCCTCCAGTAGGTGCGCCAGTTGCGTCACCAGCAGTGCCTGTCCCCTCTATTCAGTTTCTTTTAATAATCATCGATGGATAGTCCCGACGGTGTATCCAAATCCTTTGATAACAGTGCAACGGCTTCTTCCTTTGTTTCCACGACCGGAAATATTAATGTGAGTTTAGTAATTTTAAATAGTTGCAGGATCGAAGGTTTGTTAATTACAACTACCATTCGATTCCGATTTTGATTCTTTAGCTTTTTAGCAATGCTTACTAAAATGCCAAATCCTGTACTGTCTATCGTCTTTACATTTTGTAAATCCAAAATGTAGCCGTCACAATCGACTAGAAGTGAAAATATTTCTTCGCGAATTTTTTCAGTTTGACCGTATACCAGCTCTCCTGAAAACATGATCCTTTGAAACCCATGAAGGATTTCCGACCGAATCTCAACACTATTATTTTCAATCATATAATTCATCCCGCATTCTTATTTTCAATATGTTTCGGCCCTGCTCATCCCTACTAAATGACCATTCATCTGCAATTTCGTTAATGATTAATAGACCTCTGCCGCTTTCCTCCCATAATACATCATCAAATGTTTGGGTAGAGAGATTCTCTAATACTATATCGGAAATCTGTGCACCATAGTTTTTAATAATAAAATCTGTATACTCTTCTGTTTTAATGATTGAAAATGAAATAGAAGCATTAGTTCGATCTGAATACTGTATTGCATTAATTAAACCTTCATTGATCGCAAAGCATTTTTTTATTTGATCCTCTTCTTCTAAATTTTGTAATGCTTCCCTACTTAAATGATGTAATATTGGTAAAGATGTTGAGGTGGATGGACAATCTACCTCAACCATTAATTGTTTTGTCAACATTTGCCCCACTCCTTACACTGTAAATCTATTAATTTCACTCTGCAGTTCCTCCGCTAATTTAGCCAATGCGAGGGAACTAGCTGACATTTCCTCCACTGTTGCAGATTGCTCTTCAGCAGAGGCAGCTACTTCTTCCGCAGATGCGGCCGTATCTTCGATTACAGCTGCTACTACTTGAACAGATTTTAGGACCTCATCGGCATTTTCCTCAAGCTGCACTAAAACTTGTTGAAGCTCCTGGACACTCATTTCCGTTTTTTCAACGTTTCGAACAATCTCTTTTAAAGATTCGCCGCCCTTTTGAATGATATTCACTTGACCTTGGACAGCGGTTAAATTACTTTCCATCGTTCTTACTGTTACGGATGTTTCAGACTGGATGGACTCAATTAACTCTATGATTTGACGGGCTGCCGTACTAGATTGTTCTGCTAATTTCCTTACTTCTTCAGCAACTACGGCAAAGCCTTTTCCTTGCTCACCGGCTCTTGCAGCTTCGATTGCCGCATTTAATGCCAACAAATTAGTTTGATCAGCAATATTAGTAATGACGCTAATGATGCCGCCAATTTCATTTGATCGTTTTCCAAGCTTTTGAATCGAATCTGTCGCAAATTGTACAGTTCGAGTAACATCGCCAAGGTGGCTTATCGCTTCTGAAATCGCGGCATTACCAACACTAGCAAATTGCGAAGATTCCTTGGCTTGAATGAATGATTGTTCCACTTTGGCGTTTCCAATATCAACCTGTGCTTTCATATTTTTAATCATCTCAAGAATGGCACCGGTATGATCAGATTGCTTGGTCGCTCCAGCTGCAACACCGTTAATTGTGTCGGCAATTTGCATGGCGGTCTGTTCAGTCTCATCAGCACTTGCTGAAAGCTGTTCAGATGAACTTGCCAATTGTTCTACCGCCGCTTGACTCTTCTTTATCATCATTGAAAAAGAGTCAGCCATCCCATTAAAGGCTTCACCGATAACAAGTAATTCATCCTGGGATTTAATATTTGTTCTAACTGTCAAATTCCCATTAGCCATTTCACTTGTTGTTTTTACTAAATTAGTAACGGCATCCTTAACAGACATAAAAAATGAAATACATAAATAGGCTGCTAATAAAAATAGAACAGAAACGATTATTGTCAGAGTCAACTTTTCCATTTCTAACTGCGAAACCTGATCCAATAGAAGCTGATTTAACATATTTGTTTCTATTTCGTATAAAGCGAAGCTTGCATCAATAGCCTTTGTTCCGATATCAAAAAACTGTCCAGATTCAATATCGACCTTCTTAATAATCCTATTTTCAAAGATATCAAGAAATTCTGAAATTGATTGCTGGGAGAAATCAACCTTTTCCTTAAGTTTATTTCCGACCTCTGGATTTTCATTAAGGATAATACTATATGCTCTTATAAAGTTATCTGAATTACTACGGATCGAACTTATAAATGAAGAAAACTGTAGTTTTTCTTCATCAGTCAATACCCCTTTTGCAGCAGCACCTGCACCTTTTCCACGTGCCTGGCCCATATTTTCAGTTAAAAGCGGTAATTCATTTACAACTGACTCCATTAAATAGCTTGCATCTAACTGAGGTACAACTTTAAGCTTTGAAGAATCAGCGACATCTTTTATTAATTCCATTGTTTCATATGTAATCTCGGTATGAAGAGCAAAGCTTTCAGGCGCCTTCATATTATATACATTTTTGGAGACACTGATCCACTTATTCTTAATATCAGTCCATGCCTTGGTAGTTTTAAGCCTACTTCCAACCTCTTGATCAATATTGTCAATAGTTGTTATCGTATCATCTATTTTCTTTTGAATCTCAATTAGTTTTTCTTTAAAGGATTGGTCACCATTTAAATAGCCATTCGCCGTACCACGATGCTGCTGCATATATTGTAAAAATGTCTTTAATTCATTATTATACTTTGCACCATCGACAGCTTCCTCTGCCGCCTCTATACTATTATTTATTTCTGAAAACAAAAAATAAGAAAGTAATACTAACGGAATAAGAACAATTACACCTAGAATGAAAAATTTCCCTGAATACTTAAACTTATTAATGAGCCAAGTCCCTGGTGCAAAAAAATACTGCATTCGTCTATTCCCCCGTTTCAAATAGGCTAATTCTCTGTAATTTTACTGTTTACACAGTATTTATATCGTGATAAATCTCACAATTTTCTTTATTAATTATGAACGTTTATAAAACTGTACCAACTGGCAAGTGGGGACAGGCACAAAAAAAATCGGAAGCAAGTCGAATCACCTGCTTCCGATTATGATTTATTCAATTTAATATCTAATGTTCCAACTTGTGAAACTAATAGTTCTTCATATTTCTTTTCTGCTAACATATTAATCTCTTTTGATTCCGCTTTAGGATTTGCTTCTTTCACATTATTCATTACATCCTGCTGAACCTTTGACACTAGCACGATCGATTTCTGTTGTTTTTCTTGGATAGACCAAAACTTTTCTTCCCCATATTCTTTGATCAACTTCCCGGCTACTTCGCTATTTCTGTATGAATTTTTCGTTTCATTTAATTTTGCTTGAATTTCATCAGAAGAGGCTTTGTGACCCTTTTCTTCTGCTAATAAGGCCATAGCTCGCAGACGAATAACTTGAGTTAATAATGTATTTTTGTTTTTAGCCGCTGCGACCTGGGCATCCCAGTACTTCATAGCTTCCTCTAACTCTTTACCTTGATATTTAGCTTTGTCAGCTTCACGATACATTTCAATTTGAATCGTATTAATAGCCTCATAAAATTTAATATCTTCATCACTAATTTCTTCCCCGTTTACTGTAGCAACTACACCTTCCGGTAATGTTGTCACCGTCGCAACAGGTTCTTCAACCGTAAATTTCACAAGCTGTTCCGCTGTTTTATTTCCATTTTTTATCGTTAATAAAGCCTGCCAGTCTCCACCCATAGGCAGCGCGACTTCACCACCATAAAGACCTTCCCCTTCATCTTGTAGGGTTACTTCAATTGAACCATGGTCCATCTTTTCCATTTCAAATAAGGCCTTAACCTCTAAACCTTCAGCTGCTTTTTCTCCCTCTGAAATTTTAAACGAAACGGCCGCTGGAGTGTGATCTGGTTTATAAACCGGTGCTTCGGCAACCTCAACATTATAATTTCCGCCGCCACTACAACCCGCTAGTACAAACAATCCCATTAAAAACGTTACTATTTTTTTCATGCAAGAACTCCTTCATTTAAGATTTTGGTTTCAAATTCTTCTACCGTGTATTTTTCCATTTTCCCATCTTTTAAATAGGCTACATGGGAGCAAATTTGGTTGATTTCATCAATATGGTGTGAAGAAAGCAAGATCGTTTTATTTTCTAATGATTTTAAGATTGATAAAATCTCAATGCGGCCGATTGGATCCAAACCACTTGTCGGTTCATCTAGTATTAATAGCTCTGTATCAAAATAAAGCATAATCCCAAGTCCAAGACGCTGCAGCATCCCCTTGGAATAGCCGGAAACTTGCTCCTTCCGATCTTCCCACAACCTAACAAGCTTTAGCTTTTCCTCTAATTTGTCCTCATCAACTGTACCATCTTCTAAAGAAGCAAAGAAACGCAAATTTTCTTCACCAGTTAAATTCGGATAAAGCTGAAATTTCTCAGGTAAATAGGAAACGGTCTTTTTCCAACCCGGCTTTTGTACCGGAATTCCATTCAACTGAATCGTCCCAGTTTTTAAAGGCAAAAGATCCAGCATTAAATGAATCAGCGTAGATTTCCCAGCACCATTTCTGCCGACTAATGCACATAATTCATTTTTTTCGACAATGAGACTAACTGAATCTAAAACCTTTTTTTTCTGATAGGAATGTGATACATCACGGATTTCGATCATACTCTATCACCCTTTCCTTTTAATAAAATACTGAATACGAAAGAAAGAGCCACCCAGACAATGACATCAATAACAATAAACATGACAGGAGACGCCCAAACCATTTTTTCCATTAGGCGAGACATGTGATCTGTCGAAAATACTCCTAATGATGTTTCCAAATAGAACGGAATGGCATGAATCGGATCTAAAAAGAAAAAGACTGAAAATAGTTGTACATTATCATAGGTTACGGATGGCAGAAGATATAAAAATAATAAATCTGCTAGGTACACAAATAAAAACCATGTAAAAATATTAGCACCGATCAACTGCATTCTAGTATTGCAAATACTGCCCAAGAATAAGCCAATCTGATTAAAAATGATAATTAAAAATATCACTGACATTAGAAAAGCCATAAAATGACTAACATTAAAATAGAAGAAAAATTTCATAACTACCGCAAACACAAAGTACCAAGCAATAAAAACGCCTAAAATGACAGATTGAACAGCTATACTCTTTTTAAATAAAAAGCTTAAAAACGATTCCTTTTTCGTCGTTAAGATCATTAACGTTTTTAACTCTTTTTCTTGTATGATCGAAAAGGATGCAATAAAAATACTTAATAACGGTAAAATAAAGATATTCATTTCATATAAAGAAAGAAGAAAAACAGTAAAACCATGCTCAGACGGTAATGTACGTGCCTCTAGTAAAATAAAAATTGATAAAAGAATGACCATAAGAAGTGCTAGCCAAATCCCTTTACCCCTCGATTGCTCCTTCCATTCCTTCCAAATATAATTCATTACGCTCTTCTCCTTTTTCTTTTCCAGTAAACACTACCTAATATAACCATTAATAGCAAAATAATAATATAGAGATTATTATTTTCGTTTATTGTTCCCTTTTCCACTAAAGGAAATTGATCGGTAACCATGACTTCTTTTTTATTTAACACTTCATTCATTTTTTCATAAACTTTTATCGCCGGACTTTTTAAAAATAAATATGCTAATTCATTATCCTCTACCAATTGATAAAGCGAGGATTTATATTCAACAGGGTAATCACCGATTCCATTTTGATCGAGGTCAAGCACTGAAATAGAATTCCCCCAATAGTTTCCTTTGCCATTTTCAGACCATTGATTATTATCTTTCCCGCCAAATGTCAGCACGGTAGCGATATTATTTGAAAATCTGTTGCCGCTGAATACTTGGTCTGCAGAAGATGCCCACACTTCAACACCTATCTGGTTTTGTAAAAATTCATTATCTTTGACAATCGCTTTTTGAGATTGGTCAAAATAGATGCCTCGTTGATTTTGAAAAAAGAGATTTTTAGTTATAACTGTGTCATTCGTTGATTGCATCAAGAGTCCGTATGAACGTGTTCCTTGATTTAAGATAAATTGGTTGTTTTCTAAAATCGTTCCCCTAGATTCCATGATGGCTGCTCCACCAATATTATAGCTGAATCTATTTTTTGTAAATTTGTTTCTATCTGAGTACATATAATGCAACCCATATCTAGTATGCTGTATTTCATTTCCTTTTGAAATATTCTCATGGGAATAATCAAAGAAAATTCCATCACGTGTTCCTTCAATATAATTATTTACCAATTCATTTTGATGAGAATAATAAAGTTGAATGCCATTCCCTTGTCCACCGATCTCACCATTTTCTTTGCCAATAACCGTCACATTACTAACTTTATTGTGATGGGATTGGCTTAAATAAACACCATGAAAACAATCGGTGATTTTTATTTGATCAACAATGTTCCCATCTTTCATAAGCTTAATGCCTGCATATTCCTCCCCTGAATTTCGATCATGTCCGCTATTTATAACCGAAAAGTTTTTCAAGGTAACATTAGAAGCTTTTACAGTGATGACATTCCCTTTCCCCTCGCCTTTTATAACGGTTTCTTTCGTGCCAATGATGGTAATTGGTGAAGAAATAACAATATTCCCTTCATAGGTTTTATCTTCAAGTTGAAGCGTACCATTCTCAGGGGTTTGATCAATTAGATCTTGAAGCGATTCTTCGGCATAACCGGCATTGCTTCCAAGTAAAAAGAATAAAAATCCAACAATGACAAAGGCTTGGATTTTCATTGCGCTCTATCCTTCCATAATGGAATAATCATTAGAATAAATGCAATCCCAATCATAAAAAACCCTGTTGTAAAATAACTATGAGTTACAAAATTAGCAATTGTATTCTCTCCAATGATTGGTGGAACAAATGGTGGTACATCAATTGGAGCCATTGGGTCCAAATTTGTTCCATAGCTTTTCAGCCAGCGATGAATATCATAAACACCTAAAGCGCCGCCGATGACGAATAAACCAATTAATCCCATTAATAATTTTTTGTTACGTAAAATCCCAACAACTAATGTTAATAAGGCTAATCCGCCGATAATGTAAGATAAATAGCTTAATTCAGGAAAGTTTTCTTCACTAAATTCTTTCATGCCGATGTAGTGATTTAAACCATTAATGATCGATACATCGTTTGCATCTTCTAATTTATATGGATACACAATAATATCGAGCCCCTCTGGATATTGTGGCGCAAAAAATTTCATTCCCCACCACGGAAAGAAGATAGAAGTAACAAATAATCCTGCTGCAATAATTAATAATGCCATAGAAGGTACAGATAGCTTCTTAGACATACCCATCACCCCATAACTTATTTTAAAAAGAGGGGAGTACTATAAAGTACTCCCTTATCTGTTTAATTTTTTGGTTTAACTAATAAATAACCATTCATTTCTTGGTGTAGCGCTGAACAGAAGTTTGTACAATATAGTGGATATGTTCCAGCTTTGTCAGCTTTAAATTTAATTGTTTCTGTTTGTCCAGGCTGTACTTCGAAGTTTAGATCATATTTGTTAATAGCAAAGCCGTGTGTAATATCTTGGTCAAAGTCGATATTTGTTAAATGAATCGTTACTTCGTCGCCTTCATTTACTTCAATAACGTCTGGACGCTCAGATTTTGCATCAAAGATAAATCTTGAACGCATTGCAATACCGTAGACATCCACTTTTTTACCGTTACGTTCAATTCTTGTTTGATCCTGGCTATATACTGCATCAGGATTTGATGGATCTTTATCATAGACTGTAATTGTTTTAATCTTATCTGCTTTAATCATTTGTGCATAGTGTGGCTCTGGGTTAACTGGCGCAGATTGAATAATTTCCATCTTAGGTCCAGTTAAGTCGATTAACTGCATGGATTCAGGGTGTGAAGGACCAACAGATAAGTAAGAATCCTTCGCAATCTTATTCAATGCAATAATATACTTACCATCTGGTGAAGCTGAGTCACCTTCCGCAGCAACTGAGTGACCTGGTGAATATTGAACAGGTACACGGTCTAATGTTTCCCCTGTGTTAGGATCCCACTTAACGATTTCAGAAGAAATGAACATTGTTGTGTAAGCCATTCCTTTATCATCGAATTGTGTATGAAGCGGACCAAGAGCATTTTCAGGGTTTACTTCGCGTTCCATTACAGAATCATAGTTTAATACAGGCATACCATATTTTTCGCCAGAAAAATCTTTATTTTCGATAGCTTTAAATGCTTTTTCAAATGAAAATACTGTCATTGATGGTGCAAGTTTACCTGAAGCGATAAATCTTGTTCCATCTGGTGTTACGTCAACTCCGTGTGGAGATTTAGCAACTGGTACTAAGTAGATTCCACCTTTGTTCTTATCAGGGAAGACAATTTTTTCACCATTAACTTCTTCATAATTTCCCTCTGCAACCATCTTTTCAAGTTCCTGCCAGTTGAAGAGCACAATAAAGTCACGGTCTGCTTGAGACGCATTGATTTCCATTGTAGTTGTTGCTTCTTCCGTATTATAAGTTGTGATTACACCCCAACCATGTGAAGGACCTTTACCAGCATCTGATAAGTCATAGCTCCATGGTGGAAGTGCAACTTGCCAAGAAACTCCGAGTTTTTGTTTTTGCTCATCAAATTGAACAGCACTCATAACTCCATAATATTTTTGGCTGTATTCGTCTAATGACGCATAAGCACTGCCTAGCGGCACAGAGAAACGTGTTGGTAAGAAGATATACTCTGAATTATCAGTAACGAATGCCGCACAGTGTGGTCCACTCGTATTTGGTACTTCAATAATATCTTTTACAGTAAATGTTTTAAGATCCATTACTGCAGCACGGCTATTTGCTACGTCAGTTGCAAACATATATTTACCGTCATATTCACCTTTTGTTTCTGAGAACGCTGGATGGTGGAAGTCACCCCATGTATAGTTCCCCATAAGCTTTTTCGATTCCTCAGACCAGCCATATCCTGTTGCTGAATCTTGAGAGAAGATAGGTACTGTACGAATATGTCTCATTGATGGTACACCGTAAACAAACAATTGTCCTGAGTGACCACCAGATGCGAATAAATAATATTCGTCTTTTTCACCAAATGGCACATAAACCTTTTCAGCATTTGATTTTACTGTTGAAGATGTGTTGGCAACCGGTCTTGGACCGACTTCCGTCTGTGCGAAGAAAACAGTTGATGCCAATACACCGGCAACTAAACCAGTTATGGCAGGGATAATACCTTTTTTCATTAAACGCACCTCCTATTATTTTTCACTAGCAATTTTTAAAGCTTCAACAACTTTATTTATTTCATCATCTGTCAATGGGTTACCACCGATCACTGATGACATTACCGCTGATGTTGGTTCTTTTAAGAATTCATTAATTGGTTTTCCATGCTTTCCTTCAACATTCACATATGCTTGTGATAAGTCAGGACCTGTAGCTCCACCTTGTAAACCAAGATTTTCTACAGAGTGGCAAGCAAGGCAACCTTTCTGATTGAAAATCTCTCCTTCTGGAGATACAGCTGGTGCAGGTGCTTCCACTTTTTCATCATCGGCTGTATTTTGAGTTTGTTCGGTTGCCGCATTATCTGGTGCTGTAGCTTGTTCTTGTGAACCCGATTGACTAAATAAATAGCCACCACCAAATCCCACTAATGCGAAAACAAAAAAGATTATAATTGCATTTTTCATCTTGTCCCCCCCTTTCAGGATGTTTGTTAAGATTACGACCCTATCTTAATTCCAAAGAAACAAAAAACATGTGATAAATATCACACAATATCAAAAATTGACAAGATTTCACATTTCTTTCACATCTCCTTCACAAAAAAGACGAAATTTTTTCAAGAATCTCTTCAATATTTGATCAAATTTACTTGAAAAAATATTTTTCTATGAAAATAAAAAAACTAGCTTCCATTTGGAAACTAGTTATAAAATAAAGGTTTATCATATTACTAACAGTGAATAAATTTACTACTGTTTATTATTTCGTTATAGCTTTTAAGTCAGAAATAATTTCCTCATAAGGAACTTCTAGTCCATTATAACCTTTTACGACAATGCCTTCTTGATTAATTAAAAAGATTTTTGTACTGTGAATGAATTGATCTGTACCTGGTTCTGCTTCTGCTAATGTTTTAAATGATGATTTGGCGATTGCTTTTATTTCCTCTTCTGTATACCCAGTTAGAAAGTTCCAGTTTGAATGGTCAGCTTGAAATTTACTTGCAAATTCTTTTAATGTTTCAGGAGTATCTCTTGTTGGATCCACACTAAAAGATACTATTTCCGCATTGATTTTTTCATCGGCCATTTGTTTTTGAAGCTTCGCCATATTGGCTGTCATTGGCGGACATACAGTATCACAATTAGTAAAAACAAAGTTCGCAAGCCAGACCTTTCCTTTTAAATCTGACAGGCCAAGTTGTTGATTATCTTGATTAGTAAAAGAGAAATCCGCCATAGGCCAATCATAGGTAGCTTCAAATTTTGGTTGACCACAAGCGGTCAATGCTACTAAAGAAAATACTACTAATAAAACTCCAAATTGAATGCGCCATTTTTTTAAGTTCATTTTTTTTCCTCCAACTATTGATTTTTCAATCTTAATACTTACCAGAAATTATATCAAAATTTAGGTAACAGCTAACATTATATTTAAAATTTATAAGTGCTACTTAAAAATATTAATACTATTCTTATAAGTTTAATTACTTTACGTTTTCTTTTCTTCCTTCTATAATAATTTTTGATATTCACCATGAATTATTTTTATAGAGGAGCGAATAACTATGAAAAAAACATTACTTGCTATTTTTTCCATATTATTAATGATAGCTTTAACTGCATGTGGTGGAAACGGTGGCAGCGATAAAAATGAAGAAGGCAAAACTACTCCGGAAGCAAATACTGCAGCCAAAAAACAAGTATTAAAAATTGGAGCAATCCCTGATCAAAATGCCTCAGATTTAAATAGAAGCTTTGGTGCGATGGCGGAATATCTTAGTGAAAAAACGGGACTTGAGGTTGAATATGTACCATCCGTTGATTATGCCGCACTAATCACCGCTTTTCAGCGTGGCGAAATTCAATTAGGCTGGTTTGGCGGACTAACTGGTGTTCAGGTTCGAAATGTTGTACCAGAGGCTGAAGCAATCGTTCAAAGACCACGTGATGAACAATTCCATTCAGTATTTATTGCTCAAAATGATCTACAAATCGATAGCTTAGACGATTTAAAAGGTTTAAGCTTCACGTTTGGAAGTGAGAGTTCAACATCTGGTCATTTAATGCCACGTTACTTTATGGAAGAAGCAGGAATAAATCCTAATCAAGACCTTGATGGTATGCCTAACTATTCTGGATCACATGATAAAACATATAAATTAGTTGAATCTGGTGCTTTCCAAACAGGTGCGTTAAATGAAGCAGTTTGGGAAACAGCTGTAGCAGAAGGCAAAGTTGATGTGAATAAAGTAAAAGTTTTTTATACAACACCACCGTACTATGATTATCATTGGGTTGTAGGCAATGTCGATGAAGTATACGGGGAAGGTACTAAAGATAAACTAAAAGAAGCACTTCTTTCAATGAATGAAGAGCAAAAGGACATTCTTGACTTATTTGCCACAGATAAATTTATCGAAACAAAAAATGAAAATTATGCTGCTATAGAAAAGGTTGCAAAGGAATTAGGCATTATTAAGTAGAAGGTGAAAGCATGGCATTTCAAAACGAACAATTCGTTTTAAAAAATATCGAAAAAAAGTACGGGGAGAATAGGGCTCTATCCTCCCTTTCTCTTTGTATCCATAAGGGTGAACGAATCGCATTAATCGGTCCAAGCGGTGCCGGTAAATCAACATTATTAAATATCTTAGCGATGATTATTCAACCTGATAGCGGAGAATATTGGCTTGATGGGATGACGTCTTCCCAATATAAGGCAGGCAAAACACTGTCACGTAAGTTAGGCATTATTCGTCAGCAGTTTGATCTAGTACCTAACTTGCCGGTTATTCATAATGTTCTTGCAGGACGGTTAGGTGAATGGGGCTTTTTCAGATCAGCCCTATCATTTTTTATTCCACAAGATAAAAATATGGCTATTCATGCCTTGGAAAGAGTCGGGCTATTAGAAAAAATATATGAAAAAACAGCCAATCTTTCCGGCGGGCAGCAACAGCGTATCGCACTTGCACGCCTATTAGTGCAAAGGCCGGAAATTATTCTTGCAGATGAACCAGTTGCTTCCCTAGATCCGGCCCGTGCTGACGATATTATTTCGAAGCTTGTCCAATTAGCAGGAGAAGAAAACCAAACCTTAATTACTAGCTTGCATTCAGTTGAACTGGCTACGAAATATTTTGACCGTATTATCGCGTTAAGGGCAGGAAGGATTTTCTTTGATCTTCCTATTAATGAAGTAACTGAACATATGTTAACAGATCTTTATGATTTAATGGAGCCCGAGAGATGATGCATACGAAACCTCCATTCCATAAAAAGACGACCTTAACAATTATAATGATCATTGTATTTGCTTGGAGCTTATTTTCTGTAGAATGGGGATCTGACCTTCTACATTCCGGCGGAAAAGCAACCACCATGCAAATCCTTGAAGGAATGATCAAACCAGATTTTTCTCCGGAAATTATTAATTTAGCGATCACTTCTTCCTGGAGAACATTGGCTTATGCTACGGCCGGAATGTCACTAGCCGTTTTGTTCGGTGTTGTGTTCGGTGTGTTGGGCTCTGGTGTTGTTGCTTCGAAACCCTACAGTAAAGCGATGTTCATCACGTCCTTCCGGGGGATTTTAGGATTTATGCGGGCAATTCATGAACTTATCTGGGCTTGGTTGTTCGTAGCAGCATTCGGATTATCTCCATTTGCAGCTATTTTTGCAATTGCGATTCCCTATGGCGGCATCTTAGGAAGGATTTTTGCTGATATGTTAAATGACATTCCTGAAGAACCAATCAAAGCATTAAAAGCGAGCGGTGCCTCACGCCTGCAAATATTGTTGTACGGGTATTTTCCGATAGCTGCTGGTGGAATGGTCAGCTATGTTATGTATCGTTTTGAGTGTGCGATCCGTTCATCAGCAATTATGAGTTTTATCGGTTTAGGAGGCCTTGGTTACCAAATTCAACTGTCACTTAATGATTTAAAATACGATGAAGTATGGACATTCATGTTCTTTTTAATTGCCCTAGTTTTACTGATTGATTTTTGGAGCCAAGTTTTACGAAAGAGGTTGGTAGCATGAAAAACGAAAAAAATCTTAGGCGACCAGCCAAAATCGGTGTTATTAAGCTCTCCGTTTTGTTAATTTTCGCCCTTGTTCTTAGCTCTTGGCTTTTCATTTTTGTTGGAGAAGATGCCAGTCTATTTGATTTGTTTTCAGAGGAAAACTTGGTATATACGAAGGAATTTTTCAATGGATTGGCTGGTGTAGGGGAAGAACATCCCGCCTTTTTAAGTAAGGAAAGCTGGCTCGAGGCATTAAAGCTTTCAGTTGAAACATTGCAAATGAGTATTATGGCCATTGGATTTTCGGTCATTATTATGGTATTAACGGTGGTTCCGGCTGCCCGAAATGTGGCCAATGGAACATTGACCTTGTCAAGAAAATGGTATGGAAAAATAGTGTATGGACTTATTCGTGGTTGTTATATTTTTTCAAGATCGGTTCCAGAATTAATTTGGGCAATGATTATTATCTTTATTTTTAAACCAGGCATTCTACCTGGGGCTATTGCCTTGGCGCTGCATAACTTCGGTATATTAGGCAAGCTTTGTGCAGAGGTTATTGAGGATGTTGATACGCGACCAATACGGAGTCTAGCCTCTTCCGGTGCTGGTAAAGTACAAATGTTTATTTATGGCGTCATCCCAACTGTACTTCCCCAGTTTATCACCTATATTCTATATCGATGGGAAGTTATTATCCGTACAACCATTGTTGTCGGCTTTGTCGGAGCAGGAGGATTAGGTCAAGCTTTCAAGCTGAGTATGAGCTGGTTCCATTATTCTGATATAACGTTGTTTTTAATTTGTTATGTGCTGTTAGTGATTTTGACGGATTCGATTTCAGAAGGGATTCGGAGATTTATTAAATAGTAAATTAGTGCGCTATTATTAATCAAATCAGTTCTGGTCCCGTTTTGATGAGGATAAAATCGAGTTATCTATAATCAAACAAGCACAGAAACCCTTTTGGTGAGGATAAAATCAAGTTATCTATATTCAAACAAGCGCGGTGCCCCTTTTGGTGAGGATAAAATCAAGTTATCTATATTCAAACAGGCGCGGTGTCCCTTTTGGTGAGGATAAATCCTAGTTATCAGTAATCAAACGAAGGAGCCATCATGTTGGGTTATGGATAAAACATGAATTTAACCAAAATTAAAGGAAGCCCAAACTATTTTACGTTTGGGCTTCCTTTTTATGTTTCAGTCGAAGCAACTCCAATTAGTTTTTCCCTAACACGATTCCTGTTGCATCTATTTTGTGTAGAATCTCAAGTTCCTCGCTAGTTGGCTCAGGAATATAGCTCCAGTTTGGATCGATTTCGATTTCAAAGCTGCTGTTTTCTTGAACATCTTCTAATGTAACGCCTTCGTATAAGTGAAGCAGCTTCATCCGTTTTGTTTCCTCTGAAAAACCGTAGACACCTAATTGCGTGATGACACGATATGGGCCAGTATTTTTCGGCAGTCCATGCTTCTCACGCTCACCCGGTCCTCGGAAGTAGCCTGGGCTTGTAAAGAAATCAAGCTTTTCAACGAATTTACGCTTATCCTGGAGCATTAAAATGATATTTCTCCAGCAAAATGAAGCGATATCTGCTCCTCCACCAGAACCAGGAAGACGTACTTTTGTGTCCTCCCATGTCCCGATTAATGTTGAATTTAAATTGCCGTAAGCGTCAATTTGGGCTCCACCTAAAAATCCATATTCAATGAAACCTGCTTGTGCTAAGCTCATCACATAATCCATTGAACCGACAATCGTACCATTTTCAAATGTCATTGATTCACTAACTTGAATAGGTAGACGTTGTGATGGCGTGCCGCCAATACCGCCACCTTCATAGACCGTTAATAATCCGGGAGCATGTGTTTTTTGAGCAAAAATACCTGCTAATAACGGCATCCCTGTCCCTACGAAGACACTTTTATCATCCTCTAAAGCTTTTGCGGCTGCAATAATCATTCTGTCAGCAGCAGTTGCTGTTTGTTTTGCTTGAGTTGTTGTCATTTTATTGCCCCCCTTGTAGATACGGTTGGATGTGGTAGTGTTCCATTTTCGATATTTTCAAGCTCGCGCAGTTTCCGAAGGCCGCCGACTTTTTCTAGGTATTCATAATGATCTTTAGTTGAGCGGATATATTGGTCTAAGTATTCCTGCACCCCTTCATCTGTTGCTGAAGCCTTCAACCATTCCATCCATTGATCTTCATCGAATGAATATTGGTATGGAACTTGGTTTGGATGGGATCCATACGGTACTTCAACTACTGCATCAACAACAAAGTATGGAATTTTTGTTAAATCAGGTCGTTTTTGAATTTCTTCGTCTGACACAATTTTTTCAGCTGTAATGATCACTTTTTTTGCTGCATGTGCTAGTTCCACGTCAAGCGTAATATTTCCGTCTATTTGGCAATTTCCATATTTGTCAGCACGGTGGACATGGATAATGGCTACATCAGGATAGCATGCAGGTAATAAGTTTATTTTTTCACCACTAAATGGGTCTTCAATTACTTTCGCCCCACTATAATGAAGAGTGTCAGTTCCAAGTGCTGTTCTTGATGGGAAGAATGGAATTCCTCTTGCAGCAGCTGAAAAACGCCATTGGAAGCCGGCATTTGTCATTTCGGACAGAATCTCCAAAGTTCCGTTCTTTACTGCTCGGCGTGATGCTGGGCAAAGGCCACGAATTTCATCCCCAAAGCCATAGGCAATTTCAGCTTTTGTTATTAACCCAGCTGCTGCCAACAGCTGCCAGTCATGCTGTGACCCCTTTGCCGCAACGGTTAAGTCACCGATATTTTGACGAATAATCTCATATACAGCAGCCATTGGGTTGCGGACCGAGCCCATGCCGCTAAATACAATATAATCCCCTTGATTAACCCTACGGCTTACTGCCTCTTTTAAAGTAACTCGTTTATCAATTTTCTTTGTTGATTTATTATTTCTGCGATATTCTCTTATTTCATCAGTAGATGCCCAGCCATATAAATATGGATTTTCAGTTTTTGCACTTGTAGTAGTCATCGTAACATTTCTCCCTTCGTTTTTTCTTAGCGGTCTGACCACTCTGCTGGTCTTTTTTCTAAAAATGCACGTATACCTTCTACTGCATCTGGTTTTTGGCTATTTTTCACCATCACATCAGAGCTGTATGTTAAGGCATCAAAATCGTTAGTGATTTGAAGCTGTGTATATAATTGTTTTTTACCAGCCTCTAAAACTGCCAAACTATGACGAGCAACGGAGTTTGCAAACTTCTCAGTTTCTTCATCTAACTTTTCAAGCGGTACCACTCTATTAATTAACCCATGAATCTTCGCTTCTTCTGCTGTGATGAAATCGCCTGTAAATAGAAGCTCCGCAGCCTTCTTGCGATCAAGGTTACGGCTTACGAAAACAGCCGGTGTATGACAGAATAGGCCAATTAATGTTCCAGGGGTTGCAAATAATGAATTATCACTTGCGATCGCTAGGTCAGATGCCGCTACCAATTGCGCACCCGCTGCTGTCGCAATAGCATGCACCTTTGAAATGACAACTTGTGGAATATTTCTGATCTTTTCCATTAAGGCTTGGCACTCTTCAAATAGATTTGCAACATCTTCAACTGGTGCACCGTCAATCTCACGAAGGTTATGGCCGGAGCTGAACACTTTTCCTTCTGCTTGGATAATAACAACATTTATTTTTCTTTCATTTGCAATTTCAGTTAACTTTGCATCCAGTTCTCTTATCAATTCAAGCGATAGCGCATTACGCTGCTTATCATTATCTAATGTAATGGTTCCAATTTTTCCATTTTCCTCATATTTAATTAAACTCATAGTAAATCCACCTTTCATATCTGTTTAGTTAGTTTAATATGTGTAAAACTGTTGCAATTTTTCCTTAATGGAAACTATGCCTATAAAACGAAAGTGGCCTTTCCTCAAGATAAGGAAAGACCACTACAACATTTATGAGTCCCTCACTTATCTTACTGCTGACGATTCATCAGTAGGAATTGGCACCTTCCATCTTATTAAAAGAATGGGGTTGCCGTGGTTTCATAGGGCCTTTCCCTCCACCACTCTGGATAAGTAAAAATTCAAATATTTTATTTTTTTAAAATTATGTCCTTAACTCTATCATTAACTTCAATGTTTGGCAACTGCTTTTTCAAAAAAATAAAATTTTAAAATTTCTAATAATCCTTATTGACAAAGTATACTTTCCTCCCGTACAATCACAATCATAACAAAAACAACCAAATATCGAAACGGATACCTTATCCAGAGAAGGGGAGAGACTGGCTCTATGATCCTTCAGCAACCTTGCAGCCATGCAAAAGGTGCTAACTCCAGTAACAAGTTGTATAACTTGTTAGAAGATAAGGAAGAGTCGATTTTTTGCCTCTTCCTTGGGAAGAGGTTTTTTAGTTTCAGAAAATAATCGAGAGGACGATCTATCATTATGAAAAAGAGATTAGTAGTTTTAGGTACAGCATTATCATTAACAATAGGATTAGCAGGATGTAACAGTGCAGAGAATACGGCTAATACAACACAGCCCCCAACAGAACAAGCAGAAAATAATAATCAAAGCCAAGAATTGATAGACTTTGCTATCGGTCACTTACCAACAACAGGGCATAGCTTGTATTATATCGCACAAGAAGAAGGTTATTTTAAAGAAGAAGGATTAAATGCTACATTTCATCCATTTTCAAATAGTGGAGAAGGAATCAATGCAGTAATAGCTGGAAAATTAGATGTCGGCACATTCGGGACTCCAGCGCCACTTACTTTTGAAGAGCAAGGTGCCGATATTGTGTTCCTAGGCGGTCAAATGGGAACTGGTGCAGGGGTCGTCTCAAAGCCTAACTTATTACATGAGCTTCAGGATATTAACAACTTTAAAGGAAAAAAGGTTGCTACTGTTAAGCTTGCTACTGGTGATGTTATTTTGCGTGGAGCATTATATGAAGCTGGAATTGATTATGAAAAAGATGTAACCATTATTGAAATGAACTCACCAGCCGATGTAATTATGGCAGTTAAAAAAGGGGAAGTGGATGCCGGTGTAGTATGGGCTCCATTTGTTGAAAAAGCAAAACAAGAAGGATTAGAGATTGTTAAGTATTCACAAGAGTATGCTGAAAATCATGTTTGCTGCCGCATTATTGCAGACGAAAAGAGATTTGACGAAAATCATGAAAAATATGTTAAATTTTTAAAAGCGATCATTAAAGCAGAAAGATTTGAAAAAGATGAAGCCAATAAACAAAAAGCAATCGAAGATATCAAAAAATATGTAGATGTTGATCTTGAAATTATTGAAAAAGATATTTACGGCGGCTACGTGGATCAAAGTGCCGACCCTAATAAAAAAGCGATTCTTTCAATGAGAGACACGATGGTTAATATCGGTTATTTAAAAGAAGAGAAAGATATTTCAGATCTTATTCATGTTGAAACTTACAAAGAAGCACTGGATCAGTTAATAGCAGCTGAACCAAATGATCCTTTCTATCAAGAGTTACTAGTACGTTTTCAAGAAAACAACCTATAGGATAAGGATGGGATAAAAGTGAGTACAATACTATTTGAAGATATTAATGTCAAATACGACAAAACAGAACAATATGCTTTAAAAAACTTAAACCTTACTATCCAAGCGGGTCAAATTGTTTCATTAATTGGCCCGTCTGGATGCGGTAAATCTACAACTCTTAATTTAGCATCTGGCTTATTAACTCCAACTTCAGGTGCGGTAAAAATTAATGATAGCGAGATTACAGGGCCTGGTCTTGACCGTGGAGTAGTATTCCAAAACTACTCCCTATTCCCTTGGATGACGGTGCTCGAAAATATTACCTTTGCCCTAAAACAAAAGTCGAAAGAACCAAAAGAAGTAATTACAAAAAAAGCGATTCAAATTCTTGAAAAAGTCGGTTTAGATGAAAAAGCGCAAAAATCTTTTCCATCTGCGCTTTCCGGCGGAATGCAACAACGGGTTGCCATCGCTCGGATGTTTATCCTTGATGCCCCAGTATTTTTAATGGATGAACCATTTAGTGCCGTTGATGAAATCACAAGAAATCAGCTTCAAGACCTGCTATTAAACCTTTGGGAAGAAGGGGAAACAAAGAAAACCGTCCTCGTTGTCACCCACAATATAGATGAAGCTATTTTTCTATCGGACCGGGTTGTAGTTCTTCATGACGGTCAAATCCAAGAGGATCTTGCCATCCCTTTTAAACGACCAAGAAACAGATTCAATATCGATCAAGAGGAAGAATATACGAAGATTCGCCGCGAACTATTAAAAGCTATTTCCGGAGAATACTAGGAGGCATTAAGATGAAAAATTTACTTGTTGGCAATGAAAAGAGAAAAGCTACGACTGATATTATAATCATTATTGGGGTACTATTACTTGCTTGGCAGCTTTTAACCCAACAGCTGGGACTTTTGTCGAATTTCCTTTATCCATCCCCGCAATCAGTACTAGGTCAATTTAAAGCCGATGGGGCAGAACTGCTTGCTCACTTGGTGGCATCCGTTAAACTATTAGCCAGTGGAATGATTTTAGCCATTGTTTTAGGAGTTCCATTAGGGGTTTTTACAGCATCAAATAAACGGCTTGAATTCGTAATTAGACCAATTGCCAGCGTTTTATCTCCGATCCCGCCAATCGTATGGATACCATATGCAATTGCGATCCTTCCTTCGTTTCAAGCGTCATCAACTTTTGTCATCTTTATCGGTGCTTTTTGGCCTATTTTTCTTAATACATTAAATGGTGTTACCAATATTGATTCAAGATACATTAAATCTGCACAAACCCTTGGATTAAATCAATATACAATGACTACTAAAATTATTATTCCGGCAGCATTGCCTTCGATTTTCTCAGGAGTACAGGTCGGTTTAGTATTATCGTTTATTTTGTTAACAGCCGCAGAAATGATTGGGTCCTCAGCCGGCATCGGTTTTTATGTAAAGTTAGCAACAGATTACGGTAATTATACAAAAGTAATTACTGGTATTATCTTCATTGGCCTCATCGTAACTGTGATCATGACATTGTTTCACAAACTTGAAAAACATTTGCTCCGCTGGAGAAGTTAAGGAAGGACTGTCATTATGCCCTGCATGTGACAGTCCTTTTTATTTTTAAAGGATATTTAAAATTAGTATAGAAATAATATAGTAGAATAGGAGGCGTATATCTTATGGGACGTAAATCATATTTAAAAGGGTTGGCAACGGGCATTGTCGGGACTACACTTTTCATAACAACGATATCTACTGTGGATGCTTTTGAACCATACTATAAAAATGTTAAAGCGTTTATTTCTTCTATCAATATTGTTTTGGATGGGAAACCTATTTATCTAAAGACTGATCCGCTGTTAATCGACGGAACGACCTATTTACCGCTAAGGGATATAGGGGAAGCATTTGGAAAACAAGTAACATGGGATGGAGTAAACAACACGATTATGATCGGACAGACCGAAAAAAGCCATCGACCTTCAACGGGAATCTACCAACTAGATCCGATATATGGTGAAACGTACATGTTTGTCGGTTATGGCGGCAAAGACTATCTCGAGCCCGAGGAAGACGGCGGAAAAATAACGTTGTTAAAACAACAATTTAGCACAATCAATTCTATCGCCTTTCTTGACGGCAGTTCTGTTGCCTATCATCTATATGACAATAAATTCAAATCTATTAAGGGGCTAGTTGGTGTAGACGACTCCAACCCTGGTTATTCAGAAAAAGGCATTATTAAGTTCTATGGTGATAACAAAGAGCTTGCGACGATTACGACCGGAACAAAGCGGGATGAGCCAATCTCGTTTGAGGTTGATATTACAGGTGTTGAAAAACTAGAAATTAAAAATATCAAAGCGAGCGGCACCGCTTCAAGAGTAGCACTAGTAGATGTCGTTTTAGAAGCCGTTCAAGAGTAAAGGATATTCCTTTACTCTTTTTTCTTTAAAATGAAGAAATAGTTTCCATTATATATTAAAATAACCATAGGGCATATTTAGAGAGGGGAGATATCGCAACTATGATTAAAAAATTAATTCTATTACTTTCTTTAACTCTGCTTCTATTACCTGCCACTACTGGTAATGCAGAGCATGTATATAATGATGAAAACGGGTATCATTATTATTTTGATTCATCTAGCGGATTTTATATTCGTTTAGATAATCCCAGGACAAATAACATAAGTACAAACATGATTGATGAATTAACCTTTACTGTCCTATGGTATAACAAGGATAATTCGAAACCGAACTTCGGGTATAATGGTATCCCCTACGGTGTTTTTGATGTTGATACAAAAGTCAGCCATTCAAGAATTACGAAAAAGTCTTACGAACATGTTTATACGATTCACGATATTGATACCAAACTTACAAAAACACAAACAGGCTATAAGATACCAATCGAAATAAAGAATCGTGATTCTAAAGACTCTTCCTACAGTAATTTTAAAGGTGAAAGTGGCAAAATCGACATTGAATTAAACTATTATCATGTTGATCATTCCCAGGCCAAATTTTATACAGACTTTATTGGTGGAAAAGATATAAAAATGTTTGGGGATAAGTTAATTCTTCGTTTCCCTGTAGGCACTTATATCTCTGATAATGTCAAAGCTGAATCTAGTTCTTTTAAACATATTCTCTTAGACCAAAGATTTGTCGTTAATGTTCGCGAAAAGCCGCAGCCATCTGATGATTATGTGTTTTTAAGTCAGCAATTCATCATTGACGATTCGAATGGAAGTCTGATTGCAAAGCCAAGTACATGGGGGGACATTACGCTTGCCTACGAAGGGGCTGTGCCTAAAGCAATGGAAGGCTATAACCTAGCTGTTTTAAAAAACAATTATGGTAAATGGATTCCGATCGGCGGGGTTGTTAATAGTCAAAATAAAACGGTAACAGCAGTCTTCGATGATTTTGGAACGTATGCTATCGGTCTAGTGTACAAAGACTACGGTCTTAAAAACCATTGGGCTAAAAAGGAAGTACTCGGACTTGCTTATAAAGGTGTGATTCAACCGGAAATAAACACGAAGGATAAAGAGTTATTAACAAGTTTAGATAAGCCAATTGACCGCCTCAACTATACGGTGCTTCTTTCAAAAGCACTTGGATTCCAACCGCTAGATTACACTGGCGTCTTCTCCGATATAAAAGAAATTGACTATAGCCAAGATGAACTTGGGTATTTAATGGCAGGTGTAATGAATGGACTTGTTTTTGGGAAGGAGTCCAATATTCCTGGATATATGGTCATGGAGCCAAAGAACACGTTAACCCGTGAAGAAGCTGTTGCATTTTTAGCTAGGGCAATCAGCCTAAATGGTGCTGAACAAGAGGCCTCAAAGTCTAAATTTACGAAAAAGAAAAAATCAACAAAAGATGCGCCTGAAGATCCAAAAGCCGAACTCAAAAAGACATATAAGGATGCAAACAAGATTTCCGATTGGGCAGCACCGGCAGTATTACAAGCTACAAACGAAAAATTGATCACGCCTACTAGCGGAAACTTTAACCCTAAAGGCAAATTGACAAAAGCGGAAGCAATGTCAATGATCTATAAATTAATGGAATCGAAAAAACTGAAATAGCTACTAAATACAAAAGAAGGGACTAGTCCAATTTGTGACTGTCCCTCCTTGTTACTTTTCCTTCAATAATTCAATTTCTTCTTCTACTTTCGCTATTCTTAAGAGCTGCGTATCCAATCGTTTGTTTAATTTACCGACAAAGTCAGCGGATGTTTCAATTACATCCACTCCATTTCCATGAAGACATTTACTTTCCTCAATGCGTTCCAATATTTCTTTTATATCCGTTAAATCTATTTGGTTCACACTTACATAATGTTCGATGCTATCCATCTTTTCTATTCTTGCCAGCCTGGATTCAATTGTTTGCAATTTGCTCATTATATTTGAATTCATTTGATTTAGTAATTTTAAAATTTCGTTTATTGTTTGTTCCATGGTTTACCCCTCCGATGTTAAACATAGCCCTAAGATAATTATTTACTTCACTTCAAAAATTATCCTTACCATCCTTCGAAACTAGTTAAGTATTCTATATTAAAGTTATACAAATTCACGAAAAAAAAGAGTGACATTAGTCACTATTTATTTGAATCTTTTGTGAAGATAAGCTATGAAGGATCATTCCAAGGACGATAAGACCAAGTCCTACAAGGGCGATAGCACCTGGGACTGCAGCACCTAATAATAGCATTTCGCCAATGATGGCAAAGATAATTTCACCGGATTGCGTCGCCTCAACGGCAGCGAGCAGGCGAGAGCTCTTGCGGGCTAGATCTGTCGCATAAAAAAACAGCACCGTAGCAATGAGCCCTGAAAAAATCGCTACAATAAACGACTGGAAAAGCTGGTTATTAGAGGGAGCTCCATGGATAAACAACCCTATTGTTGACAATACAAACCAAAAAGGAAGGCTGGCAATCGTCATCCCCAATACTCTCTGAAAGGTATCCAATCTGCCATCACACACTTCCATCATTTTCCTATTACCGAGCGGATACGCAAATGCGGCTATGATGACAGGCAAGATACTTAAAAGTGTGGAGCTTAATTCGACCTGTGTGGCTTGCTGTGCTTGAATAATAATAACACCAATTAAAATAAGGGAAGAAAACTTCAGCTCTTTAACTGGTATTTTTTCTTTTTGAAGAAAAGGAACAAGTAAAGACCCGGCTATGATCGTTGTCTGCCATGTACCAGCAACAAGCCAGCCGGGACCAAAGGCCGCTGCATATGTAATTGGTGTATAAAACAAACCAAAGCCAATTGTACTCCAAAGCAGCCATTCAAATGGCTTTTTCTTCATTTCCTCAAACATAGGCTTCATATTTCCCCTTATTCCAACAATTAAGAGTAAAAATGGGATCATGAATATGTATCGTAAAGATGCGCTCCAAATCCAGCTTCCCCCACTCAAATCCATGGATCTGTTCAAAATAAAAGTTGAGGCAAAAAAGAATGAGGCTATAATTCCAATCAATATTGCTTTCAATAAAAAATCCCCCAATAAAAATTATAAAAAGGTATAATGTTTTTTGAATATTTTAAATATACATCACTCACTGCTATTATAGAAGCAAAAAAATCGCCTGTTTCTTTTTAAAAAAGTAACAGACGATTTTATGATTTAGACAAAAGTACGTATATCATGCACACATTGACATCACTTTTCATTCTTCCACTCCTTAATGGGCTTCATTTATCATCATTTCAAGTTGCTCATACGTTAACCATTCGATAAATTTTTTAAAATCAATGATTCGATCAATCCCATGCTTTTCACAATTCCTAATATAGTTCGAATATGCCATTTCATACTTTTCCACTTTATTTCTCTCCTCTTTATATTGTATTATAACAGATATCAACTGTTGTATTTTATTATATAACACATCTCGAATGCTAGTCAATATAAATTTTCAATAATTTGTTAATAATAGGAATAAGATAGGTTTTAAAGGAGTGTTCCGATTTTGCGCGGTTTTTTTGATAGATTTAGGCAAATGAATATTATTTTACGGTTATTTCTAATTATTAGCATAGTCTTTATTGCTTTTGGGGTGTCCATCCATTTTATTGAGCCTGAAAACTTCCCGACTATTTTCGATGGAATATGGTGGGTTGTTGTTACGACCGCTACAGTTGGCTATGGTGATTATGTTCCAGAAACTGTTATTGGCAGGTCTGTTGGCATCGTTATGATTTTAATAGGGGCTTCCCTTGTTACTTTTTATATGGTAACAGTAGCAACCTCTATCTTTAAGACGCTCGATGCTTTGCATGAAGGAAGTGCTGCTTATAAAGGAAAGGAGCATATGATTATTGTTGGCTGGAATGAGCGATCGAAAAATACGATTCAACACCTCCACTTCATCAATCCAACTTTACATATTGTCTTAATTGATGATTCATTGACAGAGAATCCTTTAGCTGATCGGAACGTGTATTTTGTAAAAGGAAATACTACAAAGGATGAAACTTTAAAACGGGCCAATATTGAAAAGGCAGGAACTGTCCTTATCACTGCTGATCAAAATATGAATGAGCATGAAGCTGATATGCAGTCCATCCTAACACTACTGGCCATAAAGGGACTTAATCCAATGATATATTGCCTAGTTGAAATTTTAACACATGAACAGGTAAACAACGCGCGTCGCGCTGGTGCAGATGAACTCATTGAAACATACCTTGTGTCAAGCTATATTATGGTCACAAGTATTCATTCACATGGATTATCTACCCCTATTCTTTCTTTATTAAATCTTACAAAAGAACGACGATTGGCTTTAGTAACCCCAACAGAAGAATTCCGCGATAAAACATTTTCACGTGGAGTTGAATTATTATTAAAAGAGGGATTCCTGTTGATTGGGATAAAAAAAAGAGAAGAGTTTTTAATTTACCCTTCCCCTTCGATTACAATTGATATGAATGACGAATTATTGGTTATTGTTCATTAAACGCTTTTCTAATTCTTCTTTTTCCTTTTCAAAGCCTGGTTTTCCTAGAAGAGCAAACATATTTTTCTTATAGGCTTCCACTCCAGGCTGATCAAACGGATTCACGCCTAATAGATAGCCGCTCATGGCACATGCCTTTTCAAAGAAGTAGACAAGATATCCAAAAGTAAATGCATTGATCTCCGGCACCGTAATAATTAGATTGGGCACATTTCCATCCGTATGTGCTAAAAGTGTGCCTTGGAACGCCTTTTGATTGACGAAATCCATGCTTTTACCGGCGAGGTAATTTAGTCCATCCAAGTCCCTTGCCGCTTGTTCTATTTCGATTTGTTGCCGTGACTTTTCTATGTATAGTACTGTTTCAAATAAATCTCTGCGGCCTTCCTGCACATATTGTCCTAATGAATGAAGGTCGGTAGAGAAATTGGCTGATGCTGGAAAAATCCCTTTTTGATCTTTTCCTTCACTTTCTCCAAACAACTGCTTCCACCATTCTGAAAAATATTGAAGACTAGGCTCATAATTAACGAGCATTTCAATGGTTTTCCCTTTTTGGTATAAAATATTTCGAATGGCAGCGTATTGATAGCTGGGGTTTTCTGCAAGTTCAGATTTACTTAAATCCTCCCTTGCCGCACGGGCCCCCATCATCATCTGTTCAATATCAACACCACTCACTGCAATTGGCAGTAACCCTACCGCTGTTAAAACAGAATAACGGCCGCCAATATCGTCCGGAACGACAAATGTTTCGTAGCCTTCCTCATCCGCCAAAGTTTTTAGTGCACCTTTTTCCTTATCCGTTGTTGCATAAATGCGTTTCCTCGCCTCTTCTACGCCATATTTTTCTTCTATATACTTTTTAAAAATTCTAAAGGCGATCGCCGGTTCAGTTGTGGTCCCCGATTTAGAGATTACATTGATCGATACATCTTTTCCATCCAATAAATCCAGCAAATCCTGAACATAGGTTGAACTAATATGATTTCCAACAAAATAAATTTGCGGTGTTTGTCGTTTATCCTTGGGGAGTTCATTATAAAATGAATGGGTAAGCATTTGTAATGCCGCTCTTGCTCCTAAATAGGAACCCCCAATGCCGATGACTAGTAAAACATCTGTATTATTTTTAATCCTTTCAGCGGCTGTTTGGATCCGGGAAAATTCCTCTTTATCATAATGGATCGGCAAATCGATCCAGCCAAGAAAATCGTTGCCCTGGCCAGTCTTTTCATGAAGTGAATGATGGGCGTTTTTTACAAAGTCTCTTACATAATCAAGCTCATGCTTATTAAAGAAAGGCAATGCTTTCGAATAATCAAAATTCACTTTACTCATTGACGTTCCCCCAGTTATCATTTATAAAGACATTTTTAAGATAGCAAGAGTATCCTCCCTATTCAATTTTTTGTAAATCCCGTATTCCCCACGTGCCATTGCTTTATCTGCCATTACATCCAATTTAGAATCATCAATACCATAATGAGCTAAGCTTTCTGGAGCACCAATTGAAGTCCAAAAAACTCGTAGTTTTTCAATTCCTTCAATCGCAATTTCGCGATCCTCCTTGCCTGTCGGATTGACATTAAAGACGCGAATAGCCAGCTGTTTAAACTTTTTCACATTTTCATCCAAAACATGGAGCATCCAGTTTGGGTGGAGAATCGCCAACCCGCCGCCATGCGGTATATCATAAACAGCGGAGACAGCATGCTCAATATTATGGGTTGCCCAATCCCCACGTGCTCCCATCGCAAGTATGCCGTTTAGGGCAATTGTACCCGAGTATAAAATCGTCTCACGTAAATCTAAATTTTCAAGGTCTTTTACGAGCTTTGGTGCTGTTTCAATCACTGTCTTTAATACCGCTTCACACATCCGGTCTTGAAGCAGTGTATTAGGAGTCTGGTGAAAATACTGCTCAAACACATGCGACATCATGTCGACAATACCATAAATGGTTTGATCTTTTGGTACCGTGACTGTATTTTCGGGCTCTAGGACGGAAAACTTTGGAAAAGTGAATGGATTCAGCGACCATCCGTATTTTTCTTGTGTTTCCCAATTTGTAATGACAGAGCTTGGGTTCATTTCTGAGCCTGTAGCAGCTATTGTCAAAACCACTCCAAAAGGCAGAGCATCTGCGGTTGTATTTTTACGGGTAATAATATCCCAAACATCGCCATCATACTTAGCACCGACAGCGATGGCTTTCGTGCAATCAATAACACTGCCGCCACCGACAGCTAGAATGAACTCAATGTTTTCTTGCTTGCATATTGCAATTCCCTTATGTACTGTTGATAGTCTCGGATTCGGTTCAACTCCTGAAAGCTCAAATATGTCAGCATTCATTTCTGTTAGCAACTGTGTAATTTTGTTATAAAGACCGTTTTTCTTGATGCTGCCTCCACCATAAACAAGTAATATTTTCGTTCCATACTTTACTATTTCGGTTTTCAAGCGGATTAGTTGATCCCTACCGAAGATTAATTTAGTTGGATTATGATACACGAAATTTTGCATAGAGTACTCTCCCTTCGAAAATCACCCAATGGTAATATTATACGCTATTTCCAATGGATGTTAAAACCTGAACCCATCTTCAATATGTAAAACAAAAGAGGCATCCAATATTGATATTGAATACCTCTTTTTAATGACCCTTTACTTTTTTAATAATTTTTCACGGTCTGATGATTGTTTGATCCAATCTTCAAGCTTATCCTTCAAGGTATTAAAGCCTGAAGCATTAGTAGCATCAAGTTGCATTTGTTGCTGTTCTTTGTTAACCTGCGGACGTGGCTTTCTTTCTTTTTTCGGACGAGCTGGTGCTTCCGTTACTTCAGGTGCCTCCTGAGTAGCTTTAATAGAAAGACTTATTTTACCTGCTTCTTCATCAACAGATAAAACCTTTACTTTCACCTCATCTCCTACGGCTAAATGTTCACTAACGTCCTTAACATAGCCATGGGTAATTTCCGAAATATGAACTAAACCTTGTGTATTCTCATCAAGGGCAACAAACGCTCCATAAGGTTGAATACCTGTTACTTTTCCTGTTAATTCACGTCCAACTTCATACTTTTCTGACATGGAAACACTCCTAATTTATACATTTTTTCTGCGCATTAAAGAAGTATATCATAAACGGCCTATATAATCAAAAACAATGCTATTTACACTATTATCTTATACAAAGAAAATAATTTTATTTACCTTTCATTATTCGACATTTTCCACTATTATAGTAAAAGCGAAAAGGAGATGAAAAACTTCATGGAAAAACCAAACCACGAACAATGGTCTTCTAAAATAGGTTTTATATTAGCGGCTGCCGGTTCTGCGATTGGACTCGGAGCGATTTGGAAATTCCCTTATATGGCCGGTACGAATGGCGGAGGTGTGTTCTTTTTAATTTTTATTTTATTTACTATATTTTTCGGTGCACCGATGTTATTCGCAGAATTTATTATTGGAAGAAGAACTCAGAAGGACGCGATTACAGCTTATAAAAAGCTATCTCCGAATACGCCTTGGCATCTAGTTGGGGTGATCGGGGTCATTTCCTCATTTGTCTTATTATCGTTCTATAGTGTTGTTGGCGGATGGATCCTTTCTTATATGGTTAGAAGCCTAACTGGTGATTTGAGTGGATTATCAAATGAGCAGTATGGTAATTTGTTCAGCCAAATTATTTCAAACCCATGGGAAGTAACGATTACACAGCTTATTTTCCTTATTATGACGATCGCCGTCGTTCAGGGTGGAATCCAAAATGGAATTGAAAAAGCAAATAAATATATGATGCCCTCTTTATTTATCCTTTTCATCATATTAGTGATTCGGTCCGTTACGCTAGAAGGTGGAATGGAAGGTATTAAATTTTTTCTAATGCCAGACATGCATGAAATTACTTCTAAAACATTCATTATGGCTCTTGGCCAATCCTTCTTTGCGTTAAGTGTCGGGCTCTCTGTTATGGTCACCTACGGGTCTTATCTTTCAAAGACTGAAAGCCTACCACGCTCTGTAACATCCATTGTCAGCTTGAATATTTTTATTTCTTTACTAGCCGGACTTGCTATTTTCCCTGCTGTTTTTGCACTTGGCTTTGAGCCGGACAGCGGCCCTTCGTTAGTCTTTATTATTTTCCCTGCTGTTTTCGAGCATATAGCCTATGGAAGTGTTTTCTTTGCGATCTTTATGATTTTACTTTTATTTGCAACATTAACTTCAGCCTTTTCAATTTTGGAAATTATTGTTGCCACCATTGCTAAAGATGATGTTGGAAAGCGTAAAAAGGTAGCCTGGATATCAGGAATTTTGGTATTTTTATTAGGAATCCCAGCAGCCCTGTCCAATGGCATTCTTGCGGACTTTAAACCTTTATTCAATAAAACCATTTTTGACCTGTCCGATTATTTTGTAAGCAACATTGCCCTTCCAACCGGCTGCCTATTAATAGCCCTTTTTGTTGGCTTAAAAATACCGAAAGCGGTTCTGAAGGAAGAACTGCTGCGATCATCAAGCGCAAGTACAAAGCTATTTACTGTATGGTATTGGTCGATTCGGTATTTGGTGCCAATTGGCATCGTAATTGTGTTCCTGCATGCGCTGGGGATTATTCAAGTGTAAAAACAGCCTGGGATGTATTTCCCAGGCTGTTTTATTATAAGTAATGAAAGCGTGTTGTGCATCATTGTCTAGCTCCAGCGCCTATCGCCGTACAAACTTCAGGTCTCCTCCAGTTTGTACGGCGATGAGCAAGGCGCTTGCGCTTTTCTTATTATGCTTTTACTTGTAGGTTTTCAACAAACCGCTTCATACGTTTAATTGCTTCTTTTAACTGTTCCATGGAAGTTGCGTAGGAACAGCGTATATGTCCTGCTCCGCTTTCTCCAAATACATCACCAGGTACAACAGCAACCTTTTCTTCCATTAATAGATTTTGGGCAAACTCTTCAGAAGTTAAGCCTGTCCTTTTAATGGATGGAAAAGCATAGAATGCTCCCCCTGGCATATGACAGTCCAGACCAATTTCGTTTAGTGACTTGACAAAATAATTACGGCGTTGCAGATAACTCTTTTGCATATGAGCTACATCATCCATGCCGTTTTTCATCGCTTCAACAGCACCATGCTGGGCCATTGTAGGGGCACACATCATTGTATGCTGGTGTATTTTTAACATCGCTTGGATAAATACGCTTGGGCCGCAGGCAAAACCTAAACGCCAGCCTGTCATCGCAAATCCTTTTGAGAAGCCATTAATGACAATCGTCCGCTCCCACATTTCATCTATTGATGCAAAGCTGGCATAGCTATCTTCATAGCTTAATTCTGCATAGATCTCATCAGAAAAAACAATTAAATCATGCTTTTTCACGATATCAGCAATTTTTTCAAGCTCAGATTTTACCAACATTGAACCTGTTGGATTATTGGGTGAACAAATCAAAATAGCTTTTGTTCTCGGAGTGATCACTTCCTCAATTTGCTCCGGCTGCAGCTTGAATTCATTCTCAGCCGTTGTTTGTACAGGTACAGGAATACCGCCTGCGAGTTGAACAATTGAAGCATAGGCCACAAAACATGGTTCTACTATGATCACTTCATCACCAGGATTAATCGTCGCACGGACAGCTAAATCCAATGCTTGGCTTGCACCGACTGTAACTATGATTTCTTCCTCAGGAGAATAGCTGACCTCAAAACGATTTTTCATATATTTGCTGATTTCCCGCCGAAGCTCAATTAAACCTGCGTTAGCCGTATAGGCCGTGTAGCCTTGTTCCAATGATAGAATGCTGGCCTCACGGATAGCCCAGGACGTAACAAAATCAGGCTCACCTACACCCAAAGAAATAACCCCTTCCATACCGGAAGCAAGGTCAAAAAATCGACGGATACCAGAGGGCTTAAGGTTTATTACTTTTTCTGATAAATATTGCTGTCCGTGGGTCATGGTGTCACCACAATCCTACGATCCTTCTCGTCATCACCAAAAATTGTTCCATCATGCTTGTACTTTTTCATGATGAAATGTGTTGTTGTTGAAACGACAGAATCTAACGCTGAAAGCTTTTCAGACACGAAACGAGACACATCATGCAAAGACTTTCCTTCGATGACAACGGATAAATCATAAGCACCAGACATTAAGTATACTGACTGAACTTCTGGGAAACGATAAATTCTTTCGGCGATTTCGTTAAAACCTCTATCTCTTTTCGGAGTTACTTTTACATCAATCATCGCTGTAACGCCCGGATCACGCGCTTCAACCTTTTGCCAATCAATCACGGTCAAATACTTAAGGATAATTTGTCCGTTCTCCATTTTTTCAATAATTTCTTCTGTTTCTTTTACCGTTAGGTCGACCATCTTTGCAAGATCTTCCATGCTTAAGCGGCCATTCTTTTCAAGAATCTCTAGAATCTCAATTTCTTTTTGATTCATGGTGAGTGACACTCCCTAGATTTATATAGTTTTGAGACCAATTATATCAAAAATAGGAAAAATATCGAATACATTTTTGAAACTAATATAAAAAACCTACTGGTACTCAGTATTTCCAGTAGGATATTATACTATCTATTTAAAAATGTTCATTTTGCTTGATAATTTTTCTTTTTCACACTCTACTAAATGTCTTTCTGCAAATGGAAAAAGTACTTTTTCCTCTTTGTGAAAATGGTCAATAAGCGTTGTGTACGCAAACTCAATACAGGATAAAAGTGATAGTGCCTCAATTGGACTAAATGGCGTTTTCCGTTTTTCAAATGTCTCCATGAACTGGACAATTTTTTGCTCAACTGTTTTATGCTCATGATCCATTACCAATAACACATTATCGTCATCATCATAATATTGTTCTATGATTGGAAAGAGGAAATGCTCTTCTTTATATAAATGAATTTTCAAATGCGCGAAAAACATAACGACATGTTGATACAATTCAAACCATTTTCCATCCCATTCGTTGTCAAAGGAACTTTGTTGTAATTCCCGTACTAATTGGGAAATCTTTCTCATTTGACCTAAAAGTAAACCATGTGTACCCTTTAGTTGATCTAGCGGTTCACATAAATTACTTCCTTTGACTTCACTCATTTGCAACAGCTCCTTCTTATAGAAAAGGTCATCTAATGATCTAGACCGGATACCATAAGAATACTCTGATTGATTATCATGAAAAATGAAGTTTATCACACATTTGCACAATAAAATGTAGTTTATGTTATAAAACAAAAAAATCAAATGATTGGTAATTTAATGAATACCGTTGTACCAACACCTTCTTCACTTTCTATATAAAAATTACCTTCATGAAGTTGCACAATTTTTTGGACAATCGCTATTCCTAAGCCTGTACCGCCATAGACACGCGTTCTTGCTTTATCAATTCTAAAAAATCGTTCGCCGATGCGGTGAATGTCCTTTTTTGGGATTCCTATCCCGTTGTCTTTTATTGCAATTGTACAAGTATTGCCTTTCGATTTTTCCAATGAAACCCGAATAAATGAGTTTTCCGGTGAATAGCGTACAGCATTTTCCGTGATATTTTGAATAACCTGCTCGATCCGATCCTGATCTCCCATAATGATGATATCAGGATCCAGTTTTTTCTCAAAGCTGAGCTTTTTCTCGCGTAAAAATGGTTCAAATTTCTCAAGCGACTCCTCAATTAATTGGGCAAGCGCAATCGGCTGGATCTTCATTGGCAGTGATTTCTTTTCCAATCGGGCTAAATCGAGCAAGTCATGGACTAATCGCTGCATTCTACCCGCTTCACGATTGATTAATTGCATATACTTGATGGCCTCTTCTTTTTCAGAAATCGTCCCATCTAAAATGGCCTCACTATACCCTTTGATGTAACTGATCGGCGTCCTAAGTTCATGGGATACATTCCCCAAAAATTCTTTTCTCCGTTCATCCTCTTCATTTATCGCTTCCGACATTTGATTAAAGGCCATACCGAGCCTACCAATCTCATCATTGGAATAAACATGAACCTTTTCGCTGTAATCTCCCTTTGACATTTGATACGCTACCCGTTCCATTTCGTTTAACGGGGTTGTTAATTTTTTTACGATTCTCTTTCCAAAGAGAAGAGCAAATAAGCTAAAGATTAGACTAATAATCGTAATGATAAGGCTGGCCTCTTCAAAAACTTCATTAAGCGTGGCCAGCGGAATATAAAGATAGATAATACCCTTCAATCGCTTTTCATCAAGAAGCGGCACAATGACGCCCATTATATTCCTATCAAATTGTTTTTCATAACCAATTTTTGTGACACTTTCACCATTAATTAATCGTTCCCGATCCTCTGCGCCAATCAAGGTCTGATGATTTACATCAAAAGGCAAACAGGCACTTAATTCCTTCGGATCATTGACCATGACCACTTCGGATCTTGATATGTTGTTATACCATTCAATCTTTTCCTGAAGTTCAGGCGTTAACTCTCCGCCTGTGTATTCATTAGCCAGTTGAAAGCCTTCCTGTCTGAGATTAGTCTCGACGTCTTCAACATATATTTTTTTATATAAATAATGATACATACCATAGGAAACAGCGATCCCGGTCAACATAACAATACTAACGATAATCCATAATTTCTGTTCAAGAGAAAGAGAAATTTTATCCATTTTTTTAAACCTCAAATTTATATCCAATTCCCCAAACTGTTTGAATTAAACTGCCATGGCTTTTCAACTTTAATCTCAATGTTTTAATATGAGTATCCACTGTTCGAACTCCACCAACATAGTCAAATCCCCATACATTTTCTAATAGCTGTTCGCGACTTAGCGCCTGTCCAGTATGGCGACAGAAGAATAATAGGAGTTCATATTCCTTCAACGTTAAGTTAATGAGTTCACCTTCAAGATAAACTTGCCTTCCTTTAATATTTAATTGAATCGGCCCGAAAGATAGAGTCTCCTCCTCATCGCGTACACTCGGATTCGCCCGGCGAAGAACGGCATCCACCCGCGCAATTAATTCATTCGGACTAAATGGTTTTACGATATAATCATCTGCTCCCAACTTCAAGCCGTAAACCCGATCCCATTCATCTCCCCTTGCTGTTAAAAAGATAATCGGTACAGAAGAATGCTCTCTTACTTTCATAAGTAATGTAAGTCCATCGACCTTTGGCATCATAACATCCAAAATAATCAAATCAAAAGTATGTGATTTTAATAGATCAAGGGCAACTTGACCATCCTCTGCTTCGACGCAAGCGTAACCTTCTTTTTCAAGATACATGCGAATAAGACGTCTCATATCCGCTTCATCATCAACAACTAAAACTATACCTTTACTCATTTTCTCACACCTCTTTTTTGAACAGGATTTGGAAAGGACCCTTTCCAGCCTGAATCGTATCAACTATTTCCATCGTAGTAGGATCAACCTCGATAATTTCATTGCTGTCATAGCTTGCAATATAAATTAAATTATCAATAATCGAGATTTTAAACGGATTCGCGCCGATTTCCTTCACTGCGACAACTTCCTTTGTATGAATATTGATTTTTCGCAGTTGATTGGAGCCATGACTGACAACAAAAACATAGTCCTCCCATTTCTCCAAGTCTACCGGCATAATCGGTGCGTTAATTTCTCCTTTTATATCACCTGTATCCAATGAATATACCGTCACAGCATTCTCCGTCTTATGACCGACTCCATGGCCCCCGGTCCAAAGTTCATCATATGGTTCAATTAGTACGGCGCCTACAGAAGCTGGCTTCGCATGGATAACCTTTGTTTTTTCATATGATCTGCTATCGATGACAGTAATTTCAGGAGCATTGAAATTAATAGCAAATAATTGGTGCCTTTTTTTACTCTCCAATATCGTTAGCGGATCGTCTCCAACAGTTACTTCTGCTACTTTCTCCCCGCTTACTGTCCTCACTTGAATTTTATCATTTTCTTGATTAGCCAAGAATAGTTTTGAATCATCGTTCGAAATTTGGACATTAACAATTCCTTTTCCTGTTTTCCAGCGGTCCACTTCAGTTCCAGTCGTAATATCATATAAGTAGATTTTTTCTAAATGCTTCCCATATAAAAGCAGCGTTTTATTATCCGGTAATAACAAAGCACCTGTGAACGTATAGGGTATTGTCCACCTTGCCAGCTCTTCTTTTGTGTCTTGATCAAAAAAGGATAAGCTGCTCTCTAGCAGGTTAACAACGATAATCTGGTCTTTTGACGCCTCTATTTTTGTATATTGTTCCGCTCGGCAGCCCGTCAATAAGAGAGATAGGGTCAAAACTAGTAACCACTTTGTTTTATACATTACTTAACCCCCAAATCAAGTTACTATCTCCAGTATACCTTGTATATGTGTTGAAAAAGTGAATTCATTTTATAAAATTTTTATTAAACTTTTTCATTTCTATAAAGTTTACTCACAGATATTTCAAATCTTTTTATTAATCTGTAATTGGAATCAAAAATATAAATAATTTTTGGAGGTTAGATTTATTTATGAAGAAATTTTTAATTGTTTTATCAGTCTTTGGTTTACTAACAGCTGTAATCGCAGGATGTGGTACAGGCGGCAATGAAGGACAAAGTGGAGCACCTGTTGAAGGGACTACTGATGTTGAAAAAGCTGCTATGCAAGAAACAGATGGTGTAGGTGGAGATAAAGATGAAGCAGCGCAGAAAAATGAACCAGTGAATGTTGCTGTTGAAGCAACTGAACCTACCACAGAAACAAAATGCTCAATGTGCGATATGACAGTCTACCCTCACGACCATGATATGGGCAAATTTACAGGACAAGTTGTGACGGCTGATGGTGAACATTTATTTACAGATGATGTAGGTTGTTTAATGAACCAAATCCGAGTTCTTGAAGAAGCACCACAGGCTGCATGGGTGCGTGATTATAACACGTTGGAATGGGTGCCAGTAAGCAATGCAATTCCTGTAAGAGCAAGCATCGAAACTCCAATGAAAATGGGGTTTGCATTATTTGGTTCCGAGGAAGCTGCCGACAAATTCGTTACTGAAAATCCAATGTTAGCTGCTGTAGTAACATCTATGGATGATGTTGATAAGATTGCTTTAGAACGTCGTAAAGCAAAACTAGCAAAAATGAAAGCAGCAGAAGAAAAAGCAGCAGGTGCGGCGGGCGGTCAAGGACAGATGCAAATGGATGGCCAAATGAACGGTAACATGAACGGACAAATGAATCACTAATAAGAACAACAAAAAGGATTCCTTGCTACTATGGCAGGGAATCCTTTTTGTTGCTTTATATTGTAATAGGTTAAGTAAAGTTATCTGCTATCAAACGGGGATTGGCTCCTGTTTGGTGAGGATAAATCCTAGTTATCTACTATCAAACGCAACTTGCTCTCCGTTTGGTGAGGATAAGCGCAAGAGTTACCTGCTAATTAGCACTCTCCCCAAATCATACAGGTTGTTCAGCCTTCACCAACGAAAAGAATACTTCCTCCAACGTTGTTTTGACTGCGGAACTGTCGTTATTTCCTTTTGTCAACGCCTCGACTGTATCTGTAACAAGCAGTCGGCCGCTATTCATAAAAGCAACCCGATCGGCCAACTCCTCAACATCAGATAAAATATGGGAAGAGAATAAAATCGTGGTCCCTTTTTCCTTTTCTTCTTTAATAATATTTTTAAATTCACGAACCCAATACGGGTCCAAGCCGTTTGTCGGTTCATCGAGAATTAACAACGGTGCTTCCGGCAATAAACTTTGCGCTAATGCCAATCTTTGCTGCATGCCCTTCGAATACTCCCGCACCTTTTTATCCTTATCATTGGCAAGACCTACTTTTTCAAGAAGAAAATCAACTCTTCCTTTTGGTACATTTGATAAGTCGGCAAAAAAGCATAAAACCTCATAGCCTGTTAAAACTTTCGGAAATACCATCGCATCTGGCATGTAGGAAAAAAGCGATTTGTACACTGCTCTATTCATGTCCATCGTCATCCCTGACAGCTTGATCGTTCCTGACGATGGCTTCACATTGCCAATGATCATCTGAATTACGGTACTTTTTCCTGCTCCATTACCACCACATAGGGCGAAACATTCGCCTTTCGTAATTTCAAAATTAATATGCTCAATTCTATTAGAAGGACTATAGATTTTGCTTAAGTCATTGACTTCAACCATCAAATTATGCTCCATGATTGATCCCCCGTTTTAATATACTATTTGAAATCAAAATCGGAATGAGGACCCAAAGAATGGCGGTTAAAGCAAAAACAATTTGACCGATATTCCCTTCACTCCAAACGGTTAAATCATATAAATGAGGTCCAAAGATTGAACCGCTATCCAATGAAATAATTGTCCATACCCGAATTAATTCCACCGGATTTAATAAAATGGAGGCGGTAAACATCGCTAGAATCGCTTGTTTACCAATGACCATTGCTAAGCCCATAATGACAAATTCATAAAACAAAACTGTCACTGCCCACAAAATTAGACTGAGACCTAAAGCTTGAAACCTCGTTGATGAAAGCACGCCAACGAGCATGGCGAGACCAAGAAATAAGACCATTAGCAGCATCGTAAATCCATAAAACAATAGGAAAAAGTGGAGCGAAACACTTGCTTTACTAAAAAATAGAATCAAACTAGCGGCACCATAGCCGAATGTTATGACGGCAAACAATGTTACTAGTAACCCAATGAATTTTCCTACTAATATGCGCGAAGTTGGAATTGGATACGTAAATAAAAGGGTTAAGCTTCCATCCTCTTTATCTCCGGCAAGGGAAGTACTGCCAATTAATAGAGTTAATAGCGGAACAAGAAACAGAGATAAATTTAATAGACTTGCAGCCATACGGTTAAAGCCAGTGAACCCTGCTTCTTCTGCACTGCCGCCGAATAACACGATCGTAATCGCAAGCACTGTATATAAAATGGTAAAGCTGAAGACCCATTTGCTTCGGGAAATTACCTTTAATTCATGTCTTGCTATCATTAGCATATTCATTTCTTAATCACTTCCTTCTGTTTGGCACTTGACATTAGAATTAATGACCCTGCATGACCCAATTTACTTTTTCCAAGCCATTATAATCTAGCACTTCACCTTTTCCTTCTTTTTCAACATAGGATTCTGCTTGCTCCTTAGTTTCAAAAGAGACAACTCCGTATGCCATCGGAGTCCAAAACTCTGGGTGATACGCATGGTAGGCCTGTTCAAAAGGAACCCAATCAAGCGTTTCAAAATCTCTTACATAGGTTGCTCCAACCTCTTTGTCCTTGCCTTCACCATGTAAGTACTTCACCATACAGCCAATATCGTCAAACATATGAACCGTTCCATCCGTTTCAATTAACTGCGTGGCGAAATCCTCATGAGCAACAGACATATTACAAACCTCACAGGCATCAATTTCCGGATTGACTGCTCTCGGCTCATAACTTGCTTTACTTCCACACGCACTTACAAATAGTAAAAATGCCAACAATAATAGCAAATGTAACCCGCTTCGCTTCATTATTTTTTCCATCATAAAACCCTCCCACGGTAAAAAATAGTTATTCCCAGACTAACCATAACGATACCAATTAAACCAGCTAGCCAATTTCGCTCTGCATCAAGTCCAGTCTTATCAGCCTCATATTGAACAGGTTGGGTGTAGGGGTAACGATCCATTCCTTTTTCACCTGAAAAGGCCGGAAAGATCTTTTCAATCGAGGACCAGAGCTTGATCGTAGGACTTTCAAAAAAGAATTGCAGCATTGGATTTTCTTCTACCAATTTATCAAACAATTTGCCGGACTCATACGGAATTTCACCGATCCCGTCCCCATTTAAATCCATCCCGCTGTAATCATCCCAATAATTTCCTTGACCATTTAAATCCATCGGCTCAACAGATGTAAAGATTTTCGTTTGCACAATATTCCCGATAAAATTATTGTTAATCATCGTATTCCGTTCATTTTTATCCTTTAAATCCAAGCCAATATAATTTCCGGCAAAAACATTGCTCTCAATTTTACAATCTCTAGCATCCTGCAGGCTTAAACCGGTATTATTAAAAGTGACTCGATTATTTATAATGTTGATTCGGTCTGAATCAAAGATCAAAATGCCATGACCTCGATAATCTAAATTCTCGTTTATTACATTATCGGTAATATCGAAATCTTCCGCATCCATGATCATGACCCCGGTAATGTTTTTGGTTGAAATATTATCGTTTAAAAGACCCTTCTTGGCATACATAACATGGTATCCATACCTGGACCCTTCTACTTTGTTTCCTTTTACAGTGCTATCTTTTGCAAAATCAAAATAAATACCGTCCTGAACCTGCCGAATGACGTTCCCTGTTAACTCCGTTTCTTCAGCGTAAAATAAATGGACACCATTCCCTTTCTGTGAAAAATGACCATCATAACCGGTAATTTGATTATCAATTATTCGATTAAACCGTCCTTTTTGAATATAAATACCATAATAAATTTCTTTAAACACATTATCCTTGATCAGATTATTAGAGGATTCCACCCAAATTCCGGCGTCAGTACCCCTTTTCCCGCTCTTTTCAATTATGAAATTTTCAATTATGACATTGGGAGCTTTCACTTCAATAACGTTGCCGCTCCCATCGCCCGCTATAATTGCACCTTCTTCACCTATTAATTGAACCGATTTTTCTATTAATAAGCTGCCATTATACTGTCCTTTTTTCACCAAAATCGTTGAGCCTTCTGGTACTTGAGCAATCGCCTTCTGTATACTATCACCCGGTTTGACGACAATTTCTTCTTCCGCATTTGCAGCAGGCTGTAGTGAAAATGCGACTCCAATTAATAAAAATAATAAAAACAGCATGCGAATCATTATTCGTTTCACCGCCAATCTTCTACTACATACCATCATATCCATTAAATGTGAAGAATCAAAAAAGAAAATTTGAATAAAAAAAGAACTTACCTTACTAGGTTCGTTCTTCTTTTATACTGCATATGGGCTTGTTTCTTTTAATAACAGCATTCTTCTTGCAACCTTTTGACATTCAGGTAGAGGAATTGATTCCTCAAATGAAAATTCATAAATAAATTGAATTCTTTTTGCCAAATACTTTAGATCATCAATCTCATGGACAGCTTGAATAATATCGACTACTTCCACTTCATAAGCACCTGGTCCAAGCCCTAAAGGGTCCCACTTATTAATAACCTCTCTTAATTTTTCATTTAACATTTTCGACCCTTCCATCCAAACCACCTTATTAAAATAAATATCTTAATTCATATTCTTATTTTACGCCCGGAATCCTGCTTGGACACATAAGTTTTATTACAGATTTACGACATTATGAAAAGAACAAAGAAAAAGGGCACCACAACTGCATATGGCCCCTTCAAAAAAATTCGAATTATTTATCATTGACAACAATTTCATTGATAATAACTGACTCAAGTGGTGCACTTGATGTTGAATTGACTTTAACGCTAGCTATTTTATCTACAACATCCATACCTTCGATTACTTGTCCAAAAACGGTATGTACATGATCAAGCCAAGGTGTTCCCCCAACTTCTTTGTATTTATTAACGACAATTTCCGGGAAACCGGCCTGTTTCATTTGTTCTAATAATTCTTCATCAACTGTATCTGGACCTGCTTGAACAATAAAAAACTGGCTTCCATTTGTATCCGATCCACTGTTAGCCATTGACAAAGCCCCGCGGAAATTTGCTAATTCCGGAGCGAATTCATCTTCGAACGGACCACCCCAAATACTTTCGCCACCAGTACCATTTCCATTTGGATCGCCACCTTGGATCATAAAGTCACTGATGACCCGATGAAAGGTTAAACCATCATAATAACCGTCTTTACTATGTGTGATGAAATTTTCAACAGCTTTTGGTGCTTGTTTAGGGAACAGCTTAATTACAATATCGCCCATTGTTGTTTTCATTGTCACCACTGGCTCTTCATCACTAACTGGTTCAAACTGCGGCAAGGCTGTAATTTCTTGCCCATTGGCTTCTGTTTGTTCACCAGCAGTTTCTGATCCGTTTTTTGCAGCATCATTTTCTGTAGCTGTATTTTTATCTCCTTCATTTCCACCACAAGCCGTCATGACCGCAATCAAAATAACCATTACTGTATAAAAGAATATCTTTTTCATCTTATCTCTACCTTTCATTTTTATTTATCACTTTATATATGATAAGATTTTTAGCAAGGGTCTGTCAAAATTTCTCGTCGTGGGGGGACTAAACTAATGTCTGAAGAGTACCAAATCGGCCAAATCGTTACAGGAATCTATAAAACCGGAAAATATATTGGCGAGGTAACAGCAATCAAGCCGCAGCATATTACGATTCGTGTCAAAGCTGTTTTAAAGCATCCACTTCAAGGTGATCTGCATGCGCCAAGACAATCGGATGTTTTATTTTTCCATGAAAGAAGAGCATTAGCTCTAAATGAACAAACGAATATTCCGAAGACACAAGTTAAACTATATGAGGATGAAATGCCGGAGTATTATGAGTCATTGAAAAAGGTCGTTGATGACCAAATCACGGAGCTTAAAAATACAGATAGTGACTGGGCAAAACAATCGCTTAAAATTTTTGAAAGCTTGAAGAAAGAATACTTTAAATAATGGAAAAGGGGGCTTACTCCAGGTATGGCTGCCCTGAGACAGCCCCTTTACATTAGTTAATCGTAATCGCCACCATCGTTACATCATCTTCAAATTGACCATCTTTACTACTTGTATGCTCCAACACCATTTCCAAGAAATGTGTACTATCTAAATCTTTTAAACCTACGACTAGCCTTTTCAGTTTTTCTATGTTTTGGGAAGTTTCTTTGCCTAAGGAGTCTATAAGACCATCTGTGTACAAGAAAAGCTGGCTCCTTCCTTTCAGTGGAATCGTTCCTGTCTCAATAATTAACTCAGGAAGTAAGCCAATCGGTGGGCATCCAACATCTAAAAGGTCCACACCTCCACCTTCTTGAATTACAAATGCAGGCGGATGACCGGCAGACGAATATTCTATTATTCTCTCTTTAACATCGATTAGAACATATATTGCTGTGAAAAAGTAGGATTGCTCCCTTTCATTTTGTTGATACAATACACGCATATGATGATTGAGTTCGTTAAATAACTTTGCCGGTTTGATTGAACTTGTAATAATCCCCCTTAATAAAGACCGGATTGACATGCTGACTAATGATGAGGCAACCCCGTGGCCCATGATATCAAATAAAATAACGCCATATCTATGATCATCGATTTGATACCAAGCATACATATCACCGGCTAATTCAGCCGACGGCAGATAAGTGCCATCAATATGAATGAATTCATTTTTTATCGGTTTACTTAAAACACTTTTTTGCAGCTGCCTTGCCAATTTCAAGTCAGAGATTAGTTTGCGTTCTGCTTCCTTCACTTTTGTAACATCACTAAAAATCGCACAATAGCTTATTGGTTTTTCGTCTTTATCCTTGATCGTCGCAATTGTTGTCCTCTGAAAATATAGTTCGCCGTTTTTTCTTCTATTGATAAACTCGCCCTGCCATTGCCCGTTTTTTTCAAGAGAAACCCAAATTTCTTGATAATATTCAATCGGATGTTTCCCAGATTTTAGAATCCTCGGATTTTGGCCGACTGCTTCTTCAGCAGAATAACCAGTTATTCTTTCAAATGAACTATTAACGATTTGAATGCTGCCTTTTAAATCTGTTACAAAAATGGCTTCTATTGAATATTTAAACACCTTAGCAGCTAATTGGAGCTGTTGTTCGACTGAGGTTGGGAGGCTATTCATGTTGATCACGCTTGAAAAATTGTAAAGCCTCTTCTTTTGAATCAAATAGTTTTATAAAAGAACCAAACTTAACGATATTAAAAATCTCTTTGACAGAGTTTTGCGTTGCCACGACAACAAGCTCCTTTTGGTACTTCCTCGCTTCCATAACGGAATCAGCAATTACACCTAAAGCCCCGCTATTTAAATACTGTACCCCTTCTAGACATAATAATAATTGTTTAGAATCTGATTTTACTAATTCTTTCATTGTGTCTTTAAAGCTCGTATTATTTCTTAATGTAATATCGTCTTCCCAGGTTAATAGAATCACTTGATCATTAGAAGTGAATATCATTAATATCCAATCCCCTCTTTTAGATTTTGGGTTATACATTTTGTCATAACCAGCTCGACATACTCCCCACACCCTTGAACTTGAACATAGTCCATTAAATTTACAATTAAATGCAACCCCCTTCCTCTAAGACCACGATTGGTCCCGTTCATTGGGGTAATCGCAAATTTTTTCCCACGATGTTTTATGAAAATCGAAAGGCAGTCCTTATGATTATGATCCCAGCAGATCCAAAAGCCTTGTTGATTTGTTTTTTGACAATATTCATAGGCATTCATACAGGCTTCTTCCGTTACAAGTCGCAAAAATAATCTATCGTAATGAATGAAACCCATTTTGTTGGCAATTTCGTCAGTCATATCCATTGCGCGGGAAATATCATCTGCTTTTTTTACTAGCAGTTTTAATTCTTCCTCATAATTATTCATGACCATTCACCTTACTAGAGTTGTGTATTTTTCATTACAACGCCCACAATATTATAAATTATAGAGGAAGTAAGAGAAATCCTTTCCTACCTCCTCGAATGTCACAAAATATACTTATTTTATAGAAAAACTTTTACAGCTTGAATGTTGCCGCAAGCTGTGTAAGGCTTTCAGCCATTTTCGCCAAATCAGTCGCTGTTGCAGCTGTTTCTTGAATACCCGCTGCAGTTTCCTCTGATACGGAAGCTATATTTTCAACAGCAAGTAATACTTCATTAGATTGGGCCGCCACCTCCTCACCAGCCGCTGCTATTTCAGCAATCTTTAGAGCAGCTTCTTTCGTTAACTTGACGATATGGTCAAATGTATCTCCGGCAGTTGCCACGGTTTCATTTCCAGCTGCAACAGCTGCCACTGAATCTTCCGTGTTTTTTTGAATAGAAAAAATTAACTCTGAAATTTCCTTTGTTGCTTTGCCGCTTCGTTCTGCCAGTTTTCGAACTTCATCGGCTACAACGGCAAAGCCTTTTCCAGCATCACCAGCACGTGCAGCTTCAATTGCTGCATTAAGTGCAAGTAAATTTGTTTGCTCGGCAATATCATCAATCACTTCCACAATTTCACCAATTTGCACTGATTTAGAAGAAAGATCGCCAATTTTTTGACTTATGTCAGCCATCCCAGCAACTGTATCCCTGATAACACGACCGCCTTCCTCAGCAGCATTGACTGTTTGATCAGCCCCGGTTGAAGCTGCTTCGGCATTTTGTGAAACATTTCTAATAGCATTAGCCACCTCTTTCACCATCTCTGAGGAGGCGGCGGCATCGTTAGCCTGCTGTCCGCTCCCCGAAGCGATTTGCTCAGTGCTTGCTGATATTTCTTCTGAGCTGGCGGCAAGACTCATCGCATTTTCAGTGACCTTACCAATTAAATTCCTTAGAGATAAAACCATTTCATTCGTTGATTTCACCAGCTGTCCAACTTCATCCTTTGATTTCGTCACTAATGTATCCCCTGATAAATCTCCAACTGCTACTGTTTTAATGCGATTGACGATTTCCAGAATTGGGCCGGTAATTTTCTGTGCTAGAAATAAAGCGATAACGGTTCCTAGCAAGATACCGAATACACTAATGAGCGTTGTGATCATAATTAAGGAGTTACCACTTTTCTTTATTTGTTCTTCTAAATCATCCATCTTTTCTCTAGTTTTACCAGCAGCCCCTTCAAAATCAGCCCATAATTCCTTAGTAAGGTCTCGAACATTGCCACTTTGTTTAATGGCTTCTTCAGGATTTTCCCTATATAATTCAAAAAGTGAATATATTTCTTCATCCCATATTGCACTTTTATCGAATATAGTTCTATCTTCAGTAGTGATATCTTGTTTTAATAAATTTTCCTGAACTATTTTACTTTCATTCGTTAATTGTTCAAATTCTGTATAATAATCCTGATTCCCAGTCAATAAATATCCACGTATATTGGCAGTTCTTCTTGCCACACTATAATTCAACTCTTCCCAGTTTAATAGCTTGTCCAATTCATGCCCCAGTACCTCCTCAACTTGTCCCTTAAACTTACTTGTTTGAATATAACTAACGACCGATAAAACTAATAGTAATGAAAGGATAACTGCAAAACCGCTTAATATTTTTAACCGCAAGCTTTTCATAGTGAAGATCCCTCCCATTGATCATTTTGATTAGACCCTATTATTTTCTTCCGTAAGCTTTGAAATAGCTTTAAGCTCCCCCATATCTAAAATAAGATCTAAATCTAATAGAATGATTAATCGATCTTTCAAATTACTAATTCCACGAATATACTTCTCATCAATTTGGTTGTTAGAGTCTATTGGTGCTTCAATCGTATCTCTGTTTACTTTTAAAACCTGGGTAACTTTATCTACTAATATACCGATAAATTCCTGAGCCAATTCGACCACAATTATTCTTGATTTTCTAGTTAAATCCGTTTTATTGATCCCGAATCTCTCTCTTACATCCATGACCGGAATTAACTTTCCGCGAAGATTAATCATTCCAAGAACGGAATGTGGTGCATTCATAATTCTAGTGATCGGCGGTACAGTGATAATATCTTTCACACGATCAATTTCGATGCCATACTCCTCCATCCCTAGCTTAAAGGTTGCAAGCTCAATGATTTCTTCATGCCGTTTTGCATTTTTAAAGTTAAGTTCTTCGTTTATCATATCCTTTGTACCTTCTTCACGAACGATCGCCCCTGTATCGAGAATGATCGCTACCTTGCCATCACCCATGATTGTTGCACCTGCAATATACTTTGGTGTGCCAATGTATTTACCTAAAGGCTTTATCACGATCTCTTGATTGCCCAATGTTTTATCAACGACAAGTCCAACACGTTTCTCCGCTAACCCGATAACGATGACGAAAATCCGCTTTGTGCCAGCCAGTTTTATTTCACTAACACCTAAACGCTTGTGCATTCTCACTAACGGAAGTACACGATCACGGACAACACCAACCTCTTGATTTTTGATCGTTTTTACTTCATGTTGGTTCAAACGGACAATTTCCTGTACATTGACGAGCGGGATGGCAAATTCTTTATCTCCAATTTTTACAAGTAATGAACGAATAATCGCTAATGTGAGTGGCAGTTTAATGGTAAAGGTTGTACCCTTACCAACGGTTGAATCAATATCAACGAGTCCGTTTAATTTTTCGATATGACTCTTGACTATATCCATCCCTACACCACGACCTGATATGTCAGTAACCTTTCTGGCGGTTGATACTCCAGATCTAAAGATAAGGAAGCTTAAATCTTTATCGCTCATATTATCTGCTTCTTCTTTCGTTATTTGGCCTTTCTTAATAGCTGATGTTTTTATTTTTTCAGGATCAATACCACGCCCGTCATCAGAAATCGTAATGACAATATGATTTTCCTCATGGGAAGCTTTTAATAACACTTGTCCCTTCCTTGACTTCCCTGTTGTTTCCCGCTCATTTGGGTCTTCAATTCCATGATCAATCGCATTTCGGAGTAAATGAATGATAGGGTCACCAATTTCTTCAATCAGATTACGGTCAAGCTCGGTTTCCTTCCCTTCAATAACAAAATCAATCTCTTTATTGGCCTTTTGACCTAAATCCCGAACCATACGGGGAAAACGATTGAATAATTGCTCAATCGGCAGCATTCTCGTTTTCATCATGCCTTCTTGAAGTTCGCTAATCACTTGTCCTAAGTGATTCCCGACTTCACTGAATAATTCAATATCCACATCATTTGAATAGCAGTCTTCCAGCCGGCTGCGGACATCGGCTAATCTTGTCTGGTCAATGACAAGTTCTCCGACTAAGTTCATCAAATGCTCGAGGCGTTCCACATCAACACGAACGGTTTGTTTGATCTTGGCATCGTTTTTTGGATTACTAGTGATGACTACCTCTTGTTTTGTCTCAGAAAATTCCATTTTATTTCCTTCAACAAATTTAGCGAGGTTCGCTTTCGTAATTTTTGTCAGATTAACTGAGTAAATATCTGAAATATTATTAACAATTTGAATGGCTTCATGTTCAGTGGCATTGGTAATGATAAGATAAACTAAACTCCCTTTGAATTTAGCATCATCTTCAATAATCTCTGGTGGCGGAAAGGCGGCGATGATTTCTCCGATTTCTTTTAAATTGTTTTGAATCAAAAATGCTCTTACAGATTTTAACATTGCATCTTGTCTTATACTGACATAAATAGCCATCACTTGAAAACCTGTTTCAAAAGCCTTTTCAACTATATCTTTCTGATAAACATCTAAAATTACTTCGGGATAAAATACATCATCAATATGTGGTAGGTGTTCTTCTTCTTTACTGGCAGGTCTAAAATCTTCCATAGTTCCTGCTGAATCTTTTACTTTTTCTAATTTATTAACGACTGGAGAAATATCAATTGCTTCGATAGTTCCATTAAGGATAGCTTCCTTCAAAGCTTTAATAAAATCGATTGATTCAAAAATTACATTAATAATATCCGTATTCACTTGTAGTTGTTGATTACGGATGAGATCAAATAAATTTTCGACCTTGTGCGTAAGTTCCTTCATTTTGTCAAAGCCCATTGCTGCCGATGACCCTTTTAAAGTATGGGCTGCTCTAAAAATTCGCTGTATGGTTTGAAGGTTTTCACCATCCTGTTCAAGATGAAGGACCTCTTCCTCTAAAATTTGAAGCTGCTCATCAACCTCATCCAAAAAAACACCAAGGTAGGCTGATATATCAAATTCACTCATTATAGGCCACCCCCATTTCCAAATCAGGGTAGAGTACTTTGTTTTTATTTAAAATGCCAATTAACTCGTCTTTTACTTTAGCAAAACCTTTAAAGCACCCTTTTTCTAACGTATTAAACATTTCGAGTGTCGGTTCCAAATCTTGCTCTTCAATATAAGTAACCATAACAACCTCATCTACAATTAATCCGATATCCTCGCTATCCTCCTCGACAATGACAATTCTGTTCTTTTTCGTAAATGGTTCGCCCTCCATATGATATCTTTTCCGTAGATGAATAACAGGAATGATCTTCCCGCGCAAATTGATCATTCCAGAAATATACTCTTTAATACCGGGAACCTCTGTTATCGTTTGAACACGAATGATTTCCACCACCTCCTCAATCGCTAGTGCACATAGTTGTTTATTAATAGAAAAAACAACATATTGACCAGCCTTTAAGCTTATTGCAGTATCCACGCTATCACCTCCCGAATTGGTATACATCTAGTATAAAATGAAAATTTTACCAGCACCATTACCTATCATTCCTATCTTCTTTCCCCTCGTTCACATGTTTGTGATAGAATTAGGATCGTTTTCCTATAGAAAAAAAAAGAAAAAGACACTTGCCTTAGTTAGCAACTGCCTTTATCAAAAGTTTTTGTAATTTAATGAGTAAAAAGCCGCAATGATTTGACGCCTATCATTAACCTCCAATTTATTTAATATATTGGATATATGGTTTTTAACTGTATGTTTACTAATATAAAGCTCATCACCAATTTCTTTATTACTCCTACCTCTGACGATAAGCCTCAATACCTCCAGCTCTCTGGCCGTTAACAGTCCCATTAGCGGCGATGATTTGATGAATTCTTTTTCAACCTCTATTGATTTTATTTGTTTCTGCTTTAACTTTTTCAATAAAGGTTTGAGAGCCAGGCCGCAAATGGAGCTTAAACTATTTAAATAGGCCTCAGCTTCCTTAAATCCAATCGACTCCAGCAACGAAACACTGATCATTCCAAACAGCGAATCATCAATATAGATCGGACATTCGATCATAAATGTTTCATACTTTTCAAGTATTCTTGACGATTTTCGATAAGTAGCATTCGTTTTTTCTGTTTTAAAGGTTTGATCGTGAAGATTTTGACAATATTCCTTAATCGTCATGTCGTTGATTATATTTGTTACATTCAAGAATTCGAAACTGCCGAACTTCGTTGTAATACTAGTAAAATGGGATGGTACCAGTGAGTTCGCTATATTAGTCATTAATAGCAGCATATCTTGCACGTTTTTAATGGTTGTCACTGACTTTGAGATTTCCATTAATATAGATAATTTCATTAAATGCAAGTCAATTCGTGTTTTTAGCCATTCATTATTCATACCCATTTCAACGATTGACCCTACGATACCTATTCTTCGTATTGAATAGGGACTCAGTCTATTTTCTATTGTTTTTCCCCCAAAAAGAAACGCGCCAACTTGATTATTAATTAGAATCGGATAACAAAAAAAGCAACCCGTTCTTATTCCATTGATCATTAAAAATGAAAGCCTGGGGTCAAAGCCAATGTATTCCCAATATTTCATGCTTTTACAGGAACTAACATCCTCAAAAAATGTTCCAGCCTTTATAAAACTACATCCAATAATACTGTCTTCTAAAGGACCGATAAAAGCTTTAATTTTGACCGTTTCATCTGTTAACGAAGCAATACCGGCATAATCAAGGTTTTCATTTTTTTTCATTATTTCTAGTAATTGATAGTAATGGACATTCGTAGCTTTTACAGCGTTTAAGAGATGCTCTTCGACATTCAAGAGTTCTAGTTCCCTTTTAGATTTCAATAATTCCGCACATATACTTGCCATGTTGATTAACTGTTCTTTTTTTTGCTGAAGTTGTTTGTTAGTCAACACCGGGAGCTGGTAGATTGGATACTTCCAATCTTCCTTCAGCTCATCAAGTTTAATGCCTGCCTTTACATAATCAGAAACCCCTTCTTCAATATATGCCCAACACCATATGTAACTAATTATTTTTTCATCGATAATAACCGGAACTAATAACCCCTTCACACCAGAATAAACAGGGCACCCCATCACATCAATGACTACACAAGTTGTTATAGTAGGATATTCAACGATTATTTTTTTCAACTGACTCAAAAAGGGTAATTTTTGCTTGTAAACTAATAATTCCACGAATGGAGAAATGCCAGACATGTTTGTCATCGGACTGCCATCCTGATCTGTCATATAGAGGGTCATATTTATGTAGGCTGAAAAAGAATCTTGCAAATTTTGTAAAAGCATTTTCGAATGATTTAACAACTTCTTTAGCCCCTTTATCAAAAATGCAATATATCAAATATATCTATATTCTACCAAATTTTAATTTTACAAGATAAAATAATTATGGATTTTTTGTGATAAAGGGGCGTTTGTTAAACTACTTTCCGTGTTGTCGAAGAAAAGTAGTCTTCCAAATAGTGAAGCGCATCACGCTCATATGAAAACACTTGTACAATTGAATAGAAACGAACAATCTCAAATATCGTTCTTATTGTTGTTGTATTATTAATAATCACAAGTTCCTTGTTCATCTCTTTAGCTTCTTTAATTGAATCCGCAATAATACCTAGGGCACATTCATTCATATAAGATACATTTTCAAGATTTAAAATAAGGCCGTTTAAATTTGCGTAAAGAAGCCTTTTGATTGACTTTTCGAATCGATCAATGTTACTTAGAGAAATATTATCATTCCATACAAGTGTTTGGAACAACCATTCTCACTCCTTTCTTTTATTACTTGGTACTATATTAATTATTCATACAATACCTAGTACTGAACACCCCCATCTCATCGTATTATTCAGACATTTAGAGACAGCAAAAGTGTATATCCTGACGATTTACGTTGTAAAAACACTTATTATCACGAAGGAAACGAAAATACTTGTAATTTTTAATAAAGGTAAGATATAGTTAATATAAGTAATTGAATATTTTTTCTTCGGGGTCGGGTGAAATTCCCAATCGGCGGTGATGTAGTACATATACTAATAAGCCCGCGAGCCATATAACTTCATAAATGAAGTTAAAGCCTCCGGCGGATGCCTCAGATTTTTAAAGGTAGTTTTTCGAGCATGGTAGCTCGATAATATCCGCTGGGCGCAAATACGCCAAGGCGCATTTGATTGGCAGGAGCTGGTGTGAATCCAGGGCCGACAGTTACAGTCTGGATGGGAGAAGAGAATGTAAAGGCAGATAGTTCAAGTTGTCATGGAATACGCTATGGTGTATTTTATTTGACGCGCAATTTTTGAACATTTATTTTCTGTACTTATTTTTGGCTTTCATATTTATTTGTTTATTTCGAGACCCTTGGAAATCATTCTAAGGGTCTTTTTGTATAGCCAATTATTCCATAAGTCGATTATCGCTCCCTAAAGTGATCGGACAACCTAGTATGAGAATTGTGGGTTGGCATCCCTTCACTTCGCTGTTGCTCTAAAGTGCAAGAGCAAAGGCTCGTTCAGGAATACCAACCCACAATAGTAATTATGCATTTACACTGAAAAAGGTGATACGATGACGGACCAAGATTATATGAGATTAGCGATTGAGCTTGCGGCAAATACGAACGGTCAGACAAGCCCAAATCCACTTGTTGGGGCGGTAGTGGTCAAAGAGAACCAAATAGTCGGAATGGGGGCCCACTTGAAAGCGGGCGAACCGCATGCTGAGGTTCATGCGATAAATATGGCCGGAGATAAAGCAAAAGGTGCTACTATTTATGTGACATTAGAACCGTGCAGTCATCATGGACGAACCCCCCCTTGTGCTGATCTCTTAATAAAAAGTGAAGTAAAAAGAGTAGTTATAGCATCTACTGATCCGAATCCACTTGTAGCTGGGAAGGGAATTGAAAAGCTGAGAAAAGCTGGAATTGAGGTAGATGTCGGCATTTTACGAGAAGAAGCGGAACAGCTAAACGAAGTATTCTTTCACTACATCTCAACCGGGATGCCCTATGTCACATTAAAATCAGCGACAAGTCTTGACGGAAAAATTGCAACTGTTTCAGGTGAAAGCAAGTGGATTACAAGCGAAGAATCTAGACTGGATGTTCATAAATACAGACATCAGCATGATGGGATATTAGTCGGTGTAAATACAATTATCAAGGACGACCCCGAATTAACAACAAGACTTCCATTAGGCGGCAAAAATCCGATTCGCATCATTCTTGATACGAATTTAAGAACACCGCCGGGTGCAAAAATAGTAAACGATAACAAAGCACCAACATGGATTATCGTTGGAAAAAATGCTGCCGCTGAGAAAATTCAGACCATGAATGAAAAACAAGCTCAGGTCATTGAAATGTCGTTTGATACACTGAACATTCATAACGTTCTGAAGCTTCTTGCTGAAAAAGGAATTACCTCCCTATTTGTTGAGGGTGGTTCACAAATCAACGGCAGCTTTATTAAGGCTAAAGCGATCAATCAAGTCATTACCTATATAGCTCCCAAAATAATTGGAGGGACATCAGCACCTACATCTATTGGCGGGGAAGGCTTTGAAAAAATGAACGAAGTCCTTTCTTTACAAATAAAATCCATAGAAACAATCGGACCGGATATAAAAATAATCTCAAAGCCTATCCGAAAGGAGGAGTAAAATGTTTACCGGAATTGTTGAAGAAAAGGGAACAGTTAAATCGATAACAAAATCGGGTGATGCAATTAAAATGTCGATTCAAGCTCCTAAAATACTAGAGGATGTTCACTTAGGCGACAGCATTGCAGTTAACGGCGTTTGTCTTACTGTAATGACCTTTGATAAACATACATTCTCAGTCGATTTAATGCCGGAAACGGTAAAGGCCACTTCATTACGGGATCTCACCAACGGGTCTAAAGTCAACCTTGAAAGGGCAATGGCCGCTAACGGACGATTTGGAGGACATTTCGTTTCAGGCCATGTTGATGGAATCGGTACAATCATTTCGAAGAAGCCTGTATCCAATGCTGTTTATTATGAAATTGAAGTAAATGAGGAATTGCTGCAATATATGCTTCTTAAAGGATCTGTCACAGTCGATGGTACAAGCCTTACGATTTTTGGTCTAAGTGATAAATCATTTACGATATCACTTATCCCACACACTCTTTCTGAAACGATCCTCGGTGCTAAAACACCTGGAGATATCGTCAATATTGAATGTGATATTTTAGGGAAATATATAGAAAAATTTTTATCAAAAGACAGGATGAACAAAACGGGAAGTACAATTACCGAAGCTTTTTTGGAAGAAAACGGCTATAAATAAAGGTAACGAAAGTGAGTGATGGAACATGTTTGATACGATTGAAGAAGCCATTAATGAGCTTATCCAAGGTAATGTTGTCATCGTTTGTGATGACGAAGATCGAGAAAATGAAGGTGATTTTGTAGCATTAGCTTCAAAGACAACACCTGAAACAATCAACTTTATGATTAAGCACGGGCGCGGACTTGTTTGTGCTCCAATATCTGAAGAGATAGCCCGCACTCTTAATTTAGTCCCAATGGTTAACCGAAACACGGACCCACACGGAACCGCATTTACTGTCAGTGTTGATCATAAAACATCAACAACAGGCATCAGTGCTTTCGAAAGAGCAACTACGGTCCAACAATTAATTAATCCAAATTCAAAAGCTAGTGATTTCAAAAGACCCGGTCATATCTTTCCGTTAATTGCGAAAGAGGGCGGTGTTTTACGAAGGGCTGGTCATACTGAGGCTGCGGTGGATTTAGCGAGACTTTGCGGGGAAGCGCCCGCCGGTGTTATTTGTGAAATTATCAAAGAAGACGGAACGATGGCAAGGGTTCCGGATCTTCGTCTAATTGCAGATGAATTCAATTTGAAAATGATTACGATCAAGGATTTAATTAAGTACCGCAATCATAAAGAGCAGCTTGTAACACGAGAAATTGAAATTACCCTTCCAACTGAATTCGGGGAATTCAAAGCCTACGGCTACTCCAATATTGTCGATTCCAAGGAACATGTTGCCCTAGTGAAAGGTGATGTAAGCGGAGATGAGCCGGTATTAGTACGTGTTCATTCCGAATGCTTAACAGGCGACGTTTTCGGTTCATACCGCTGTGATTGCGGACCACAGCTACACGCTGCCCTTTCGCAAATTGAAGAGGAAGGAAAAGGCGTCCTTTTGTATATGAGACAAGAGGGGCGTGGCATCGGTTTATTAAACAAGTTAAGAGCGTATAAACTACAGGAAGAAGGCTATGATACAGTTGAAGCAAACGAGAAACTTGGCTTTGCTCCAGATCTCCGTGAATACGGGATTGGCGCCCAAATTTTAAAAGATCTTGGAATAAAAAATATGCGCTTATTAACGAATAATCCTCGCAAAATTGCTGGTCTTGAAGGGTATGATTTAACAATTGTAGAACGCGTGCCAATCCAAATACCGGCACGAAATGAAAATGCAAATTATTTAAAAACAAAATATGAAAAGCTTGGACATATGCTTAAATTCTAATTAGGAGGAATTCGTCATGGGGAAAGTTTTCGAAGGTAATTTAGTAGGGACAGGAATTAGAGTAGGGATCGTCGTATCACGTTTTAATGAATTTATTACAGGAAAATTGCTAACAGGCGCACAGGACGCTTTAAAAAGACATGGCGTTGATGATGATGCGGTTGACGTTGCCTGGGTACCGGGTGCATTCGAACTGCCACTAGTGGCGAAAAAAATGGCTGAGTCCGGAAATTATGACGCTGTCATTACTTTGGGCACTGTAATTCGTGGAGCAACCACACATTATGACTATGTTTGCAATGAGGCTGCTAAAGGTGTATCTCAAGCAGGAATGTCTTCAGGAATCCCGGTTATTTTCGGTGTTGTAACAACTGAAAATATTGAACAAGCTATCGAAAGAGCCGGTACGAAAGCCGGAAATAAAGGCTGGGATACCGCTGTTGCGGCAATTGAAATGGCAAACTTAATGAAAAACTTAGGGTAAATAGAAAAGCGCAAGCGCCTTGCTCATCGCCGTACAAACTGGAGGAGTCCTGAAGTTTGCTAGGCGATAGGCGCTGGAGCTAAACATAGAAGCGCAAAAAAGGAGAACCGATATGGTTCTCCTTTTAATTTTCTCTAATCGCTTGAGTCTCTAATTCAATGCCGCCTCTAGCTGTTTGGTAAACAGTAACAACAACCTTTTTCGGATTGATCGCATAAACAATATCATCAGCAATATTGGCCGCCAACGATTCACAATAGGCACCATGATCACGATAAGACCATAGATAAAATTTTAACGACTTAGATTCAATACATAGTTCATTCGGAACATAGGAAATCTCAACACGTCCAAAATCCGGTTGCCCTGTTTTGGGACATACAGCGGTAAATTCCATTGCTCTGAATGTTATTTGTTGTACATTTGGTGCTGGAAATGCTTCACCCTTTAATACTTCACGGCTTTCCTCAACACTTCCTGGTCTTGGCATTGGACCGGATCTTGGCAAATAGTAATTTTCTTTCATTTTATATTCATCTCCTTAGTTTTTTAAAGCAGGATTTTTCGAACTGCTGCCATTTATTGAATAAGACAAACGACATATTATTATACCACAAAAGTCATTATGTGTATTTTAAAAATATTTATTTAAAACTTTTTTAATATTTTATGTTAATTTTATTGTAAACCTATTAAATCAAGGAATAACTGTCCCGCCAAAAACACTTGTCACAAAATCGACAAATTTATTAAGCCCTTAATGCCGTATAATATTACTAAGCAGGGTATTATTACTAATACCTAAAAGGGAGAGGGTAAGATGACGGTAACTTATACAATTATGATGTTCGCCACATTAATTGCATTACTAGTTTGTGGCTACGCGGTTGGGATGATTTCGGCAAAGTTCAGCAAAACAAATCTATTAAACTTCATTCCTGTTTTGATCGCTATTCTAATGATCAACATCGTATTTGCCCTAGTAGAAATGTCACGGGTCGGAAGGATTTAACGTGATAATATCACTAAATAAAGTAAAAAAGCTGTAGGACCATTGTCTTACAGCTTTTTTACGTTTAGTTTAGTAATAAGGTGCAATCATAATGTAAACAAGGACACCCGTTAAGCTTACATACAACCAAATCGGCATTGTCCAACGTGCTATTTTACGATGTTTTTCAACCTTCATATTGAAACCTCTAGCAACTGTTACTAATGCCAACGGAACAATGGCCGCCGATAACACGATATGAGTTAATAGAATAAAATAATACACATATCGGATTATTCCCTCTCCGCCAAAAGCAGTCGATTCAGCCATGCCATGGTAGGTTACGTATGATACTAAAAAGAGGGCAGTCGTTGTAAATGCTGCTAATATAAAGCGCTTATGGAGTTTAATATTTTTTTGTTTAATTGATACTAAAGCTGCTACCAAAAATACAAACGTAAAACTGTTGAACACAGCATTCAAAAACGGCAAAATCGTTAAGTCAACATCGCTTAATGTATCATATTTTGGCATAAAATACAGAAAAGCTACAAGTGCATTGATTACAATTGTCAACAATACAATGATAGGTGTGAAATTGCGTTCTTTAACAGAATGGTCATTCATTCCCCGCTCATCTCCTCTTAATATTCCTTTTGTTATATCTTTCCCTAATTATAGACTATTTCCCAGTAAATACCGACTTTAAAAGCAAAATAGTCATAGTTTTGACACAAAGTCTATTTATAATATATATATATATTTGTTTTTATTATAGAAGTTTGCAGCGAATAATTCCACTTTTTCATTTTTTATAGTGCATTATGACTAGTTTTGTCGAAGCTATTATATTATTTTTCAAAATATGTAATAATAGATTTACAGTAAACAGTACTATTTTTATAGGGAATTGCGGGGAGAAGAACAAATGACTAATGTAACAGGAAACGTTATGTTACTACAACAACAGATAGAGACAAAAAGAAAACAAATGTTCAATTATGCAGCTACTTACGGCATTAATAGTAAGCTTACATTACAATGCAGTCAAGAACTTGATATTTTATTGAATCGTTTAAATTATAAGTTGTATCATAAACAAACGGCTTGAAGGACTGAAGAAAAAGTGTCTGGCATCGATAAAAAATAATGCTGGACACTTTTTCTGTGTGAGAGGGACTCTCCCTTCTTTCTGCTCTCTATAGATCCACCTATCATTATAATGCCCCCTTTTTATATTTTTACACTTCAGTAGTTGTCGCAAAAAGTTTTAACTTTCTAAAAGTATAAAGTCGCCCCAATTTCACAAACTAGAATCGATGAAAACGTCCTGCGTTTTCAAAATTTCACTTAAGAGGTGAAGACGATGGCTGAACATGCTGGAAGAGGAAAAAAGTCGAAAACTCCTAAAAAAAAGGTCCATGATGGTCTTCAAACAAATATTGAGACAACAGAGTTCTCAAGTGAATTTTCTAAAGCACAGAAAGACCAACATGGTTATAAAGAATTTTTCAATTAGCATGAGCAGAGAGATAGGGGCCCATCCCCTATCTTTTATTTTTTCGTTTTATTGTTAACCTATTATAAATTTAAGTTGACAATAATCCACCCCCCATACTATTATTAAATTAACAAATTTTGAAAGGGGAACACGGATGAAACGTTTTAGGACGATTGATTTAACAATGGTAGGGGTATTCGTTGCATTGATGGCGATTGGGGCTAATACAGCATCCTTTTTAGTCATAGGCGGTGTACCCATCACGTTGCAAACCTTCTTCGCGATCCTTGCCGGGGCGATTTTAGGAAGTCGAATCGGGGCTTTAGCGATGATCGTTTATACTTTAGTCGGCATTGCTGGCGCACCCGTATTTGCACAATTTACAGGCGGGGCCGCTATTTTAATTAAACCGACCTTTGGCTTTATTTTATCGTATATTCTAGTTGCTTATGTTATTGGTAAAATCATTGAAAACGGCCAAAAGCCGACGATGCGCCGTTTTATTACTGCTTCTTTAATCGGTATGGTCATCAATTATGTGATCGGCACGAACTGGATGTATTATGCATATAAGCTTTGGGCCGATGCACCGGATGGCTTTAGTTACGCTATGGCATGGGGATGGATGATGGTACCGCTGCCTAAAGACATCATTTTATCCGTTCTTGCCGGAGCAATGTCACCACGTATTTATGCTGTAGTCCAAAAATCAAATCCATTAGCGAAAGAGACTGTTGCTGAATAGATTGAAAATCGCCTTTGGTTTTAGCACTTTAAGAGTGCAACCAAAGGCGATTTTTTCGTAAGTGCTAATCCTTATCCGCCATTCTTTCAGCTAAGGTTGCCAGTGTTCGGACCATGACACCGGTTGCCCCGGCTGGCCCTAAATCATAATCTTTTTTGGATGTTGCCGTGCCGGCTATATCGAGATGGACCCATGGTGTATCTTCGGCGAATTCCCCTAAAAATGCACCAGCCATAATGGCATGACCTTCACGTCCAGGGGAATTGCTTAAATCAGCGATTTTGCTATGGTTACGGACTCTTTCTTTATGAATTTCAAAATAAGGCAAGAGCCAGATCGGTTCCCCGGCTTCATGGGAAGCTTCCAAAACCTCTTCATAAAATTCCTCATGATTGGTCATTGCACCAGTTATTTCTTCGCCAAGGGCAACAATGACACCGCCAGTTAACGTTGCGATATCTACAATATAATTTGCCCCCTGGTGCTTTGCATATGTAATCGCGTCCGAAAGGGCTAAGCGGCCTTCTGCATCTGTATTTAATACTTCAATCGTTTTACCACTCATGGAGATAATGACATCATCTGGTTTGTAGGCTGTGCCGCTTATGACGTTATCTGTTGAAGGAATAACCGCGACAACATTTAAATCTGGTTTGAGCTCCCCGATAATTTCCATTGCCCCGAGGACTGCCGCTGCACCACCCATGTCCGTTTTCATCCCAACCATGCTTTCACGGGGTTTCAGGCTATAGCCGCCGGTATCGTAGGTGATCCCTTTCCCTACAAACGCTAGAACATCATCCCATTTTTCTTTACCATGATATTTAAGGACAATCATTTTGGGTGGTTCGACGGACCCTTTATTAACTGCCAAAAGCGCCCCCATCCCAAGCTTTTCCATATCTGCCTTTTCAAGCACTTCATAATCCATTCCATATTTATTGGCTATTCCAACCGCATAATCAGCGAGATCAGAAGCAGTCAGCATATTAGGAGGCAGATTGACTAAATTACGGGCTGTATTCGTACCCTTACCGTAGGTGTAGCCAACTGTTAGTGCTGCACGAATTTCGCTTTTCTCTTCACCAGAATAGACATCAACAGACTCAATCCGTTTATCAGGGATATTCGGTTTTTTCTTATAGTTTTCAAATTGATAAGCGGCCAAAGCCACAGCTTCTCCAAGGGCATGGGCTGCATCAAGCTCCTCAATTTCAGTTGTTATAAAAGTATCTAACACAAATGAAAGACTTGATAATCGATCTTTCTTTACCTGTTTTACTAGGCAGCCGAACAATTCGCGTAAGTCGGAAAACTTTAATTCCTTTTCCTTTCCAAGTCCAACAAAATAAATGCGCTTGAATCCGATTTTTCCTAATGTATGTATTTTAGAAATTACTTTTTTCTTTCCGCTAAGTTCCCCATCCCGTATTAATTCGAATAACTGTCCAGCAAATATATCATCTATTTCCTTGATGACTCCTTCAACTTTTTGATGCTCGAACAAACCAATAATAAGTGCTTCCTGCACTTCATTTAAGGCCAATTCCTCCACGACTTTAAACATTTTCGACACCTCCATTTTTATTATCCAATTATTAGAAAACAATTGCAAATTTCGAATGAATAACATGAATTATGATATAATTAAGAAAAGCGAAACCAAGAAAGGACGAAACGAAATTATGGAGCTATTTTCTAATTTCCCGCTTGGGGCAGCACTCTTTTCAATATTCTTCGCGCAATTCGTTAAAGTCCCGATATCATTAATTGCAACAAAGAAGATCGATTGGTCCTTATTAACTAGCACAGGTGGCATGCCCAGCTCTCATTCTGGTGCTGTCACAGCTTTATCGACTGCGATTGCACTACAAGAAGGGTTAAGTTCACCACTGTTCGCAATTTCCGTCATTTTCGGAGTCATTGTTATGTTTGATGCAACTGGAATTCGATACCATGCAGGGGAGCAAGCCACTGTTCTGAATTGGCTCGTCGCTGAATTCAATAAATTCGTGGAAGAGGCTAAAGCACTGCCTAAAAAGGAGAGCTTTGAAAGAAGAAAAGAACTGAAAGAGTTACTTGGCCACAAGCCGATCGAAGTCTTTTTCGGAGCACTAACCGGCATTTTATTAACTTTACTTTTGTATTATCTTCTATATTAAAAAAAGCAGCACTCTATTTTCAGTTAGAATGCTGCTTTTTCTCTCTTTTATACTAACCTTTTATGATTTGCTGTCTAAATACTTGCATGGACCGATCTTCATTTAAACGAACTAGTTCCTCTTCCGTAAGGGAGCCATCGCCTTTTTTAACGACATATACTTTCACTTCTTTTTTGCCCCACTTATTGTAAACATCATCAACTGTTTCATAATAAAGATCAATCTTATGACCTTTTATTGCTCCACCCTTGTCAGCAACAACCCCGTACCCGTAGTTAGGAATAAACAGGATTGTCCCAATTGGAAAGACATCCAAATCAGCTGCAACCGTTGAATAAAGGTCACGTTTAACCTTCACCCCTGAATAGGTAATGCCATACTCGGGATGATCTTCATCTTTGCCTGTCGATTCAACTCCCGCCGTATAACCAGTTGCCACCACCTTTTGTGAAGGGTACTTAGACCAATCGAAAGCCTCTTCAAGGCTCTGCGGCATTTCAACTGACTCACTTGAAATTGCCTTTCTTTCAACAACATATCTTGATAATCCTTTTTTCCCTAATGATAACTTCTTTGAAGTATGCTCCTTGTTTTCATAAACTACAGGACCTTGTTTAACAAATTTCGTTTGATACCATTCCCAAATTGAAAAATCTTTTGCTTGAACACCTGATATAGATTGAAAAGTAGTCAATAAGGCCGCAATAAACATAAAGGTCATAATGGTCCGTTTTAGTGTTTGTTTCCAAAATCTCACTCATGTCCACTCCTCTCTTAAACTATTTATTTCCAAAATGAAAAATAAATATACAGAAAAGAGTGTTAATTTATCCCAAAAATAAAAGAGACTGACATAAACCGTCAGTCCCTTAAAACATTTGATATCCATTTTTACGTAAGAATTTAATGACTACTCCTGATAAAATGGCTCCTAAAAATCCACTTGATAAAATAATGACGTCAGCCCCGCCTAAAGCAGAAAAGTTATCTGCTAGCCTTTTAAATGATTCAGCTGGTTCTGTAAAATATTTAAAAAAGCGAATTTTATCAACAATTAATATAACAACTATTGGATAAACAACAGCCATTAACCATGAAGTTCTGAGCAACATATTTAAAATAAAACCAATTCCCAAAAATAATACAATAAATAATAACATCGATACTAGCAACTGTGGAATACCCACTACAGATACCTCCCCTACACCTATTAGTTAGTTTACTTAAAGTGGGGGGAGCCGTCAATCAATAAAGTTAAAAGAAGTTTAGCTTTCCTTTTTTAAGAACTAATGAAAGGCCGCCAAGCTTCCACAGATAGCGGTTATCAATCATCTTTTTCATAATCGAAGCCTGTGTTCCATATAACTGATGATTGCCAAAGACAACACCCATAGCATCATCGTGACCTAGTGAGCAAACTGTACCTTTAATATCCGGCACAAATGCTTTCAATTCACCCTCTTTTCCTCTAATTAACGCTGCTAGGTTAGCTGCACAGGTATCGGCCATTTGAATAGCAATTTGCGCGGTTGGCGGATAAGGGCGATTAATTTCCTCATTAATTAATAGTGCACAGTCACCAACGATAAATACCTCATCATAACCTGGGGCTCTTAAGTCAGGTTGTACTTTAACACGGCCACGCATTGCTTCAAATCCGGATTTTTCAACGATTGAATTCCCGCGGACACCAGCTGCCCAAACAACAGTAGCCGCTTTTATTTCTTCAACTACTTCATCTTTTGAAACAATAATTCCATCTGGCGTACATTCTTTAATGGCTGTTCCAATTTTAAATTCAACGCCACGTTGCTCTAAATGGTTCATAGCATATTCAACTAATGCTTGGTTGAATCCAGGTAAGGCTGTTGGAGCTGCTTCGACGCAGACAACACGGACCTTTTTGCGATCAATATCATATTCGTCACAGAGCTCAGGAATTCTATTCGCAAGCTCTCCTAAGAATTCAATTCCGGTAAAGCCCGCACCACCTACAACAATGGTTAATAATTCCTCACGCTTTTCAACTTCATTATTATACTGAGCAAAACAAACCTCGATATGTTCACGAATAAGTCTGACGGAGTTAATGCTTGTAATTGAATAGGCATACTCCTTTAAACCTTTTATTCCAAAAGTTTCTGATTCAAAGCCCAGCCCAATTACTAAATAATCATAGGAAAGAGGCTCCCCTTTTTCGAGGATTACCGTTTTCTCTTGAGGCTTTATTTCAACTACCGTGTCCTTGATAAAATTAACCTTGCTTGGTTGAATAACATCGTTAATAGGGATACGAATTTTATCATGGTGAAGCGTTCCAGCAGCACCTTCATGAAGCCATGTTGATTGATAATGATAATTATGCTTGTTCACAAGTGTAATATTCGCTTCATTAACCCCTAAAGTTTTTTGTAAATTTACGGCAGTCATGATTCCACCATAACCTGCTCCTAGAATTACTACGTTTGGTCTTTTCAAGACAATCACATCCACCTTTATTTTAGTAGTTATATTTTTTGCATTTCATAACATTTTTATAATCTTGTTACCTTTTTCACAAACTTATCTAAAATTAAATCTTTCATTATTACATAATATGAAAGATTTCATCAAAAGTTTACTGGTTGTTCACAAATAAGTTGACTTTTTGTAACAAATTTTTAACAATATCTTCTTGAATTCATATTATTCCTTTCTCATGCATTTATCAACTATTTTATTTCAAAAATATTATGCCAAAAATTGTTTCTTTTCTGGATTGAATGTATTTCTAAATATTGTGAATTTTCATTATAAATATGCTAGAATAAAAATATATGTAAGTCTAGACTAGACTAGGGGGGGAATGGCATGAAAAAAGATCCTAAAGTGTATGATATCACCATTATTGGTGGGGGACCTTGCGGTTTGTTTGCCGCTTTCTATGCTGGCATGAGACAAGCGAGCGTTAAAATAATTGAAAGTCTTCCACAATTAGGAGGTCAGCTGTCCGCTTTATATCCTGAAAAATATATTTATGATGTAGCCGGCTTTCCGAAAATCCGCGCTCAGGAATTAATAGATCGATTAAAGGAACAAATGAAAAAATTCGAACCTGCCATTACGTTAAATCAATCTGTTGATAAGGTTGAAAAATTAGAGGATGGTTCATTTAAACTGACAACGAATTCTGAGGTCCATTTTACTAAAGCGATCATTATTACAGCAGGTAATGGTGCCTTCCAGCCCCGTCGTCTCGAACTTGATGATGCGGCCCAATATGAAGGTAAAAATCTACACTACTTTGTTGATGATATGAATAAATTTCAAGGTCAGCGCGTTGTCGTATTAGGCGGGGGAGATTCAGCAGTTGACTGGGCATTGATGCTAGAACCAATTGCGGGTGAAGTAACAATTGCTCACCGCCGTGATAAATTCCGTGCCCACGAACACAGCGTTGAAAATTTAGTGAATTCTAAAGCGAATGTATTAACTCCATATAATCCGCTCCGATTAATTGGTGATGGAGAAAAAATAACGCAGATCGTATTAGCAGAAGCTAACACAAAAGAAGAAGTTACAATTGATATCGATGCATTAATCGTGAACTACGGATTTGTGTCATCATTAGGACCTATTAAAGAATGGGGCCTAATAATCGAAAAGAATTCAATCGTTGTAAATTCAAGGATGGAAACTAATATACCTGGGATTTATGCAGCTGGAGATATTGCAACTTATAACGGAAAAATTAAACTAATTGCCACTGGCTTTGGGGAAGCACCAACAGCAGTAAATATTGCAAAGTCTTACATTGATCCCGATGCAAAAGTGCAGCCAATGCATTCTTCAAGTATGTTTAATAGTTAGAGTTAAAAAAGAGCTAAGGCACCCTTAGCTCTTTTCTGCATTATTGGATTAGATTTAACACTCTTCTGGTGAGCCAGTACGTTCAGCAGTTCTAAATGACGAACCACAGCCACAGGACGCAATGGCATTGGGATTATCAATCGTGAAACCCCCGCCCATCATGTTTTGTTTGTAATCTATTTTCACTCCATCAAGCACTGGTGCATCTTCCTTATTGACTACAATTTTTAAGTTATGTTGTTCCAACAATAAATCAGCATCGGACTGCTCTTGTTCAAACCCCATCCCATATGATAAACCACTGCAGCCTCCACCTTTAACACCAATACGTAAAAACAGGTTTTCATTGCCTTCTTCTTTCATCATTCCGAATATATGACTGGCAGCTGCCTCGGTGATCGTAAGATTCATGAGATTAACCTCCTTTTGTTTGTGTATAACTTTTCATCTGGTTGATAACAGTATACTAATTTCCTACTTTTAATACAAAAATGTTGCTTAATCTATATTATTATATGGCATTTTTAAAAAATTGTTAGAAAGGATGTATAAAAGATAGTTTGATTGACCATAATGTTTTTATCCCCCGTTTCTCTAAATTTTGAAAGACACGTAATTTGCCAAAAGGGAAATTACGTTGTTTTTCTTATTTTTTTGTCTATAAGGTAATTGGATGCAGTTCTTTTCGCACATATTCCTACCTTCTGAATACAATTAGTGGTACATTAGAATTATTAGATTATATCATGATGAGGGGATGAACTTGAATGGCAAAAGAGTTATTAACACCTTTGTATGATAAAAAAGAAACATGCCCAAATTGTAAAACAACATTTACTACAAAAAAGATTCGTTCACGATTTATCAAACTCGACCATAGTGATACTGATTTTTGTCCCTATTATCAAGATGAAAATATCAGTCCCCTTCTTTATTTTGTCAAAGTATGTCCATCCTGCGGATATTCTTATACTGACCAATTTACTACATACTTCTATGAAGGAACTCAAGAAGCAATCCAGGAGGCCGTCTCTGACAAATGGGTGCCCCATAACTTTGGTGATGAAAGATCTATAAGTCAAGCGATCCAAACATATAAACTAGCATTCTATTGCGCCACACTAAAGAAGGAAAAATCAATTATTATTGCGAACCTTTTACTTCGTCTTGCCTGGCTCTGTCGGAAAATTAATAATCATAACGAGGAAAAACGTTTTACCGAACTGACATTGGAGCATTTAAATAAAGCCTATTTAGACGCTTACTATGGGAATAGTGAGGATATGACGGAAATTCGTGTTTTATATTTAATTGGTGAATTAAACCGGCGTTTGGGACGTTACGACCAAGCAATCTCTCATTTTTCAAAGGTCGTCGACATGCAAAATAAAACCCATGAAAGAAAGGTTGTTAACTTGGCCAGACAACAATGGTATGCGGCAAGGGATGAAAAGCGAAGCATGACAGAAAAGTAACAAAGCTTCCATCAGAAAATTGATGGAAGCTTTATCATTGTCTAGCTCCTCCAGTTTGTGCGGCGATGAACAAGGCGCTTCCGCTTTTCTAATTAGAACATTGGATTTTCATCTAAATATTTATAAATATTTTCTACCAACTGATCTGGAGTCTCACCCGAAACAAACTCACCGTTAACCAAAGCAAATAATGTATGGGCACATTTCCCGCAATAGCTAAGGCATCCATATTCAATGACATCAAGATTCGGATCCTTCTCCAATACTTCTCTAGCCTTTTGTGCACCACTTGCTAAGTTGCTGACACAAAATTCAATAAGTGGGTTAATCATATTACGACCTCTTTCACAACTAATCTACAAATAGAACTAGTTTTTCTTATTTCGATATATATCCCATTTTCTCCAACTCTGCAAATATTGTTTTTAGCTGAGGATTTCCTTCACCAACAAGGACATCGTTTATCACAACAGCCGGATAAAAAATATCCCCATTTTGAATAGATGCCACATACGGATCATTTTCAAAAGGCGGCTGTTCAATATCTATATAATTAATTGTTATGGACTGATTTGGGTACTTCCTCGTTAAGGCCGCTTTAAGCCATTCAAACGTTTCCTTTGAAGAAGGAGAATGCAGACAGCTTGGACAAGGATGTTCACTCCCGTAAACTTTTATTTGCACATTTTGTTGACTCATATTAACTCCCCCTTGTTTTTTATTTTACTAAAACCCAAGTTGTTTGAATAGCTTTTTAAATTATCAACAATTATAATAGGGAGGTAAGGAAGGAGTCGATTATAATGAGTGAAAACAATACAATGATTCAGCAAGTTGAAGAAGTTTTAAACAAATTGCGTCCATTTTTACAACGTGATGGCGGTGACTGTGAATTAGTAGATGTAGAAGATGGAATTGTAAAATTACGCCTAATGGGTGCTTGCGGGAGCTGCCCAAGTTCTACGATCACATTAAAGGCTGGAATTGAACGCGCTCTTGTTGAGGAAGTTCCAGGCATTGTTGAAGTAGAGCAAGTATTTTAGAGAGAAAAGCGCAAGCGCCTTG
>NZ_AJLR01000146.1 GCF_000307855.1 Schinkia azotoformans LMG 9581 | reverse complement strand
TTTTTCGAGCAAGCTCGAAAAAATCTGGGCGACAAATACGCCAAGGCGCATTTGATTTTTTGATTCTTTTGTAAAGGGGATTTTTGCAGTGGAGACTATTTATCTAGAACATTCAAATACAGGGCTGTCATTCATCGAATCACAACCTTGTGTTTTTGCACTTGGGTTTTTCGATGGGGTGCATTTTGGTCATCAAAGGTTAATTCAAACAGCGAAAAGAATATCTGAAGAAAAAGGGGTTCCATTAGCTGTAATGACCTTTTACCCCCATCCAAGACAAGTTTTCGATAAAAATAACGCTCCCATAAAATATCTCACCCCTTTACATAGAAAGCAAGAGGTATTAAGGAACATGGGTGTAGATAAACTTTTTATAGTGAAATTTGATCCAAATTTCGCAAAACTGAGCCCAGAAGATTTTGTCGAACAATATCTTATTTATTATGGATGTATTCACGTTGTAGCCGGATATGACTATACGTATGGCTATAAAGGACACGGAAATATAGAAACGCTTAAAAAGTCGGGGCAAGGCCGTTTTGAAGTAACGGTTGTTAATAAAATTTCTTATAATAAAGAAAAAATTGGGTCCACTCAAATTAGGCAACTAGTGTCCGAAGGGGAAATGGAAATCATCCCGAAGCACTTAGGTAGTTATTATAAAGTAAACGGCTATATTGCCCGCTCACACTTGTTAAAAAATGATATGCAGGAATTAGTTATTAAAATAGATGCCGATTATCTAGTACCTCAAGAAGGCCACTATCAAATTCAATTAAATGTTCATAATATCCTATATCACGGTACGATTCAAAAAATTTCTATAAGAGACAATTACACACTTCTATACGCCTATATCTATGAAGATTTTAATCTATCAATTGGGAGCCTGGTTGATGTTAAATGGCTAAAATCGATTTATGTACCGGGTATGGAGAATATTAATGTTGTTTAACATAAGGTAGCAAGAGCCAGAGGGCTCTTGCTTTTTTCTTCTACACCAAATACCAAAAAGAAGCAAGGGCCACAGCCCTTGCTTCTTCCATACATACAATCTATTTATTATTTGCCGTTAGCTACTGCTTCTTCTTCCAACACCATTTGGTCTAAGAATTTCTTAACTAGAGCCATTTCAACTTCTTTATCAGCATTTGTATACGTATCCATTGTTACACGGAATGAATCAATTAGATAGAAGCGCTCGTATAATTCACCACGACCAGCTAAATCTGAACCGATGAAATCCCAAGCTAGGCGATTGACTTTGATTTTTTCTAATGCAGATTTATTTCTAGCTTGATAGTACTTATCGATAAATGGTCTTAAATGGCCTTGCATATCTTTTTTCGATGGCGTACATAAGAAACCTCCGCCGCCAATAAGTTGAATTAATTCGATTGATCTTGGGATCCATTTTGGCATTAATCCTCTTAAAGCTTGTAATGGTCTACCATCAGGTATTAATACACCATTCACTCCATTATCTTGTGCACCTTCAATCGCTGAAACGATCGCAGTACGTGTTAATTCTTTATATTGCCAGATTTCTCCAAGCTTTTCTTTAATATGATCAAATGCATTAACACCGTTCATGTCAGCAATCATATGACCAATACCGAATAAGAACTCAAGCTTTGTAAGTGCTCTTGTCATTGCTTGGAATACGATATAGGCACCCCAGTTTACTTCAGCTGTTACTGCACGATATAATTCAGTATTTCCATCGATAAATACACGATCTTTCGGAATATGACAATTATCAAAGATTACAATTGCATCTTGCTCATCAAAACGACTTGATAGTGGATAATCAAATAAATCGCGTTGCTTACTGAAAGAATCACGGTTAAGCAGCATCATACCTGGATGATCCATTGGAACCGCAAACATTAATGCGTATTTTGAATCTTCAGGACGAATTCCTTGACCTGCTCTTGAAGGATAAATTGTCATTTCATCAGCAAATGGGGCTAATGTACCTAACATTCTAGCTCCACTTACAATGATTGAATCCTCAGTTTCGCCAACCTTATGAAGGGCTAAATCCCCCTCACCTTGCTGTGCTTCTGGTACTGAACGGTCCACTTGAGGGTTTACGATACAGTGTGTTAAACATAAGTCATTGTCACGAATATATTTAAAATAGTTTTCTAGATTTTTACCTTTTTCAGATTCGCCGTATTTGTCCCATACATCGGTTCTACTTGCGTAGCAAGCAAATGTAATGTTTAAGTAGTCCGGACTGCGCCCCATGATTCCTGCGGAAGCTTCAGACCAAAGTTTAGTTGCTTTGTGTAATTTCCATAGATCATCTTTAGACTTAGGAAACATAAAAGCGGTTCCAACTTTTTCGCCATTTTCATTTTCAGTTAACATAACCTCTGGATGCAGATATTGTAGGTCATATAAATGAGCGATTGATTCTGCTCCACCTTTCAACTGTGGGTGTACCGTAATATCTTCGATTCTTTCTCCATCAAGGTAAATCTCACGTCTATCTTTTTTCAGCTTTTCTAAATATTGGGCTCCTGTACGTGCTGGCATGAAAAACATCTCCTTTAGTTTGATTTAACAATCGAAATATTATTAATATTTCATTTCCTTGTTTAAATCATATATGATTTGGAAGCGTTTTTCTACGACACTAAGGGTCTAATATTGTAATTTTTTTAAACTTTTAGTATCTAAATGTTTATTTAATTCAAATTAATCTCACCTTTGATCACCAATACCTGTAACGTTAAACGAAGCTGAAAACTCACTTCGGGGTCTCTGATATCAACATCTAAGCAGCTTTCGATTTTTTGTAAGCGGTATCGTAAACCTGTTTTCGAGAGGGCTAGTTCATCCATTGTTCGCTCCAAATTCCCGCCATTTTGTAAAAATACATACAAGGTTTTCACAAGTTCCGTATCTTTATTGCTGCTATTATTTATTAATGGATTTAAAAGATACTTCGCTTTTTGGATAACAGCCTTTTCATCTTTCGAATGCATTAACATGCCAACTAGACCGAGTTCACCAAAGGATACTACCTTTTGGTTGGGATTAGTCATTTCCAGGGCACTTAATGCTTCTTGATAATATTCTGGAGCATCGACGATATCTTCAGCTATTGTACTAATTCCAATTTGAAAGATGGCCCCACGATATTTTGTTGTTAATTGACTAATAAATTCATGGCAAAGCTGTTCTATTTTTCCTTCTGACTTTTTAAATTGAACAAATAATACGGTATTTGCTGCGTGTTGACCAATAATGACCTCTGTATTTTTTTTATTAAAATATTGAACTATTGTATCAAGCAGTTCCTCATAGAAAACCAATTCTTTTTTTAGATAATCATCTAGATACTGATGTTTTAAAATCACAATATGATATGGAAACTCTAAATCTACGTTAATGAATCGTCCTCGTTGCAGAATCTCTTTTTTTGAAGCAAACTGACCACTAATAATCTGTTCTAAAAAGTAGCCCTTCATCCTTTCCATTGCTTCAAAACTAGTCTTTTCATTTAAAAGATGCAACGATGCTATAAAAGAAAGTCTGTCGAGTACCATGTAAGCAAGTTCGGGAAAAGTGTTTTTTGCTTCAAAATAAAGAAAGGAACAATAGCCGAACATTTTTTTCTGCACGATAATAGGTGTCATAAGGCGAGTGTGCTGGGACGCGATAATTTTCCGCATATTTGAATAGGCAATTACACTATTATCAGAATGCTTTTTATCCATCCATTCCGTGAAATCCTGCTGGATCGTTTCTAGTGAATCCTTTGATAATCCAGCGGAAACATAATCCCTAAAATGTACATCTTCTATTAAAATCGGAATCTTTAATGTATTAGAAACATCATTAACAATAGATTGTAAATCACTGCCATTAATTAATGCTTGGGTTATTCTTTTGCTAATTTCAGTTGCCTTAGAGAGGTTATTTCGTTCTTGAAGCAATGTTTCATATGTTCTTTCCAGCTCTTTAACAATTGTTGAATTTTCATAGTACTTTAATTCTTCATCTGCTTCCCCATTCCAATTATGAATGGATTTCCCAATATATTTACACTCATGCATCCCCATCCCTTTGCAGGATAGCTCTTTAAAAATAACCGTATGCCCACAAATAGTTGAGTAAAATCCGCTGGCATAACCAATAAGTGTATAGCAAATAGGCAGGTCTGTCATGCCAAATTGGTTTAAATGCTCCTCTGCCTCATAGGAATTAAACCACTCCCCTTCGACATATACAGATTTGACCTCCCCATTCTTTTCCCATTCAATATCGGTCTTAATTGTATGAACCTTTGTGTATCCTTTAATCATATGTTGGATTGGACCTTGCTTAAGAATATCCTTAATAGAAGGAATATCTTCATCATCCAACACTTTTTCTGCATCATATTTACCAAGATTCCATCCATATCGTAATAGAAATCCCTTAACCCGGGCCATTCCGATATTTTCAATAAGTTCCTTCCTCAATGTGCCAAAAACGGCTGACGGAGTTAATAGAATTCGTTCGTTGTCTAGAAAAATTGCACCATTTTCTTGTTTAATATCGAGACTATTTAACAGGTTTTTGGACATTCATTCCCCTTCTTCCGATAAAGATTTCTATGTATTTATAACTTTTTTATATTTTTTTAATTATCCCAAAAAAAGCAGAAAGAAGCTATCCTTAGATAACTCCTCTCTAAAAAACATATTATTTTTTCATCAAATCTGGTAAAAATGTAACTATTTGCGGGAAGATAACCAAGACAGCTACACATGCAATCATTGCAATAACAAACGGTGTAATTCCCCTAAATATAGTCTGGATTGGTACATCCTTCGCTACCCCTTTAACATCATAAACACTTATGCCAAGCGGTGGTGTAAGTGAGCCAATATTAATAATCATAACCATGATTACTCCAAACCAAACTCCATTAAATCCTAACTCTGTTACGATCGGATATATAATTGGTAATGTTAAAACTAGGATTGATAATCCTTCCACAAAACATCCCAGAATAAATAATGCCAGTAGTATAAGGGTTAAGATAACATACTCATTTAAGTCAAGATTTCCTACAAAGCTAGTAATCTTAACCGGAATTCTACTTACTGTTAAAAACTGGCTAAATATCGTTGCCCCAATAATGATAATAAAAAGATAGGCCGTCAATCGAACAGATTCATGAAACGATTGTTTCAGCCTCTTTAAATCGATTGTTCTAGTTAGTAAAGTTACTACAAGTGCAATAAATGCGCCCACTCCGGCAGCCTCTGTTGGTGTAAAAACACCTAAATAAATCCCACCAATTGAAGTCAAGAATACAACCAGAAATGGCCAAATATTTTTTAAAGTTACTAGTTTTTCACGAAGGGATGCCTTTTCAAACTTTTGTGGCGCTAGTGTTGGGTTACCTTTAATTATGAGAAGTATCGTAATTAAAAAAAGAATGATTTGAACAATCCCCGGGAAAATCCCAGCAATTAATAGTTGTCCGATCGGTTCCCTTGTCATAATTCCGTATAATACTAAAATTACACTAGGTGGAATTAGGGCCCCAAGAGTACCGCCTGCTGCCACGCAAGCAGTTGATAATTGCGGTTTGTATTTATATTTATCCATTTCAGGCAGTGCAATTTTCGAAACCGTAACAGTTGTTGCATTTAAAGAACCAGAAATGGAGGAGAAGATGGCGGCAGTTCCGATTGTCGCCATCGCTAAACCTCCTCTTAAGTGTCCCATCCAACTGTCAACGGCTTTGTATAGATTACTGCCTATACCGGAGTATGATAAAAACATACCCATTAGGATGAACAAAGGAATTACACTTAGAGTATAGGAACTGGCTGTATCAAATGGTGTCCTTCCGGATTGTAGAATAGCTATGTCCCAGCCTCTAATTAATCCGGTGCCAATCATACCTACTAATAATAGCGAAATTCCAACAGGTATTTTTAATAGGAACAAAACGATTAATAAAATTATCCCTAATATTCCAATCATCTCAGGACTCATTGCTATTCACCACCTCTTGGATGCGAGACTCGTTGCTAACTAAATGTTTATTTTCAATAGGCTTATTGATATTTATGATTTTCTTTGAATAGGCTACAATGTGCGAAACAGCAGACAATGCAAATACAACAGTTCCAATTGCAGCAATAATTACAAACAAATAAACAGGTAAATATAAGTCAGCTGTTACCGTATTTGAATGCAGCAATCTCTGGGAATTCATTACTAAACTCCAAGCAACAATAGACAATACAGCTGCGATGATGACATTAATAACACATTCAAATATCCATTGAACTTTTTCAGAGAATTTTTCAACTACAAAATCAATCGTTACATGTACTTTGTGCAAGTGTGTATATGCTAAGCTTAAAAATACTACCATGGATAAGCCCAACTCTGTAAAGTCCACTGTTCCTTTAATTGGATGATTAAAGAGCCAGCGGCCCAGAACATCAAACGTAATCCAAAGCATGATCAACAATAGAATTACTTCGGCTATATTATGTAGCCATTTGGTTATCTTCTCGATCATTCCTTCCATATTACCAGTTCACCACTTCCTTTTTACTACTTTAGTTCATCCTTAAGTTCTTCTGCACGGTTATAAATTTCCTGTGCAGGTAACCCTTTAGCAGACATCTCATCAATCCATTTTTGTGCAACCGGCTTTAATATTTCTTCCCAAGGCGCTAATTGTTCTGCAGTAAGTTCAATAATTTCCGCACCATTCTTTTTCGCTAATTCTAATCCATTTTTACCATCTGTATCAAAGATAGCTCCAGCTTTTTCAGACATCGGTAATCCCACTAAGCTATCAAGCAACTCTTTATCACTATCAGAAAAACTATCATATGTTGATTGATTCATAACAGAATAAAATGGTGTAGCTGAGAAGTTACCGATTGTTACATATTTAGCAATTTCATGGAAATTGTAATTTTGTAGTGTTTCTAATGGAACCATGGCAGCATCAACGACACCTCTTTGTAATGACTCATATACATCACCCATTGGCATTGATACAGCTGTTGCTCCTAGAGCTTCAAGAACCGCACTACCAGTTGGAGATGGAGTACGAACACGAAGACCCTTTAAATCTTCCGGTTTTTCAATGCGATGCTTTACACTTATAAGCTGGGCAGGCTCAGCTGTGAACACGAATAACGGATGTGTTTCAGAATGCTCTTTTTGGATCTCAGGGAACTCATTATAAAGAGTTGCTACTATTTTTGAACCATGTACAGCTGATTCAGCTAAGAAAGGTAATTCTAATACAGAAACTGAAGGAAATCTTCCTGGTGTATATCCATAAACACTAAGTGCGATGTCAGCTTCACCGGTTACTGCCATATCATAGTGTGCACCAGCATCACCAAGTGAGTTTGCCGGGTATAGCTCTTGTGTAATTCTACCATCTGATCCCTCATTTAATGTTTTTCCAAATTCTTCGAAAAGCTGAGTTTGAATAGGATGATTACCTGGTAAGAAATGAGAGATTATTAGATTATGAGACTTTCCAGGTTCTTCTGCCGCACCTTTAGTGTTGGAAGCAGTATTTTGTGTACCTCCACCACAAGCAGATAAAAGAAGTGCTGAAGCTATAGCAACCGTTGATAACACTTTTTTACTTTTTAGAAAATTAGTCATACATTCCATCCTTTTCAATAATATTTTTTCTTTACTCTAATATAAAAAGCTTCATCTATTGAAAACGCTGTCAAAAAACATACATTCCGAAGTGTAACAATTGGAAAAATAGTATATTTTCTGAATTTTGTTAAGACCTTGATTTCATCTGCTCTTTAAAAGCAATAATAGTATTGATTCGATGCTGTCGAATTTCCTCCTCTATTTGAAATAAAGGCGCTTTTTCTTTGAGAAGATGAATGATCGTATTATGTTCCTCTATTGATTGACGAGTCCGCCCGGGTACTAATGTAAAGATAGAGCTTCGAATTCGATCCAACCGTTGTTGGGATTGACGAATTTCTTCTAATAAAAAATCGTTTTCGCATTTTTCATATATAATAGAATGAAACTTTCTATTTAGTTGATTAAATAAATCCAATTGAAAATCTTCCAAAGCTTCATGCATTTGGGTATTCAATTGTTGCAGCTCCTCAATATCTTGAGAAGAAAACTTTCGAGCACTTAAGGCTGCCGCATATCCTTCTAAAACAGAAATGACAGATAGAATCTCAATGTACTCCGTTTCATTGATAGCGCTTACTATCGCACCACTATAGGGCTTATATTGTATTAGTCCATCTGATTCAAGGTTACGGATAGCTTCGCGGATTGGTATTGTACTAGTGCCGAGTTCTTTAGCGATTTGGTCAATGATTATACGCTGTCCCGGACCATAAACACCGTCCAGTATCTTTGTACTTATGTATTCATAAGCATACTGGGTTTTACTCATAGCTAATTTTTTTCGACGATGAATAGTTTTCTTTTTATCCATAGTAATAAGTCCCCTTTGATTGTGTCACCTCCGCTTTGTTAATCCTTCTATTAAAATCATATATCACATCGTATATGATTTCAAGGTTTTTTATACATTTTTTTCAAAAAAGTATAAAATATTTGTATATTTGACATTCATTGTAAAATTGTATCAATAAAAGCTAGAGAGGATAACTCACTAGCTTTTATTATTCACTTTATTTTCCAAACTGTGGAATATGGTGATCGCCAATTGCTACATGGATAACTTTTGGCTCAGTGTAAAATTCAAATGCATAGTGGCCCCCTTCGCGACCGATGCCGCTGTCCTTTACGCCTCCAAATGGAATGCGAAGGTCACGTACGTTTTGTGCATTAATCCAAACCATACCAGCTTCTACAGCATTAGCTACACGATGGGCTCTCTTAAGATTGTTTGTCCATACAAATCCAGCAAGGCCGTATTTCACATCATTTGCAGCCTTGATTACTTCTTCATCATCCTCGAATTCAATTACAGCCATAACGGGACCGAAGATTTCCTCTTGAGCAACTCTCATATCGTTAGTCGCATTTAATAGAATTGTTGGCGGTACGAAGTTGCCTGCTTTAACTTCTTCTGGAACAGTTCCTTGTACTACATCACAGCCCTCTTCTTTAGCGATTTCGATATAGCTTTTAACTTTGTTATAATGTCCTTTTTCAATTAGTGGACCAAGCTGCGTAGATGGGTCCATTGGGTCACCAATCTTAATGTTTCGAACACGCTCTTTCAATGCAGCAACGAATTGATCCTTAATATTTTTATGAAGGAACACACGTGAGTTTGATGTACAACGCTCACCGTTGAATGAAAAGATACCCCATACAGCAGCATCAAGCGCACGATCAAGATCAGCATCTTCGAAAACGATCAGAGGTGATTTACCACCTAGTTCCATAGATGTTTTCTTGAGTGTATCTGCAGAGTTCCTGATAATAGTTGATCCAGTTGTTGTTTCACCTGTAAATGAAATAGCTTTTACATCAGGGTGCTTAACTAGGGCATCCCCTGCTGTTTCACCGAAACCATGAACAATGTTGAACACACCTTTAGGTAATCCAGCTTTATCAATGATTTCTGCTAATTTATTTGCAGTTAACGGAGATAATTCAGCCGGCTTTAATACAACAGTATTACCTGTTGAAAGAGCAGGTGCTACCTTCCAAGTTTCTAGCATAAAGGGTGCATTCCAAGGCGTAATTAAGCCTACTACACCTAGTGGTTTGTATACAGTATAGTTGATAAATTCATCATCTACAGGGAATGACTCACCATGTTTTGTTTCTACCATTCTTGCATAGAAGCGGAAGTTCTCCGCTGCACGCGCAGCTTGATTCCTAGTTTGACTGATTGGTAGACCTGTATCTAATGATTCCAAATAGGCAATCTCATCATTTGCCTCATCAATAAGGTCTGCAATTCGATAAATATATTTCACACGTTCTTTTAATTTCAAGTTTGCCCAATTTTCAAAAGCAGCATTTGCAGCTGCAACAGCTTTTTCCATATCCTCTTTGCGACCTTCAGCGATATTGTTGATCACAGTGTTTGTAAACGGGTTGTGGTTTGCAAACGTACTGCCAGCTTCTGCATCTACAAATTCACCATTAATATATAATTTAATATCTTCTAACTCTTTATGAGTTTTTAAATTGTTTGTTTCTACTGCTTGACTTTGCATCCTTTTCACATCCTTTTCTTTTTTCAATATCAATCACAATTATTTAGAAACAACATTCTCTGGAAGGTCTACATGTCTTTTTAAAATATTACGTAGTTTATCTTGTAATTCTTGTGTTGGAAGAGCCATTGGTCTGCGTAGGATTGGTTTAGCAATACCCATCATTCCCATAGCTGCTTTTAATGGTGCTGGGTTTGTATCTTCAAACAATACATCATTTAATTCCATTAATTCGAAATGATGATCTAATGCAGCTTGAATGTTTCCAGCTTCATAGTCATTGTAAAGATCAGCAATTTCTTTGGGAAGAAGGTTTGCTGTTGCACTGATGTGACCAGCTCCACCGATTGCTAACATTGGGTAACATAATAATTCGATACCAGAATATAAATTGAAATCTCTTCCACACTTTTGTAAAACACGGTTAACATGTTCGAAGTCTTTGTTAGATTCTTTTACGCCGATGATTTGTGGAACGTCTTTAACAAGACGAGCTAGTGTATCAACATGTAAATTCACTGCTGTTCTACCAGGGATATTGTACACGATGATTGGAATATCTACTGTTTCAGCAATCGTTTTATAATGATCATAAAGTGCATGTTGTGATGGCTTATTGTAATAAGGAACGATGATTAATACTGCATCTGCTCCAAGATCTTTTGCCTTCTTCGTTAAAGTAATAGTTTCATCAAAATTAACAGAACCAGTAGCAGGTACGAATGGAACTCTTCCATTGATTACTCTTGCAGCATTTTCCATTACTTGAATGCGTTCTTCTGTTGTTAAAGATGAAGGTTCACCAGTAGTACCACATACAGAAATGGCATGGCTACCGCTTTCAATTTGCCAATTTATTAATTTCTCTTGTGTTTCAAAATCGATTGAGTAGTCTTCGTTGAATGGTGTAACAACAGGTGCAATGGATCCTCTTAATCTTTTTTTCAATTCTTGATACATTATGAATTCATCCTTTCTAAACTAAAATAATTTATAAAAAGTATAATTTTTGCTTCTTGTTTAAATCATATACCAAATCATATACGATTTCAATAGTTTTTCTCAAAAAATCATATATGATTTTTTGAGAAAATAAAAAAGAGAGTCTTTTAAACTCCCGTTCTTTCGATTGTTTAGTTTTTAAAAATGTTCACATTTTATACTTAATATACTGTTTTGTATAAAAAGCAAATAAAAAAATTTGGTTTTAGGCAGTTATATCTGTAGTTTGTTTTTCAAATGTAATGACAGGGTTCCAGCTTCCTGAAGATTGCCCATCTGCATAATACTTTGGTTCATCATTTTCATCCAAAATCGCACTTAACATCGCTAAATGACGTCCGCCAGATTCAACCTTAGCAGCAGCTGCATATTGTGGAAGCATTTCATATGCTTCTTTATATTTTTTGTTCATTACTAATTCTACATATTGCTTATCTAAAGCCTGCTCAGAAATAGTTGGCTTATTCTCTCTACCACGCACGACATTATGAGATAATGCACCGCTAGATACAAAAACAACCTTTTTATCAGTTTTCTCAAGAACCTTTCTAATTTCTTGGCCCCATTTATACGTCTCTTCTAGGGATGCAACTAAAACAACAGATAAATTAATAACTGGGATATCTTCATTAGGGACAAGATGACGTAATGGTACAACTGTACCATAATCCCAGACAAAGCTTGAATCATTAAATCCAACAATATTTAATCCGGCACTTTGACCTGCTTGGACAAGCTTTTCAGCGATTTCTTGATCACCTGGATAATTGTATGGAACATCAGAAACTAAATCAGGGCATTCTTGGGCAGTTAAAATACCTTTGTGAACAGGCGTGCAATCAACTAGATGATTGAAAGTTGATGGCCAATGGCATGAAACTAAGACAACTAGATCAGGTTTTTTCTCATAAATCTTCTTAGATACCGCTTTCATTCCAGCAACCATTTCTTTTTGAAACTCAGGAACATGCTCATCATGGCAAATACTCGGTACGTGCGGTGAAATAACACTCATTACAATACTCATTTTTCAAAACCTCCTTAATTTTCTGTATATTCTATTTATTAGAAATCGGAAATCCCTTATGTATGTTGTTGCAAAAAAAGGGATTCCCGAAACCAATCAAACAAAATTTTTGTTATTCTACGACAGTAAAAGCTACTTCTCCTAAACCATCAAATTTACCAGAAACAACATCACCTTTTGAAAGCATAACAGCACCGGTAATGCCGCCTGTTAAAATGATATCGCCTTTTTTAACCTTCTCGCCTTTTCGAGCAAGCATATTCGCTAGCATTGCCACAGAATTAGCCGGATGACCAAGAACAGCTGCACCAGCCCCAAGCTCTTTAATTTCACCATTAATCGTAATCGTTGTTCCAACAAGCTCTAGATCAAATTGGTCCGGCTTTTTCAATGCTGTTCCGAATACAACACGAGATGTTGAGGCATTATCAGCTACCACATCAGGGAATGTAAAATTAAAATTTTCATAACGGCTGTCAATGACTTCAAGTGCAGGAAGTACATATTCAGTCGCCGCTAATACTTGTGCACCTGTAACACCAGGACCTTCCACGTCTTCACCCATTACAAAAGCGATTTCCGCTTCAACCTTTGGATGGATAACATCACTAAGTTTGACCTGTCCACCATTATCAATCAACATATAATCAAATACATAACCATATATCGGCTCATCTACACCCATTTGTTTCATTTTGGCATAGCTAGTTAATCCCATTTTAGGGCCCACGATTTTTTTTCCTTCAGCCAGTTTCATTCTTACAATTTCTTCTTGAACTAAATAAGCTTCATCAAATGTTAAATCAGGCTTAATCGATGCCGTTACTTTTACTACTTCACGTTTTTCATATTCAGCATCTTGCAAATAAGTTGCTATTTGTTTGATTTGTTCTTGGGTAATCATTATTGCTTCCTCCTAGCCGATCGTGACATTTTTCTTCTTAGCAATCTCTGCAGCGACATCGACGATCATGTCTTCTTGACCACCGACAATATGTTGTTTACCCAATTCTATTAAAATATCACGGGAGTCAATGTTAAATCTCTTAGCCGCACGCTGTGCATGCAATAAGAAGCTTGAATATACTCCTGCAAACCCGAGTACAAGTGAATCTCTTGTAATTTCCTGTGGTTTTTCCAAAATAGGTGCAACAAGGTTTTCAGCAGCGTCCATCATTTTATAAATATCGATGCCCGTATGAATACCTAATTTGTCTAATACCGCAACCAATACTTCAGTTTGTGTATTTCCAGCACCCGCACCTAAACATCTCATACTGCCATCAATTCTTGTAGCACCTACTTCAATCGCAGCGAGTGTATTAGCCATTGCTAATGATAGATTGTTATGACCATGAAAACCGATATTTACTGATAAGTGATCTCTTAAGGCACAAATTTTTTCTGTTACCTCATGCGGCAATAAAGCCCCAGCAGAGTCAACAACATAAACTGTATCAGCCCCATAGCTTTCCATTAACTTAGCTTGTTCAACTAGCTTAGCCGTTGGAGCCATATGTGACATCATAAGAAACCCTACAGTTTCCATTCCAAGTTCTTTTGCAAGTTCAATATAGGCAGGTGAAACGTCTGCTTCCGTTACATGCGTTGCGATCCTTGCCATCTTCGCACCAAGGCTTGCAGCTTGTTTCAAGTCCTTTTCTAAGCCGATACCTGGTAATGATAATACGGCAATTTTAGAATTCTTCGCAGTTGCTGCAGCAGCTTCAATCAATTCAAACTCATCTGTTAAAGATAATCCATATTGCAGTGTAGAACCACCTAATCCGTCGCCGTGTGCCACTTCAATATATGGAACTTTCGCTTCATCTAAAGCCTTAACAACATTTACCACCTGTTCAACAGTAAATTGATGTCTAATCGCATGGCTTCCGTCACGTAAAGCAACCTCAGTAATTAAAATATTTTTATTTGTATCACACATCATAATTTCCTCCCTTCTTTAAACAGTAGCATTTGCTAGCATTTTGACTGCCCATTGTTCTGCAACTTGAACGGATGCAGCCGTAATGATGTCTAGGTTACCTGCATATTTAGGCAAGTAATCTCCAGCACCTTCAACCTCAATCAGGATTGTTATTTTATTCCCATCAAATAATGGCTCCTGTCTAATTCGGAATCCTGGAACATATTGTTGTACTTTTTTCTCCATGTCTCGAATTGCTTTCACAATACCTTCTTCATCCACAGTATCGCCTTCAACTAATGCGTGGATTGTATCTCTCATAATAATTGGTGGTTCAGCTGGATTAATAATCATAATTGTTTTTCCACGCTTTGCCCCACCAATAATTTCAAGGGCACTATTCGTTGTTTCAATAAATTCATTAATATTAGCTCGTGTTGCAGGACCAGCACTTCTACTAGATACAGTTGCGATAACCTCTGCATAGGCAACTGGTTGAACTTGATTAATTGCATGTACAATTGGAGTTGTTGCTTGGCCTCCACAAGTAATCATATTTACATTATCATCGTCTAAATGTTCATTTATATTTACCGTAGGTACTACAAATGGACCAACAGCTGCAGGTGTTAAGTCAAGCACTCGTTTTCCTGCTTCTTTTAATAATTTAGCGTGTCTGATATGCGGCTTTGCGCCAGTTGCATCAAATACGATATCAGCAAGTTCCGGTTGTTCTAAAAATCCGTCAATTCCATTATCAAAAGTTGCATACCCATATTCTCTTGCGCGTTTTAAACCATCTGACTCGGGATCAACACCAATAACTGCTGTTAATTCTAGATTGGTTGCTCTTCTAAGCTTAATCATTAAATCCGAACCAATATTACCTGAACCTAATATTGCTACCTTCACTTTACTCATTAACTACAACTCCCTCCTATTATTCTTCAAAATTCACTGTAACTTGACCAAGATGCGCAAATCGAGCTGTAAATGTATCACCAGGTTCTGCAACGACCATTGCTGAAAGTGCACCTGATAGAATAACTTCCCCTGCACGCAGCGGAATATCAAATTGAGATAGCTTGTTTGCTAACCAAGCAACGCATGTTGCTGGATTACCTAGTGCAGCAGCTCCAACGCCAGTGTTCACTAACTGACCGTTTTTCGTTAAGACCATACCTAGTAATTCTAAATTTACATCTTCGATTCGTGTTGGTTTTCCACCTAATACATAAAGACCACTGGAAGCATTGTCAGCAATTGTGTCCGGCAATTTAATCTTCCAATCTTTTACTCTACTACCGACGATCTCTAGTGCCGGAACGATATATTTAGTAGCCTGCAAGACATCAAGAGTAGTAACATTTGGTCCGATTAAGTCTTTTTTCAGAATAAAAGCGATTTCACCTTCAACTCTAGGTTGGAGTATTTGACTCATAGAAACGGTTCCACCATTTTCAACAACCATAGAATCAAGTAAATGTCCGTAGTCCGGCTCATCTACTCCAAGTAATTTTTGCATTGCTAGTGACGTTAAGCCGATCTTTTTTCCTACTACTTTTTGTCCAGCATCTAATTTCCTTTGAATATTTTCAAGTTGTATATGATAAGCTTCCACCGGTGTAAGATCTGGGTTCACTGATGTTAAAGGAGCAATTCCTACGCCTGTTACTTCTGCTTCTCTAAGTTGGTCAGCAAATTGTATTGTTTGAGTAGTCAATATGTTCCACTCCATTCCATGTTAATTAAGATGTAAAAAGTCAATTGATTTTACAACATACATTAGTTTAACTTCTTCAATCATCTCCCGAAATCCTCCCTTATGTTAGGGATTTTATATAATAATCTTAAAATTATAATAACTCTACTTAGTTGCGCATACAACCTCGCAGTTGTTCTATACGCAACAAAAAGTATCTTTTTTGAAACTTTTTCATCTTTTTTCGTTAAAATAAAAAAGAGACTTTTGCAGCCTCTTTTCTTATTTAAGTATTTACATTTGTTGCCAAAAGCGAATTGACACCTTTTTCTCCTGAAATTTGTGGTGGCCAAGTACAAAGGTCGAAAGGATAATCTGATCCTGGAACTACCCTGTCTTCGCCAACTGTATTTAGTAAATACTGCAAACTTCCCTCGTTCCAAAGAACGGTGTCATACCACATTCTTTTTAAATACTCAATCGGCGGTGCTTGTAATACTGACGAAACATTGTTCCACATACTGTAGCCTTTATTTAATCTTCCTATTTGGTAGGGAAGAAAACCGCCGCCATGGGCAAGCAATACTTTAATATTCGGGTACTTGTCTAAAAAGCCACTTAGTAATAAATCAGTTGCACATACTGTTGTTTCCCAAGGAACACCAATTAAATTAGGCATCATTCTCTTCTTTAGTCTTGGATCTTCACATAGTAGCGGATGAATAAAGATAATCGCATTTAATTTATTAGCCTCTTCAAAAAACGGTGCAAAAAAATCATCTGATAACATATATTCGGATAGTCCCGGTCCAATAATCGCACCTTTTAAGCCCAATTTCATTGCTTCATTAAGCAACCCGGCAGCCTTAACAGGACTATTAAGCGGTACAGTAGCCAGTCCTGATATTTTTTCTGTTTCTCGATCAGCCCAATTAGCTAAAGAGCGATTATAAACTTGCGATAATTCACTTGTTATTTCGGCGGAGAAATCATACATAAATAATTGTGGAATTGGTGATACAAGCGAATGCTTGACGCCAATGTTTTTTTGTTCATGTAAATACAGGTTCTCATCTACGAAAGATTTCTTTAATTCAAAGCCCCATTTTTCATTTACAACAAGAAAGTCCTCTTTATTTGGGTCTTTCTTTTCCCATTTTGCATTGACTAAAGACTTATTTTCTTTTAGCCATGCGATTACATCTTGCGGTATAAAATGAGTATGTACATCATACATATGTTTCCACTCTCCCTGTTTATAGTTTATAGCTTTTAGTTTCATATATCGAAATTACGTTTCTCTATAACATACACTATATCAAAAAATCAGTTAGAAAGTAACAAAACTTATGAAATTTTTAGAATATTCCTTTAAAAAAATTTATCACTTTTCAATTTTCATTTTTTTTGATATGTTTTCTATAGAGAGAGTGCGTTCTTCTATATGAAACTACGAAAGGGTGTACTAAATTGACAACGAATGATAGGGATTCAAAAGATAACAAAGATAATTTGCTTTCATCAGTAAAAAATGCACTATTAATTTTACGGAGCTTTTCAATGGATGAACCTGAAAAAAAGATTAGTGATCTTGCCACAGAGTTAGGTCTGAATAAAAGTACTGTCAGCCGAACAATGGCAACACTTGCTAGTGAAGGGTTTGTTTATAAAGATCCCGAATCAAAAAAATATCGCTTAGGAATGACAATTATTTCATTAAGTGGCATTATCAATAATAACATGGATGTCTACCGTGAATCACAGCCAATTTTAAATAAACTGGTCCAGGACATCGATGAAACGGCCCACATCTCGGTTCTTGATAATACCGATGTTATTTATATTCAAAAAATTGAATGTAAACATTACGTAAGAGCACTATCACATGTTGGAAGACGAAATCCGGCTTACTGTACTAGTTCCGGTAAGGTTCTATTGGCTCATGCAGATGATAGTGTTGTAGAAACTGTGATTAATACAGGACTAAAAAAATATACTGATACAACAATTACTGATCCCGACAAGTTAAGAGAAGAATTAAAAAAGATAAAAGAAGATGGATTTGCCTATAGCTTGGCAGAATTCAATGAAGGTGTCCATTCAGTAGCGGCACCTATTTACGATTATACCGGAAAGGTAATAGCGGCCCTGACTGTGGTTGGTCCGATGCAACGAATACAGCAAAGCAAAATTAGACCACTTGCCAAAAAAGTCATTGAAGCCAGTATGGAAATTTCAGATAGAATGGGCTATTGGAGGTAAGAAAAGCACAAGCGCTAGACAAGAAAAATCGGGGCAGGATTGTCCCGATTTCTTTTTTTATAGTTTACTGGATAATTGTAATAAAAGCTTTGAAATTTCCTCAAATCTTTCAATTCTAGTATTAATATCTTTTGCTTTTTCTAATTGACTAATAACAGTATTGTTTATAGAAGTAACCTCATCCGTAATGGATTGAAGGTCAATCTTCAAATCATTTAATGTTTTTTCAATTTCGATACTTGCATCATTACTGTGACCAGACAACTTCCGGATTTCATCTGCAACGACTCCAAATCCTCGTCCGACATCTCCAATTCTTGCAGCTTCAATAGCAGCATTTAGTCCAATTAGCCTTGTTTGTGAAGCGATTGATTTAATAGAATCCAAAATCTGGCTAGATCTTTTAAACTTATTATTAATATCAGCAGCCTTTTCTTGGAGTGCTTCACTTTCACTTTTTATTTGGGAGGCAATTTCCAAAAACAGTTTTATAATACTCCCAACCTCACCACTAGATTGTGATAATTCCTCAGCACTATTATTCAAACCAGTCCAGGTTTCTATGTTCCTAGCAATTCCCACCGAACCGATAACATTATTATTTTCATCTATTATTGGATACCCTGAAAGTCTAACTGGTAAGCCATATAAAGAGGCATCCATATTCTTAACAGCATACTTTTTCGTTCTCATAGCTTCTGCAGATGCCGAAGTCGGTTTGAGAGGATCACCTGGAGAAATATTCAATTTCAATGTTTTCCCATCTTTTTGTATAATAAACTTTTCTTTGTCTGTAACGGCAAATCCCATATCTACTTGCAAAATATCAGCAATAAATGGCGTAACCACAACAAGCGCATCCATTAGTTGCTGGGCTGTTACATTTCTTTCCATTGTATTCGCCTCCTTACTTCATTAAATTAATAGAATAGTATTTTAGTATAGTAGTAAACGTTTCCATATATCACAATAATTTTATCATTCGAATTCACTGTTTACAAGTTGTTAAAAGAGGGGCTATCCCAATTAATAGACTCATATGATCTGTTAACTTGAGATACCCCCCTTAAGGTTTAAACTAATTGTTGAACAATTTGAAGTGCTGCTTCCCCACACATTTCATCCTCTTCAGCGCTTCCTCCGCTAATACCGATACCGCCAATGACATGACCATCAACAGTAATAGGGAAGCCACCGCCGAAAATAACAAGCTTCGGAGTGTGTACAATTCCATTTAATAGTGCTGGTTCATCCTTTATCATTGGATACCAATCACCGGTAGGTTTTTTAAATCCAATAGCAGTGTATGCTTTATTTTGTGATATGCCGATACTTAGAAGCGGAGCATGATCCATTCTAGAGAAAGCTACTAAATTTCCGCCTTCATCTACAATCGTAATATTAACAGCGATTCCCAATTCCTTTGCCTTATTTTCAGCTGCTTCAATCATTTTTTTCGCAAGCTCATTTGGAATGGAAAACTTCTCTATTAACTTCATATAATCCCTCCTAATTAATTCATTTTTGAACGGCGTTTTTCTACTGATTCACCTGCAATTCCCCAATGTGATGCAGGAATTTCATTAATAAGTACACGAACAGATTCAATTGGTGCTTCCAATGTTTCACAAACTGTATTCGTTACTTCTTTAATTAGCCGTTCTTTTTTTTCAGGTGTACGTCCTTCCATTATAGTAATCTGAACTAAAGGCATTCTTTGACACTTCCTTTTATTATTTGATAGAATCTTCTTAATTTATAGTAAATCCTTTTTGTTCGTATAACAACATTATTGTTGCTTTATATGAAATCAAAAAAAATTTCGATTTAAAGTATTAATTATTGTATATATTTTTTGAATCTTTTGCTAAAATACTTTGTATCATATACAGAATTTATGTTGCTTTATAAGCAACATTTATGTGTAGCGTTTAGGAGGAGGTCATAAAATGAGAGAGAGAAAAATTCAGAAAGTCCTTGTAGCAAACAGAGGAGAAATTGCAATTCGCGTATTTCGTGCTTGTACTGAGCTTGGAATACGTACTGTAGCCATTTATTCGAAAGAGGATTCTGGCTCCTATCACCGTTACAAAGCGGATGAAGCCTATTTAGTTGGTGAGGATAAAAGTCCAATCGATGCCTATTTAGATATTGAAGGAATCATCGAAATCGCAAAAGCAAATGATGTTGACGCCATCCACCCTGGATACGGCTTCTTATCTGAAAATGTTCAATTGGCGAAACGCTGCGAAGAAGAAGGAATCATTTTTGTCGGACCGAAAGAAAAGCATTTGGAGATGTTCGGCGATAAAGTAAAAGCGAGACACCAAGCTGTTTTAGCGAATATTCCAGTTATTCCTGGTTCCGATGGTCCTGTATCAAGTGTTGATGATGTAAAAGCATTCGCAAGTCAATTTGGCTATCCATTCATTATTAAAGCTTCCTTAGGCGGCGGCGGTCGCGGAATGCGAATCGTTCGCAGTGAAGATGAACTCGTTGAAAGCTATAATCGTGCAAAATCAGAAGCGAAGTCCTCTTTTGGTAATGATGAGGTCTACGTTGAAAAATTCATTGAAAATCCTAAACATATTGAAGTGCAAATTCTAGGTGATCAACACGGAAACATTGTTCACTTGTATGAACGCGATTGTTCTGTCCAACGTCGTCATCAAAAGGTTGTTGAGGTTGCACCAAGTATTTCCCTATCTGATGACTTACGTGAACGCATCTGTGAAGCAGCTGTGCGGTTAATGGATAATGTAAAATATGTAAATGCCGGTACAGTTGAATTCCTTGTTACAAAAGAAGAGGAATTTTACTTTATTGAAGTAAACCCAAGAGTACAGGTTGAGCATACCATTACTGAAATGATTACCGGAATTGATATCGTTCAATCACAAATCCTAATTGCGGAAGGACATCAACTCGACAGTAAGGAAATCAGTATCCCAAATCAGTCTTTTATTAAAACTCATGGCTATGCCATTCAATCACGTGTCACAACAGAAGATCCAGAAAATAATTTCATGCCTGACACAGGAAAAATCACAGCGTACCGTTCCGGTGGTGGGTTTGGCGTTCGCCTTGACGCCGGAAACTCCTTTGCCGGTGCTGTCATCACACCATTTTATGATAGCTTGCTTGTGAAAATCTCCACACATGCTTTGACATTTGAGAAAGCAGCTGCGAAAATGCATCGAAATTTAAAGGAATTTAGGATTCGTGGTATTAAAACGAATATTCCTTTCTTGGAAAATGTAATTACGCATGAGAAATTTTTGACAGGTCAATATAATACAAATTTCATTGATCAAACACCGGAGCTGTTCATTTTTCCACAGCGTAAGGACCGCGGTACAAAGATGTTAAGCTTTATTGGAAATACCACTGTAAATGGAACTCCAGGCCTTGCGAAAGAAAAGAAACCACTTCTTAAAAATCCAAGAATGCCAAAAGTGAAATTATCTGAACCAATACCAACTGGAACAAAGCAAATTCTTGACCAAGAAGGTCCAGAAGGTCTTGTAAATTGGATTAAAAACCAAAAAGAAGTTCTATTAACAGATACAACATTCAGAGATGCGCACCAATCCCTACTTGCAACTCGTGTTCGTACAAATGATTTAAAACATATTGCTGAACCAACAGCCAGACTATTGCCAAATCTTTTCTCTGTTGAAATGTGGGGCGGTGCAACATTTGACGTGGCCTACCGTTTCTTAAGAGAAGATCCATGGGTAAGGCTGCAGGTATTAAGAGAAAAAATGCCGAACCTATTATTCCAAATGCTGTTACGTGCTTCCAACGCCGTTGGTTATACAAATTATCCAGACAATGTCATTAAAGAATTTGTTCAGAAATCAGCAGAAAATGGCATCGATGTTTTCCGAATCTTTGACAGCTTAAACTGGGTTAAGGGTATGACATTGGCGATTGATGCTGTTAGAGATACAGGAAAGATTGCCGAGGCAGCTATTTGTTATACTGGGGATATTGAAGATAGCACAAGAACGAAATATAACCTTGAGTATTATAAGAATATGGCAAAAGAGCTTGAAAACGCTGGAGCCCATATTTTAGGAATTAAAGATATGGCAGGTCTATTAAAGCCGCAAGCAGCCTATACATTGATTTCGACTTTAAAAGAAACCGTGAATATTCCGATCCATCTTCATACACATGATACAAGCGGAAATGGCATTTATACCTACGTGAAGGCCATTGAAGCCGGCATAGATATCGTTGATGCGGCAACAAGCTCTATGGCGGGATTAACATCACAGCCAAGTGCAAATACATTGTACTATGCGTTGCAGAATCAAGATCGCCAACCAAAGGTTGATATTCAGTCACTTGAAAAGCTGGCCCATTATTGGGAGGATGTACGCCACTACTATAAAGTATTTGAATCCGGAATGTATGCTCCTCATACAGAAGTATACAATCATGAAATGCCAGGCGGACAATACAGTAATTTACAGCAGCAGGCAAAGGCTGTTGGCCTAGAGAGCGAGTGGGACAATGTTAAACAAATGTATCGCAATGTAAATGATATGTTTGGCGATGTTGTTAAGGTAACTCCTTCTTCTAAAGTTGTAGGAGATATGGCGTTATACATGGTTCAAAACAAACTTACAGAAGAAGATGTAATCGAACGTGGTGACACCCTTAATTTCCCTGATTCTGTAGTGGAATTTTTCCAAGGTTATCTTGGTCAGCCGTACCAAGGCTTCCCTGAAAAGTTGCAAAAAGTAATTTTAAAAGGTCGTGAGCCAATTAAAGTTAGACCCGGAGAATTACTTGAGGCTGTTGACTTTGATGCCATTAAAAAAGAATTGGAAAACACATTTGAACATGAGGTTTCTGATTTAGATGTGATCAGCTACGCAATATATCCGAAAGTATTCGAGGAATACCAACATTTCTTTGACCAATATGGTGATGTTTCCGTCCTTGATACCCTTACTTTCTTCTATGGTATGCGCCTCGGTGAAGAAATCGAAGTGGAAATCGAACAAGGAAAAACATTGATTGTTAAGTTAATTTCCATTGGTCAAACACAGCGAGACGGTACAAAAGTCGTTTACTTTGAATTAAACGGCCAGCCTCGCGAAGTCATTGTTAAAGATGAAAGTATGAAATCTGCTGTAGCAGCAAAACCGAAAGCAGAAAAGAAAAATCCAAATCATATTGGTGCCTCTATGCCTGGAACAGTTGTTAAAGTATTAGTAGAAAAAGGAGAAAAGGTTAAAAAAGGTGACCACTTAATGATTACAGAAGCAATGAAAATGGAAACAACCGTTCAAGCTCCATTTGATGGGGTTGTGACCGACATCCATGTTAGAAGCGGAGAAGCAGTCCAAGCGGACGATTTATTACTAGAACTGGAAAAGTAAGAAAAGCAAAAGCGCCCGTTCAGCGAAGTTTACGAGTTGCTGGGCGCTGGAGCTAGGCATTAGAAAAGCGAAAAGGCTGGTTCCTTAAAATTTAAGGATCAGCCTTTTTTTGATTATCTTAGAATTTTATTCATTTCTCTGCATGGTTCTACAACCATATCGGTTATTGGCATACTTTGACATGCTAAACGGTAGCCTGCAGAATGTTCGTCATCTGATAACACAGATTTCGAAGCAATTCCATCTAATGTATGTCCACTGACAACCTTTACTTTACACATCCCGCAACCACCACCTTTACAGCCGACAAAAATTCCACCTGCTTGGCGTTGTGATGCATTAAGGATCGTTTCATTCTCCCTCACAGCTATCTCTTTTTCTCTTATAACTACTTTATAAGCTCCCATTTTACATAACCCCTTTGTTGAAAATTTCAATAATAAGTAGAAGGAAGTTTCCCGAATATTTGGTACCGCTCCCGAGCGCATCCAAATCGAGAAACTTCCTTGTTATCTTTATATTATTTTTTATGAGAATACAGTCGTAAATCTTTCGTTTAATTCTCTTTCGAAGTAGAATATTGCCTTACCAATCGTATCTTCTGTCCAAGTAATCGTTGGAGAGTCAGGATATGTGATATAGCCGCCACAGAATACTTCGTTACGGTTACCAGATGGGTCAAAGAAGTAAATTGTTGTACCTCTTGTAATACCGTGACGAGTTGGTCCTGCATCAATCATGACGTCATTTTTAGCCATAATATCAGCAGCATTTCTTAGTTCAACCCACTCATCTAACCAGAATGCAAAGTGGTGTAGTCCATTTTGAGGGCCTTTTATAATAGCAATATCATGGGCTGTATTTGTTTTGAATAACCATTTACAAATAGTAACATCATTATTTTCCCCTGCTACTAATTGCTCACTTACATGAAAGTCGAAAAGGTCTGTGAAAATCTTCACTGCCCCATCTACATCGTCTCCGGCAACCAATAAATGATCTAGGCGTGTTGGATGCATTCCTACTAATCCATCTGGCCATGGATCTGGATTCACCAGTGGTAAGCCATTGCCTACTACTTCAATTTCACTATAAAGTTCTACAGTTTGTCCAGTAGGAATTACGAAACGTACCGCTTCTCCTTCAGCAAGGCGAGTTCCGGCCGGTACACGCTCAGTAGTTACACCATAGTTATTTAATTTTTCTTCATATAGATCTAAATCAGAGGCAAACTCACATTTAAAGGCTAAATGAACTAAACCTGCAGAATCATTCTTTTTCAGAATAACACTGTGATGATCGTGCTCATCCCAAGCTTTTAAATAAACTCTATCTTCTTCACGAGCAACTTCAATTAAACCGATTACATTTTTGTAATACTCAATAGATTTTTCCCAGTTTGGACATCCGATTTCTACTCTTCCTAAGCGCATGATTGCCATTACAACATTCCCCCTAATTTTATTATTTTTACTAATTTATAGATTAAAATATTTCAATAGTATTGTCTTCCTACGAAATATTCTAATTTTTGATTATTTTCAGACATATACATACAGTATAAACTAAATAATAGAATTATTTTCAGTCAATTTTTGATAGTTGTTAACATTTTGTTACAAATCAAATTGTATTTCACCTAAAATAATAAGCATTTGTATTGCCAGAAATAATGGATAACTTGAGGCTGGTTGACGGATGTCTACAGACAAAATATCCTTTATTTTCTCAATCCTGTATCTTAATCCACTAATGGATAAGGCTGAGCTGCAGGCGGTTTGTTCCAAATTACCGCCATTCAAAATATAGTGATACAGTGTTTTCGTCAAGTCCATGCCCTTTCGGTTATCGTATTCTAATAGATCTTTTAATACTTGAATCGAATATTTTCTAATTGCCTCTTTATCTCCAGTCTGAATTAAAAGTCCAATAAACCCAAGCTCTTCATAACTAGTAATTGGTTTAGATTTCGTACTAAGCTTCACCGCTGTCAAAGCTTCTTCGAGTTGATTTTTAGCTAACTCGATATTATCCTGGCATGTGCTAATACCACTATAAAAAGTAGGACACGGGTATGACTTTGAACAAACCGTCATAATCTCTTCGGTGAGACTCTGTATAGTCTTATTACACTGATTTAAAATATCATCCTGAATATAGATTACAAAATTTTCTGATTTATAGGTTATTAGTATTGGAATGGACATCTTTTTGAAAAATCCCGATATTTTGGTAACGAGGTCATCTTTCCATTCAATTTCTTCCTTTACATTATGCTCCGTATGAAAAACGTTAACCACTACTATATGAAAGGGCTTTAAAAAATCCACACTCACATAGTGACCCATTTTTATAATTTCTTGTTTACTCATTTTGCCCGATAGAATTTCTTCTAAAAAATTCCCACGCATGCGTTGTTCTGCCTCAATCACAGTTCGATCATTTAGAAGATACATCGCACAAACTACCGACGACCTTTCGATCATCATATTTTCCAAGATTGAAAATTTATCTGTTGGTCTTATGACAGAACAATAACCCGTAACCTGATGATTTAATATAATCGGAATCATTAAGCGGTAATGTTGACTAGCAACCTGCACAACGGCCGGTTTGAAATCTTTAAGAAATTCCAACTTCAATTCTTTAAACCGTTTCATTTTTGTATTTTTATAACACTTCATCTGCTCATTATTCTTTATTATTTCTTTTTCGTCTAATCCTGCTGCTGCCAACACGTTAAATTGATGGTCTTCAAACATAATCGGTACATCCAATGTTTCAAAGAGAACGCTTGCAATAGACTGCAAATCATGGCCTTGGATTAATTCACTAGTTAAGCGTTTATGGATGGTAAAAGATTTATCTAGATTATCTCTTTCTTCCTTTATTTGTTCATAAGCTGACTCTAACTCTTTAATTAAGCTAGTTTCATTAAAACTAAATAACTCTTTAACTTCTTTGTCTTTCCATTCTCGCTCCGGCTTAGCAATCCAATGACAGCAGTCGTCACCTTTACCTTCACACTTGATCTCTGTTACAATAACCTTCATTCCTAAGATTGTTGATATATAGCCGCTGGCATAGCCAATCGTTGTGTAACAAGTTGGTCTGTTGTCTAAACCAAAAAGCTTCTTCCATTCTTCAGCTTCATGTGAATGCCGCCAAATTCCTTCCATATAGAAACTATTCTTTTTTATATCCATCTCGAGCTTTAAAGGTCGGACATAGACATGACCTTTTTGGGTATGCAATTTTGGCCCATCAAGAATCATTTCTTCTTTAGACTTGTTCGTATTATTTTGTAAGGTAATAGATGCATCATGAACGCCAAGACTCCATCCGTGCAACACAAGAAATTGTCTCGTTCTTATCTCTCCAACCATCTCTAGTAAACCCTGACGCAATAGACTCATAGCCGCTGTTGAGGTAATAAAGACTCTTTGGTTATTCAAATAGATCTTACCATCTGAAGGAAATCGAATAACAGATTCATTTTCAACTGAAGAGTGATTCGCCAATACAATACCACCTCGATCCAAGAAAATTATTCTAGTCTCTTGATGTCAAAATCAACAAATGACAGCGCTTTAATTTCATTCAGCAATTACTGAATGAAATTAAGCCTCCGGCGGATGCCTCTGAAAATCTGAGGCAGAAATACGCCGAGGCGTATTTGATAATACAAAAAATGTCTTGTATAATCAATATATCAAAGTTTGTCCCATATACAAGGATTGTGTTGCTATATATGAAACAACCATCGTCTTTTCTGGAAATTTTCTTAATTGTTTTTTAAAAAAGGGGGATGTTATAGAAGAATCCTATATAGGATATCACTTACTTCCTAAAAGCTGTCAGGAATCTGAATTTGGTTCCTGACAGTTTTTAATTAATAACTAAAATTCATCTAAATAGATATGGTTTCCTCTTAAGCCTTTTCCATATAAGGCATCTGTTACCGTTTCGCACATGATCGGCGGCCCGCAAAGGTAAGCATCCATCCCACTACATGACTCCATCTTTTTCTTGATTACATCAGCAATAAATCCTCTTTCCCCACTCCAATTTGAGTCATCTGAAAGATTGGATAGTGCAGGGATAAAGTGGAAATTTGGATATTTTCGTTCCAATTCAAGCCAATCTTCTACTAAATATAAATCCTGTTCTGTTCTAGCCCCATAGAAAAACCATGCTTCATGGTCAAAAGAGGCAGAAAAAACTTCTTCAAGCAAAGCCTTGATTGGGGCCATACCTGAACCGCCAGCAACAAACACTAAATCTTTATCGCGATCACGTAATTGCATTTTCCCATATGGTCCCGAAGCTTTTACAGTTGCTCCAACTTTAAGGTCACACATATAGTTCGAGCCAATGCCATTTGGAATTCTTTTAACATGAAGCTGAATCTTTTTGTTATCAATATATCTAGTTGCCGCGGAATAGGACCTGAGTTCTGATTCACCTTGAACCTGAAATTCGAAAAATTGCCCTGCGCCATAAGGTACAGTTGTTGGTTCGGTCAACTCCAGATCAATAATGTGAATATCTGGTGTAACCTGCTCATTTTTTTCGACTGTTGCTTCAAAATCAACAACCGGATAAAATGTTAGGCCTTCTTCCTCTTCTTCTTCAATTTCCACTACAAGATCACTCTCTGCCAATGTGCTGCAAAGAAGAATCATGCCATCATCTCTCTCAAAGGAGAGAAGAGAGTATTCGGATACTCTCCCCATAATTTCATAATTACCTTCCAGCACCCTAGCTTTACAAGCACTACAGCTGCCATGACGACACCCATACGGTATTTGAATACCATTACGGATAAGGGCATCCAAAATCGTTTGGCCTTCCCTCACTTGTATTTGATTCCCGCTAGGTTCAAGAGTGACCTCATATGTTTCTACCATTGTCTTACTCATAACAAATGAGTCCTCCCTTTTATGCTATTTGAATATTTTTATAGTCTTCTAGACTGCAATGATTTGAATTGGTGCACCGTTTCTAATTCCCATTTCTTTCAATGTTTTCTTTTCATCGACATCGACATCTTGACCACCAAGCCATGTCACTAACTTATAGCGATGATTGTCTTCATTTAAGTTCCATAAGCTAAGACCGGCTTCTTTTAAATCTAATCCCGTCATATCATATTTTGCCCTAAGTGCGATATAGGTTAATAATTCATCCCCGCCAGCTAAAGAAGATGGAACTATATGGACCAACAAATGGTTTGGATCATGTAAATAACTGATTGCCAATTGTATTCACCTCCAATTATTTGAATCTCTTATCAAAATTAATAACTTGGCGGTATTGCAGCCAACGTAAACGGTCTCTAGATGAGTAATGCTCTCCCGCTTCTTCAGGACTAAACGCTAAATACTTAAACAGATCCATCGGAACATTTTCTCCAAATTCACCACTTACATAAGCTTCAGCTGGCCACCACATTTGCATATACTTTTGTGGTTCTGATTCAAATAAATGTTTACAGCCTGGTGAACATGTCATATGGATATCACCATTGTATTCACTGTACTGTGTCCATTGTTGTGTTGGTTTATCCGGATTTACAAATTCCAATGGAATTTGACATACTTTACATACAGATGGGATTCCCGGACTAGTAACAGCTAATGCGTGATCACCTTGACGCTTATAATAAGACGCATAATATTGGTCAAACGTATTTGGGTACTCACTTGCCAGCCACTCATAATCATCCGGCTGCAGCTTAAATGTTCTAAATACATTAGCATGTTTATAATGATCTAAAATTCTCATAGTGGCATGGGAGTAATGTTCTTTTTCCTTTATGCTATCTTCTGCATGTAAAGGTAGGCGAATACCATATTTTCTTAGATCTTTAAATAAGCCATTAAATACTTGGTCTTCAATATAGATTTCGAAAGCTTTTTTCCATGAGATTGGACGAATACGCGGGTAGTAATCCACGATTACTGATACAACAGAAAACATTCTGTAGGCTCTCCAATACCATTTATCCAACCACTTCTGAACAATCGGAACGTTTCGGTCATCTTCTTCTAATAGCATTTTCAAGGCAGACATTCCGAGCGCCATATGTCTTGATTCATCCGATTGTACTGTTTTACCTGTCGCAGCAAAATGCTCATCACCAACAGCAGCTGCTGAGGAAGCAAATGGCAAGAACAAAATATTTGTAAAGCAATATTCAAATGAAAAGGAAATCGCCATCAATGCTTCAAATGGTCCTGCACTTAATGCATCTTCAAAGAATGACTTTGGAACGGTGTTAAACCAATGATTCTCATTTGTTTTAGCATAGGAATGTAGACCATCGTAATATTTACTCATATGGGCATAATGTTTAATCTCAATTTGTGCGTGGCGCAATTCATCGATTGCTTGGGCAAAAGTAGCAAAACGGATTGCTTCAATTGGAATATTCCTTCCAATATAAGCCATTAAGCGGTGTGCTTGATATTCTGCTGGCTGAACAGCTACAGCAAACGCTTTTACCCCTTCATACCATCGGGAGTCTACTACTTTTGCATGTCCATGATTGGCTTCAAAAGCATTAACCACCGAATGATAGATAGAATCCTTCTCCGATTGAATTTTTACATATTGATTGTAAGTCATACGGAAAGGATCTTCCCATTTTTTCGGATCTTTAATATGAATTCCTTCTTTTTCGATTAAAGGATACACTGTTTTCATATCAAAGTCTTTTGGTTCCCACATTAAATCTCTAGTTAAATATTTATATTGATCTTTTGAACTAAGTTTAACTGCCAAAGAACTCACCTCATTTTTTAGTCAACGTTATTCCAACGAATGATTAGCTGTTCATCGTCCATCTCTTCCATAAAGCCAAAATAGGATGCCATATAAATATGAAGTTCATCCATAGACCAATCTCTTCCTAGATGCTCTTCCACATTACACCTGTTAATAATCAACTCATTGGGAGCCTTTAGTTTAATAAATGTTGAAAAATCATCAACTTCTACTCCCGTATTGTCATCCTTTGCAGCAGCGATAATTGCTTTGATAACCTCCCCGCCACTAGTATCTAAATCGATACCAACATATCTAACTGTATCAACAGACATCTTCATTCCTCCTCTTTAGACTGGTGAAGCCGCACAATGAAATGGAATTCCTGCTTTTTTGTAAAGTGGAATAATATCCTCTTCCTCTATTTGCTTCAATATTTGCTCCAAATCTATACCAAGATTGTGTTTTTCAAATAAAGGTGCAAGTGCTAAAACAGCTTTATATGCTTTTGGATACCACTTCTCCACCCATTCCTGAATGATTTCTAAATTGCTCAAGTTTTCCTCTGGTGTCTCCCTTGGGTCAGTGAGTGTTCTGCCCCAACGATAATCACCAGGCCACTCCTCGTACCCTAATGACTTCAAATAATCCCAACGGCTCGTTGGTTTATCATTAGCAAAATGTTTAAATAGTGCGAAAGCCCAATCCGATTGCCATTTCATTTGTTTATTAATCGTTAAATTTAATACTGAAAGATGATAATCGTTAAACTTTCCAGCTTCCTTAGTTAAATGTTTATACATTAAATTCCCTAACAAAAGATCTAAAGTAAGGTTTTCTGCTAAAATTACTTCCGCCCAATCGTTTGTTACTAATAATTCTTCAGCATAGCTGCGTAATGGCTGATAAGCAGGCTCATTTAATAGAATCTCCTTACTATGATCTAGGAAATTACCATGATGCTCCTGCATATTCATTGCCCAAAGTGTAATCCATTGTGCTCTACCTGTTTTATCATAGGCTTGAAAAGTAGCACATTGCTCTATCGGCGTACCTAGAGCATAGCGAATTACATGCTGCATTTGGACATTTTCACCATATTCGATATGGCGTAAAGGAGTGTATATATCACGTAGCGCATCTGCCCATTGGCTTGGCAGATTTTCGATTATTCCTAATTCCTGTGCATTTTTAAACCCATTTTCCACTTCAATAGCTAGATTTTTTCTATCCCTAGTGTAGGTTGTATACCAATATCGTTTCGGATCTCTAAACGCTTCCCAATCAGAAGATTTAATTCTTGTATAGCGAGGGTCATAAAGATCATAATCTCTTTCATCAAAAATATTACGATAATGATAATGCATATAAGTTTGCATTCTTAACGTTACTTCTTCATATTCATTTTTCGTATCCCATGTAAAAGGTTTTTCACGAATTGGTTTGATCTGTGATGATTGATCAGCACTCATTTTCAATTCCCTCCTAGACTTCTACTCTACTAATGCTATTTAATTTTATTACCTACATACAAATATGAATGATGTATCAGCTACTAGTATTTCTTTTCACCATGACTATCTGAACATGACGTCTTTCCGGAGCAATTCCCACAGCACTTTCCGTCTTTTTTACCATTACCTTGCATAACAGTACACCTCCTCTTTTTTCCGCTTCACTTGATATTTATATTGTATTGAAAGCACTTTCAACTTTAAACAACACGGTTTGTTATAATTTTCTAAATATTTAGTACTAAAATGTTTGTAAAATTTAATAAACATTATGTTTTTAATATATTTAGAAGGAAATATATATATAAAGCATAATAATATATATAAGCTATAAAAATGTAAGTATAAAGGAGTTTGACAATGAAAAAAATATATCGACCAAAAGATTTAGTGGAGGTAGTAACAAAAGGGAATATACCACCAAACTGTGATTTAACATTACAGCTGCAGCCTACTTTTTCTGATGATGGTATAGCTCGTGGAGTTTGGCAAGTAGATGAAAAATTTATTAATGGTATTGGAGTGGTTATGGGTGGTTATCTTTCTGCAGTAGCAGATACAATGATGGCTTATGCTATCGCATCAAAATTAAATGATAATCAAGCATTCACATCTATTGATTTACATACAACTTTTCATAGACCAGCCCAAATCGGGGAAATATATGTAGAAGCTAGAGTGGAAAGATTAGGAAAAAGAACTGCTTATGTTCTGGCAGATGTGATCCAAAATGATAAGAAAGTGGCAAGTGCTGTCTCTTCCGTGTTGATTATGGAAAATCATTAGATTTAAAATTTTAATTTGACAAAGCATAAGGGGCATTCAAATAATCTTAAGCCCGATTATTTGGATACCCCTTTCCATTTAAGCATTTATCTTATTTTTACGATAAACCATGCCATCAGCAGTTGCAATTAATTGATCATGTTCATTTCTAACTTCCATATTATAGAAACCCAATTTAGAATTTTTAGAAACTTCTTTGGCAACTGCTATTAATCTATCATTAGAAAAACCTGCTGCAATAAAGTTAATATTCACGTTAATTCCAACTGCCTGTTGTTCATACGTATTGCTAGCGATTGCAAACGCTGCGTCTGCAAGTGAAAAAATGACTCCGCCATTTGCAGTACCGTGAATATTCAGCATATTATCGGTTACATCCATCGAAACCTTTGCAAATCCCTCTGCGATTTCATCAACCGACATCCCCAATAATTTAGCATAAGGATCATTTGTAACTCTTTCCGTAATTTTAGTATCCATTACACCACTCCTACTTTTTTAGCATCCACTTTCCATCTTTAACTTCTGCTAATACCATACTATCTGCTGACAAACCATTATGATCTTCAGGAGAGAATGTAAATGTACCTGTTGCCCCTACAAAGCTTTGAACTTTTGTCTCAAGATAATCTCTGATTGCTTGGCGGTCTGTACCAGCATTTTTCAGTGCTTCAATAGCTAAAAGCATATTGTCATATCCGTAAGAACCGAATTGTGTTGGCTCTCCGCCAAATTTTGAATGATAAGCATCATAGAAATTCTTGATTACTTCATATTGTGGATCTGACTCTTCAATTTGGGTTGGGAACAATAATTTACCTGTAGGGATAACAACGCCCTCAGCTCCACCTTCAGCTAGTTCAATAAATGTATTATTTGCAATACCATGACTGCTGATATGTGGCATTGTCATGCTTAATTCTTTCATATTTTTCGCTATAATAGCTGGACCTGGATTTGTTCCCCATACAACTAGAGCTTCCGCGCCAGAATTATTAATCTTCGTTAATTGTGCACTCATATCTGTATCATTTGTATTATAAGATTCAGAAGTTACGATTTCGATGCCATTTTCACCAGATAATTCTTTAAGTACTTCCAATCCAGCAGCACCATATGCATTTGAATCTGTTAAAGTAGCAATTTTTGTGATTCCCTCTTGTTTCATGTACTGATAAATACGTGTTACTGCGTGTAAATCAGAATGTGGTGTCTTAAACACCCATGTTGACTCCTCAACAGGTGCAACTACGGATGTAGCTGCAGCAGCTGAAATCATCGGAATTTGATTTTCCATTGCCAGTCCTTTCATCGCAAGACTAGGACCGGTCGTTGAAGTTCCAAGAATAATATTCACTTTTTCGTCATGAATCAAACGGTTCATTTCTTCAATCGCCTTTTCCTGCTTAGACTCATCATCAGCAAGAATAACCTTTACCGGCACACCATTAATACCACCATTAGCGTTTATTTGTTCTTCAAGAAGCAATGTTGCATTCCATTCAGGTTCACCAAGTGGACTAGCAGGGCCTGTTTTCGAATAAATTGCCCCAATTTTATAAACCTCCGGAGTTTTTGTTTCTTCTCCTTTGTTTTCTTCTGTTGTCGACTTAGATGTGTTTCCTGTTTGCTGGCCACCACAAGCTGTAAGAAGCATTCCAACAAATAGAAAAATAATCCCGAAATTTAACCATTTTTTCATTTTCAAACCCCCATTTTTTTCAAAATTTTATTTTAGTTAATTTACTGTTTTGAATATTTATAATAAATGGAAAATTATGCGCAGATCCATTTACCCCCTAAATTCCAAACAACCAATTAACATAAAATCAATTATCCTACTGCATGACCTAAAAAAGCTTCCTTAACATTTTCATCTCGTAGCAATTCTTGTGCAGAACCTTCTTTAACAATTTCACCATGCTGTATAACATAGGCACGGTCAGATATTTTAAGAGATGCAAATACATTTTGCTCTATCAATAATACTGTTGTATTATATTGATCGCGTAAATTCTTTACTAACTCAAGTACCTCTTTCACAACAATTGGTGCTAATCCTAGGGATGGCTCATCTAGAAGCAATAAGTCAGGCTTAGACATAATTGCTCTTGCAATCGCTAACATTTGTTGCTGGCCGCCAGATAGTGTTCCTGCCAACTGATCCTTTCTCTCTTCAAGAATAGGAAAAATTTCAAACAGCTTTTCGATCTCTTGAACGACATTTTTCTTTTTTGTTTTCTGATAATGATGATAGGCGCCAAGATGTAAATTATCCAAGACACTCATCGTTGAAAATACTTGTCTATGCTCTGGCACATGAATAAGATGCCGTTGCACAATTTTTTCAGCTGATAGCTTAGTAATGCTCTCATCTTTAAAAATTATCTCACCCGAATCAGCGCTATTTAATCCGGATATTGTTTGAAGTAATGTTGTTTTCCCCGCTCCATTTGCACCTAACAATGCAACAATCTCTCCTTTATGTACATGGAGGGACAAGTTATCTAAAGCCTTAATTGGGCCATAACTAAAATGTAGGTTTTTGATATCCAATATTTTCTCGCGATCTATTCTTTTTATCATCCTATCACCTCGACTTTTTCCTCGGCTTCCTCACCAAGATAAGCTGCTATTACCTTTTCATTATTTTGTATTTCCTTAGGTGTTCCTTCAGCAATTTTCATTCCTTGGTCCAGAACGATAATCTTGTCACATATGCCCATAACCAAATCCATATCATGTTCTACAACAAAGATAGATATTCCCTTATTGCGAATTCTTTTAATAAGTTCACTCATCTCAAGCGTTTCAATATGATTCAGACCCGCTGCAATCTCATCTAAAAGTAAAAGTTCAGGCTTCGTTGCCAGTGCTCTTGCTAATTCTAGTAAGCGGAGCTTGCCTAATGGCAAACTTCCTGCATTTACATCATATAGATCCTCTAAACCAACAAATTTGATTTGCTCCATTGCTGCTTCAAGAATAATTTTCTCTTCTTTTTTAGCACTGGGGAAGCGTAAGGCAGCAGCAAGCATTCCTGATTTTGTTCTTGAATGATGTCCAACCATCACATTTTCTAAAACGCTCATGTTTTTAAATACTTGTAAGTTTTGAAATGTTCTCGAGATGCCTAACTCACAAACTTTATAGGATGACATTTTTTCGATTCTCTGGCCTTTATATTTAATCTCACCAGTTGTAGGGGGAAATACAGCAGATAACATGTTAAACATCGTACTTTTACCTGCACCGTTTGGCCCAATTAAACCAACAATTAGCCCTTCTTCAAGGGTGAACGAAACATCACGATTTGCAACTACGCCTCCAAAGCTTTTTGTAAGACCATGAGCCTCCAACAAGTTTCTCATTCGCTTTGATCTCCCTCCCTTTTACATTTGTATATCTTCAGAGACTTTCATTTTCCTATATTTGAAAAGTCTAGATTGGAAAACATGCACAAGTGAGGGTAATAACCCCTTTGGAAGAAATATAACAACTATCATTAAAATTAATCCATATAGTACATGTTCAAAATCACTTGTAATAAAAGAGATGTGCTCCCCAAGAATTTTAACGATTACTCCAATTAAGGTAATTAGTAAAGAGCCAACAACTGCTCCCCAAATACTGGTGCTTCCACCTAGTACAACCATTGCAAGGAATATAATCGATGCATCCAACGTAAAGGATGTAGGGGAAATGCTATAACTCATATGGGCCATAAGCCAACCGGCCAGTCCTGAAAACATTGCTCCTACTATAAATACTTGCATTTTATATTTTCCGGCATCAACCCCCATTGCACTTGCTGCAATTTCGCTGCCATGAATAGAACGGAGTGCCCGTCCAATTCTGGAATTAATAATATTTAAGGAAATAACAATAATTATTAATACAAAAGCCCATACAAAGTAATAGTAAGATAACCCTTGAGTTAAACTATATCCAAATAACTCTACCTTAGGAATTCCATATAATCCGGAGGCACCATTTGTTACAGACTTCCATTCTACTAATAAAACATGAACAATAATCCCAAATGCAAGCGTTGCCATAGCGAGATAATATCCATTTAAACGTGACATCGTAAACCCAATCAAAAAGGCGATCATCCCTGGTATCAACATGGAAAAGATCAGCCCTAACCACGGATTAAAGTTGTAAGTAGTTGAAAGTACAGCTGTTGTATAGGCTCCGACACCATAGAACGCTGCATGCCCTAGCGAAATTTGACCCGCAAATCCCATTAATAGCCCTAGGCTAACCGCAACAATTGTATATATACCAGCAAATGTTGCTTTAGTAATATAAAATGACTGAGTAATAACTAGGGGAAAAATTATCATCACAACCGCAAAAGCCATCAAACCAATCCAACTTGTCTTTTGAAGACCCTTCAAATTAGAGCCCTCCTTTTCCAACATTCTTTTCTCCCATGATGCCATATGGGCGAATTAATAATATGATAAGGATTACTCCAAAAACAATGGCATCCTTTAATCCTGAACTAATATAACCCGCACCAAATGATTCCATCAAGCCGAGAATCAAGCCGCCAATGACTGCTCCTGGTGCACTTCCTAATCCTCCAAGAATAGTAGCTGAAAATCCTTTAATCCCCAGCATTGACCCCATATCATATGCAGGAAAAAGTATGGGTGCTATTGCAAGTCCGGCAATTGCTCCGAGTGCTGCACTTAGAACGAAAGAGAATGAGGACATTTTCGCAGGGCTTATACTCATTAACCTTGCCGCCATTGGATTAGCTGAACAGGCGCGGAAAGCCTTCCCTATCATTGTTCTTTCCATAATGAAAAATAGTAGAGTAACACATATTAGTAAAATAATCATTACCCAAATACTTTGCGGGGTAATCGCAGCCCCCATTATATTAATAGGATCATTTTTCATAAACGGCTCAATTTTCACCGGGTTTTTTCCCCAAACCATACTCGCAATACCACGGATAAAAATAGAAGCTCCAATTGTTAAGATGATAAGACTAAGTGCATCTGCTTTTCGTGCTCTTCTTATAATGGTTAATTCTAATAAATAGCCTAAAATTACGACAATAATAATAGTTAATAAAAATCCAATGAAGTAAGGTAGCCCTAATGAAAGCAAAGTAAACATTGTCATACCGCCCAACATGACGAACTCTCCTTGGGCTAAGTTTATTACTTTCGTAACGCTATATATGGTTACAAAACCCAATGCAACGATCGCATAAATGCTACCGATTGTTAAACCAGTAATCAAAAATTGCAACAGTTCTCCCAATACTATACCCCTCCTAAATTAAATATGACGTTTTTGTAACGCCCAATTATTAGAACGCTATATTTAGAATGATACCGTTTTCAAATATTAATTGTCAATAATATTTTAAATATTTTTTAAACTTATTATATTTTTTTGTTTATTTTATAAACATTCCTAATATACCTTGATTTTTTTCAAAAAAAAAATAGTACAGGACTAATCCTATACTACCGATTCAAAAATATTTTTAGAACTTTACCACGTTATTTCTAAGTTTTTATATGACCACTTTTCGTATTTCGTTTTTATTTCGTGTTATTATAAAAACTACAACTTTTTTATTAATGAATTCATAACAAGTTCAGCTTCAGCAATCATCCGCTCTACTAATTCTTTAACAGTGGGAATATCGTTTATTATTCCTGAAATTTGACCGCCATTAATAAAGCCTTCTTCTAAATTTCCATCAACAGCTCCGATCTTATGGAATTTTTCACTTGTGAATTCACTGAATTTCGCTAGTGTATAATCCGGACTACCTTCAAATTCTAATAGTTTCTTAGAGTAAGGAGATTTCAAGACACGGCGTACACGTTTTACCGTACGTCCTACAATTACAGTATCGGTATCTGTTGCAGACAATATTTTATGCTTATATTCCTTACTAAATGGTGCCTCTTTTGTAACTATAAACCGGGTACCAATTTGAACTCCGCTTGCACCTAACGCAAGCATTGCTGCTAAACCACGACCATCAGCAATTCCTCCAGCTGCAACCACCGGTACTGTTACTTTATCAACAATTTGTGGTATTAAAGTTAATGTCGTACTTTCATAATTTGAATTAATTCCGGCTGCTTCATACCCTTCAGCCACAATTACATCTGATCCTGCAGCTTCTGCCTTTTGAGCATGTCTAACAGAACCGACAACAGTCACTACTTTTATTCCTGCATTATGAAACCTTTCAATAAATGCAGTTGGATCGCCAGCCGATAAAGAAACAACAGGCACACGATGTTTTATTAACAACTCTATCAATTCATCCACATAAGGAGACACACCTATCGCAATATTTACGGCAAATGGTTTATCTGTCATTTCCTTTGTCTGTTGGATAATTTCTTCCAACTCACCTGAAGTCATTGTCCCGGCCCCTATTGTGCCTAAGCCCCCTGCTTCCGATACCGCTGAAGTTAAAATAGCATTACTAATATTACCCATACCACCTTGAAAAATTGGGTATTTAATCCCTAATTGCCCACATAACCTATTCATTTTTTACCACCCCGTTTAAAAAGTGTTATAATAACCTTGTATATAAATTACCATATATAGGGGGAGTTGGAAATGCTTTATCCATATAAAAATAAAATGCCGAAAATTGACGAAAGCGCTTTTATCGCACCCGGTGCAAGAGTTGTAGGCGATGTTACTGTTGGAAAGGAATCCAGCATCTGGTTTAATGCCGTCCTAAGGGGAGATGAAGCACCCATTAAGATAGGTGAGCGATGTAGCATTCAAGACAATACTACATGCCATTTATTTGAAGACTATCCGTTAGTTGTTGAAGATGATGTTACAGTTGGACACAATGTTATCTTACACGGCTGCACCGTAAGAAAAGGAGCACTAATAGGTATGGGGTCGACAATACTGGACGGTGCTGAAATAGGTGAATATACAATAATCGGAGCAAACACACTAATCCCTTCAGGCAAAAACATTCCACCACGCTCTTTAGTTGTTGGTTCCCCAGGAAAAGTTGTGCGAGAATTAAATGAGAAGGACTATGAGCTAATTCAACTTTCTGTAGATACGTACGTCCAAAAGGGAAAAGAATTTAAGGAGCAATTATCATTATAATGAAAAAGAGGCTTTTCAGCCTCTTTTTCATTTTTTCTTAATTGTTGTTTACCATATATGGATGGTTTAAAACCTCATATTCACTGTCTTTTTTATGCATTTCATTATCTTTTTCAAACACACTTTCAAAGAACTGATTGGCAGGCTCAGCCAATGTTTTGTAATAATCACTAAACAGCGATGCAGCGTGTCCACCAAGCCATTTGCTTGGCAAGAGTTCCTCAGGTAAGCCAGGGTCTATGAATAAGAACTTGCGATATTCATGAACCAACTTGGCTCTTTCAACAAAGCATTCTGCATCTGTCATTTCACCGTTCGAAATTTTATTTTTATCCACAACATATTTTTTGCTGTAAACATTTATGAACTCTTCATATTTAGCATTAATATTATCGATATCCCAGCATTGTCTTACAAGTGCTTCATTATCAGCAGGACCTTTGTACTCTGATACAAAAAAATGGACATATGATTCAATTTTATACTTTTCTATTAATAACTTCACTTCATCTTCTAAATTGTTGGGAGATATCCAACAGCTATTTAAGAGCATACCAAACCCGCTCCACACTAATTCCTGACGCAATTCATCACGTAAGTTCCGCTTTTCTTCGGGAATCGTATAGGTTAGTGTTCTCCAATAGCCATCCCATTTTTCAGGGCCTAATTTATATATACGTTTGGCTGCTTCTTCAATACGTGCTACACCCATTTTACTAAGGGAATAATAGCTCTTATTACCTTTTTTAGAGGAAGTTACCCAACCTTGTTTCCCCATTCGCGAAATAGCCGCTCTTACTGATTGATCATTATGACCGAACTCTTCAAGCAAACGGATTAAACTGCCAATCCATATTTCATTTCCATAATGGCTAATATAGTCGCCATATAATGTAAAAATCATAGATCGTGTATTTATATTAGTCACCTAGATTCATCCCTCTTTACTATACTATTTTATATATTATTATAAATTGAGGATGATATCAAATACCTTATGTTATAGTTTTTGCAAAAATAGTAAAAAAACTCCATATTACGACATATTCATAGTTTTCTTAAATACTATTTCCCTATAAAGTTTGGTGGTCTTTTTTCACTAAAAGCTTTTAAAGCCTCAACCCTATCTTTTGTCGGGATTATCATTTCATAGGCCTTTGCCTCTATTGCCAAACCTGTCTGCAAATCCACTCCCATGCCATAATTAATAGCATATTTCGCCTGCTGCAACGCTACGGGACCATTAGACATCAATTCTTCCGCGAGTGAAATGCATTCATCCATCAAGTTTTCTTGTTCAACTACTTTTGTTACTACACCAAGGATATTTGCCTCATCCGCAGACACTTTTTTCGCGGTTAAAATCATTTCTTTTGCTTTTGCTTCACCTATTAATCTTGGAAGACGCTGCGTGCCTCCAGCTCCTGGAATAATAGCCCATTTCAATTCAGTAAGCCCCATTGTTGCTTCCTTAACAGCAATTCTAAAGTCACATGCTAACATTAGCTCAAACCCACCACCAAAAGCATGCCCATTAACAGCAGCAATGGTTGGTTGCGGTAATAAGGCAATATCATTAAATACAGTACGAATTTTATTGACGTTCCTACGAACCTCTGAATCTGGTAATGTTTTGCGCTCCTTTAAATCTGCTCCTGCACTAAAGGCTTTGTTGCCAGCACTAGTAAAAATAACAACTCTAACATCCTTATTTGTTCGAATTTCATCAACGATTTCTCCAAGCAATGCCAAAGTTTCATAATCAAAACAATTTAGCACTTCGGGTCGGTTAATGGTCACATAGCCAATATAATTTTTTACATCAAACATTACTTTTGCCATAAAAAGCGCTCCCTTTTTATCTTATATGAACAAACAAATATTATATTTAAATAACTTTTATTTCATTCAATATTTTCGACAATAGTTGCAATTCCTTGACCAACACCAATACACATCGTCGCGAGTCCATATTTAACATTTCGTTTTTTCATCTCATAAATAAGTGTGGTTAATATCCTAGCTCCGCTGGCTCCTAAAGGGTGACCGAACGAAATCGCACCACCATTAACATTAACAATATCATTATTCAACTCAAGTTGCTTCATGCACTCCAAAGATTGGGAAGCAAATGCTTCGTTTAACTCCACTAGACCTAAATCATTAATTGTTAATCCCGCACGTGTTAAAGCTTTTCTTGTTGCAAAAACTGGTCCTAATCCCATTATTGCCGGCTCTAAACCTGCTGTAGCGGATACTTTATATTTAACTAATGGCTTAACTCCTAACTCGTCAGCTTTCTCAGCTGACATTAACAGTAAAACAGATGCACCATCATTTACACCTGATGCATTTCCTGCCGTTACTGTGCCGTTTGGAAAGATTGGTTTCAGCTTTGCAAGGCTTTCTAATGTTGTTTCAGGCCGCGGATGTTCATCTTGATCAACGATAGTTTCATTTCCTTTACGGTCATGAAGAACTACCGGAACAATCTCATCTGCAAACCTATTTTCTTCTATTGCTTTTTTTGCCTTCATTTGACTCTCAAAAGCAAATTGATCTTGTTCTTCACGTGAAATATCGAACCGTTGTGCAACATTTTCTGCCGTTTTTGGCATCGTATCTGATCCATACATTTCGTGTAATTTCTCATTTGTAAAACGCCAGCCAATTGTAGTATCAAACATTTTCATGTCACCGCGCGGGAAATCTGTTTCTGGCTTTGCCATTACTAAAGGGGCACGAGTCATACTCTCTGTTCCTCCCGCGATAAAAATTTCACCCTCTCCAGCCAAGATGGCACGTGCAGCATAATTAACAGCATCCAACCCCGAACCACAAAGGCGGTTTATGGTTGTTCCACCAACTTCAACGGGAAGGCCAGCAAGCAACGCAGACATTCTTGCAACATTACGGTTATCCTCACCAGCCTGGTTAGCATTTCCTAATACTACTTCCTCAATTTGTTCAACGGGAACATTGGGATTTCTATCCATAATTTTATTAATTACAATCGCCCCTAAATCATCAGGACGCACTGATTTTAATGCACCTTTATAACGGCCAATTGGAGTTCGAACAGCATCAACGATAACTACTTCTCTCATCACTAACAGCTCCTATCCCTATTTATCAGTATAATCGTAAACGCCTCTGCCCACTTTCCTACCTAATCTGCCAGCTTTTACATACTGTTCTAAGAGCGGAGCAGGACGATATTTTTCTCCTAATTTTTCATGTAAGTATTTTAAATTATTCAATCGCACATCTAAACCGACTAAGTCTACAAGTTCAAATGGACCCATCGGGTAATTCAACCCGAGCTTAATAGCCTTATCTATTTCCTCCGGTGTACCAATTCCTTCCTGAAGCATATAAAATGCCTCATTGCCCACTAGCGTGCTGATTCTGCTTGTAACAAATCCCGGAAACTCATTAACAACAACGGTTTCCTTTCCCATTTTTTCCGATACTTGTCTTGCAACTTCAGCTGTTTCATCTGCTGTTTCCAAACCACGGATAATTTCTACAAGCGGCATTTTATGAACAGGATTGAAGAAATGCATAGCAATTACTCTTTCAGGACGTTTCGTATAGGAAGCGATTTCTGTCGGGCTCATCGTTGATGTATTTGTTGCAAAGTAACAACTTTCAGGTGCATTTGCATCGATTGCTTCAAACACATTTTTCTTAATATCTTTAATTTCAGGTACAGCCTCTATAACCATATCAGCTGTTTTCACAGCATCTGCTAAATTTGACTCATATGTTAAACGCTTTTTAGCCTCATCGGACTGTTCCACTAAGATTTTTCCACGTTCAATTCCTTTGTCAAAAATACTATTTATCTCTTTTTCAGCATTTAATAATGCTTCATTTTTAACATCCACGAGTTTTACATGAAATCCACCCACAGCAGAAACATAGGCAATGCCTCTTCCCATCGTACCTGATCCAACCACAACTATATGTTTAACCACGATATTTCCTCCTATTATCTACCTATTTATATACTGAAAAAATAACGAGCACTTTTTATAATAAAGGTGCTCGTTTTAAAAAAACTATGTTAACCTATTTTAATTACACACCTAGTGGATTTAATGGCTTGCCACCATAATATGAGAGAACACTCTTTGTTTCCGTATATAAATCTAGCGTTTCGATACAAAGTTCACGACCAAAACCGGATTGCTTATAACCACCAAATGGTGTTCCTGGGAAGGCTGAAAATGGACAGTTTACCATTACAATACCTGCTTGGATTTGGTGGGCAACTCGAGTTGCAGTGCCTTGGTCCTTAGTCCAGATAGCAGAACCTAAACCAAATTCAGTATCATTAGCAAGCTTAATAGCTTCTTTTTCATTACTAAATTTCATGACAACAACAACAGGTCCGAAGATTTCTTCTTTTACGACCTTCATCTCATGGGTAACATCGGTAATAATGGTTGGCGCATACCAATACCCATTTTCAAAACCTTCTACTGTTACTTCATGACCACCTGTAAGGACCGTTGCACCCTCTTCAATTGCAGATTTTACATAGCCATCAATAACTTCAAGTTGGCCTCTACTAATAATAGAACCTACTTGTGTTCCAGGATCCATAGGATTTCCTAAACGTAATTGCTGCGTCTTTTCAACGAATTTTTCCATAAATTGATCATAAATGTTTTCATGAACATATAAACGTGAGCGCGCCTCACAAGATTGACCTGTATTATAGAAAATTCCAAAAATAGAACCATAAACAGCTGCGTCAATATCAGCATCCTCAAATACGATATTTGGGGATTTTCCACCTAATTCAAGTGTAAGACGTTTTAATGTTTGGGAAGCTTTTCCCATAATGTCTTTACCAATTGGTGTAGATCCTGTAAAGGCAACTTTATCAACACCCGGATGTTCTACAATGGCATCTCCCACACTAGCACCTGGTCCAGTTACAACGTTGACTACCCCTTCAGGTACTCCAGCCTCATGACAAATTTCAGTTAATACAATGGCCGTTAATGGCGTTAGACTCGCTGGTTTTAATACTACAGAACACCCTGCTGCAATGGCCGGTGCGATCTTCCAAGCTGCCATCATCATTGGATAGTTCCAAGGAATAATTTGTCCACAAACGCCTACCGGTTCTTTTTGAGTATAATTTAAAAATCCGTACGGAAGATTATTAACTTCACCGCGGTGGCCTACAATCGCAGCAGCATAAAACTCAAAATCTTCAATAGATTGCATAACCTGACCTTGAGCAGCTGATAAAGATTTACCGCTGTTTAGAACTTCTAATTCTACTAATTCATTGAAACGTGCTCTCATAATAGATGCAATTTTATTTAAAACTCTTGATCTTTTATTTACTGGGAACTTTCTCCATTTTCCGTTGTCAAAAGCATTACGGGCTGCTTCAACAGCTCTATTAACATCATCCTTTGATGCTTTCGCAACCTGCGCAAGCACCTCACCTGTTGCAGGATTATATGTAGTGAATGTTTCCTTTGCTAATGCATCAACACGTTCACCATTAATAACCATTTGATAATATTCACGCTTCATATTTAATTTTTCCATTTTTTCTTCTTTAATTGTAGACATAAATAACACCCCTTGGTTTATTACATTTATTTACAAACCCTTAAATTCTGGCTTCCGCTTTTCCAAGAATGCCGCTATTCCTTCTTGGTGATCAGCAGTTAACCCTGCAGCCCTCTGCCCATATGCTTCCTTCTCAAGCATTTCTTCGAGATTGCAAGTCCAGCTATCATTAACATAGCGCTTTATTAATCCAATCGCTTTTGTTGGCATTTTTGCCAACTTTTGTGCAAATACAGATACCTCTTTCTCCCAATGATCTGAAGGTATTACTTTTGTAACTAATCCAATTGATTTTGCTTCTTCGGCAGAGATTTTTTCCCCTAATATCGCTAATTCAAGTGCTTTAGCCTGGCCTACTAATCTAGGCAAGTAATACAAGTTCCCTGAATCAGGAATTAAGCCGATATGAATAAACGCTTCAACTAAACTAGCCTTTTCAGATGCTAGTCGAAAATCGCAAGCCAAAGCAAGGCTTAATCCTGCACCTGCAGCAACTCCGTTGATCGCAGCAATAACTGGCTTTTCAATGGCAGCAAGCTGCTGAACCATCGGATTGTAACGATTTCTAAGAATCTCACCATGATTTGTTTCCTCACCAAGACTGCCGATGTCCTCACCTGAACAAAAAGCACGACCCTCCCCTGTAATGACTAAACATCTAATCTCAGAGTTTCTAGCAACATCCTTCAAAGCTTCACCAATTTCTACATTCATTTGTTCTGTAAAAGCATTTAGTTTATCTGGGCGATTTAAGGTTAACCAAGCAACACCATTTTTAACATCGAATTTAATTGTTTCAAACATTAAAATCCTCCTATTTCCCTTCAAAATTAGGCTTTCTCTTTTCGATAAACGCCTTCATTCCTTCTTTTTGATCCTGTGAAGAAAATAAAAGGTAGAAGTTTTTTCTCTCAAATTGCATTCCTTCATATAATGAATAGTCAACTGCTTTTTGAACTGCCTCTTTAATTAGTCTTAGAGAAAGAGGAGGCTGCATTGCGATTTTTTCAGCAAAACGAACGGTTTCTTCTAATAATATTTCCGGGGCAACTAAGCGATTGACAACACCATAATGTAAAGCCTCTTTGGCAGACATTGGTTCACCAAGCCACAGCCATTCCAATGCTTTTGTTTTTCCCATCAATTTGGTTAAGCGCTGTGTCCCTCCTGCTCCTGGCATCACACCCAACTTAATTTCCGGAAAACCAAATTGTGCGTTTTCAGCAGCAAATAAAATGTCGCAGCAAAGTGCCAATTCAAAGCCACCACCTAATGTAAAGCCATGTACTGCACCAATGATTGGTTTTTTAATGAGAGCGATTCGATCCCAATCTTTAAATTGATTCAATAATTCAAAACGTACAGGATCATCCTCAGCCATTTCATCAATATCGGCACCTGCTGCAAACGCCCGACCTTCCCCTGACATAATAATTACTTTTATTTCATCATTTTGATCGAAGTCTTCCATTGCATTAACAATTTCTCTTACCATTGATCGGCTAAGTGCATTTAACACTTTCGGGCGATTGAGATTGATATAACCAATTGAATTACGGCTTAATACGTTTATATATTGAAAATTACTCATTAACTTCCTCACCAATCATGAACGTAACAATCCCCTTAGCAAAAGACATTAAGTCTTTACCAGATGCTTTAGCCTCCTCAGTTTTCATTGCCGTTTTAAATGTATCCATGCTCTCATAATACATTTCGCACATTAAGTAATATTCACTTTCACCACCCATTGGACTGCCAACAAATTTAGTAACATCCATTTTTAACAAGCCAGGGATTTTCTCCGTAATTGGCGCATGTGTTGAAAAATAATGCTCATCAAACTTTTCCTTATCTTCAGGGTGTTTATATAGTGCTACAAATTTAATCATTTTATATACCTCCATGTTTGATCTTATTTTTTTATAAAATAGAAATCGGCTTCATCGCTTCAAATGGGTTTTTACATTCCTTGCAATACAGAAGACTTCTACATGCAGAAGGACCAAAAATATTTTCTAGTGTGTTGTAGGGTGACCCGCAATACGGGCAGTCAACTTGCCAAGACCCGTCACTTTCAAGTTGAATAGGAGGAGGGGCTATACCAAATTTCTTCAGCGCTTCTCTCCCTTTTTCTGTGATTGAAGCGGAAGTCCAAGGAGGGGTATTGATGTAGTTAACCACAACCTCTTCCACTTCATTAAGTTCACTAATGGCTTTTATTACATTTTCTTTAATGATTCCTAATGCAGGGCATCCTAAAAATGTCGGAAGAAGTTCAACAGTTACTTTTTTTTCGAGGATCGAAACATTTCCAAGCATTCCCAAATCAACGATATTAATCGTATCAATCTCTGGATCATAAACAGTTTCGATTTGTTGTTTAACCTTTTCCTCTAGAGTTTGTGAGATTATCATTTTCACTCCACCTTTCTAGTATTTTTCCAACAATATATGCTGCGGTGTAAATCTAGTAAACTAATATAATCTTAAAATTAGAACTCCCGCAGCATATATTTACATATTGTTCTTACCAAGATACAGCAGGATTTAAGTTATAAACTTCTGCCAGTGTATTAATTGCTTCTTTTAAATCCGCAGTATGAACACCCGTTCTACCATCCCCACGTTCCATTCCAGGCTCTCCCGGATATTCTAAATTAAGATGTTCAAACGCATCCTTGACAACGGCCACAAAACGTTCTTTTAACACTTCTTCACCATCAATCAATCCTGTATTCACCATAGCTTCACGGTTAGGTCCAAGTGAAAGAAGTCCACCCACATCCCTCCAAGCCTTTTCAATTGCAGCCTTCATTCGGTCTCTTGCTTCACCTTCGGCACTTACCAGTTGGTAGAACCAAGTTCTCCAATGCATTAAGTGATAAATGGTTTCAGATTGAACCTTGATAGCAACTTGTGCAAGCGGCTCGTACGAGCTTGTTTTTAAAGATTCAATCTTGTGCTTTTTCATTACTTCATAGAAATAATTGCGAACAACGGTGAATGCCCAATCATATTTAGGTTCTTCGTATAACCAACCGCCAGGACCGTTTACTTCTTCTAATAGAATGGCATTTTTACGAACAGCGTCTGAACGACCATGGGCTAAATCATCAGATTTACCTTCCCCAATCTCTTCCAGTAATTCATAATAAATCGCGGCATGTCCCATTGTATTTTGGGCAATAGATGAATAAGCTACATCTTCTTCAATATGCGGCACTAACCCGAGCCATTCACTTCCTCTAAAAGAATGAAGGAAATCGTCATCAGCCAGTTGATACAATAAATCTACTAACACTTTTTTATACTCTACATTTTTTGGATCGTTGACTTCATTTGCTGATGTGATTTTCATTATTTAACACGCCCCTTACTCCAAGAAAGGATTTCTTTCTCATCTAACATTCCCTGCTCGGCTTCTCTCCAAATTTTTGCCAAATAGCCGTAGCCCTTTGTTGTACGATAATCTTTATTATCAATACGCTTAAGTCCTTGGCGTTCTTCCGGTGTCAGCGACCGAATGTCTGAGCGTTTTACAACCCATATATCACAAACCTCTTCACGTCTCATAAAATTTTCTTGCGCCATCATTAAAGCGATTTCATGATTTGGAGCAAGTAATGTATATTGCTCCTGTGCATAAGAGGTAGGTGTTTTTCGACTAAACACTTGAAATTCTTCATAAAATTGCGTACTCTTATCCATTGATTAATCTCCCTCCTTCTTTTTCAATCACATGACTAATCAAATACCTACTTCACTATTCAAACCCAATGCTTCACGTACCCATGCATTATTTTCATAAGAAATTTTTCTTAGGCGCAGTCTTTGTTGTGACATTGGACCATTATTACTAATAATTTTTTTAAAATAATCCCAATCCGGTTGTTTATATACCCAGTTCTTTGTTTCCGAATCAAGGTATATTGTTTCATCTGGAATTGTTAAACCAATCCCTTGAATTCTTGGAATATATTTAGTAAGATAAAATTGTCTTAAATCTTCATTTGTATTTTTTCTAATTTTATATTTGATTGTTATGTCTTGCTTCGAAGTGCCTGTTGTTTCGGAAGTTGGAGGTCCAAAGAACATTAATAGTGCTGGCCACCAACGATTTAGGGCATCTTGAAGCATTTCTTTTTGTTCTTTTGTTCCTTTAGCTAAAGCTACAGAAATTGCCTCACCATGCTGGGCGTGGAACACTTCCTCCGCAGCAATTCTCTTTAATGCTCTTGCGTATGGTGCATAAGAAGCATCCAACATATTGGTCTGTGTGATTATTGCTGCTCCATCTACCAACCATCCGATTAATCCAGCATCTGCCCAAGATTCTGTTTTCCAATGGAAAACGTTATGGAATTTCAAATCCCCTTTGAACAAATCTTGCATTAAATCTTCACGTGTTTTGCCAAGTGGTTTTATTAAGTCTTCAGCAACCCTTAATAAAAGTTGGCCATGCCCCATCTCATCTTGGACTTTTGCCATAATCCCAAGCTTACGGTAAAGGGATGGTGCTTTAGGTGTCCACTCCTTCTCCGGCAATGCACCCATAATCTCACTAATCCCATGCATGGAAATTAGCTTGATCAGTGCCGTTCGATATTCTTCAGGCATCCAGTCACTGGCCTCAATCTTTTCACCAGCTTCGATTCTTTGCATAAACTCTTTGTGCTTAAGCTCATCCGATGAATTTACTACTACAGCCATTTTAATTCCACCTTTCTTTATTATAGTTTCGAAAACTCATTATTTTTATATGACGTTTCCATAACGTGATTATAATATTACGTCATATATATTACAAGTACAATTTATAAAATTTTCAGACTTTTAATAAATTTAAATTGATTAAACACCGACACTTATTGATCTTCTATCGATAACCCTAACGGCTTTCCCTTCTGATCTTTTAATCGACTTAGGTTCGTGTATTTTTACATCCATTGATACAAGACAGCTATTTTTCATAATATGCTGTACTTTCTTCTTCAGGAGCTGAATACTTTCATGATTCATATTCCATTCAACTTGTTTATATACTGCATCTGTGATTTCAACATTAAGTTCAATTGCATCCATAATACCTTTTTTTAATAGGTGCACTTGGTAAAATGGTGCCAGTTCATTTACTTGCAATAGATAATGTTCAATTTCGGACGGAAATACATTTACTCCTCTAATAATGATCATGTCATCAATTCGACCTTTTACACGTGACATGCGAAGAGTTGTTCTGCCACACTTACACTTTTCTCTAGTAACTGATGCAATATCCCCTGTTCGATAACGAATTACAGGAAATGCTTCTTTTGTCAAACTAGTAAAAACTAATTCTCCGTCCTGTCCATCTGCCACTGGTTCAAGCGTATTTGGATCAATAACCTCAACATAGAAATGGTCTTCAGCAACATGCAAACCATCCTGAGCATGATGACATTCCATCGAAATCCCAGGACCCATAACTTCACTTAAACCGTAAATATCGCAAGCCTTTATATCAAACTTTTCTTCTATCGTTCTTCTCATTTCCTCAGACCAAGGTTCTGCTCCGAAAATTCCATATTTCAAGCTTGTTTTACGAGGATCCTTTCCTAACTCCTCCATATGCTCTGCAACGTTTAATATATATGATGGTGTTCCACAAATGACCGTCGGCTCAAAATCTTCAATTAAAGTAATCTGTCTTTCAGTATTTCCTCCTGAAATAGGAACTGTAGACATTCCTAAATGCTCACTGCCGTAATGAAGTCCCAATCCACCAGTAAACAAACCATATCCATATGCATTATGTAATACCTCTCCTGGTTTTCCACCAGCTATCGTTATTGCTCTGGCTACAATTTCACTCCAACTTTGAATGTCTTTTCTCGTATAAGCCACCACTGTCGGCTTACCACTTGTACCGGATGAACCGTGGATGCGTACAATTTCTTTACGGTCAACTGCAAAAAGACCGAATGGGTAGTGATCACGTAAATCTTGTTTTTTTGTAAATGGTAGTTTCGAAATATCCTCTAAGCCTTTAATAGCGTCTGGAGTTATATTTTTTTCGCTAAACTTTTGTTTATAAAACGGTACATTGTTGTATACTTTTTTAACTGTTTCTTTCAATCTACTTAATTGAATCCTTTCAATATTCTCCCTGTTTTCTGTCTCAATTTCATGTAGAATCATCGCATTTCCTCCTTTAAATTTACATTCATAGCAATATTTCGCCAAAATACTACATAAAAGCGTTTTCAATTTATCATAAATATTACGGTACACAATTAATGTATGACGTTATATTTACGATTATAATATTTTTGTAATGTTTGTATAAAATTTACAACTCTCAAAGTAAATTGTCAATAGGTTTTCAGATTTTTTAGACTTTTTATTTTTTTTTGTTTATAAATCCCTATTTAGCGCCTCCCTATTATAATCTAACTAAATTTTCAAACTATTTAAAGTATTATGTTACAATTTTTCAGTGCATACGTAATATTTAATAAAAAGTGGATTTTATATTTTAAGAATTAATTATCGAAGAGAGATGAATTTAGTGAAGCTGGATGAACACCAAAATAATGGCGCAACTGAAGGAGCGAAAAAGGACCATTTTCTTGGTATTTTTCTTGTAACGATTGCCTTTGGTTATATATTTAAGATTGCAGCAATTACAATCTTGGTAGGGGTTAGGGCCCCGTTCGGAGAATGGTTGGATGGGGTTAGAGTCAATTTAACTTTAGTATCAATTTTTACACTTGTACCATTACTAGGAATCCCGGTGCGGTTGGGTGGGTATTTAGAATCTTTAAAACAATTATTTGCGCGAGTAAACCCAAAGTCTTCTTTCGTTTTTCTAGTAACTCAAGCGCTGGCACATGCATTGGAGGTAGTTTTTAATATTGGTTCCATTTCAATCCTCCATTATTTATCAAAAGCTGCACCTATTCAATCGCCCCGTTTATTAGTCAGCGCAATCAATAGCATATTGAAGTTACAAGGATTGCCTTCCGCTGGAATATGAAATACGGGATTGTTATGGCGATATTGCTGCCGATCTATTTAAAGGTTGTTGGAGTGTAAAAAATTAAGAGCATGAAATCACGTTTATGTGACTCATGCTCTTTTTGTTTTAATGATGATGGTGATGGCCTTGTGGCTCCTTAGAAGGGTTGGTGATTTCGAACCCTTCCTCTGGAACATAAAAATATTTAATCCAAACGCCATCTAAGAATTCCTCTCTTTTATCAAGGATGACATCGATTCCTTTGTCTGTCTTGACAACTTCATCATGTTCCGTTGGTGTATCAAGTTTTAAATCATAATGGGCATGGTCGCCATGCATATGAGTTATGTATACACGGATCATTTTTCCTTCTGCTTCTTCACTTCCAAGCATCTCATTCAACACTTTTGCGGCATTGCGATTAATTTTACATTTCATTATTGATGATTCCTCCAATTATTTGTTTTGTATGTATTCATATTTTACCCATTTTTAAAGCCTCCAAGCAACGATATTGAATGTTTAGAGGCTTTATTTAATTTTACAGCATAGTGAATTTTAGAAATAGAGGTTATCGTATCTTTCAAAATGCTCTATTTCCTTAAAATCAATGGAAGTAACTCGATCTGTATTTGGATTATAAACTACATTGCCTTGTATCCTAATATTATCTTGCCCGGAATGAACAATATATTCATAGGTTTCTTTAGTCTGCGACGGAGAGACATGGGTTTTTCTAATAAAATGAAAATCCGTTACGTTATAAGTTGGATAAGCTGTTTTAATAATCTCCAGCAAATATTTCCCCCATCTTTCTTTTTCAAGCTCAGGCGATGGAATAATCTCGACATTTATAACACCTATACTTGGATTCGCTCCTAAGGCTATAAATGCGTTGCGATGAAGATTGACTTTATTTGCCGGATAACCAGCCACTGTATCTACGATTGTCACAATAATTTCTCTTTGCCCTGGCGAAGTTAAGTTTCGTATTTTAAGAGTTTGACCACATTTATAAGGGGAATTTTCTCCGACAGCGACCGTCATATATTCATTTTTAGACCAGGGGATGCCGCATTTTGTAACTTGTCCCCCAGTCGTCCATGTCGCTTGACCTCTTATAGGACGTTGCCGATCCCAGTTATCAGTTGTATCTAACAGATAGCCCGTATTGTAATTATCATAGGGTTGACCATGGAAAGTTCGATACTGATAGGTTCCATAAATATTGGGGTTAATATTAGACCCAAGATAGTAGTGAGGCCACATTTTTCCTTCCTCCTTTTCAATTTCTTTCTAGATAGCATATGCCTTTAAAAGGTTGACCTGTTACAGTAGCACACTGTTTGTGAAATTAATTATCTACTTTTCAAAAAAAATTTTTAAAAAATTGTGAAAATAAAGGATTTAAGAGAAAGTTTGTCGAATTGCCAAAAATGAATTCAAAAAGATTGGAGGAATTTTTATGTCAGTTGAAAAAGGTAAATTTATTGAAGTTAAAGGCGTCAATACCCACTATCATGAAGATGGTCAAGGTGAAGTTGTTTTACTGATTCACGGTTCTGGACCAGGGGTGTCTGCTTGGGCAAACTGGCGTTTAGTGTTCCCGCTTCTTTCGCAACATTATCATTTATATGCACCTGATGTAGTTGGTTTTGGCTATACAGACAGGCCAGAGGGTGTTCAATATGGAATCGATGTTTGGGCAGACCATATGATTGATTTTATTGAAGCTGTTGGCCATAAAAAGATTTCAGTAATTGGAAATTCTTTCGGTGGCGCTATTGCCTTACACATGGCTAAAAAACGTCCTGACCTTATCAACAAACTCATCTTAATGGGTAGTATGGGCATTGACCATCATATTGCTGATGGATTAGACCAAGTTTGGGGCTACGAGCCAAGCCATGAAAATATGAAAAACCTAATTAAGATATTTGCCTTTGACAAAAGCATGGCTGAGAATGGCGATTTAGTTGAAATGCGTTATAAGTCCAGTATTCAACCAGGCTTCCAAGAATCATTTTCCTCTATGTTCCCTGCACCAAGACAAAGACATGTTGGGGCAATGTCTTTAACTATTGACCAATTACAAGATATTAACTTCCCAGTTTTATTAATTCACGGCAGAGATGACGAAGTTATTCCTTTAAAAGAAACTAGCTACAGGCTGGCACTTGCTCTTCCAAATGCTCAGTTGACTGTATTCCCTGAGTGCGGCCACTGGGTACAAATTGAAAAAACCAATGAGTTCGCTGTACAGGTTGTTGATTTTTTGAATAGATAGTATTTGATTATTTTTGGTTAAGGGGAATCAGAAGCTGTGTTCTACAGACAGGCTTCTGATTTTTCCCTATTCCAATGATTGTATACACTCCATCTGGTTATTTTTCGGTGAATTCACTATAGACGATACCTCATATACAATCATTTCCTCAGCCGCATATGGTATTAACAGCTGTTTTAATTGATTAGTATCCTGGATACTGCGATCGAGCCATATTTTTTGCGCTTCTTCTGGAAGAATAACCGGCATGCGATCGTGAATATCCTTCATAATTTCATTCGGCTTTGTTGTAATTATTGTGCATGTATATAAAACTGTCCCCTCTTTTTCCCACCGGTCCCAAAGGCCTGCAAATGCAAATAACTTATTATCTTTATGAACGATTCTGAATGGTCGTTTATTCCCTTGATCGTCTTTTTTCCATTCATAAAATCCATCAGCTACAATCAAACAACGTCTCCGCTTTAACAAGTTTTTAAAACTTGCCTTTTCATCAATCGTTTCGGACCTGGCGTTAATCATTTTATAGCCAATTGACGGATTCTCTGCCCAAGACGGCACCAACCCCCAACGCAAGAATCCACCCCTGTTGTTTTCACCATCGGATACAATTGAAAAAACATTTTGGCTTGGGGCGATATTGTAGCTGATCTCATAATCAAGCTCATCCCCATTTACAATATTGAATAATTTAATAATTTCCTCTAGTGGTGTAGTTAACGAAAAACGTCCACACATATATTAACCCTCTTTTCATTATCTCAAATACGGTTACGGAAGCTTATTCAATGGTATTTGCGGACAACCCTCATACCCCAGTGTTGGTTCTTGACCGCAATCACCGGGACCCGACCTATACATTTCCCTATTATTGATTATTACTATTACTAATTTAAATAATAACTCTTTTCATTAACTAATATTGACTATATGGGAATATTTTTATATAATTAATTTTGTTCTGGTCTGTTAGCTCAGTGGGAGAGTACTTGCTTGACAGGCAAGGTGTCACTGGTTCGAATCCAGTACAGACCATCATTGTAAGAGAGCCTAAATCCTTTGATGTGAAAGGGTTTAGGCTTTTTTTTTTACGATTTGACTTTTTACTTTCAAATGCCTATATTTATGATTTGCAAATGGGTTCCAACATGGTTATATCTTCCATTAGAACTCCCTAGTATTTAAGAGTTTATTTGTAAATTCAAACTTTCGATAAGAAGATAAATCCCAGTAAAACTCAAAAGAATATATGTAAATATCTTAAAAATCCGTTGATTTAGCCATTTGTAAATAATTTGACCTATAAACAACCCCAAAAATACAATTGGAATTGCATAAAAACTTGACTCCCATACTAATTTATTTGTACCAGTAAGAATTATTTGAGTAATTAGACTGATAAAATATATAAACAGATAAAAAGCTAAAGTAGTTGCCCTTAGCTTCCCTTTTTCAGTATCGGTTCCTGTAAAGTAAAGTAATAACGGGGGACCCGGCATACCAATGCTTGCTGTTAAAAGACCTGATAACCCACCAACAACGAAATCTCCAATGCGATTTGGCTTTACCCTGAAGTTAAGTATTAACAACAAAGTTAATATTAAAAGCAATATACTAACTCCTATTTTAAAAGCAGTTATGTTAATGGAAATAAAGATCAGTATACCAAAGGGTACCCCTACCATACTTCCGATAATAAACCTCTTTAAAATTGAAAAATCAATATCTTTGCTTATTTTCCCTATTAATGAAACTGAAATAATTAAAGATAAAATTATGTTTATTTGTATGGCTTCTTGTGGCAGAAATAACATTAGCAAAAAGGGGGTCGCCATTATGGAAAACCCAAAACCTGTACTTGTTTGCAGAATAGAAGCCACTAATATAATACATAAAAAAGATAGTATAGTCCCCAAAATAACCTCCTATAAATTCAATGTAACTAGTATTTTATCATTGAATTTATTATACCATCCAATTCAACAATCCTCCCTGCCTGTTTACACAAGGGAATACCCAAATTTTTCTTTAAATAGTTATTTTTTAATTAATCTTGTATACTTTCTACTAATTGACCCTCGTGGCGCTCTATGAACCCACTGTTAAAGAACTTATTCCGTCTAACATTACCAACAACTTTTTATAAATAGATAATGTTTCTTTGTCTTTAACTTTATAACCAGATTTAAAAAATAAAATATCTCCTGCCCCATCGTTAATTTGATTCCTAGCTTCGAGAATTCGTTTTAAGTTTTTTGCAGTTCCAATACCTCCAGAAATAATATCCACTTCTTCAGGAAATATTCTTTTAAAACTATTTTCAAAATAGGGGAAATGGGTGCATCCAAGTACAATCGTTCCGTACTGTTTTAAATCAAATGAAGATAGTTTTTCTTTTAAATATGGTACAACTTTTTCATCTCTAAATTCAAAATCCTCAGCGAATTGAACCAGACCAGGAAGTGGTAGACTTTCAACAATATCGTGATGGTCTATACTTTTCACAAGGTTTTGGAACTTTTCCTCTCGGAGAGTTAAATTGGTCGCCAACACTAAAACCTTTTTTCTTTTTCCCTCACAGAGTTGAACTGCTGGTTTTACAGCTGGTTCAATACCCAAAATAGGGAAATTATACTTTTTTCTAAGGTCATCCACAGCGATACTAGTTGCAGTATTACATGCAATGACTAATGCTTTAATTCCTTGTTCAGCCATAAAGTCAACTGCATTAAAAATATACTCCCTTACCTCTTTTTTTGTTTTTTCACCATATGGAACATGCAGGGTATCTGCATAATAAATATAATCATCATTCGGTAAATACTTCAATGCTTGATGAAGTACAGTCATTCCACCTATTCCAGAATCAAAAAAACCTATTCTCACTACTTTCACTCTTCTCCAAATTTAATGCTATCAATCACTTATTAAGAATCTATTTTATATGCATACTTGCAATTATTGTAGTCAAATCCGCTTTCCGAGATAAAGTTATCTTCAAACACTTGATGCAATGTACAGGTGTTCCAACCCTTTGTGCAGCCATTACAATGAGAAAGATTTTTCTTGCTGGACATTTTCGAGTTGCTGAGTAGTAGCCTCTAGTTGCTGGTCATCTTCCTTTAATTGGGGCCCGTTTGCTTGTTCACAACCAATAATAAACAAACTCCAAAATAAAATAAAGGCTATCACCAAAAAAGATGATTTTTTCATGTCTGTTCCCTCTCGTAAATTTTACTCTCTACTTTTATTAGACGCAGACTCCTCCCATTTGTTTCAATATTGAAGTTAGAATTTCTAATAATGTAGTGGGAATTCTCCTCTTGCCAGTAATTTATAGAGAACCTTTCCTGTTTATTTTTGTTTTAATATTCGCCACAACTAACAATAGTAAAGGCAGCAATAAAAAGAAAGTTAATGAATAGGGAGTCCACACCTCAAATGTAAATTCTCTAAAATAAACAATATTGGGCTAAAAAATCTAATAGAAAAGAGAGAATGGTAACAATCCAGGCATCCCTTCCTGCAGCAGCACCAAAACCATATATGATAGTGGTCCCTATTTGAAAAAAAACAGTTAATACAAAAAGTTGGTATAGTGATATTTGCTCCATAAAAAAAGAATCTATCTTAACAAAATAAATTCTTTTCTAGCATCAAGGTAGTATTTCAAATTTAATGTAATTCTAGACTTGATCTCACCTCTTCTTCCATTAAAAAGCTAATGAAATATTGTTCATAAGCACTTAATATATTTCCAAAGTAAAAAAAGTCTGTTTACCATATAGAAATAGAACAGACGTGTCTTAATATTGGTACCTTAATTTAACTGCTATAAGCATACAAATCATCCAAATTTTTCCTTCAATTTTTCAAATTCAACTAACAGGCCACCCACATTATCTTTATATAATAGTTGTTCTTTAATTAATCTTGTATATGTTCTACTAATGGACCCTCGTGAGGCTCCCACCATTTTTGCTAAATCAGTAGTAGTAAACTGGGGCTTCAGATGACATTGACCGTTTTGGGTGATTTCCCCGTACCTTTCACACAATCGTAATAGTAATTTCACAATTTGCATATTCCTTTCAAGGAGAACCTGCTCCTCAAGACGGGTTTGGAGATCAATAATTCGTTCATTCATTACACTAAATAGCTTAATTAAAACATTCGGGTTATCTAATATTAATGATTCGAAGTCATGCACTCCAATCGAACCTATTATTGAATCTTCTAAGGCCTCGGCATTTGCCGGAAAAGTAACTTCTCTGGAGAAACCCTCCAATGGGAAAATATCACCTTTCTGCATAATCCAGACAATTTGCTCTTTTCCACAGGAATCCTTGTTAAAAATTTTAACCTTCCCTCTTATTATGAAATAGATTTCATTGAGTGACGTACCTTTTGAAAAAATTTGTCCGTGATTTTTGTATTGTCTTACACGAATGATATTTAAGAGATGTGTTAATGCATTTTCATTCAATTCTTTTATTATAGGAAAATTTTTAATACTATCTTTCAAAAAGCTCATTTCAAAACCTCCCCTATCTATCATCGTGATTTATGCACAGTTTCTGCAAAATGATAATTCCAATGTACCTCATACCCTTGCCGGTATTCCGTGATTAAAATCACAAAAATTGTGTATGTTCTTTGTACATTTCGTGTTGATTTTGTGAGGAAAATTTTAATTTTTAACGAGATTTTTGTGAGTAAATTATGAACTCTAAATTTTTTGGAAGAATAAAGGCAATAAAAAGAACCTGAAATGGTTTTTTATTTCAGGTTCCAACAATACTTACTAAATTATAAGATTACTCCTGCAAAGCTTCCTCTTAATACTTGTTTCTCATATTGGTTTGCACATTGAAAAGATGCCATAATAGATATTCTGTTATTATCCTGCCTTTCAAACTTCTCAATCGTTACTTCACATCTAATTGTATCACCAGTAAATACGGGTCTTAAAAACTCAAAATTCATCGTTCGGGCCAGTACATTATGATCTCCACCGACTTTTGTTGGTAATGTAGCGGTCAACAACCCCTGAATAACAAGTCTTCCCTGTTCATCAGGAGTAACATGGTGAGTGCCTTCATCACCTGAAACCGTAGTAAATAATTTGACATCATCTGCCGTGAAAGTCCGTTCGAATGCTATAATATCGCCAACTTTTAAAGACACTGGTATCCCCCCTAATTCAATTGCTAAAAATCATAAGTGAACGATCGCTCAGTTATATTATAAATAATATTCCCAATATTTAAAACAGATCGCCGCCGTTATTTAATAAATGTTTCCGTTCAAATAAAACAATCTTTTTTATATAATTGAAGTAAAGTAAATTTGACTTCGTGGAAAATGGGGAAGCAATTTTGAAAACAATTAATCTAGTTTCTTTAATAAGCGCTAAAGAAGATTTAGATGCAATAAACTTTGCCAAATACATTGAACAATTCGGTATTAATCCAAGAATACGTACAAGTGAGATTAAAGATATAAAGGCTTTAGTTGGGGAATTTAGAAAACGGGATGATAAATTTGATATTTTTAACGATTATTATGTCGGATTTATGATAAAACAAATAGGAAAAGAATTTGACCTACTCAGAATCGGTAAGAACAGTATTATTAACATTGAATTAAAGCTAATAAGTACTGAGGAAAAAATTAAAAAGCAGCTTGTTCAAAACCGACACTATTTAAAATTTCTTGATGTGGATGTTTTTAATTTCACCTACATTTCATCAACCCAAAAACTTTATTGCCTAGTCGGTCCTGATAGCATTGAAGAAATAGGATTTGAGATTTTAATTGAAAAATTAAAAGAACAAAAAATTAAAGAGATTGAAGATCTTAATGAGGTATTTGACCCGACGCATTATTTAATTTCTCCATTTACTGAAGCTTTTATCGAAGATAAGTATTTTCTCAGTGCCCAGCAAAACACATATAAAAGGGATATCATTAATTTAACACCGACTGACCAAACAATTTTTGTATCCATTAAAGGTGGAACTGGTACTGGAAAAACACTGTTAACCTATGATATCGCTAAAGAATATATGAGACAATCGAAAAAGGTGCTTATTTTTAATTGCGGGAAGTTAAATGATGGACACGAAAGACTAAAAACACAGTATTATTGGCCAATTGAAGCTATTAGTAATTTTAATGAAGGCAATAGCCTAGAAATGGATATTCAACAATATGAATTAATCATATTCGATGAAGCCCAACGAATGTATAAGAACAAATTTTTGAAATTAACGAATATGATCAAACAGTTTAAGATAAAATGTATTTTTTCCTATGATCCTGACCAATGCCTAACGGAGCTTGAGATTGAAAATAATATTCCTAAATTAATAGAGGAAAATTTGAATCCGCACCAATATGAATTGACCACGATTATTAGGCACAACAAAGAAATACATGCATTTATTAATAATTTATTTGATTTGTCAAAGCATGCGAATGTCGATAATTATTCGGATGTCAGTATTCAATATTTTTCCTCGAAAAGCGCGACAACAAGCTACTTGCAATTATTACAACAAGAGGGATGGAAAGTGATCGATTACACCGAGGAACAATATATTGAAAATCCTGATAATGATCATAAAATTACAGCAAGAGCAAAATATCAATATGGAACTGGACAGGAACTTGATCATGTTGTTGCCGTCATTGACGAATACTTTTATTACAAACGAAACCACAAACTGGCCACGAATGATATCGAAAAACAAACTTTTTATCAGCCAATTAAAATGCTGTATCAAAACATAAGTCGAACAAAAAAGAAGTTGCATATTGTGGTTCACAACAATTCTGATGTTTTAGATAAAATCTTAAAGATTTTAAACTAAATAAGAGCCTAAATCCATTGCTATCAAAGGGTTTAGGCTCTTTAAAATTAAAACATTCATAGATTACAAGATATCCATCCAAATTTTCACTGCCGTGGCGAATATTAGGATTGCTAAAATTACTTGCAGAATTTTTGTATTCACCTTTTTTCCCGCCATTGCCCCAAGTGGTGATGCTATTAAACTGGCAATGACCATGATTAGTGCCGGAAAGTATTCCACCTGTCCTGTTGTCAGTTTTCCCACAGTCGAACCAATCGATGATATAAAGGTGATCGCCAATGAAGAAGCAATCGTCATACGTGTTGGAATCTTTAACACTACAAGCATAATTGGTACTAATAAAAAAGCTCCTGCCGCACCAACAATGCCCGCTCCAATTCCGACAATAAAAGCTAATGAAGCTGCAATCCATTTATTAAATTTCACTTGATCAAGTGGAATGTCATCAAGGCCCTTCTTCGGAATAAACATCATCACCGCTGCAATAGCTGCTAAGATTCCGTAGATGACATTAATTCCGCCCTCAGACATTAGCTTTGATCCATAGCCACCGATAAAACTTCCAACTAAAATACTAATCCCCATATAGGCAATCAATGTTTTATTTAAATAGCCACCTTTTCGGTAAGCCCATACTCCGCCAATTGTTGCAAAAAACACTTGGACTGCACTAATTCCAGAGACTTCATGTGCACTAAATGCCGCGAGACCAAATAATGGCGGGATATATAAAAGCATCGGATATTTAATGATAGAACCGCCTATGCCAAGCATTCCGGAAATATAGGAACCAATAAAGCCAATTAAAAAGATCGTAATAATAAATGCAAAATCCATGAATTTCCCTCCTCCCCTATTAAGGAAAGGGATCTAAACTAGATCCCTTTTTTGTCACTTTATTCTGCGTGGTGAACAGCACAACGGTTTGGACCAATTTCCAGTTCCTGCATTTTTTCAACGTCTGCTGACACCATGCCACGGTTAATAGAGACAATTTCTTCAAAATTAGGAGGTTTTACTGAACTTGCTGATTTTTCAACTTGGTCAAGGAATTCCTCTTCACTCGTATTAAACATCTTCTCGTTACGCTTCCGAATATCGCCAAGAGTCGCCCCAATAAAACCAGAGGCATTCATTTCATCATCCAAGCTAGCATAATGACCCGGAAGTACAATCACATCATCCGCAATCTCTGATACCTTAGAATAAACAGTATTATATAAGTCCTTTGCCCATTCTCTTACCTTATTACCAAGGTCAGGACGTCCTAAGCCGCTCACAAAAATCGTATCCCCAGAGAATAATAACTTGTTGTTTACAAAGAACGATACACTTCCCGGTGTATGCCCGGGTGTTTTTACTGCTAGCACTTCTAGTGTAACGTTGTTAAATACAATCTTTTCATGATCCTCTAAAGGAATGAAATCAAATGTTGCTCCTTCACTTTTCATCAGGTAGTAGTCTGCACCTGTCATATCAGCAAGCATTTTACCACCTGAAATATGGTCTGCGTGAAGGTGGGAATCAACGATATGCTTTACCTTCGCTCCCGCTTCCAGAGCAGCAGCTTCATATTGTTCTACAAATCTTGCCGGATCCACAATAAGAGCTTCCCCATCAGAAACAACCATATAAGAAAGACAGCCTTTACCTACACGTACAAATTGGTACACCGTAATGTCTTGGTCTTCATAAACCTTTGTTTTGTGTAAAAATTCACTCCATGACTTCATTCCGCCCTCTAGAATAGAGGAACTAATACCAGCTTCATCTAAAAACTCTGCCACCATCATCGATGAACCTTCTTTTGCACAGACTACTAATATTTCCTTATCTGTTGGAAGCTTATCTTGGATCGGCTCAATCCCATCAATTAATTCGAAGTAAGGAATATTTAAATATTCAAAGTTCTCCCCTTCAATTTTCCAATCATTAAAATCAGTTTCATTACGAACATCCAAGATAAATAGACTTTCTTTATTTAATACTTTTTCAGTGATTTGTTTTGCAGTCAAAATATTTACAGTCATCAACTTACCCCCAAAGGTATTATTGTTTGTAAAAAAATTTGTTGATTTAGAACGTCAACGTAATATCTGCATCTTTTGCATACTCTAAAAATGTTACCGCCCCACCAATATCAATGCCATCAACAAAGGCTTCTTTCTCTAGACCCATTACATCAATCGTCATTTGGCAACCGATAAATCTTACGCCCATTTCCTGCGCCATCTCTACTAATTCTGGAATGGCCGGTACGTTAGCTTTTGCAAATCCTTCTGCAAAATGTTCTTTTCCCTCAGGCATCGGAAGTTGTTTGTATGCTTCCTTATGAATTAAATTTAATCCTTCGAACGTAAAGAAAATCGCTACTTCCATATCTGTTGCTGCTGCTGCTGTTGCGATATTAAATACCTTATATGCATCAAATACTCCACCATTACTTGCAATAATTGCTACCTTTTTAGTCATTTTAAATTCCTCCTAAATTGTATAGTTATTTATTTAATCCTGTCGTTTTACCAGTCCACTGACTCATTCCTGGAACGACATTAAAAACTTTACTAAATCCATTTTCATCAAGCTTCTGAGCAGCTAAGTCACTGCGGTTTCCTGTACGGCAAATGACATAAATCTCATTATCTTTATTTAGTTCTCCCATGCGACCCTCAAGATCACCTAACGGAATTGAAATAGCCTCAGGAATATGGTTAAAAGCGAACTCTGCTGTTTCTCTTACATCAAGAACAACAATTTTGTCATTGTCTTTTAATTTGATTTCAAGTTCATCATTATTAATAACGTTTGGATGATTTTTTTCGAGCATATCGTCATTCGAAGATTTCCGAATATAATGCTTCAATACATTTTCTTCTTCGACTGTACCTAAATATTGGTGGCCGGTGCTCTCAGACCAAGCTTTAATATCGGCTTTTGAGCCTTTATCAGTCGCTTGGATTTCTAACACAAGACCAGCCTCAAGATCATTCATTGCTTTTTTTGTTTTTACAATTGGCATTGGACATGATAATCCTTTTGCATCCACTACTACATTTGCTTTTATACTATTCATTACAAACCTCCATGTGGTGATATCACTATTAATATATACTTACAGGTATAGGTATTTATAACTGTAAAAAAATTATTCTACAGAGCCTTCCCAAGCGAGCATTCCACTGGTCATGTTTTTCACCTTAAACCCATAGCTTTCAAGAAATTGTGTTGCACGACCACTTCGAGCACCAGATCGGCACACGATAATATAGTCTTTTGTTTTATCTAACTCATTCATGCGAAACTCGATTAACCCTAAGGGTATATTTACTGCACCAGGAATTTTCCCAGCTTCCACTTCATCAGCTTCGCGAACATCAATTAGATTTAGAGTTTTTCCCTCTTTAATTAGTTCTTCTACTTGTTTAGCAGTTATCACATTCATCGTTTTGAGCCTCCAATTAGTCTAATTGTGATTACCTTTTTTAATACAAAACTTTAAAACCTCATTACTGCGATTAATATTCCTAACAATATTCATTTTATACCCTATACGGTATTTAGTCAACATATCTATATAAAAAATATAATAAAAATAACAATGTTTTGGGATGGTCAATATTCGATTTGTTATCTGAATATTAAAAGTTTCCTGGTAGTTTAATCATACTTAATCGTTACATTATAAGCAGAGAATAACCATTATTCTACCCTTTTTTTAGGAAGGATTTTTAAATGGATGAAGTTTTAAAATTTTTCTTAATTTATCTATAATTTCTATTCCATTTATACCCTGTTAGGTATATAATATTATAAAATACACTAGCAGGTATGTAAAGGGGGATAAAAATGGCGAACGTTGTCATTTTGGGAGCAGGTTTTGCTGGACAAACAGCGGCATTGTATTTAAGAAAAAAATTAACCAAGGATCATCAAGTAACCGTAATCAATCCATGGCCTAGATTCACATATATACCCTCCTTAGTATGGGTTGGAGTTGGCCAAATGCAGCCGGAAAAAACAATGTTTGAACTAGCTCCTATATTAAAAAAGAAAGGAATAAAATTCATTCAAGCCTGGGCGAGAGAAATTCATCCCGATGAACAATACGTGGTTACTGAGTCAAAAGATGGGACAAAGCAAACAGTAAATTATGATTATTTAATCAACGCAACAGGACCACACTTAAACTTTGAAGGAACTGAAGGCTTAGGACCGGACAATGGTTATTCCCATTCTATCTGTAATATTCATCATGCCAAAATGGCAAGAGATGCTTATTTAGACAAGGTTGAACGAATGAAAAAAGGTGAACATGTAAACATTCTAATCGGTACTGGGCACGGACAAGCTACATGCCAAGGGGCTGCATTAGAATATATAACAAATATTCATAGCGATCTTGTTAAAAGAAGACTTAGAGACAAGGCCAAAATTATGTGGATTTCAAATGAACCAGCATTAGGAGATTTAGGTGTTGGTGGTATCCATGCGCAAAAATATGGGTACGTCATGAAATCCGAAGCATTCCTCAAATCACTTTTTGCTGAACAAGGGATTTATTTTCAAGTTCAAACAGCCGTGAAAAAAGTAGAACAAGGAAAAGTGACTTGGGAAAACTACGAGGGCGAAGAGGGGGAAACAGAATTTGACTTTGCTATGCTAATCCCTCAATTTCTTGGAACAAAAATAAAATATATTAATAAAAATGGCGAAGATGTTACATCTAAACTTACAAACCCTGGAGGCTTTATGTTGGTAGATGGCGGTTATGGTAAGCAATGGAATGAAATGAAAGCTTCTGATTGGCCTTCCACATACCAATCACCATTTTATCCAAATATATTTGCTGCTGGGATTGCTTTCGCTCCGCCGGGGTCCATTTCAAAGCCACATGTAACGAAAAATGGAACAGTGATTACTGCAACTGCCCCGCGTACGGGGATGGCTGCTGGTATTATCGGCCGTGTAGTAGCTTTTAATATCATCGATATGATTGAAGGCAAAGCCCCATCCCATTATGAATCTATGGCAGAAATGCCAGGTGCATGTATTGCTTCTTTAGGAAAATCAATATGGAACGGTTCAGCTTCAACAATCTTAATGTACCCGGTTGCTCCAGACTACGAAAAGTATCCTGAGTACGGACGAAACCTTAAAGTTTGTGATTTAGAAGTGGGACTTGCTGGCGCATGGATTAAGCGTTCTTTACACACAGCATTCTTATATAAAATGAAAGGAAACTTAGGTTGGAGTATGATACCTGAATAAAGTGAAAGGAAGATGATTTATGCAACTGATTAATGAAATGAAACCGACAAGAAGAACATTGTTCATAAGGCAATGTAAAATTTATCAACTATTTAGGTTTTTATCGTTAACTCTTAAAGTCTTAAAAGTGGCCTTATTCCCTCCACATGATTCACGTCATTAGGAAGTTATAAATAAAGTGCCTACATTAGAAAAGTTGGCTAATGTAAGCACTTTTTTTATAAAAAAATCTCTTATTTAATAGATAATGTCCTTCGCCAGCATGTTCAATTAGGATAGATTCGAAATAACTTGCGCAATTAGTACAATAAATATTAGGGGCAATGCAATTTGAACCCATTTCATTTGAATCTTTGGAATTAGTTTGATCCCAATATGGGAACCGACGATTGAACCAATTGCTATTGGAATGGCAACTGCCCAATCTACGATCCCTTGAAAAAAATACCACCAAAAAGCTCCAAAGCAACTGGAGAATATTACAATTCTAGAAAATTCAACGGCTTTATAATAACTGAATTGCTTTTTTAAATAATATGTAATACTCATTGAAGCCGACCCAGGTCCAAACCCTCCATCATAAATACTTATAATAAATGGAATAATCCGATTGATTTTTTGTTCCTTATCTTGTTTTACTAAATTATTAATATATTTTCTACTTAATAAAACGGTTATTAGAGCTATAACCAATAAAAAGCATGCCACTATATTCATTACGTTTTCCGATAGTAGTGTGGCTAAAAAAGCTCCAAAAATACCACCGCAAATAGCAATGATGATGATACCAATTGTCTTTTTAAATGATATTTCTTTTTTTACAAAAAAGGTCATCACATTCGTAAACGCAGATAGTCCTGTTGCAAACTTATTGACAGCTACACTCGTATGGATTGGTATGCCAACCAAGAGCATGGCTGGAAGGGTTACAAGACCCGCAGCCCCAAACAAAGCCCCTACCATTGATGCAACGACACCTATACCGAATAATGTGACAGCCTCAAACGAAAATAAAGAAAAGATTAATTCACTCACCTAAACTCCCCCCTATTTCTAAATTAGCTGTATACTATTGATAAAACAAATATATATTTTTCTATTTTTCATAAATAATTTTTATATAAGGGGTATAACATGAATTTACATGCACTTAAAATTTTTATAATCGTAGCAAAACATAAAAGTATCACTCTAGCAGCAAACGAACTTTTAATCAGCCAACCGGCTGTAACGATCCAGATTCGCAATTTGGAAAAAGAATTAAATTTAAAACTGATCGAGGGAAGAGGAAGGGGAATCCAATTAACATTAGCTGGTGAATTTATATATGAACAGGGCCAAAGATTATTTCGATTAGAACAAAATATCGAGAACAAAATTAGTGATTTTAAAGAAAGAAATATCCAATTGAATATTTCTTCCTCCTACATCCCAATCAACTATGTTTTACCTCCTTTGCTGGCACAATACAAACTGCTACATCCCCATATTTTTATTAATGTTGCACTTGGAAATGTAGCGAATGTAGAAAAACAAGTTCTAAATTACGAATCAGATATTGGTTTTGTTGTTAGAAGCAACGCAGGACACGAAGACCTACTATTCGATGAATTAATGACCATTCCTTTTTGGTTCATCGTCCATCCTGATCATCATTTGGCAAATAAAATGATAAAATTAGGAGACTTATCAAGTGAACAGATTATTTTTCGTGAAAGAGGAAGCTCAACACGTGACTTACTTGAAGCTATTTTTTATTCTAACAATTGTTCTCTACCGCCTATTGGAATCCAATTACAAGGGCTTCATGAATCTATTAAAGCTGTTGAAGCTGGTTATGGCGCAACACTTGCCCCTTCCTTTAGTGTGAGTAACGAAATTAAAGATAAAAAGATCGCTCGTGTATGGGTTGAAGGGATCGAGATCATTCAAAGTCTCTATATTTGCACACGAAAAATGGAAGTAAAGACAGAACCTTTTATTACATTTATCAAAGAGAAACTGAATGAAAACAGGAAAGTACTCTAAAACAAAAACAAGCCCAGAGTAGGGCTTGTTTTTAGCTAAGTCAACTGCATTGTTGTAATACAAGTATTGTCTCCTTCAAACGTTGAAATCTCCGATTCCGCTATTTTCCCATCGTACTCAATTTTTACTTGATACGTTTTGTCACGTGGTAACCAGAAATCCATGAATCCGTTGGCTTGGGATTTCATTGTCTGATCAAGGATCACGTTGCCTTCTTCATCTTCAATATATACAGCAAACTCTTTATCTACCAATTCACCTTGACAACCTGTCAAGCTATGGTTGCTTCAAGGATGGGTCTGATCGAAGTATGGAGCGATGGAAACAAAAAATTCATCTTCTGGTAATTCATATGTTAACTCACTTTTGTCGCTGTTCCTTACAATAAGTTGATGAGAAGTGATTGATGCAGATTGATCTGGAATATTACCCACACTATAATCATGTACCAATTCCTTAATATTTTGTACTTCGTTTTCCTGCGTCGCACTATTTTGGACAGTACTAGGTGATGGTTCTTGATTTGAGCTACATGCTGAGATTACTAGTGTCGACAGTAAAATTGCAGCAAATGCTTTTCTTTTCATATCTATTAAAACTCCTTTTTGTTATTTACCTATATAGTACCTTTTTTATGTGCAGAAACTTTGCAGATACTATTATTTATTGTGACAAAATTTCTAACTTATTCCCATTTATATCCTAGACCCCATACTGTTTTTAAATGATCCTCAATCGGAAATCCAGCTTTTCTACATTTATCACGGATATTTCGAATATGGGAATCCACCGTTCTTCCTTCAGTATTCGATTCTAATCCCCATATACTTTCTATCAGCTTTTCGCGACTAAAAACCGTTTTCTTATTATGTATTAATAGACCAATCATCTCAAACTCTTTCGGTGTTAGATTGATAGCTTCATCATTATATGTTAGTTCATGACTGCCCTCATCCCAAATCAAGCCGTTTTCTTCTATCTTGCTTGGCGGACTAACTCTTCTTAGTAATGCATGAATGCGTGCTAATAGTATCTCTTCCTCAAACGGCTTCGTTATATAATCATCGGCCCCAATTCCAAGTCCTTTTACCATATCGGAACTTTGATCCCTTGCTGTCAACATGATAATCGGGACATTTGAAAAACCTCGAATTAATTTAGCAGTTGCCCAACCATCAATTTCTGGCATCATAATATCAAGTAAAACTAAATCGACCTCATGATCCACTAGGAAATTAATTGCTTCATATCCACTTGTCTTCGTAATACATTCAAAGCCATGCGGCTCTAAATACAGTTTTAATAATTGCAACATCCTGACTTCATCATCTACTACTAATAATCTTTTCAATTTGCACCACCGTCCTTTAAATGAATAGTAAAGGTTGTACCTACGTTAACTTTACTTCTTACTGAAATTTCACCACCATGGCCTTCAATAATTTTTTTCACAATTGCAAGCCCTAGTCCGCTTCCTCCGGTTGAACGAGATCTAGATTTCTCTACTCTATACAGTCGATCCCAAATATTAGGAAGATCTTTTTCAGAAATCCCTTCTCCCTCGTCAGAAACAGTAATGGTCGTTCCATTTTTATTTTGATTGACTTCAACTGTTACGGTAGTATTAGCTGGTGAATACTTTAAAGCATTATCCAACAGGTTACTTATAACTTGTCTAAACCGTTCCGCATCTATTGATACACGAATATTGGCTGCACACTTAATTTGCAATATAATATTGGCCTCGTTAAAAGCGGGCTGGAATTTCTGGCTAATTTTTTCTAAAAAGTCATTCAACATGACTGATCGTCTATGAATAGTAAATTGATTTTCATCCATCTTTGCCAGCTCAAATAAATCATTTATTAAGGCAACGACATTTTCGGCTTCTTCTTTGATAATGGCTAGATATTCGTTCCGTTGTTCATTTGTAAGATTCGGTCTTTTTGCAATATCTGCATAACCCTTTAAATAGGTTAACGGTGTTTTAAGGTCATGGGAAATACTTGATAAAAATTCATTTCGATCTTTTTTAAGACGCTCAAGATTATCGGATAGCAATTGAATCGAACGGGCTAGATCTCCCAATTCATCATCACGTTTTGTATTTAACTCATTTTCATGATTTCCCTGACTAATTTGCTCTGTTACCCTTTTCATCTCAAGTAATGGAGAAACAATAAATTTGGATAAAAGGAAGATTGTAATCAAAGTTATAAATATTGAAATCACACCAACTAATATAAATTGATTGGTTAATTGGTGGATCATATTGCGGATAGGCACAGTCTCTAGGAACATAAATACAAATCCAACAACCTTTTTATTTACAACAATCGGGCTGACAGTCGCCATATATTTTTCCGTTTTCCATCTGTCTTCTAATAATTCTCCATGATGTGTAAAATGATGTGCTTTACTATTATTTATCAGTTCTTGCATTCCGTCTGTTATTTCATTGGACGATTTAATAACTTTATTATTTTCATCGGTAATAACAACATCTGTTGCAGCTTCCGTTTCCATTAATGCCACATGCTCTATTGTCGATTCTTGAAAGTTCTTTTCCAACACATTCCGATGAGTTGTTCCCCTAGCAAGCAGATTTCCTGTTTCACTTTGAATTCTTTCACTTATAATCCCTTGGTATAAAAAGAAGAAAAGCATCGTTTCAATTAACAATATAAAAATAAAAAACAACAATCCTAACCGGATAGATAGTTTGTTCATTGTATTCTCCTTAAAGAAGATAGCTGTATTTAAAACCAATAAGTAATCGTATCTAATGTGCCCAGAACAATCATGATCCAACCGGATACCTTTTGAATGATTGCCCCAACTTTTCGTCCCTTCTTTTTCATGTTGGAACCACTAATGCCGAAATACCAAATTAAGAAAATAGCAATAATTAATGGTAAAGATGTTCCTATTGCAAAAACGCTCGGTAAAATGACTCCGTAAGATGCTGAAAAAACAATAGGCATTAAAGTTACAAAAAACAAGAGAAACATAGTTGGACAAAACCCTAGAGAAAACCCAACACCTAAAAAGAATGCACCTAATTTTCCTTCTTTTAATCTTTCAGGAACTTCCCCTAAAGTAATAAACCAAGTCATCTTAATGATCCCAATCATAAAAAGGCCAATTAAAATGAGAAAAGGCCCTACTGTTTTACGAATCCATGGAAAAAATAATGGTAATAAATCTTGAAATTCTCTCCCCAGCAGCCACACTAACAACCCTAAACTTGAAAAGACAACCATCTTTCCCATGGTAAACCAAATAATATGGAGCCATGGAATCTTGTTCTGTAGTGAACGGTTTCCATATATCGTAATGGCCCCTAGATTTCCTGTAAATTGACAAGGTGCAACCGCTCCAACTACCCCCAAGAACAATGCAGCAAGTATCGGTGTCCCTTCAAATCCATACGCTAACCGCATAAATGGTTGACTTAAAAGGTTGCTAATTTGACTAAAAATCTCGTACATTATTATATTCACCTCTACCCATGCTTTTTATTTTAGCAAAAAATAAGAGGTGCCCTCTCATTTTAATAAAGTTTGTTTTAAGTGCTCGAATTCATCTTCGGTAATTTCTCCCCTAGCCAAGCGTTCTTTGAGAATATTAATATGTGATCCGCCCTTCGTGTCTTTACCGTTCTGCAATGTTTTTAAGAAATAGACCCCAAGAAAAATCAATAATCCCCAAAAAATAAACATACCTAGCATCATCATTCCGCCTCCTTGAAATCCTAGACAATGATCAAACCAGTTCATCATTATTTTCCGTCTCCTTCCCTTTGATGATGTATTTCCGAGAAATTATTCCCATATATATCCTAGTTCTCACATCAAACTTTAGCCTAAGTGGGAGAAACTATATTACCATAAGTATAGGAGAAAAGTTTGCAGAAACTTTCGAGAAAGATTAGAAAAAGGCCACTATTTATTAATAGGGACCCTCGTTTAAGATACTCTTACTTTTTATGCAATAAATAAATCTACTGATTATGTTGCTCCGTATTCGAATGGTCTACACCTTTAGTCGGGGTATCACTTATTGCTGTATAGGCATAATATGAGCCTACAACCACGATAAAATATAGAATAGCTGAAAGCGCCCATTTTTTCATAACACGTTTCCCCCCTAAAGTTTTACTTTTTGCAAGCGAAGAGCGTTCAATACAACAGATACAGAACTGAATGCCATTGCAGCACCTGCTAGCCATGGAGCCAGAAATCCAACCGCTGCAATCGGTATTCCAATTGTGTTATAAGCAAGCGCCCAAAAAAGGTTTTGCTTAATATTTTTCATCGTTTTATGACTCATCAAGATAGAATCAGGAATACTATTTAAATCTCCACGAATTAAGGTAATATCTGCTGCCTCCATCGCAACATCTGTACCAGTTCCAATAGCCATACCGATATCCGCAGTCGCAAGTGCTGGAGCATCATTGATACCGTCCCCAACCATGGCAACTTTCTTTCCTTGTTGTTGTAGTTTTTTCACTTCTTCAACTTTACCTTCCGGTAGCACCTCTGCAATTACATGATCTACCCCCGCTTGTTTGGCAATTGCACTTGCTGTTTGTTTGTTATCTCCTGTTATCATAATGACTTCAAGTCCCATATCTTTCATACGCTTGATGGCAGAGGTTGAAGTTTCTTTAATAGTGTCAGCAACCGCAACAAGTCCAGCATATGTGCCATCAACAGCAGCTAACATAGCAGTCTTACCTTGTTTTTCAAGACTTTCCATTTTCTCGATCACATGATCTATTGCAATATTGTATTTCTTCATAAGTCGGCGTGTACCGACCAGAACTTCTTTTCCATTTACATTAGCTTTAATACCATAGCCTGGAATAGCCTCAAAATCCATAACATCTTTCAAATGAATGGACCTTTCTTTAATTCCTTCAACTATTGCCTGAGCCAATGGATGTTCAGATTGCTTTTCAGCTGATCCTACTAAGGATAAGAATTCTTCTTCGTTTCTATCAGTTATTACATCTGTTAGAACCGGAGTACCGTTTGTTATCGTTCCTGTCTTATCTAAAACAACAGTATTTATTTGGTGTGTCATCTCAAGGTGCTCCCCACCTTTAAAAAGAATCCCATATTCCGCGGAACGACCTGAGCCAGCCATGATAGATGTTGGAGTAGCAAGGCCGAGTGCACACGGGCATGCAATAACTAGAACAGCTATTAAATTTTCTAAAGCCTCGGCAAAGTTCCCCGGATCTACCCAAAAATACCAAACTAAAAACGTAATAACCGCAATTCCCACAACTATTGGAACAAATATTCCCGATATGGAATCAGCTAACCGCTGGATCGGTGCCTTTGATCCTTGGGCTTCTTCCACTATTTTTATTATTTGGGATAGGGCTGTTTCTTTTCCAACTTTAGTAGCTTTTATTTTTAAGAATCCATTTTTATTAATAGTTGCACCAATGACAGTATCTCCAACCGTTTTATCAATCGGCACACTTTCACCTGTGATCATTGATTCATCCAGCGCAGAACTACCTTCGATGATTTCCCCATCAACAGGTATTTTCTCTCCCGGTTTGACTAATAAAATATCACCGGAAGTAACTTCCTCCAGTGGGATAATAAGCTCTTCCCCGTTACGAAGAACGGTTGCGTTCTTAGCTTGTAAGCCCATCAGTTTCTTTATCGCTTCAGAAGATCTACCTTTTGCTTTCGCTTCAAACAATTTACCTAAAATAATTAAAGTGATTAAAACGGCACTTGTTTCAAAATAAAGCCCTACTGAATGAGCATTACTTCCAAGCGTTTGAATAGCTAAATAAACACTGTAAAAATAGGCAGCAGATGTACCTAATGCTACTAGAACATCCATATTTGCACTTTTATTTTTCAATGCTTTATAAGCACCCACATAGAATTGCTTACCAATAAAAAATTGAACTGGTGTAGCTAAGGCCATTTGAACCCAAGGATTCATAAAAGCATCCGGCACATAGATAAAGGATGTAAAACTAAAATGGCCTACCATGGCCCAAAGAAGAGGCAGCGATAAAATTGCTGAAAAAATAAATTTCCCTTGCTGTTTTTCAATCTCTTTTTGACGGTGATCCGTAGCATCGTTTTCATTATCGTCACTTTTTATGATAGCACCATAGCCTAAGGCTTCCACCTTTTGAATTAAATCGTTGGTTGCAATGATGGATGGATTGAATACTACAGATGCTTTTTCTAAGGCTAGATTGACATTAGCCTCAAGAACACCATCCATTTTGTTAATACCCTTTTCGATTCTTGTAGCACAGGCCGCGCATGTCATTCCTGTAATAACCAATTCCTTTTTTTCGGTCACGATGTCGTACCCTAGATCTCTCACTTTTTTCTGTATATCAGAAGGGGTCATGACTGTAGAATCAAATTTCACCATCGCTTTTTCTAAAGCTAAATTAACATTCGCGTCTTCAACACCATTCATTTTCTTTAGCCCTTTTTCAATTCGAGTTGCACAGGCAGCACATGTCATCCCAGTAATTTGAAATTGACTTTCTATTAATTTCTCACTCATATTAACACCTCATACCTATATAGGGTATATTTTATCTTAAAAAAGAGAGCGTGCTTCTTAGCACGGCTCTTGCTGATTACTTTACATCGTAACCTTGATCATCGATAGTTTCTTTAATTGTATCAATTGTCACTACATCCTTATTAAACTCAACATCAACTGTACCATTTTCAAGATGAACTTTTACGTTAGAAACGCCATTTAAAGCTCCAACACTTCCTTCAACGGCTTTCACACAATGACCACATGACATTCCTTGTACATTTAAAGTTACTTTTTCCATATTTACGTCTCCTTTATTTTTTCATTAATTTTTGAATTGTAACAAGCACTTCATCTAGGACTTCCATATCTCCTTCTTGAATTCGATCAACAACACATTCCTTCATGTGTGCTTCAAGAAGTAATTTAGCGACACTATTTAAAGCAGCTTGGGTGGCTGATATTTGTGTAATAACATCATCACAATATGCATCCTTTTCAATTAATCCTTTTATGCCTCGAACTTGACCTTCAATCCGATTAAGTCGGGATACTAAATTCTTTTTTGCTTTCTCGGAATGATGACTCTTTCGCTCATTTGAATGGGAGCAACAATTATCCTCAAACAATTCATCGTTTTCGAATTCAGATTCCATCTCACTTCCCCTCCTTATTCACATTATAGGATACCATAGTACCCTATGTAAAGTGTTTTGTGCAAAATTTTTACACTGTTTAGAGACTAACTTTTTTTGTCTTTATCCATTTGATTAACGGCTTCTTGATGTGTATGGTACATATACGTACCGGGATGTGTTGCGTTGAATTCCGTGCCAGTGAGTAGGTACAGGAGCAAGAAGCTCATTTTTTAATGTGATTTTGACCTTTTCAATTTTCACAAATAAATTCTATATGGGCGATAAAAAAGGTGACATTCCTATATAACTGATGAAGGATGTCACCTTTTTTGCTTATTTATTAAAATAGTATTATATTTTTTTCCATTTAGATGAAATTTCGATTCCTGCATCTAAAAACAAATTAAATACTGGGCATCGTCTTTCAACTTCCATTTTTAGTTTTCCAATTGCTTCTTCCGATTCATTTGTATCTATTTTTACCGTTAAACGTATTTTCTGAAAATGTGGAGTTACGCCTTCTTCACCCATCAAACCTCTAATATCAATAATCCCTGTTGTTTCAAATTCAATCCCTGAGAAAGTAAAACCCTGTTCATTTGCAATTAAAGGAATCATTACACCCTTACATCCATTTAGTGCTGCGACAACAAATTCCATAGGATTAGGTCCAACATTAGTGCCTCCTAATTCAACCGGTTCATCCATAAGAAAAGGTTCAAATTCTCTAATATGATGGTTTGTTTTTACTCCTTCTTCCCATTTCCCAACAGCTGATACTTTCATCAAAGTATTTGTTTCATTCATTATAAGTACCTCATTCCAAGTATTATTATAGGATTATACAACTTTTACCATCTTATGTAAAATACTTTTTTGAATGTTCACAGTTTTAGTTTTAGTGGTGAAAAACGTAAAAAGCTATATCCCCAATTTGTAACCACTTAGAAATCTACACTTTTTGATTGGACTTCCTTTACTAAAGCACCTATTTAGCTGAGTAACTTCCAGATTCTTATAAGAGTAAAAATAAGTCAAAAAACACCATCGGTTAATTAAATATCATTAATCTAAGTCCAAATATCAAATATTCTGTTTATTGTCTCACCAACCACTACATTCGGTATGCCAAATGCAATCAATTTATATTTTAGGCGATTTCTCCCTTTGTAATCTGCATGATCATGATTATTTCTAATCTCGTTATAACGATAAAAACAACCCATTCCTATTTGTATATAAAAAGCTATAACTAAACTAATTAATCCTACAATTAGATTAAAAAAAACTAAAAACTCTACATAGCCTGTTACCCAAACAGCTATTATTGAAATAAAAACCAGTAATAATCCTGATAAAAACCATTTTCTCATATCATAACATCCCCCCCTAAACAATTTTATATTACCATAAGACCCATCCTATTGAATTATGGTGCAGTTAGTGGAACAAGGGATACAATTATTTGGTTAGGATAAGCCATCATTAGTTCAGCAATTTTAAAGCCAAAAATGCTTAAACTCCAAAAAGGGATGTCCAGATTAGCTTGCTGAATATCCCTTTTACTTCAAAATTCTAAGCTGGCAGACAAAATCAATTCGACCTCCGTTCCTTCTTTCTCTTTACTTTTTATTTTAATTTCACCTTTATGCAGTTTTATGATGCTTTTCGCAATATAGAGTCCTAAGCCGGAACCTCCAGTTTCCCTGCTCCTTGCCTTATCCACCCGGTAAAAGCGTTCAAAAATATTCTTAATTTCCTCCTGAATGAACTACAATCTATTTAAATCGATTAATCAATGGGCAGGTCATCACCCTTTTTTAGATGGACTAATGGTCGGTGTGACAAACAACGCGTTGCTCATCTATGCCGTTGTCTAGGTGCTCATTTGGGTTTTCGGAAAAGATCAGTATAAACAAACAGTCGTTTACGCTACGATTACCGGTGTTCTTGGATTACTCATTAACTTCGTCATTGGACATATTTATTTTGAATCTCGCCCTTTTGTCACACATAAGGTCAATTTATTATTGACCCATGCGGCAGACGCTTCGTTTCCAAGTGACCATACAACCGGTGCCTTTGCTTTAGCAGTGGCAGTTCTATTTGTTCATCTTTCGAGTCAGTGTTTTGTGCCAAGACTAACCTTTTTAGATTTTATCTTCCACAAATAATAAAAAACAAATAATAGTACAATGAACAAAATTAAATAAAGACTGTATTTGGTTACATACATTTCTACTTGTCCCCAATTTTCCCCTAGTTTTCTTCCTAAAGTGATAAAGGTAAACGTCCAAACGAATGCCCCACTATACGCATATACAATGAATTTTCTAAAAGGATAGTTATTTATTGCGGCCATATAAGCCGCAAGATGCCGCACTCCAGGAATAAAATAGCCAATGAATAAAACTGTAGGCCCGATTTTCCGAAATAAATTCTTTGTCAAATTGATTTTAGATTCAGTAATATGAAATTTAGGTCCATATTTCTTCAACAATGGTAATCCAAACCTGTAACCAATATAGTAACTAAGTGAAATTCCTCCTGCAGCACCTGAAAACGCGCTTAACAAAGACAGGATGAATTTTAAATTACCCTGAAAGACATTATAGCCAACGTATGTTAATAGAACCTCATCAGGTATCGGAAGACCCACAATACCGCCAATTAACACTACAATGATTCCTATATATCCAAAATGCTCAATTAGGAAATTTATATGTTGCATCATTATTTCCCACCTAAGTATTAAAGTTTTTTAACTCTAATGGGAGTCACCATTAAAATAGCAAGGACTAAGGTGATCCATGCATTGCTGTATGAAAAGAATCCCATTGCAGCGAGCGGTAGTCCAGCAGCAGGAATAGGCAATCCTCTAAAATATCCAATTGTTGGTTTAACATTAAACCTTGCTAACCTTAACGCCCCCATTATTGGAAAAAGGATAAATGCCAAGGAAGTTAAAATAGATGGCTCTGCTATTGCATGAAATACAAGTGCTGGAGCAACACCAAAACTAACAATATCAGCCAAGGAATCCAATTGAACACCTAGTTCACTGTTAACTTTTAACCCTCTAGCAATTCTTCCGTCAAGAAGATCAAAAATAGCTGAAAAGAAAATGAGGATGCATGCTACTTCTAAAAAGCCACTCATAATACAGGTAATGGAAAGAACACCACACAATAAATTTCCCATTGTAAATAAATTAGGTATTGCTTTTGCTACTTGACTGAACAAAATACTCCTCCTAACTTTGATGCTTCGACATTTAATTAGTTTTTGTTCCTTATGGTTTTCTTATTAATATGTCTTTCCTGGTATTGCTGATAAAACCATATTGCAGTGGTTAACCATAATACACTGAGGAAGTACCCTGCTAATATATCGCTTGGATAATGAACTCCAAGATTAAGACACCTCATTATCATTTACCTTTTTTTCGCATTAACCTATTGAACTTTGTTCCAATATGCTTTTGCTTCTTCTTCAAGCACTTTTAATCTTTTATAATAATCAGGAAACTCGTTAAGGTGAGCCAATGCGATTTTCCCAGTTATTATAGGGTCATCCCCAGTAACATTGGTTTGGCTTGATTGATTTCCATGTTCAAGCTCAATATTTACTCCCATCCAAAATTCATTTAAATCAAACTTACTTTTAGTAAAATCAATACCTAAAAGTAAAGCTATTGCTGCCGCTTCCTCTTTAGAAAAGCTAGTTCTAGCCCTGTTCCATTTATTTGTTGGAGTATTATTAGAATAAATCCTTGGTGGATATTGGTTAACCAGATTTCTATTGGTTTGATGAGTAGTATCCATACCGTAGTTAGAATTAACGAAACGATTCATATACGGATTATTAGAGTAGTACATCATAATCCACTCCTATAAAGTTATTACCAATAATATATGTTAACTACACTTTAAAGAAACATTCAAATTATAATTTTTACTTTCTGCTTATGATACCTTGCTATAATAATTTTAATGATACAACTTTGAGACACTAATATAGAACATTTTATGAATATATAATTGTTCTATATATGTTTTGACCGCATATGTTAGTGTCAACAAAGAATGATATCCTATTTAAACTTAAAATGGGGGATGAAGAATGCCGTCCAGTTATTCAAAATGGTACACAAATGAAAGGGATACCTATCTTGGTGCAATTTATCACTCTTTAGAAAAAGGAATGGCTGCTAAAGAAGTTGTATGTTCCATTACCACCGGTTTTCGGTCGGTGCCTTCCATCAGAACTGCTCCGGGACTTAATCCCTACCACGCAACAGTTGCTGATATTGGATACGGGTTTGATGCGATTAATGGAACGATCAATAGGATACTAACTGGCGAATCGATTTCAATGGCTAAGGAAATGCTTGTTTTTGACCTTGACACATTAAGAATTAGCGAGGCACAAATCCTCCCAAATTTTGAATTAGCCGTAAAAGGTGCATCTCCAGATACCAACTATTTAGTAGAACAAAGTCGTTATTTAAACTCTCAAATTTCTATAAGAATCAATAAATCTATAAGAATTGGTAAGGAGCTTTTTGGAGCCGAGTGGGAGTCTATCCGTTCAAAGGTGGAAAATATCCAAGCTGTTCCACGTCTATAAAAAGTGGTAAAGCCATATACCATTTTCCATTACTATTTGTGCCGCCTACGGTAGCGGCAAATGGAGGTTATCATGTATAATCCTAATTCACACAAAATGACCCTTAGTAATGAAGAATACTTTCATTTATTAGAATGGTGGAAAACAATGGAGTCCGGAAAACCTGTCATTCAGCGACTTGTATCGTTAGTAAGTGAATTACGGATACACCCGGAGGCTAGTCATGCAGGAGGGATTATTCTTTTTTACCGTGCAATATCTGAGGTTTCTTATGGTTATGCAGGCGTAAGAGGCTGTATACGTAGGGCATTTACAGATGAATATGGCCACTCACTCAGAACCAATATGGGTATGTGTCATAGATTTGCCCATCGATTTTCGATAGATAGTAAAGTACTTCTCGCTCGTTTAGAAAAAGAAATTTCCGGACGAAATGCTCTTCTTCTAATTAACCGAATAAAAGAAGTATTAAATGAAAACGATAGAATACTAGAGGAAATAGAAAATAAAGCCAACACTTTTTTTGGAAAAGAAACTTTTCAGTCCTTAAAAAAAGAAATATCACAAGCAAATATGGTACCGAAAATTAGATAATATTACTACTTATAAGAAAAGGTATTACACATCTGTAATACCTTTTATACGCTATCTGCTCGTTCTCCCACTATATGAATGGGAGTGAGGTGTTCGACCGCTAACAGTTGTAACTCCATGAAATTCATGAAAATGTCCACCATTTGGAAGTGGGATATCCGGTCCAGTAACTCCTCTAATTTCGTGTCTATGTCCATCATTAACGGAAGTGAATGTAAAGTACTGATGAGTATGCGGCACTCCACTTAGTGCTGGTGCAGTGGTACCAACGTATTTATGATGATGACCATCAGCAAAAGAAGTTACACCCGAAATATGATGTACATGGACAGGCTTTCCATCCCAAGACATTATATAAAGACTATGAGAATGCATAGGGTCATCTTCATTATTTGAAATCATAAAACCAGTTACAGGTATTTCCAAACCTCTTCCCCCTCGAAAAGATTAATTGCGCAAATATGAATCCAATACGCCATTCTAATATATGAATTATTTTGCAAGGTGTTCATTGAAAAAGCCCTTTTAATGGCTAAATATATATCAAAAAACAGGCTTAGCAAAGCAGGGGTAAAAGCAGATCAAGAAAATGAACTTGATATAGATATAAAAAAATTCAGATAGTGGGAATTCTCCCACTATCTGTTTAAAGGGTCTGTTTCCAAAGGTTCATTGGATTTTCTTGATTTTCATTCAATCGCATTTGTTTCATTTTTATTTTACGTTCATCTTTGCTCTCTTTAAATTCATCATATATAAATTTGGATTTTCCCAAACCTACTTCAACAGCATCAGCCACTGACTGACAATAAAACACCTCTTCAATACCAGCAAAATACATAGCTGTTAGACACATTGGGCACGGCTCTCCGCTAGCATACATAGTATAACCTGATAAATTATTAGTTTGTAATTGAGCCTGTGCCCTCCTAATAGCAATCAATTCGGCATGTCCGCTTACATCATATGTTTTATGTAATTCATTTACACCTTCAGTTACTACTTCGTTATTTTTCACAAGAACAGCACCAAATGGCTGTCCTCCTTCATTTACATTAATAACAGCTAATTCTACCGCTCTTTTCATAAAAATATTCATTCTTTTTTCCTCCCATTTTTTTATTATCAATATAGACCATGCATCTCATAATTAATAAGACTGCGTCAAGTTTAACAAAGAAAATTTATTGGGGCTCAATATGAATATGAACATTTTGTATTTGATGTTTCTCCATAAGACTTTTCTCTATTTCTTCGGTAATTTGATGACTTTCAAAAACATTTAGAGTTTGGTCTGTCACTATAATAATATCAACAAATGTTTGATTTCCGTGCATTCTAGCTTTTATACTTTTTACTTTTTTAATATCAGGATTATTACTAACGGTCTCCCTAATTTGTTCCAATTCCTCAATTTCAAAGCCGTCAGTAAGTTCAAGTACAGCCTCCTTAAATATTTCGATTGCAGTCTTAATAATGATGATTCCAACAAGAATAGCAGTTACCGTATCTAGCCAATAAAAGCCAAATTGTGACCCTGAAATACCAATAAATGCACCAATACTAACAAGAGAGTCAGAAAGATTGTCCTTGGCAGCAGCTTTGATGGATTGACTATTAATTTTTTTAGCTAGGTTTATATTATAACAATAAACCAAGAACATGATGATCGAACAGATTAATGCAACCCACCCGGTAAACATATCCGGAATAGCATTACCTTCATCAGTTAGACTTTTAACACCTTCAATTATTACTTGGATCCCTACCGAAATCATGATAAAAGCCGCAATTAGCGACGCAATTGTTTCAGCACGAAAATGACCATAATGATGATTTTTATCTGGAGGTTTCCTAGCTATTTTTAACCCGACTAAAACTGCTATTGAGGCAACTACATCTGTTGAATTATTTAATCCATCAGCAAGTAATGCTTCTGAATTACCCAAAAACCCAATCAACAATTTAGATACAGATAAAAATATATATGTGATAATACTAAGCCAAGCACCTTTTTCTCCAGCCTTGAGGTTTTCGTAAGACTCCACTAATATGCCCCCATACAAATAAAATAATTTTCCTTATTGAGTATGGCATATCAAAATCGAGTGTGTCTACAGCAACAGTTTTTCCTTATTGCAACAATTCATCTTGGATACCTACAAAAACTGTGCAAGAAATATCTAATACAGTATAGGTGATGATTGGCTTTACCAAAAATAGGAATGCTTAGAATGTTTAAAGTAGCTCTAAGCTCAAAATATATAGTCTTATGAAGATCAGTCCTACACAAACTAAAATAATATATTCTCTAGCTGTTACCGTAGTCTTTGATTTCCAAAGTATTTCATGTACAGTCACATACCCTAATGTCCCGATTGCACTACCCATTAATATTGTATTAAACTGGTGGGATAGATTGGAAATACTTATTCCTCCTAAGATACTTACACCAAGAATCAGTGCTAAAAGAGCTGTAATCAATGAAAAAGATAATGAATTTGAACCAGCAAGTATACTAGATACCATTAATGTTATTCCCTCTGGAATATGATGTAAAAAAAGTGCCCATAAGAGAGGTGATCCTGTAATTGACTGGTCGACTATATTGGTGCCTATAGCAAATCCAGTTGGAACATTATGAATAGCGACAGCAATTATTAAAAATATAATGCCATGAACATAATTTGAAGCTTTCCCGTTATGATTGTTTTTACTATGAAATATGTTCTCGATTGCCATCATTCCAATTATCCCTAAAAATCCACCTATTATCAGTCCTAGCTGATCATATTGCTGTATGCTTTCTGGTATGACTTCAAAAATTAACAAACCGACTAATAATCCACCACAAAAAATATAAAGCCTATGAATTTTTCCAGGTAAGTACTGCTTAAAAAAAGTTGTTGTGATTCCACCAATGTACATTCCTAAAAATGCTAAAAAGGATATAAACAGCGAAATGTATAAATTAAATATCATGAACCCTTGCCCCTTTCGTCATTCTGGCTGTTCATTCATGTATACGTTAATTTTTGAAAAGACATGCATAAGATAGCTTGAATATCCATAAATATAGCCTATTTACAAATTTTGTTATTTGATGTATCTTATATTTAACATATGAATAAATACTCATATGTTTATGTTTGCATAGGAGGATTCTAAATCATGAATAAAGACGAACACCTATTTTTAGATGAAGACCTAATTGAAGTGGTTTCAAGAAATTTTAAAGCCTTGGGGGATCCCACCAGAATTAAACTGTTGTATTTATTATCTCAAGAAGAGTGTTCTGTAGGTCATATTGCTGAAGTACTTAATATGTCTCAATCAGCCATATCCCATCAATTGTCATTTCTAAAAAATCTTAGATTAGTTAAATCACGACGAGACGGAAAATCAATTTATTACACATGTGATGACGAACATGTTATTGAGATATTAAAAATCATGATTAATCATACAACCCATAATTAGGAGGAATAAAAATGAGTCACCATCATCACCACGGACATGAGCACGGTCATGGTCACAGTCATGACCATCATGGACACCACCATCATGGTCCAACTAGGGAAGGAAATAAGAAAGGTTTAGCCATTGCATTAACCATCACAACCGGCATTATGCTTTTAGAGTTTTTCGGTGGGTTAATCACAAACAGTTTAGCCCTGCTCTCGGATTCAGGTCATATGTTAAGCGATGCCAGTTCATTAGCACTTAGCTTAATTGCTATGTGGTTTGCAGCAAGACCAGCATCACCAAATAAGACCTTTGGTTTTTACAGATTCGAAATTTTGGCTGCTCTTTTTAATGGGGTTTCACTCTTTTTAATAGCTGGTTTTATCGTTTATGAGGCTTACGGGCGATTCTTTGACCCACCAACTGTGGCAAGTGGCTCAATGATGCTGATTGCATTAATAGGTCTTTTAGCAAACCTATTAAGTGCTTGGGTATTAATGAGAAAGGGAGACGTGAAAGACAATGTGAATTTACGAAGTGCATATTTACACGTGTTAGGTGATGCATTAGGTTCAGTTGGAGCGATACTAGCAGGAATAGTAATGTATTTCTTTGGCTGGTATGTAGCAGACCCTATTATTAGTGTTATTGTTGCACTCCTGATACTGAAAAGTGCTTGGGGAATTATCAAGCATACCGTGCATATTCTAATGGAGGGGACTCCTATAACCATTGACCAACAAGAGGTTTATAAGGCATTAGAGGAAATTCCGGGGGTTATTAACATTCACGACCTGCATATATGGACGATTACATCAGGTTTAGACTCTTTAAGCTGTCATATCCTAATTGAAGATAATCAAGATAGTCAGGTTATTCTACAAGAAGCCATCACTAAAATTGAAAACATATTTAAAATTAAACATACAACGATACAGGTTGAAAAATCAGATTTACAACATGCAGAAACAGAGGTATAGTCAATTACAAGCAAAACCAAAGCTCTTATTCGCATCTTGGTTGTGAATAAGAGCTTTATCATTCCAATGCCTATTATTTCTTTCAATTCACATTCATTTATTGATCAGATTTTTTCATTTCTATAATTAAAATATGAGATGTATTTTCCGATTGAATAGTGATATCCTCTTCAACAATTTCCATGCCATCTCTATCGTTTAACTCAATACCATTAATAGTAGATATACCTTCAATTTGTACTAAATATGCCTGTCTTCCTTCTTTCACTGGGAAGCCGATTTCTTTTCCCTGCTCTAATTCTAAAGAATAGATATTAGCATCTTGATGAATTTGAATGGGCGCATCACCGCCTACCCCAGAAACCATGTGCAGCCATTTGTTTTTTCTGTCATCCCAATTGAATCTGTAATCACCATAGTTAGGTGTATAACCATATTGATCAGGTAATATCCAAATTTGTAATAACCTTAATGTATCTACCCCTAAGTTGTGCTCACTGTGGAGCACACCAGTACCTGCACTCATATACTGGACATGACCGCGAGTGATTGTATTTTTATTTCCCATGCTATCACCATGAGTTAATTCCCCATTTACTGCATAGGATATGATCTCCATATCACGATGCGGATGAGTTCCGAAGCCCGTTTGTGGATTGATTAAATCGTCATTAATTACTCGTAAAACACCGAACTGAATATTGTCAGGATTATAGTATTCTGCAAAAGAAAAATGAAACTTACTTCTTAACCATCCAAGATTACTTGAGCCCATTTGATTGCTATCAATTTTTTTTAACATATTATTCTCTCCATTCTATTTTAAAAAAATTAATACAAATTCATATATTATTAATTTCAGATATATTACTAAAAAAATTATAACCCTTGCGCTTGATACCCCAATTTTTTTAACAGTTGGATCAAAACTTCTTTCTCATTAGAATCCAACCCGCTACATATTTCATGAATGGCTGTCCTGTGATTAGGAAAAACTTCATCCATAAATTTAGTTCCTTCTTCAGTTATCGTTGCATATGTGACTCGGCGATCTTTCGGACAAGGTCTTCTAGTTAAGAATTTTTTCTTCTCCAACTTGTCAACCACATAAGTAATACTACTGCTTGCTATAAGAACTTTTTCACCAATTTTTTGTATTGGTTGTTCCCCTTTACTATAAATCAACTCTAAAACGGCGAACTCTGTTGCGTTTAGCCCCATAGACTTGATGTCTTCTTCAACACGTTTATTTATCGATTGCAATGCGCGTGATAACACTATAAATAACTTAAGAGACAAATCCTCTTCTACTAGTTTTTTGTCCGTAGTCCCCATGATTAGTCTTCCCTTCCTTTTATCTCGAATTCGAGATAATTGTATAATATTAAAATTTCTATGTCAACAAAGCTTTAGAGGATTGAAAACATTAGGTATAAAGCTCAATTTCACAAAGTAAATAACGAATTTGCTTGACCTTCATAATCATATAAAAATAATCCTTTATAAAGAGGTGTATATACATGGAGAATTTTAAATATTTCGAAGGCCCTAAAAACATTACAACGGGACCACATCCATCATCACCAGGGGCATGTCAAGCGCATTTTAATCACCAAACCTATAGCCATTTTCATAAACAGACACACCAACCTACGTATCCAAATCCTCATTACACTAACGGATATATGTATCCAGAAATTCCAACGGGAAGACCGCCGTTTGGTTATTATCCCTATCAATATTATTAAAATGTATTAACAAACTACAGCAAATACCCTTCCACCTTTTCCTTTAAATTATTTTATAACCGAAGGGTGTCTGATCTCACCTAAAAAACGTCTGTACCTTATTGGCAGACGTTTTTTAGTATTTCTAATAGTTACTGTTCTGCCTGTTTTTTTGCATTTAATCGATTTTCCAATATATGAATCATATATAGGAAATGTTCAGCTTCACGAACCACATGGTCAGCTAATAAAGGGCTTATTACATTTCGGATTTGGCATGATTTGATCAATTCCAACCCTGCCTTCTTAAAGGCAAGTATTTCTTGAGCTGCATTTTCACTATCATTATTTAATTTGCCGATGATCGGATATGTTGGTTGTTTACGATACAACATCGACTCAACATCTCTAGCTTGATTTAATAGTGTTTCGAAATCGTCACCAAATTTACGTGCTGTAATGACCAAATTTCGTTCAGACTGGTCTAACAAAGAGGCAATAAAACGGGAATGTTCCATCATGATTCGTATCCAAAATACGTTTTCAGTTATAATTGCATCTTGGATGGGGTCTAAAATGCCCTTATTGAACTTATTTAAAGTTCGCATAAAATATTCTGCTTCCCTTGCAATGTGATCCACGAGCAAAGGAAAGTTGAAACCGCTAATCTTACAATTAATGATTAGAATCAAAAGATTTCTTTTAAAATTACGAAATCCTTGTACGAGATCTATACTTTCTTCGTTTAACTTTCTAACTAATTCCACATTGTTCGGCGTTTGGTAAGCCTTCTTTTCTTGCTGTTCAAAATAATGATAAAATCTATCGGTTTGTTGAATAAGATGTGTATCCTTTCGATTAAAGCCTTCCCCTAAAAATAGGGAGTGTTCTTTCATAATTCTTAACCAAAACTTGTTTTCTGTTAGGGATCGCTCTACAAATAGTTGCTCTGTAAGTGATTCAGGTTTTGCAGCAAACGATTCTGGAGAAATTAACATCTGATTGAATTGGTCCATATTCACATGACCCGGAAGTTGAGGATGATTCTGCATCGAATTCCTCCTTTGATTTTACTTATTACAAATAATATTTTAAAAAAATGGGATTATGTATTGGACAAGATTTGATATTTTAGGGGGAAAATGAAATTTTAAAAAGCGTTCCTATTTTTTTAGGAACGCTAGCCTCAAAGATTTTTCTTATTTAATTGCATTTAATTGGTCTAGATAACCTTTTAATGTTTCTTCTGTCATTGGTGCAAATCCAGTTTCACCTGCGAATTTACCCGCATTTTCAACTACGAATTTTGCATAGTCTAATACTTGTGGTTTTTCTTTTGCATAATCAACATTTAAATAAGTGAATACCGGACGAGTGAATCCTGCATAATCAAGATCTTCCCCAATTGTCTTGAGACTTGGTGAAACAGGGCCTTTTCCAAAGTCTACGCTAACCGCTTGTAATTTATCAGTATTGTTTGCATAGTAACCATAGCCGAAAAATGCGATCGCATTTTTATCTTTAGATACTAAATCAACTAATGTTGAATATTCTTGTTGGAGATTTACAGTTTTCACCAACGGCTGTTCGTCTAGGATTTTTTCAAAGAAAAATTCGTATGTTCCATGGTTTTCGTTAGGTCCAAAGAACTTTACTTCTTCAGCTGGCCAGTCTGGACGAATATCAGACCATAATACTTTATCATTAGCTTTGATTTTTCCAGAAATAAACATGTTCACAATTTCGTCTTTCGTCATTTCAGTTGCCCATGTATTTTCTTTATTAATAACCATTGTTAAACCATCATAAGCAAGTTTGATTTCTAATACGTTTTCGCCCATTTTCATGCCTTTTTCCGCAAGCTGTGCTACTTCCTCATCTTTAATAGGTCTTGAAGCATCAGAAAAATCAAGTTCACCTGGGATGAATTTTTTGAAGCCTGCGGATGAACCAGCACGACCTACTTGGACACTTACGTTTTCTTGTGCAGTTGTCATATATTCTTCAGCAATACGTGCCATTAATGGATATACAGTTCCAGAACCATCTACGATAACGTCACCTTCTAATTCTGTAGCTTGATCAGCTGGTTGTTCGCCTTCAGTTGGAGTTTCAGTTGATTGTTGCCCCCCACATGCTGCGGTAAAAATGACTAGAGCTAACATTAAAAGCATAAAAAGAAGATTTTTCATTTTTTTCATTTCCCCAAATTCCTCCTGCGTTGTTTGTTATCTTTTACAATTATTAGTCTAATAGTTTTGTATTAAGCGCATATAAACTAATCGTTAATATTTTGTAAATTCGACTTTTTAGACTTATAAATATAAAAAAACCAAGAGGCCCCCACTCTCTCGGTTTTGTTCATTTAAACAATCACTTAGGTTCTTCCAGCTTATATCCTACACCCCGAATTGTTTTAATATATACTGGTTTTTTTGAATTTCTTTCAATCTTTTCTCTAAGATGACTAATATGAACATCTACTATTCTAGTATCATTTGCATACTCGTAATTCCAAACATCATTTAATAATTGGTCCCTAGTTATGACAAGTCCTTTGTGCAGCGATAAATAGACTAGTAGTTCGAATTCTTTCGGGGTAAGGTCAAGTCTCTCTTCACCAATATAAGCTTCAAAGCGTTCAGGAAAAATCTTCAAATCTCCAACTTGTATTTTTTCCTCCTTTGACTGTTTATTTTCGATAGTATCTATCACTGGTTTTCTTCTTAAAATCGCCTTTACTCGGGCAACCACTTCTCTTGGACTAAATGGCTTCGTCATATAATCATCTGCACCAAGTTCAAGGCCTAAAATTTTGTCAAATTCATCACCTTTTGCCGTTAACATTAGGATCGGTATCATGATTTTATCTTCACGCAATTTTTTACATACTTCGATTCCATCGAGTTTGGGCAGCATTAAATCAAGGATCATGATATCCGGATTTTCTTCCATAACCATTTTTATACCTGCCTCACCATCCATGGCAGAGCTTACGTCAAACCCAGATTGTTGCAAATTATATTGTAGTAATGTGATAATTGCTGGTTCATCATCTACAACTAATACCTTTTTGACCATGATATCCTCCAATAAGTATGTTTTAGCTCCTTATATAAAAATCTACCTTTGTATTGTTAATTTAGTTTTTTTAAAATATTAAGTTTTTGTAAATATATTAAAATAGGACCTTGTTATTCAAATTCACATTTGAATATTTCGATGTTTTAGTTTATTGTATATTCAAACGAACACTTGAATAACAAGGAAGTGGAACAGTTATGGGGTCAAAGGATACTTGTGATATTTATTGTTTTGATGAAGAAAAAGTTAATCGAATTCAAAACGATATGCAAAATGAAGATTTATCAAATATTGCTTTAGTTTTTAAAGCACTTGCGGATGAAAATAGGGCAAAGATCACCTATGCCTTATGCCAAGATGAGGAGTTGTGTGTATGTGACATTGCCAATATCATCGGTGCTACTGTTGCAACAACCTCCCATCATTTACGGACCCTTAAAAGCCGCGGGATTGTAAAATTTCGAAAAGAAGGTAAATTAGCTTTCTACTCTCTTGACGATGAACATGTAAAGCAGTTAATTGGAATTGCATTAGCTCATACAAAAGAGGAGAAAGCCCATGTCTGATCAAGCAATATTAAAGAACTATGATGCGAAAACTTACAGAGTTCAAGGCTTTTCCTGAGCAAGCTGTGCAAAAACATTCGAGGAGAATGTGAAACACCTGGATGGTGTTATCGATGCACAGGTAAACTTCGGCGCCGCAAAGATTACAGTTTATGGGAATACGACGATTGAAGAACTTGAAAAAGCAGGGGCTTTTGAAAACTTAAAATTGCGAGGGGAAAAAGAACAAAGAATCAAACAAGAACCATTTTGGAAACAAAAAGAAAATATAAAAGTGTACATCTCCTCATTATTACTGCTTTTCGCTTGGTTTTTAGGGCATCAATACGGTGAAGATCATATTGCCCCAATGATTGTCTTTGCAGCCTCCATTCTAATTGGTGGGTACACATTATTTAGGAAAGGTCTTAAAAATTTAAGCAAGTTTCAGTTTGATATGAGCACACTTATGACAATTGCTATCATTGGAGCTGCTTTAATTGGTGAATGGAGCGAAGGGGCAACTGTCGTTATACTCTTCGCTATTAGTGAGGCTCTAGAGAGATTTTCTATGGATAAAGCGCGAGAGTCTATTGAGTCATTGATGGACAGTGCACCTAAGGAAGCATTAATCCGGCGTGGTACCCGAGAATTTCCAATCAATGTGTATGACATTCAGATTGGCGACACCATGATTGTAAAGCCCGGACAAAAGCTGGCAATGGACGGCATTGTTGTTAAAGGGACTTCAACATTAAATCAAGCCGCGATTACGGGTGAATCTGTTCCTGTAACTAAGACCATTGATGATGAAGTGTTTGCTGGTACCTTAAATGAAGAAGGCTTATTAGAGGTAAAAGTAACAAAATTGGTGGAAGACACAACATTGTCCAAAATCATTCATTTAGTGGAAGAGGCCCAAGCAGAACGCGCACCATCTCAAGCCTTTATAGATAAATTTGCAAAATATTACACACCGGCGATTGTTGTTTTAGCCTTTTTGATTGCTAGTATTCCACCTTTTTTAGGCGGAGATTGGAGTACTTGGATTTACCAAGGGTTATCTGTACTAGTTGTTGGTTGTCCTTGTGCACTTGTTATTTCAACACCCGTTTCTGTAGTAACGGCCATTGGAAATGCTGCAAGAAATGGAGTTTTAATTAAAGGCGGCATCCATTTAGAAAAAACAGGATCGTTAAAAGTCATTGCTTTTGATAAAACCGGAACTCTTACAAAAGGCATTCCAGTAGTGACAGATATTGTGACTTTTGACGGGAATGAAAATGAAGTATTAGCCATTACAGCAGCGATCGAAAAAGGATCTCAACACCCTCTTGCTTCGGCAATCATGAAAAAGGCCGAAGCCAACGGATTAAATTTCAATGATATAGCTGTTGAAGAATTACAGTCACTTACAGGAAAAGGAATAAAAGCAAGAGTTAAGAACGAAATGTATTATGTCGGAAGCCCAAACTTGTTTAAGGAAATCCTTCCAGATGGCATCGATAATACAATTACAGAAAAAATTTCAACGCTTCAAACACAAGGGAAAACCGTCATGATCATAGGTACAGAAAATAAAATTCTTTGCTTAATTGCCGTAGCAGACCAAATAAGAGAAACATCAAAAGAAGTAATATATAAACTACACCAGCTTGGAATCAAAAAAACAGTTATGCTCACCGGTGATAATAAAAGAACAGCAAATGTGATTGGAAAAGAAGTTGGGGTTTCGGAGATTAAGGCTGATTTACTTCCAGAAGATAAATTAACATTTATCAAAGAACTTCGTGAAAATTACCAAAGTGTTGCGATGGTTGGTGATGGAATTAATGACGCTCCAGCTCTTGCTGCCTCAACAGTAGGGGTTGCAATGGGAGGGGCCGGAACGGATACTGCACTTGAAACCGCAGATATTGCTTTAATGTCTGATGATCTAAGCAAATTGCCATTTACAATGAATTTAAGTCGGAAGGCACTTGGAACGATAAAACAAAACATTGCTTTTTCCTTAGTCGTGAAAGCACTAGCTTTACTTTTAGTCGTACCTGGTTGGCTAACGCTTTGGATCGCCATATTTGCAGATATGGGAGCCACATTGATTGTAACTCTAAATAGTTTAAGATTATTGAAGGTTAAAGACCAATAGTTTTTTAAATTAAAAGAATTGAACTCCGACGCTAACGAGTTCAATCCTTTTAATTTACTTTAAGTTTTAGCTATATAAAAGCCAAGAATAACAAGGGAGACCGAAACGACTACGACATAAATTGATGTTAATCGCATCACATTGGACTTGCTCTTTTTCCCATAGTTTTCGTCATTTTCTTTAGACACGGATATGGTTACCAATGTGCCAATTATTAAAACTACAACGGCTATCGCCAGAAGATAAAACATTAAGTGGAAGATTCTCCTTTCCAAATGAAATCAACGCTACATCTTTAATTCATTTATACCATCCGCTGTATAAAGATGCAAAAAATAAGCATCGCCCTAAAGTGGTGCTTACTAATTTAATCAAGTTAGAAAATGGAAAAGAGTATTAACGTACCGGTCTACAATCTCTCTTTTTGATTGTTCAGGTAATTTATAAAAAGGAACCTTCTCTGGCAAAATGACGTGACTTAACATCATGCCGGCAATAAGTCTTGCACATCGTTCTCCATCAATAGTTGTATTTTTAAGTGAAAAATGAGCCTCTATTGCTTGCTTTAAACTATTCAAAAGAATTTCTGGCATGTTAATGCTTTGATCTAAGTTTTTCATAACACTTTCAGCGATTAAAACCCTTACCACTTGATCATTTCGCGACATTGTCTCTAGACGGTCGAATAATATTTTCCGAAAAAACTCCGCTGTTTCTTCTTCCTTTGCAAATTGCATAATTTTAGAATCAAATTGCCGTGCGATGATCGGTTTGAAAACAGATAAGAACAAATTTTGTTTGGTTGAAAATTTCCGAAACAAAGTCATTTCTGCAACCTCTGCTTCTTTGGCGATTTCTTGTGTAGTTGCCTGAAGATAACCTTTTCTTAAAAACACCCGAAGTGCAGCAGCGATAATTTGGTCTGTTTTATCTCTCATTTCATATCTCCTTGGTACAGTTATTACTAACTATCATTCCCTTAATGTATCAATTAAAACCTACTACTATTCTTCCTGAATCCATTTCTTTATCTTTTTATTATTTTTCTCCATTGAATAATAAAGGATAGGAATTACAAAAAGTGTCAACAATGTCCCGACCGTTAGTCCCCCTAACACAACTGTCGCCATCGGGGCATTTGTTTCCGTTCCTTCTCCTAAACCGAATGCTATCGGGGCCATCCCTAGTATTGCTGTTCCGGTTGTCATAAGGATTGGGGTTAAACGTATTGGCGCAGCCTTCATCACTGTTTGATAGGCATCTAAACCTTGTTCCCGCAACTGCTTCATAAATTCAATCATAACAATTCCATTGCTGACAATAATCCCTGAAAGCATAATAATACCGAGAATGGCGGGCATACTTAAACTTCGATTAAAAACAAGTAAACTTCCTGTAATCCCCAATATAGTGAGTGGAATTGTGAACATAATGATAAAAGGATGCTTCACATTTTCAAATTCAGCCACCATTACCATATAAATAAGCAAGACTGCTAATAGAAGGGCGACCCCTAAATCAGAAAATGACTCTTTCATATCATCCATTTCGCCGCCAAATTCAACTGTATATCCTTTTGGGAGCTTATAATCTTTTAATCTGTCTTGAATCTTTTCACTAACCGTACCTAAATCTGAATGAAAGATGCCGGCAGTTACATATGACATACGGATTTGGTTTTCACGAAAAATATCCGATGGCATAGTACCTTGACTTACTTCGATAAAATTTTGAAGCGGAATCATTCCATACTTGGTAGGGATCAAAACATTCTTAACATCGCCAATTTGATTTAAAGAACTTCCCTTATAGGATAAGCGAATGTCGATATCATCGGTATCTGTCCGCATGATCCCAATAACCTCCCCCTCCATTGCCATACGTAAGGTTTTGCTGACTTGCATTACATCTAGACCATAGCTTTTCAATTTTTCTTTATTAAAATGAAGAATATATTCTATTTTTCTTCCATTAAAACTATTGTCCGCCTCTCGTATTCCCGGTACTTCTTGAATCATTTGCGTTATATCATGTGATATACGATCTAAAACGTCCAAGTTTTCTCCCTTAACTGTAATAAATACCGGGTCAGATGAAAATAAAGATGCCATGATAAATCCTTTTTCTTGAATTTTAATTTGAACACCAGGATATTTAAGTTTATTTCTAAGCGATTCCATCACCGCTGCTGTACTTTCATTTCTTGCTGCTTTATCAACTAACTTTACATGGATAAAGGCTTTATCCGATTGTTCTTGGTTCGGATTATCTTTTGTAAATCCTATACCAATATAGGTAGACTCCTTGCTTTTAATTTCATCTACCTTTTGCAAAATATCCTTCACCATTTTCTCAGTATCTTCTAATCTTATATTTGGTGCCATATTAACATGTACCGTGAATTCCCCTGAATCCATCTTCGGCATAAACTCTTTCCCAATCATTGGTACGAAGGCAATTCCGGCTACAAGTGAAAGTAAGGCGGTAAAAAGAACTATTTTTCGATATTTCAATACATGTACCAAAAGGTTTTTATACCTGTCTTCGATTCCCTGCCTTAGTCTATCTAAAAACAAAGACCATTTTGATTTTTTCTTGAGCCATGGTATCGACTGCGAAAGTGACAAAAGTAAGGCAGTCAGAGTTGGTGTGACGGTAAACGATACAATTAGGGAAGACAATAAACTATATATAACTGTTAAAGCCAATGGACGAAAAATCTGGCCGGCCATCCCTCCGACAAATAGCATCGGTAAAAATACAATCATTTTTGTCATTGTTGACGCAAAAACAGCAGATGCTACTTCTTTCGTTCCTTCAATAGTAGCCGGGAAGACTGTCTTTTTTTCATCCTTATAGTGACGGTAAATATTTTGGAGAACAACAACAGCATCATCTACGACTAAACCAATGCTTAATGTTAATGCTCCAAGTGTAATCAGGTTAATTGTTAACCCACTAAAATACATCAACAGAAATGACGCAATAATCGAAATCGGAATTGCTAACGCAATCACCAATGTGGCTGCTAATTCACCTAAGAAAAAATAAATGATAAGCGTTGCTAATCCTGCCCCAATGAATCCTTCCTTTGTTAAATTTTTAACTGAATGATTAATAAACTGTGAAGAATCATTCGTAACAATTAATTTCCCTTTGCTGAACTCACCCTTAAGTTCTTCAACTTTTTTCATTATCTTAGCTGCTACATCAATTGTATTGGCACCGTTTTGTTTATAGACATTAATGGTCACCGCATTACTGTTATTATAATAAGAGATTTTATCAATTTCTGATGTTTTAATCGACACATCGCCTAAGTCCTTTAGACGTAGTGGAATATCCAGCTGATTAGGAATAGGCGTATTTTCAAGTTCATAGATATTCGTTATTTCCGATTTACTTTTGATCGGTATAGATTTGTTTCCTTCATCCACTGCCCCCATTGCAAGCGTGATATTATCCTTCTGTAGAACCTGCTGAATTTGGCCAATGGTAATTCCGAATTGGGTTAACTTGCTTTCATCCAGTGAAATTTGAACCTCGTTTACTTGACCGCCCAAAATTTTAACAGACGCTACCCCTTCCACTTTTTGTAGTTCATCCTTAACCTGTTCTTCGGCAATCGTCGTTAATTCCTTCAGATCCCCTTCACCAACTAAGGCCAGCTCAACAATCGGTGTATCGGATGGATTTACTTTTTCTACAATTGGATCTTCTACTGTAGAAGGGAGATCTGTTTTGATCATTGATAATTTTGAGCGAATTTCATTTTCGGCTGTATTTAAATCTGTACCCCAATCAAATTGGATCATTACGCGGGAAACATTTTGCGAGCTTGTTGAATTTATTGAATCAAGATCCTCTAAATCAGCCATTTCTTCCTCAATAACCTTTGTCACTTGCTCCTCCATTTCTTCCGGAGAGGCCCCTGCATTTATCGTTGTAATAGTCACAACTGGAAGATCAAGATCAGGAAACAAATCTACAGGAATCCTTAATAAAACGAACAATCCCATAAGAACAATCATTAAGACAACCATAAATACTGTCAGTGGACGTTTTAATAGTACCTTAAACATTTAGTTCCCACTCTCTTTCTGGATCGTTTGAACTTTATCTCCATCCCGGACAAATTCAACTCCATCCACGATAATGACCTCTCCTTTTTGCAGTCCACTTACGATCTCAATATTGGTTTCCGTCCGAATCCCTGTGTGAACAACTCTTTTTTCAGCCATATTATTTTCAATCACGTAGACAATATACTCCCCTCTATCATTCAATACGGCATCTGCCGGAACTGTAATAGTCGCTTTTTTGTCAGCTACCGGGACATTAACCTCAGCTGTCATTCCTGGTTTAAGCAGTCCATTTTCATTGTCGATAATAACTTTCACCTTGAATAAATTCGTTTTCAAATCCGCGTGTGGCGGTATTTCAATAATCGTACCGTTAAAATTTTTGTTTAAGGTTGCGGTTTTTACGACTACCTGATCTCCTTGATTCAAATTTAAAAAGTAGGATTCTGGAATATTGATGAGAGCATATACTTGATCAATATTATGAACAAAGGCCAAAGGCATACCTGAACCAACGAATTCTCCTTTCTCAGCCTGGATATCTGCTATAAAGCCGGAGATTGGACTTTTTATGGATAGGTCTTTCACCTTTAATTGTAATGCGGCATAAGCAGCATTAGCCTGCTGATACTGTGCTTCTCCAACTTGAACGGTTTCCTTTGTCGGGCCTGCTTTCATTTGCTCCAATTGGTACTTCAAAGATGCATATTGAGATTTTGCAATTTCTAATTCAGTTTCAGCTTGCTCCAGCTGCTGTTTACTAATGGCCCCATTTTCAAATAATACTGCTAACCGATCTGTATTTAAGTTTGCTGCATCATATTTAGCTTTTGCTGCCTGTAGATTTTCTTCCACACTGTTAATTTCCTGTTCACTTACTCCCGCTTTCATTTTTTCTAAATTAGCTTTTGAAACTGCCACTGCAGCTTTTTTATTTAAAATTTCTGATTCAAGGTCTTTATTCTCAATTAAAAATAAAAGATCCCCTTTATGAACTTCTTCTCCATTCTTATCTGGAGCCAATTTAATGTTTCCGGGTATAGACGATGAAATTGTTACTGTTTCTTTACTAACGATCTCCCCAAAGAATCTCTCGGCATTTGATAACGGTTGCTCCTCAACCGTATGTGCGGTTACATATAATTCTGCAAATTCTTGGGTTGCTTCCTCCACTTGACAACCACTTAAAATACTAATGAATAACAAAGCAAAAACAACTAAAATACGTTTATTCATCAGATTCATCACCAACCTTCTTTTTTGTGCTTGATTTAAATTTAATTCAGTTAGTTAGTACCAACTAACATTAATAGCAAAAAAAAAAAAACCTATTTCATAAACTTATACTAATGTTAGTTATCACTAACATTAGTATATAGAAAGAGTGGCAATTTGAAAACACTTTTTACAAAACTTAAGCAAGTAGGTAGATGGTTGTCAAGCTAGTGATTTTCTTTTACGTATTATTACGATAATTCAAAGTAATAATGGAATTCCTTCCGCATTGATAGGCGTAATAAATCCAATATGTTTTCATGTATCAATCAGCCCTTCTAAGGTTACTGGGATACTAGGGCGTGGTTTAGTTTTCGTTTACGGGATTTAAACATATCCTCGGCTTAATTATTCTTGCATCGAAATTGATTGCATTAATTGTAATTACTTCTTTAGAAGATTTCGCTGAAATATAAAAGTATATGTTAAACCATTTGCAAAGTATATATACTATCGCCGTTTCGTCTTGTCCTATCCCTCATACTATATATTAGTTTTAAGGAAAGGGGGGAAGCGTATGTGTAACGACCACGATCATTGTTGTAATAATGAGCATAAGAATTGTCATCCTACTTGCCACAAACACCATCATCGCTGCAAAAGAATGCATCATAAATGCCACCATAATTGCCACGAATGCCATCATCGCTGCAAAAAAAAGCATCATAAATGCCACCATAATTGCCATGAATGCCAACATTGTTGTAAACAGGAACAGGATATGTGCCAGCATAATTGCTGTAAATGCAATCATTGTTGTAGAAACAATTTCCATAGCTGTTGGTAGTTCCTGTCACACCAATAAATACCAACACTTATTTGACAACTTCTATGCAATAAAAATCGTTGTTGTTAATGGCGCTGAAGCTCACTTATTAGTGAGCTTCTTTTTATTTCACTCAAAATCACTGTGGCAACGATGGGATAAGGAATTTTAAAAATTGTTGAGGGGAAAACAGCGCCTGCTTTTTTATTTATTATAATTGTGAAATTAGTGTGAAACTTCCTAGTATACCGTGTTTTATATCACGCTTTTTAATATACTAAAATCATAGGTACATAGTAATCATTGCAAGCAACAATACAGAGAGGGTTGAAAATATGTACAACCAGTTTTTAAAGGGAATCCCTTTTCTTAAAGATTTGCCTGACCACGTAATTGGCGATTTAAGTGCAAAGGTAAAAATAGCTACATATAAAAAAGGTGAATTTATTTATCATGAAACTGATCTAGCCAAAGCTGTATTTTTTGTAAAAAGTGGATTGGTCAAAATTAAAACAATTAACCATGAAGGAAAGGAATTTGTAATCTCTATTAAACGGGCAGGCAATGTTTTTGCAGAGACCTCTCTATTCGTTGACAAGCCCGCAACGTATTCCGGAACTGCAAAAGCCACTGAAAAGACGGAAGTTTTATTCATTCTGTCCTCGGATTTAGAGGAAATTATCTCTATGAATCCTAGTTTAGCTGTTGAAATTATACGTATGATGGGTAAACAATTACGTTTCTCTACTTCTATTTTACGTGATGTTGCTTTACTAGATATCTATAGCAAAACGGTTAAAACGATCGAACGGTTGGCTCATGAATTCGGAACGAAAACGAATGACGAAGTTAAAATTGAAGTTCCCCTAACTATACAAGATTTAGCTAATATTATTGGCTCTACTCGTGAAAGTGTAAGCAGAGTGGTTTCCAAATTAAAAAAGCAGGACCTAGTCACGGTTGATGAAAAGACGATTATCATCAATAACTGGGATGATTTTAGAGAAATGTTTGTAAACTCTTAATATATTCTTAACGTCAGGCTCTTAGGGCCTGCTTTTTTTATTATATATAGGAATATGATAAAGTAAGCATAGTATAATAATGAAGATGGAAACCAATTTACATTTAATGCCATTGTCTGTCTTGATAGTATTGTTGAATTAAATCAAAGGATACAGGCTTTTTGATTTTTTGTGACTCTTGTAATCAATTAAGACGCAACATGATCCTTATTTAAACCATCTAATGCCTCATAAATCTCTGCATCCAGTTTTTCAGCTAATTCTTTTTTGTAAGTCTTTTCATACTCTGGCTCTACTGTAATTTTTCCGCCGTAAAACATAACATCTTCAACAGATTCAACATCTACTGAGAAAGTTTGAATTTTAATCGTTTTGTCAAATGACTCTGTTTGATAGACTTTTCCTTTGATAGCATAGCTGCTTCCTGCTCCGATTACTCCCAAAATGACATTTGGATTTTTTTCAATGTTCTCAATAACAGAGGCTTTAGCCCCTACTGCAAAATGAACTTGTTCACCAGTTGGATTAGCTAGCACCCATGAAATAGAACTTAAATGTGGGGCATCATTTCCCGCATCAACTGTAATTAAAGATACAAGTTTTCCTCCGTTTAACGATTGAATTAATTCCTCAGTTAGTTTTTCCATGTATATCTATCCTTTCTTTGTGCGTTTCTAATTAAAATTTACTTTAAATAAATAATAAATAAACTTTAAGATAATTACAAATATTTTATACTTTTTAATTTATAAACTTTCATTAGTGAAAATGGACCGTTCCCCTATCATTTATCACAAAACTCAACTTCACACTTTCTTCAAAAAAAAATAACAACGTTATCACTATTGAAAAGAATATTTCTGATATACTATATTAAGACGTTTAAAAAACTATTTGAGAGGTATATAAATGAACAAAACTAAGAACTCACCATTTAAATTGATTGTGATTCTGACACTTGTAATCGTCGCTACAATGGTTGCATTAGTTTTTGCAAATGGTAGTACAAATTCAACTTCCACTACAGAACAAACATTTGATAAGGCCCCATCAATTGAGGGGCAACCTATTTTAGGTGATCCCAATGCTCCTATAACTGTTGTTGAGTTCGGTGATTATATGTGTCCAGCATGCAAAGCTTGGGGACAAGATTATTTTCCTGCATTGATGGATGAATATATTAATACTGGAAAAGTAAAATTTGTCTATGTAAATGTCATGTTTCATGGAGAAGAATCTATACTAGGATCTCTGGCAGCTGAATCTATTTATAAGCAAAATCCTGAAGCATACTGGCAGTTTCATAAAGAATTGTTTAATTCACAACCAACCGATGAGCACGAAGCTAGTTGGATTAATAATGACCTGCTTTTGACTATAGCTAATTCTATTCCAACTATAGATACGGATAAATTACAAAATGATCTTGCCCAACAATCAGCCATGAAAGAAATTGAAATAGACAAAAAATTAGTGGAAGATTACAAAGTTGAGTTTACTCCGAGTATTATGGTTAACGAAACGATGCTTGAAGATCCATTTGATTACGAAAGAATTAAGACCTTGATTGAACAAGAACTTGATGGTAAATAAAGATGAGCAATAAATTACCTATGCACAAAAATCAAATACTTCTTTACACGGCATGGCTCGTTTCGATTGTAGCTACCTTGGGAAGTCTATACTTTAGTGAAATACGTGGTTTTATACCATGTGAACTTTGCTGGTATCAACGGATTTTAATGTATCCTTTAGTGTTAATCTTAGGAATCGGGACATTCCAAAGTGATATTTCAGTGAAGAAATTTGTTCTTCCGATGTCTCTATTCGGTGGGGCTATTTCATTCATGCATTACTTGGAACAAAAGGTTCCGGGATTCGCCGGTATTAAACCATGTGTTAAAGGCGTTCCTTGTAGTACAGAATACATTAACTGGCTAGGATTTATTACAATTCCATTCCTCGCTTTAACCGCTTTTACGTTAATATCAATACTTTTGATTTTAATGAAAACAAAAAAATAATATTTTAACAATACGAATAATAGAACGCTCAAGCCTTTAAAAGGATGAGCGTTTTTGCTTATCGTTTTACCTAAAAACCTTTTTAGAATGGAGTCATTATTTTCCACTGGTAGCTTCGTTAACTAATTCCACAACTTCTTTTGTAGTACCCATCTGTACTGCCTTTTCTACTAATTTTCCCATATCTTTTTTAGAAAGACGGAGTATTTGCGAGCGTGCCTTTAGAATTGAAGACGAACTCATCGAGAATTCATCTAGACTAAGTCCAAGTAATAATGGAATTGCTGTTTCATCTCCAGCCATTTCACCACACATTCCAACCCATTTCCCTTCGTGATGAGCTGCATTTATCACCATTTTTACTAATCGCAAAATAGCAGGGGAATATGGTTGATATAAGTAAGAAACCCGTTCGTTCATACGGTCGGCAGCCATTGTATACTGAATTAAATCATTGGATCCAATACTGAAAAAGTCAACTTCTTTCGCGAATTGATCTGCCATTAATGCAGCTGAAGGAATTTCGATCATGATCCCCAGTTCAATATGATCTCTAACCGCAACTCCGTCATCAATCAACTTTTGTTTTTCTTCCTGTAAAATCTTTGTTACTTCGCGGAATTCGTCCAATGTCGCAATCATTGGGAACATGATTTTTAGGTTACCGTAGGTACTGGCTCGAAGTAAGGCCCGCAACTGAGTGCGAAATATGTCTTTCCTTTCAAGACAAAGCCGAATGGCACGAAAACCAAGAAATGGATTCAATTCCATTGGCATTTCTAAGTAGGGCAACTCCTTATCACCACCAATGTCAATTGTTCGGACCACCACTGGTTTCCCATTCATTGCTTCTAAGACAGCTTTATAAGATTCAAATTGTTCTTCTTCAGATGGGAGTTGACTCCTCCCCATGTATAGAAATTCCGTTCTAAATAGACCAATCCCTTCGGCACCATTATTAATTACACTTTCTAAATCGTTTGGTGTTTCAATATTGGAGGTCAATTTGACCTGGTGACCATCAGCTGAAATTGTAGATTCCTGAATAAATTTCGTCAATTCTAATCGTCGATTTTCCAAACGGATTTGTTCATTTTCATAATAGGTAAGCGTTTCTGGTGTAGGATTAATATGGACCTCCCCTTTTATCCCATCAACTATGATTAGGTCCCCATTTTCAATTTCTTCAGTTGCTGTTTTTGTGCCAACTACTGCAGGGATTTCCATGGAACGAGCCATGATTGCGGAGTGGGAGGTTCGTCCCCCCATATTAGTGGTAAAGCCTTTAATGAATGTGTGGTTTAGTTGTGCCGTATCCGAAGGTGTTAAATCCTCTGCGACGATAATCACTTCTTCAGAAACCAAACTAAGGTTAACTGCTTGGGTGCCTAATAAATGTATGAGAACCCGTTTTACCACATCATGAATATCTGCTGCTCGTTCCTTCATATAATCATTATCCATTTGCTTAAACATTGAAATATGCATATCCACCGTTTCCTGCAAGGCCTGCTCTACATTCACTTTTTCAGTTTTAATTTTTTCTTCTATTGGTAATATGAGTTCGGGGTCAGTTAGAATCAGCAAATGCGCTTCAAATATTGCTGCCTTAATCCCATCCTGATCTGTTTTTGATTTTTTATGAATGGCCACGACTTCTTCTTTAGCGATGGACAATGCTGCACGGAAACGTTCAACCTCCATTGCTGTATCTGTTATTGTTTTTTTATCAAATGAAAGGTCTGGTTCAACTAACTTGCAGGCTTTCGCAATTGCTATACCTTGCGAGGCAGCAATCCCCTTTAACACACTCATAATCGTTCTCCCTTATAGGCGCTTTCAAATTACTTCCCTTATTTTTCGAAAAAAATAATTAAATATTCAATGGAGGGCTCAAACAACTAAAAATGACTATCCAGTGGACAGTCATTCTTAAAAAGAAGTATTAATTATAAATCGTTAATTACGATATAAGATGCTTTAAATGGACCGTGAACACCAACAACTAATTTTAGTTCGATATCTGCTGAATTACTAGGACCACTAATAAAATTAACACAAGACGGCACATAACCTGTCTTTTCATATACTTCTCTTATTTTTTGGGCACCTTGTGTCATTCGTGCGACAATTGAACTTTTCGGAATAAGTGCAATATAAGTTGAAGGTAGGAAGCCCACCGTCCGGCCTCTTTCTTTATCACTAAATAATACAACCGTTCCCGATTCAGCAAGAGTAACTTCACTTATTGTAATCCCAACATTGGCATTCTCTGCTACTTTTACATTCTCGTCGCCTTTTGTGTAATCCCATTCATGAACATCGATATTTTGATTCGGCCATTCTTCTTTAATAAGAGGATCGAGTCCCCATTCGGTGAAACGGTCATCCTTCCATTTCACAATAGGGCCGCCACCGTATTCGTTTACGACTTTGGTAAGTACTTTGGATAAATCTTTTATATCCGTTATATATAGACTTGTGTGGATCTTTTTACATTGCTCTTTTAATATATCAAGGAGTTCATCCTGTGTAGCATCATGAAATACTTTATCCTGTGGCCGATATTTCCAAGTTGGGCTTTCAATTTGCGAAGATACCCTAGAACGCCCAAGTTGGCCGGCGATTTTATTTAAAAATTTATCACGATTTTGGATTGTCCCAAACATTACTTTTTCCCTCCTTTTTCACGGTTCTTAAACCAGTCCCTAAATCTTACTTTATTTGGTGCTGGGAACTCACGAATTTCCGTCCATGCCTTTAATGGACCGGCGCCTTTTGAGATTTTATCTCCGACGGTAAAAGGACTCATTGCCGTAGGGGCAACTTTAGAGCCAAGTTTATATAATGTAGGTGACGCAGCACCCAGACCAAATGCTTTCATAGCGAGTTTTTCTGAAATCGGTGCTTTCCCTTCTTTTTCAACGATAATTTCCCGATGCTTGTGGATAAGCTGATGCAACGGAATTTTTACCGGACAAACCTCAGTACAGGCCCCGCAAAGTGTTGATGCATATGGAAGTTCTTTGTATTTATCGTAGCCACCAAGGAGCGGTGATAGCACTGCCCCAACCGGCCCGGAATAAATAGAGCCGTAGGAATGTCCGCCAATATGACGATAAACAGGACAAACATTTGCACAAGCAGCACAACGGATACATTGCAGTACAGACTGGAACTCTCCACCAAGAATGTCGGATCGACCATTATCAATAATCACTAAATGAAATTCTTCCGGGCCGTCTACAGCCCCTTCTTCTCTTGGACCTGTAAGTACTGTGACATAGCTTGGAAGCTTCTGTCCGACCGCACTTCTGGTCAGCATCGAAACTAAGACTTCCATTTCTTCGAAGGTTGGAACAAGCCGCTCCATTCCCATGACCGTAATTTGCGTTTTCGGCAAAGACGTTACTAGATCTGCATTTCCTTCATTCGTTACCAAACAGACGGAGCCTGTTTCAGCTACCGCAAAATTGCAACCCGTAATCCCAATATCAGCCGTTAAATATTCCTGACGCAACATTTCTCGAGCATGCCATGCCAATTCTTCATGGTTGGCCGACTTTGTATAGCCGAGCTTTTTTGTAAAAACATCACGAACCTGTTCTTTATTTTTATGAAGGGCAGGGGCAACAAAGTGGGAAGGTGGATCGTGATCGTCTACCTGCAAAATGTATTCCCCAAGATCAGTCTCAATGACCTGACATCCCTCAGTCTCCAAAGACTGATTTAAACTAATTTCTTCGGTTACCATTGATTTCGATTTTACAATTTTCTTAGCGTTTTTCTTCTTAACCACTTCTTGGATATATTCAGTAGCCTCTTCCTTTGTTTGTGCAAAAAAGACATGACCACCCCGTTTTGCAACATTTTCACTTAATTGCTCCAAGTAATAATCTAAATATTGGAGCACATGCTGTCTGATTTCTTCGCCATGGTTGCGCCATTCTTCCCAATTTCCAAGTTCTTGGACAGCCAGCTGTCTTCTTGCTTCAATGCTGTCCTGGGCACTTGCTACAGCCCCCCGCATAAAATCATTATGAATTCCTTTATCAACCCGTTCATTAAACGGTTGATTCCCTATTTCAATCGGCATCGTTACTCCTCCTTTTCGTTAACGGCTGTTTAAAATTTCTGCAATATGCATAACCTTAATTGGTTTTCCTTTTCGCTCAATCCGTCCACCGATATTCATTAGGCAGCCTGCATCGGCACCAATCAAATATTCAGCACCCGTTTCCTCTACATGCTGTACTTTTTCATCAACCATCTGCTCTGATATTTGTGCCATTTTAACGGAGAAAGTACCACCAAAACCACAGCATTTTTCTTTACCTGGCAGTTCGGTAAACTTTAGGCCCTTGACATTTTTTAATAAAATCATTGGAGGTTCTTTAACCCCTAATAGACGTGTCATATGACAAGATGTGTGATATGTAGCCGTTCCTTCAAATCGTGCCCCTACATCCTCCACTTTTAACACTTCGACGATAAATTGGGTTAGCTCATATGTTTTATCTGCCAGTTGTTTCGCCTTTGGTTCCCAGACGGGATCCCCAGCAAATATATGAGGGTATTCCTTGAACATATACGCACAAGAACCTGAAGGGGACACCACATACTCAGCATCCTTAAATGTTTCAATCATCAGCTTCATCGCTTCTTTTGATTCTTTAACATATCCGCTATTATAGGATGGCTGCCCACAGCAAACCTGTGATTCTGGAAAGTCGATCTCACAGCCAAGCCTTTCTAGCAATTCAACGGTTGCTTTTCCTACATTGCTTTGAAACATATCGACTAAACATGTAGCGAACAATGATACCTTCATTTTTTCCAACTCCCTACTTCTCTTCTTATAGGATAATCAGGTCATCTGATGACTTAATTATAAAAAATCTTATTGCTAAAATTATGATACAACAAATGTTTAGACTTTTTAAGATGTTTCCGAAAAAAACTGATCGCGATTGGGAAAATCGTTAAAGAAGATTTTCATTATGATTAAAATATTGCTTTAACATATCCTCCACATTTTCAAGGTGTCGAAGCATCGTCTGTCTAGCTTCTTCCTCTTTTTCCTCCTTAATTGCTTTAAAAATATCCATATGCTCTTTGTAAAGACGGTCAAGATTACTATAGTTTGAGAAAATCCATACTTTGCGAATTTCCTTCATACTTTCACCCATGAGTCCTGAAACTTGATTCATCAATTGGATTAATAAAGGATTATTTGATGCCTCTGTTACTGCTAAATGAAACTGTAAATCAGCCGTTTCGCCAAGCTCCTTATTCGCATTTTTCATGTTGTTTAGCGCAGCTTCCATTGAGTCGAGCTGTTCAGTTGTTCTTTTTTTAGCAGCAGCCGCCGCGGAACCAACTTCAATAATTTTTCTGACTTCCAGCAAATTGAAAATATCCTGTTTATTCATGAGAATGGCCATCGATAATGGAAAGGTAATATTGTTAGTATCAAATTGTTTTACATAGGTGCCCTCTCCTTGTTTCATTTCAACAAGTCCCATTGCCCTTAAAGAGGTTAAGGCTTCGCGTATAGCAGACCGGCCTACCTGGAAGTTTTCAGCCAACTGCTGAACAGATTCAAGTTTGTCCCCCGGTTTTAATTTACCGGAGCGGATCATTTCATGAATAGCTTCGGCGACTTCCTCATAAATTTTCTTTGGTTTAATTTTTTTGTAATTCATTTCTTATTTCACCTCCTGCATTCAATTAATACATTATTCTTTTTTATCTTACCCGGTATTTTTGTGCTTGTCACCTGTAAAAAAGATTAAAATCCTCTATTGTGATTTTTTTACTTGAGTCTTATTAAGTGTTTAACTTAATGAAAAAAACTGCACCCACTTTATATTTATAACAAAATAGGCACAGTTACTTACATTAAATTTTTAGTATAGTAATGTTAGGGGGTTGGAGTAATCGTTACTGTTTTAATAGATGTAAAAAATTCAATTGCAGCTTTACCTTGCTCCCTTGAGTGTGAACTTGATTGTTTCATACCTCCAAAAGGTGCTTGAGGCTCTACTCCTGCAGTTTCTCCATTAACCTTTACCATTCCGACCTCAATATCATTAACAAATTCTAAAGATTTTGATAGATCCCTTGTAAAAATGGCTGCACTTAAGCCAAATTCAGTATCATTCGCTTGACGTATAGCCTCTTGATAATCGGCAACTTTAATAAGACAAAGAACGGGACCAAAAATTTCCTCTCGCGCAATCGTCATATGATTTGTAACATTTTCAAAAACAGTCGGCTCCACATAAAATCCTGCCTTATATTCAGGGCCTTCAGGAATGCTACCACCATAAAGAAGTGTTGCACCTTCTTCTTTTCCTTTATTAATGTATGATAATACTTTTTCCTGCTGTTCTTTTGTAGCTAAAGGACCCATATACACATCTTGTTCCAATCCATTTCCTATTTTGATAGATTTTACTTTATTTAAAACTCGTGTTTTAAAATCTTCATAAATTTCTTGGTGAACAAATACCTTACTCGTTGCTGTACATTTTTGCCCAGTATGTTTCATAGCACCATTAACAACTAATTCTGTAGCTAATTCCAAATTTGCATCATCCAATACAATTGCAGGATTTTTGCCCCCCATTTCCAATTGATATTTTGATCCACGGTTAATAGCTGCAATTGCCACCTTTTTGCCAATTTCATTTGATCCAGTAAATGAAATTGCATTTATACCATTGTGGCTCAAGAAATAATCCCCAATTATGGACCCTTTTCCTGTAACGAAATTTAATACTCCTGCTGGTAATCCTGCTTCATCAAATACTTCAACAAGCTTTGCTGCAGTTGTCGCAGTTTCTGTTGCAGGTTTAAAAAACACTGTATTTCCGTAAATAAGTGCAGGAGCAATTTTCCAAATTGGAATTGCAATTGGAAAATTCCAAGGGGAAATGACACCGACAACTCCCACTGGTGTTCTTGTTGTATAAAGAAGATTTTTACTGTTTGCAGATGGAATAACTTCACCGACTTTATTTAAACCTTCTTGTGCATAATACCTTAGGATAGTGGCAGCACGTAAAACTTCACCTTTTGTTTCGGCAAGGGTTTTGCCCATTTCCTTTGTTGCTGTTTCAGCAATTTCAAGTAAACGTGATTCCATAATGTCAGCCGCTTTATTTAAATAATCCCCTCTTTCTACAGAAGAAATATTCTTCCATTGTTTTAAAGCAGTCACAGCTGCATTAACTGCATCGTCTACATCTTCTGTTGAGGAACTCTGTACTACCCCCACGATTTCTTCAAAATTTGCAGGGTTCTTACTTTCAATAACTTCACTATTTTTCCCTTCAGTCCATTTTCCGTTTATATAATTGCCAAAGCTCAATATTTTATTTTGTTGATTTATGGTCATACTACCTCTCTCCTTCTACAATTTTTCCAACAATTTAACTAAAAGAGCCAGCCGTTTTGCAATTTTATCCTTTTCAATATGTTCATAGACAGCGTGTGCCCCATCTCCAATTGGACCCAGACCATCTAATGTTGGGATTCCTAAAGCAGCAGTTAGGTTACCATCACTTATGGCACCAGTAGAGGTTTCTTCTAACTCATACCCCAATTCTCTTGCAAATTGTTTAGCTTTACTATATAGATCAACAATACCATCTGTCCTGTCTAGTGGAGGACGTTTAACAAGCGTATAAATATCTAGTTCTGCTCCTTCTAATACCGGTGTTAATGATTCTATTTCTTTAATTAATCTTTCACTTTCTGCATTAGTTGGAACTCGCGCATCTATCTCTAACACCGCCTTTGCAGGGATAACATTTGTACGAGTTCCCCCACTTATTACACCACAACTAACGGTTGTACCGACTTTATAATCCGTTAGCCTTTGAATTTTAATAACTTGATTTGAGATTTCTTCGATTGCGTTTATACCTTTTTCGTGATCCATTCCAGCATGTGAAGCTTTTCCTTTTGCTGTTACCTTAAAATATAGAATGCCTTTGCGTGCTGTTAGAACAGCCTCACCTACACCGCCTTCAAGTATTAACACATACTCTGATTTTAAAGCCTCTCTATTTATAACTGATCTGGAAGTTGTACTATTTATTTCTTCGTCAGAGTTAAATAAAAATGTGATTGGTCTCTTTGTTTTCTTATTAAGATCTTGGATAATCTTCATTGCTTCAATTGCAAACACAACAGCACCTTTCATATCAAAGATGCCTGGACCGTAAATTTTATTGTCTTCAACCTTAAAAGGCATATCTGCTAAGGTTCCTTTTTTCCAAACAGTATCCATATGGGCAATAACAAGGATTGGTTTTAAAGTGTTATCCTCACCAGGCCATCTGGCAATGATATGATCACCACGATCTTCAGCCCCCGAAGGCTCAATTTCAATTTCTGCACCTAATGAGTTTACCTTCCTTCTTATTAATTCACCTACTTGGTTAACTGCTTCCCGATCTGTTGTTGGTGACTCTATTTCAATAATTTCTTTAAAAAAGTCTATTATTTCATCTTGATACTCAGTTTCTATTAATTTTATTAAATCTTCTGTCTCAATTCTCATCTTCCCTCTCCCTTCCTTAGTTAAAAGTTACATTAGTTATTTATTAATTGTTGTTTATGTTTTGTACGAATTGATTCAATCGTAGCTTTAAATGAAATTTTATTTGGATCACATACAACTTCTATTAAAGCCGGTTTATTTGAACGCATGGCTTCTAGAAAAACTTCTTCAAAATCAGCATCACAGGTCACACGGGCACTGAATACTCTAAATGACTCGCCAAGCTTTTTAAAATCTGGATTTCCTAATCTTGTGCCGATTACTCTTTCAGGGTGATGCATCTCTTGATGCATTCGAATCGTGCCATACATATTATTATTAATTACAAGGGAAATAATAGGGACATTATAACGGACTGCAGTTTCTAATTCCTGCAATGTCATCATAAATCCTCCATCACCAGATAATGAAACAACCGGACATTCCGGCCTTGCAAGTTTAATTCCAACAGCTGCAGGAACTCCATATCCCATCGCACCTGATATCGGTCCAATATATGTTTTTGGATGATTAAATTGATAAAAATTGTGAAGCCATCCTGAGAAATTACCGGCATCATTCGTAAAGATTGTATTTGTAGGTGCATGCTTTTGTAACACAGCAATAATTTGCTTCAGATCTACTTCATCATGGTGCTTTTCTTCTTTAATACCACTGATAGTCTCATAGACTGAACGTCTTTCAGCAGCCCAATTTTTCCATTGTTGTGGTATACATACAACATCTTCTGCTGCTAACAGCGACTCTAGAGCCTCATTTGCATCTGCAACCATACCTACTACTGGTGAGTAGACTTTTCCGATTGTATTAAAATCGATATCAATGTGAATAATTTTTTGATTATTAGAGATGACTGAATAGCCTTGTGTTGTAACTTCTGAAAAACGAGTACCAATTGCCAAAATGCTATCCGCTTGCTTGATTGTATCAAGGATTTCTACCGGTGTACCTAAGCCAGAGTGTCCAACATAGAGTTCATGATTATTCGGAAATACATCATGACGTCTAAATGAAGCAAGTACAGGTACATTATATTTTTCAGCAAAACGCAGTAGATTTTCTTCTCCATTGGAAGCAATTACTCCACCACCAGCAATAATCAAAGGACGCTCCGAATTTTTTAATACTTGTAAAGACTGTGAGATTTCAAGATCTGCAGGTTTTGGTTTTGGGTTTGTTATAACTGGACCAAATACCATTTCAGCTTTTTGAGACAGAACATCGGCCGGTAATGAAACAATTACTGGCCCTGGTCTACCTGTTCTCGCAATACGGAATGCCCTTTGTACTAATTCAGGTGTTCTTTCGACATCTCTAATTTCAACAGCCCATTTGCATATATGTTGGAAAAATTGGTCTAACTCAACCTCTTGGAATCCTTCACGGCCACGGAACTTGCTATCAACCTGCCCTAAGAAGACAACCATCGGTGTTGAATCTTGGTGTGCAGTATGTACCCCGATGGATAAGTTTGCCCCACCAACGCCTCTAGTTGCCATCGCTATACCTGGTTTACCAGTTGCTTTCCCATAGGCCTCTGCCATGAAAGCTGCCCCACCTTCATGTCTGTTCGAAATAAGCTGTATGCTTTCTTCTTCATAAATAGCATCTAATAGTTCTAAGTAGCTTTCACCTGGGACACAAAATGCATGTCTAATCCCTTCCAATTTAATACACTCTACGATCGCTTGTGCGCCCGTCATTACTTTTTTCATAATAGATCTCCTCCTGCTAATCCATTTTAATAGCAACCATCATTTCAATTTCAACTGGTGTACTTCTCGGCAATTCAGCAGCTCCAACTGCAGAGCGAGCATGTCTTCCTTTCTCACCAAAAATCTTCTCTATTAAATCTGATGCAGCATCAATTACTTTCGGTTGTTGATTAAAACCTTCTGCAGAATTAACAAATCCTGTTACTTTTAGAAATCTATCTATTCGGTCAAGGCTACCTAACTCCTGCTTTAAACAGCTTAATCCTTGTAAAATACAAATTCGTGCTGATTCCTGTGCTTCTTCAAGCGATACATTCCCGCCTACTTTCCCAGTTAACTTCACTTCACCGTCTACTTTTGGAAGTTGACCACTAACATAAGCAACACCATTATGAACAACAACAGGAACATATATAAAAGAAGGAGTCGCAGCTTCAGGTAATTCATATCCTAGTTCATGTAATCTTTCTTCAAACATTTTGTTTCCTCCTTAATGTATCAAGGTAATCCTCACAAGCTTCTTTAACAGAATATTTTGGAGTATAGTTGAGTTCATTTTCAATTTTAGAAGTATCCATTAATGGATATACAGTAGCCCCAGAATCCGTTATATTAAAGCTTAATTTATAATTAGGCATATAGTTTTTCACTATATTTACCATTTCTTCTAAAGTTGTAGTGTGACTCTTTACATTATAAATTTCACTCAACTTTTTCTCTGTAATAGCAAGTTGATAAAATAAGTCAGAAACATCCTTTACATACATCAAATCAACTAATTCAGGCCCACCTTTTATTAATACTTCCTCTTTCGAATGGCTATTTTCAAACATATCAACTAATGCTCCACCAGCACCTTTGTACCAACGACCCGGACCGTAAACGAGTGGAAGCCTAATTGAAACAACCTCAAGTCCATATTGATTGCGGTAATACTTTGTCATTAATTCATCCATAACTTTAGTAGAGCCATAGAATGTTTCAGGGTTTCTGGCAGACTTTTCATCTACTAATTTATCACTATACCAATTTGCTGGTGCATAAACAGTACTCGAGCCAGACCAAAGTACCCTTTTTACTCCTGCCTCTTTTGCAGATTCCAATACATTATAGAATCCGTTAATATTTACATCGATAGCTTTTTTTGGATTATCCTGTGCAGATTTTGCCAATCCATCTTTTCCTGCCCCATATGCTGCTAAATGTACTAAGACATCAGTCTGATTTTCATTTAGAGCAACAGCAAGGTTATCATATTCCAAAATATCGCCCTCAAGGGTCGTTATCCGGTCCTGAATGTCCTCAATTAAATTTTCATTTAATTTAAGACCGAATAATGTAACATTATGATTGTTTTCAACAAATTCTCTCGTAATATGAGAGCCGACAAATCCATCGCCACCTATAATAAATATATTCATATCGTCACCCCGCTAATAGTTTGATATTGTAATGGACTAGTTCTTAATTCCATCTAGGTTTAATTCTTTTGCAAAATGGCAAGCAACAAAATGTTCCGACTCTTCCATATTTCCTTCATTTATATTGTGAAACTGTGGTTTCTCTGAACGACAAATGTCCTGGCTATACGGACAACGAGTATGGAAACGGCAACCACTTGGTGGATTATCTGGATTGGGTACGTCACCTTTAAGTACAATTCTTTTTCGATTTCTCTGAATACTGGGATTTGCAATTGGAATAGCAGAAAGTAATGATTCAGTATATGGGTGCAGTGGTTGCTCAAATAAGGTTTTCTTATCTGTTAATTCCACTATCTCACCTAAATACATTACTGCAATACGATCACTTATATGTTTAACTACACTTAAATCATGGGCAATGAAAAAATATGTTAAATTAAATTTTTCTTGAAGATCTTGTAATAGATTAATAATTTGAGATTGAATGGATACATCAAGAGCCGAGACGGCTTCATCACAGACGATAAATTCAGGATTTAAAAGCAATGCTCTTGCAATTCCTATTCTCTGTCTTTGGCCCCCGGAAAGTTCGTGTGGAAATCGCTTTAAATATTCAGAATCTAGTCCAACAATTTCCATTAAATCGTTGATACGCTTTTTTCGTTCTTCAGGTGTTCCTAAATTATATAATCGAAGGGGCTCCTCTAATATGGTCCCAATTTTCATCCGAGGATTTAATGAAGAATATGGGTCTTGGAAAATCATTTGCATCTTTCTTCTTAATTTTCGAATCTCATCCTTACTTAGATCAAAGATATTTTTTCCATCGTAATATACTTCGCCGTTTGTAGGCTGTAATAATCGTAAAAGCGTCCTTCCTAATGTGCTTTTTCCACAACCAGATTCACCTACTACACCTAAAGACTCGCCTTTTTTTATAGTAAATGACACTTGATCAACAGATTTTACCCAACCTCTTGTTCTGGATAATAAGCCACCTTTTATGGGGAAATATTTTGTCAAATTCTTTACTTCTATTAATGTTTGTTGCAGCTCCATTTAAATCCCCCCTATTCCAGCTGTTTGATTTTGTGAAACATTAATACTATCGCTTTCGTGTAACCAACAACTTGCACTTCTTCCATCGGCAAATGTTGTTAATGGAGGTTCAACCGTTTTGCATTTTTCCATTGCATGTGGACATCGTGGGGCAAAATTGCAGCCCAATGGTCTGGACTTAGGATTTGGAATAGCACCTCCAATTGTATTTAGCCGCTTCTCGTCAAGATCTAAACGTGGAATCGATTGTAAAAGCCCCATTGTATAAGGGTGCTTTGGATCTTTAAAGATTTCCTCAACAGGTCCGGATTCAACAATTTTACCCGAATACATGACGGCTACTTTATCTGCCATATCAGCAATAACACCCATATCATGCGTAATCAACAGAATCGATACGTTCAATTTTGAGCGTAACTCTTTTATTAATTCTAAAATCTGGGCTTGGATTGTAACATCCAATGCTGTTGTAGGTTCATCTGCAATTAGTAACTTAGGATGACAAGATAATGCCATTGCGATCATAACCCTTTGTCTCATCCCTCCAGATAATTGATGCGGATACTGATTTACCCTTTTTTCCGGAGATGATATTCCCACCAATTTCAAAATATTAATCATCTCTTCATCTATCTCTTTTGGTCCAAGTCCTCTATGCAATTGGAGAACTTCCCGAATCTGTTTTCCAATTGTATAAACCGGATTTAATGATGTTAATGGGTCCTGAAAAATCATCGATATTTCTTTCCCACGAATTTTTCTAATCTCTGAATCTGATAACTTTAAAAGGTCTTTCCCTTCAAAAAGGATTTTGCTTTCAGGTTTAATGGTTGTTTTACCTTTCTTAAGCAATCTCATAATTGAAAGAGAGGTTACACTTTTTCCGCTTCCACTCTCTCCAATTACACCTAAAATCTCCCCCTCATTAATACTGAAACTTACACCCTCTATTGCTGAAACATCACCTTTGGGTGTATGAAAAATTGTGTAAAGATCTTTCACTTCAAGAATAGGCTTGGTCATATAATTCCCCCTTACAAACTATTAATTTTACAATCTGTAGAAAGTAAGTTTATCTTCATCAATTTCAATGCCACTGCCAATAGATTCATTTAAATATAAATGACCATCTTTGACCTTAGGCAAGTCTAAAACTATGGATTCTTTAAATATCGTAAAAAAGCTTAGTTCAGCTGGATAGTTCACTACATTTAACCCAAGAGCAATATGTGCACTTTGCATAGTACCAATCGCCGTTTCGCCTTGCGTTCCAATTAGGACATCGATTCCAAATAATTGAATTAATGTCATCACTTTTCGGCTTTCAGTTACACCAGTTCTTGCTGGTTTTAGGCTGACCATGTCAATCGTGTCTGCCTGCAATTCACGTAATACGTCTTTTGCGGAAAAAACACTTTCGTCTCCAAGAATACTAACTTCTGGAGAAGCGGATAAAAAACGATTTTTACTAAAATTTCTTACATAGGCATTCGAAGATAATGGTTCCTCAATGATAGAAATTCCATACTCATTTAATTCCCGGATTATTTTTCCTGCAGCTGATAATGAATAACCTTGATTTGCATCAATGTAAAGGAATACTTTCTCACCAAGATTTTTTCTAATAATTTTAACCATTTCCACATCTTTTACTGGGTCAATTCCACCTTTTAGTTTAAAGCTTTTAAAACCTTGCTCATATTTTTCAACCACTTGATCGACCATTTTTTCTGGTGTATCTAAGTTAACCATCCATGTTAGTAAAATACTTCTGTACTCTCCACCCAAATAATGATATAAAGGCTGTTCTGCTTTTCTTGCTTGTATATCGTAAAGAGCCATATCAATAGCACCTTTTGCCGTGAAATTACCCGGAAATTTATTTATTTCTAATTGAATAGAATGAATTGAAAACGGACTTTTATTTAAAAGAATAGGTTCAAACCAATCTTTGATTGCTTTTATAATTGATATTTGTGATTCGCCATAAATTGTTGGTCTTGGAATTGCCTCGGCATATCCTTTTATCCCTTCATCCGTATGGATAATGATGAGAACATGGTCAGCAGCATCAGCTTGACCTGTTGCCCATTTCAAGGTTTTACCATAAGGAATTTTAAAAGGTATAGCTTCCACTTCTATAATTTTCATCATTACACCTCTTTATTTTTCAGAATGCGGGTCTAGCAAATCACGCAGCCCGTCACCAATTAGGTTGAAACTAAAAACTGCTAAAACCATAAACAATCCTGGAAGTATTGAAATCCATGGAGCAAATAATAAATAATCAATACCATCATTCAATATACTTCCCCAAGAAGCAGCAGGCGGCTGCACGCCTAAACCTAAAAACCCTAATGCGGCTTCCAGTTGGATAGCAACAGCAAGTCCGACAGTAAACTGAACAGTTACCGGTACGATTGAATTTCTTAAGACGTGAACAAACATGATATATGTATCGTTCATTCCTAAAGATCTGGCCGCTTCAACATATTCCCTTTCTTTTTCCTTAACAACACTGCCCCGCATCGTTCTATAAAAAACAGGGATGAATACGATTGCAATTGCTATGATTACATTTTTAACACTTGGCCCTAAAATACCGGCAATAAAAATACCAAGTATTTGTGAAGGAAAGCTATATAAAACATCAATGATTCTACCAATCACGTTATCTAAAATGCCGCCAAAGTACCCGGAAATTAACCCCAAGGTTCCTCCTACTATCATTGCGAGCATCATCGCACCAACTGAAATACCAAGTGATACTCTGGTTCCCCAAATAACCCTTGACAGTATATCTCTTCCAATATGATCTGTACCAAACGGATGCTCTAAGGATGGGGCTAACATTCGTAGGGTACTATTTGTTTGAATTGTTATATCCTTGGCAAAAAAAAGAGTAGGGAAAAGAGTAAAAATAAAGAAAATAAAAATGAAGAAGCTTCCAACTACAAGTGTTTTATGTTTGATTAAAGTTCTCAACCAATTTGGGATCATACTTTTCTTATTTTCAATTCTTTTACTTTTATTTAGTTCTACTTCTAACATGCTCACATTTCTCCCCCCTTATTAGTCATACCGAATCCTTGGATCAACAAATTTGTAAATAAGATCAATCATCGTATTGATGATTAAAACAATGATTGTTACGAATAAAATACCGCCAATTACAATAGGGAAATCACGTTGTACTAGACTATTGAAAATTAATTGGCCAACCCCCGGTAAACTAAACACCACCTCAACAACGACTACGCCACCAAGAATTTGTCCCATTTCCAAACCAATAGCTGTTATAACCGATATCCAAATGTTTTTTAACGCATGACCAAATATAACTGCTGTCTCAGTAATTCCTTTAGATCTTGCTGTTCGGATAAAGTCCTGTCCAAGTGTTTCTAATAAGGAGGATCGAGTCATCCTCATAACCACGGCACTGCTTGCTATACCAAGGGCTATAGCTGGCAATATCATTATTTGAAGGTTTTGAGATAAAGACTCCCATGGATATTGATATACAACTGGTGGTGCCCACGGGAAAAATAGTGAAAATATTAAAATTAGTAATGTACCTTGAAAGAAGACAGGTATCGAAACACCTGCTAATGATAGGACTCGTAAAATGTTGTCAATAATACCGTATGGCTTTAGAGCTGCAAGTATACCAAAAGGCATACCAATGATTACACTTACGATGACAGCAAATACCGCCATTTCACCAGTGATTATAAATGCATTTAACAGGGTAGGAAGGATTGGGTCACCAGAACGCCACGAAACACCTAAATCACCAACTATTACCCCACTAATCCAATTCCAATATTGAACATAAAATGGTTCATTTAATCCAAAAAATTCCTCTAATTTTTTTTGAGCTTCTGGATTATTTCCTTCAATCCCCAACATCTGTTCCACAACGGATCCTGGTATTAATTCCATTAGTAAAAATACAAGCAAGCTAACTCCAATAATAGTAGGAATCATTGATAGAATTCTTTTAACAACATATACACCCATAAAGGATTCACTCCCTTCTTCAATGTCAGTTAAATTAAGATGTAAGTATCAAAAAATAGATACTTACATCTTTGTTGTATTATCATCGTGGCAATGATGTTTTTGTGGTATGACTATCACATTAATGTCACTGTACCATGTTATTTTTGGACTTTAGCGCAAGTTAATCCATACCACCAACCAGATGGATGATGTATATAGTCAATAACATGTTTTTGAGAAACTACGATACTATCAGGTGAGAATAACGGAATACTTGGTACTTCTGTAGCCATTAAATGCTGGAATGAGTTATAAATCTCTTGTCTTGCTTCTTGTTGTGTTTCTACTCTTGCCTGATCTAATAATTTTGAACCTTCTTCATTATTCCATCGTCTCCAATCACCGCCTTCAGGCTTCGCTCTAAAGTGGCGATAGTATAATAGGTCTGGATCTGTAAATCCTCCCCATTCGTTAAACGTATTTGGTGAGTTATAATTACTCCAGTCCTTGATCCAAACACCTAAATCTACTGTTTCAATATCTACTGTTATACCAATTTCACTTAGATTAGATGCAATAACCTCTGCAGCAGGTCTCATCCAAGCAAAACTGCTAATGATACGAAGAGGCATATTAAATCCATCAGCATAACCAGCCTCTGCTAATAATTTCTTAGCACCTTCTACATCCCTTGTCTGATTTTCCAAACCACTAACAGGTACAACCCAATCACTGAACGCAGGCGGCATTGCTCCAATGACTGATCCAACACCATCTGTTGCCGCAATCATTACTTCTTCCTTATCAATACCTTTTAAGATAGCTTGTCTTACGCGAGGATCATTAAAAGGCTCTACATTGTTTGCAAAATCCAAAGTTGTCCATCTTAATGCTGGATGCCTTTCAACATTCAACTTCGGGTTATCTTTTATCATTGTATAGAACTTTGAATCTGTTAATAATGCTGCATCAATTTGACCTGAACGAATTCCCGCTAATAAACTATTTTCATCTGGAACTATTTGAATTGTAATCTTATCTAAGAATCCTCTTTCATCGCTCCAATATTGATCAAATTTCTCAAGAACCATACTATTATTTGGCGTCCATTTAACTAATTTAAAAGGTCCTGTTCCAACAGCTTCATTCTTTAGATCACCGTTATCATATGTCCCTTTTGGAACAACAGCACCATACCGACCGCCTAAAGCAGCTAACAAACTAGCATATGGTGTCTTTAAGGTAAATTTCACAGTTGTGTCATCAACGATTTCAATACTATCTACAGCAGTAAAATCACCAGCTCCACCAGTACCAAATGACTCATCTAAAAATAATTCATAACTATATTTCACATCCTCTGCAGTCATCTTCGCACCATTATGGAAATAGACATCATCACGTAATGTAAAAGTGTAAACCTTACCGTCTTCACTAATTTCCCATTTACCAGCCAATCTAGGTTGAACTTGCATTTTTTCGTCAACCCATGTTAATCCTTCATACATTAATACTGTACGTCTAGAACGTTCATCGGCTGCTTCTAGAAATGGATCTAAACTCGGGGTCTCGGTCACAGTACCAAAGATTATTTCACCGCCATTAGTAGTTGGTGTCTCTGCCTCTCCTGAAGGTTCAGAAGAATTTGATGATACATTTTCTACTGGTTTGTTACTGCTACATCCAGCAAAAACCATTACAACTAAAAATAAAACGCTTAACTTTTTAAACCAACTCTTCATTAATCAGTTCCCCTTCTTTCTTAATAGAGTATATATTTGTCAAAATCTTGATGCTATTTTTAAAAAGCTAATACAGTACCTTCTGCAGCGTATTTATTTATTAATTCAGTGTTTAGGGTAACTCCTAATCCAGAACCTTCACTCACTTCTATAAAACCATTTCTAACTATTATGTTCTCATTAATAATCCCAGTACGAAGTGGGTTTTTACTAGTATCATATTCAAATAGAATAGGTGCCGGCTCATTCATTGTATGTGGATGGATTGGAAGGTAAGCCATAAACTGTGTGGCTGCAGCAACTCCAACTGCTGTTCCCCATACATGGGCAGAAACATTTAAGTTATAGGTTTGAGCTAAGGTTGTTATGGCGAGTGCTTCTGTAAAACCACCGCATTTACTTAAATCAGGTTGTACAAAATCAATTAATCCTCTTTCAATGTAGTTTCTAAAACCATACCTGGTAAACAAGGCTTCACCTGATGCTAATGGGATGGAAGTCTGTTCTTTTAAATATCGAAATCCTTCGATGTCTTCTGGTGATACTGGCTCCTCATACCAATGAATATCATATTCTTCTATCAATCTCGCACTTTTATATGCACTATCTCGCTTGTAATTTCCATTTGCATCTACTAGAATAAGTACACCTTCACCGGTTATCTGACGAGTAAGTTTAACTCTTTCACGGTCAGATTCAGGGCTTTTTCCTATTTTAATTTTTACTGCCTTAAAACCTAACTCCATGGCATTTTCAATTTGGTCTGAAAGCTCTTTTAATGATGACGTTTCACTTAAATATCCGGTAGATGCATAGGCCATAATCTTGTTTCGCGATTGTCCTCCTAATAATTTGGAAACAGACTGATTGCAAGCTTTACCAATTATGTCCCACAACGCTAAATCAATACCGCTCAAAGCAGCTATATGTAATCCTCCATGGCCGAGGTGATAAAGAGAATCCATACACTTTTTGAAAAGAATATCTCTGTCGAACGGATCTTGACCTATATATAAGGATGAAACTTGTTTAATATGTTCTAAAGAAGGAGTACCTCCCCCCCATGTTTCCCCAAATCCTACTATTCCTTCATCCGTTTTTACAATAATAATGGTAGAGCCACGGGATGACACTAAACCTCTTGACATTCCATAAGGGTATTCTACATCGTACTTTAAATTAAATGCCTCTATTTCTGTAATTTTCATATTATTCAATCTCCCTTGAATATTCGATCTATTCAACTCAAAAAAATACTATAACTTTTCTATTTGATCATTAAGATGGAGCTTCATTAATAATTGCGCTTTTTCTTTATTTCTATTTACTATTGCACTTAAGATTTCTTCATGAATCCAAATATATTCCTTTATCGCTTTCTCATCTTTGTAGATTTTATCAGAAAGATTCTCCATCATTGCTTCCCAAAAGTCTTGATCCATTAAAGAAAAAATTAACTCCATTGTTTTCTCCAAAACTGTATTATTTGTTGCTTTTGCAATGGCTAAATGAAATTCCATATCCGCATCTTTTGGATCTTTTCCCAAACTTAATAATAATTTTTGTTTTTCCAATGCTTTTAGCATATTTTTAATATCTTGTTCAGTACGATTTTCTGCAGCTAAAGCAACCGCTTTCACTTCAATTGGTTCCCTTACTTCCAATATATCGATAGGGCTTTGGTCACTCAGCGTACTTGCAAGTGCCTTAAAAGCATTTTTTTTAGTTGGGATAACTTCATTTACAAATGTCCCTGCTCCTGTCTTGGTAGTAATTATATTTGCTGATTGAAGAGCGCTTAAAGCCTCTCGAAGGGGTCCCCTACTAACGCCCATTTTTTCGGCTAACTCTCTTTCAGAAGGCAAGCGTTCACCCGGCTTATATTCTCCAGTTTTTATTAATTCAATTATTTGTTGAGATACCTTAAAGGCAAGACGATTATGCTGAATAGACACAATCTCCATATTGTCTACCCCTTTCTCTGCTAATCTATAAAACTGTATTACCAATTTTATTTTTAGTTCCTTAACCTGTATTACCAATTTATTATATTTTGGAAACGCTGTCAATATTTTTTGTAGATTTATTTCAAAAATACACCTTAAATTCTACTAATTTTTTAATTTTCGTCCTTTTTATTGTTACTAAAATTTATATTAATACACTCGAAAGGATTTTTTATAATCGGTATTACCAGTTTTACTAATTTATCTGTAAAGTAGTCATACCAATTTTTATTTTATTATTGGGGAATCTTATACCCCAAAAAAGCCACCATCTGGTTTATACCTAGATGGTGGCTTAATAGTAACTTAATAATCTTACGCTAATCGCATTTTAAAATCTTGATAGTTAAATTGATGTACAACTCGGCAGTCACCGTTTTTATCTTGAACGGCAATGGTTGGTAATGGCATTCCGTTAAATGTTGTGTTTTTAACCATTGTATAAATTGCCATGTCGCCAAAAACAAGGCGTTCTCCACCTTCTAATGGCTGATCGAAGGAATAGTCTCCAATGGTATCACCTGAAAGACATGTTTGTCCACCAAGGCGATAGGTGTATGGCTTTTCACCTGGTTCCCCTGAGTCGATTAATGGCGGGCGATATGGCATCTCAAGAACATCCGGCATATGACAAGATGCTGATGTGTCTAGGATCGCAATATCCATCCCATTTTTCAAAGTATCTAGTACAGTCGTTACAAGATACCCAGCATTTAAAGCAACTGCTTCACCCGGCTCAAGGTACACATGCAAGCCGTATTTATCCTGCATCCGCTTGATGCATTCTTCTAATAATGCAATATCATAGTCTTCTCTTGTAATGTGGTGTCCACCACCGAAGTTAATCCATTCCATTTTTGAAAGATAAGGGCCAAACTTTTCTTCGACAGCATCAAGGGTTTTCGCTAAGTCATCAGAGTTTTGCTGGCAAAGTGTATGGAAGTGAAACCCTGATATACCTTCCAATTGCTCCGGACGAAAATGCTCAATCGTTACACCGAAGCGCGAACCCACTGCACATGGGTTATAAATATCATGTCCAACCTGGGTTGAGCATTCCGGGTTGATGCGCAGGCCGATTTTTTTTCCAGCCTTCAGAACTTTATCACGAAATTTTTCAACCTGTGAAAAGGAATTGAAAATAATATGATCGCAATAAGAGATAATTTCATCTATTTCATCTTCACGGTAAGCAGGGGCAAAGACATGATTTTCTTTGCCCATTTCTTCATACCCAAGCTTAGCCTCATATAGGCCGCTTGCTGCTGTACCGCTTAAATATCTTCCAATTAGTGGATACATCGTATACATTGAAAATGCCTTTTGTGCCAAAATAATCTTAGCCCCTGTACGCTCCATGACCCCGTTCAAGATTTTAAGATTCTTTTCGAGCAAGTTCTCATCTACTACATAGCATGGTGTCGGTAATTCTTCAAAACGCATCTTATCCTACTAACTCCACTTCTTTAGATTTCTTAGAATCCCCTGATTCTTCTGGAAGTGCATCCACAAGAACTGGGTTAAAGTCTTCCTTCCAAGGGAGTCCCCAAACATTTAATGCTTCCATGAATGGATCTGGGTCAAATTCTTCAATATTGTATACGCCTGGCTTATTCCACTTACCAGTCAAAATCATCATGGCACCAATCATCGCAGGAACACCAGTAGTATAAGAAATAGCCTGTGAACCTACCTCTTTGTAGCATTCTTGATGATCACAAACATTATATACGTAATAAGTTTTATCTACTCCATCTTTTTTACCTTTAAAGATACAGCCAATATTTGTTTTTCCAACTGTTCTTGGACCAAGTGAAGCTGGGTCAGGTAATACTGCTTTCAAGAACTGAAGCGGAATAATTTGCTTTCCTTCATATTCAATCGGCTCAATGGAAGTCATGCCTACATTTTCAAGACATTTTAGATGTGTTAAATAGCTTTGGCCAAATGTCATGAAGAAACGGATTCGCTTGAGTCCAGGCATGTTTTGTGCAAGTGATTCAAGCTCTTCGTGATATAACAAATACATATCTTTTTCGCCAACTTCATCGAAGTTGTATACGCGCTTGATTTCCATTGGTTTTGTTTCAATCCATTCGCCGTTTTCCCAGTATCTTCCGTTCGCAGAAACTTCACGGATGTTGATTTCAGGGTTGAAATTTGTAGCAAATGGATAGCCATGATCACCGCCGTTGCAGTCTAGGATATCAATGTATTCAATTTCATCAAAATAATGCTTAAGAGCATAAGCGGAAAATACACCTGTTACACCTGGGTCGAAGCCGCTGCCTAATAGTGCAGTAATACCAGCTTTTTCAAAACGCTCGCGGTATTCCCATTGCCACTTATATTCAAACTTCGCAGTATCTTCTGGCTCATAGTTTGCAGTATCCATATAGTGTGTTTTTGTGGCAAGACAAGCATCCATAATAGTTAAATCTTGATATGGCAATGCTAAATTCATAACGATATCTGGTTTTACTTCATTAATTAATGCGATTAGCTCATCAACATTATTTGCATCAACTTGGGCAGTTGTAATTTTTGTTTTTCCACCATCTAATTTCGCTTTTAATTCATCACATTTAGATTTAGTACGGCTCGCGATACAAATTTCTTCAAATACCTCGCTGTTTTGAACACATTTGTGAATTGATACAGCAGCAACTCCGCCACAACCAATAATAAGTGCTTTTCCCATTTTTCCGCTCTCCCTTATAATAGATTTTTATTTTCAACAACTAAAAAATACCAAACAAAAAAAGCAAGTGTATAACCGCATTTTTCGCGCGCACACTTGCTTTTGATATCATCATAAATATGAAGATTAGCTTAAACTTAAAACAAAAAAGCACAACAGTTTAAGCCAGCCATAAAATTCTAGCAATCTTATGGAAAAGCTCTTCAATATTCAAAATATATCATTTAGGCTCAGAGTCTATATAGCAAATAATCGCCTTTACCACTCTTATTGACCGTTTCACAAGTTGTGTGCACTATGCACTGGTTGTAAAGTAACCAACTTATAAAATTTGAGCTTTTAACTCAATCAATAAGGTAACCTAAGTTACCAATCGGCATTTGACCCGGCTGTCCGTATGGCCTTAACTTTTCTTTAAAAAAGTGGTCAAAATTATCTGCTTGGAAAGACTCATAATTTTGAATATCCGCTTTCCATTACTAATAACTCCATTATAGTATCAACAATCAAAAAAAATATCAATAAAAAAATCAAAAAAAATAATTAAAATTCTTGGAAACTTGTCGAAAAAACACAAAATCCCCAAAAAGGTTATATTTACAGGTCTATATCAACAAAAGCCATTTCCTCTTCGACTTCTTCGATATCCCTCATTTGATGGGCAATTCTTGATGCTGCACATGCGCATATGCTGGCCACTAGATCATCTAGGAATGTGTGGACGCCTCCTCCACCTTTTGTGTCCAACTTTTTGATAATACCTATCTTATTTTTATCTAAATAGCCATACGTCGTAACAGCGATACTTCCATATGTGAGTACTGCTCCTAAACCTATGGTTTCGTCAATTCCGAATAGACCTTCATCGCTCTCTACAATCGATTGCAAGGGTTCGGATAACTGCCCTCTCTCAGCAAGACGGTCCAATTCAATACCAACAAGAATCGCATGTTGAATTTCACGCTTTCTTAAAACCCGCTCAACTGAAAAAACACAATCCTCTAGCGTTAAACCACCGTTAAATGGCCTTTGCATTTCATATACTATTTCTGCAATATCTAAAACGGTCACACCACGTTCTTCGAGTAGATTTTTTGTCGCTTCTTGCACATCTCGGCTATGTACCCTTTTTGTCATTGTTACTTTATCCCCTCTCCGATTTTTAAATACATTATAACATGTCTTTTTTTGTACTATAGGAATGTTTATAATATTATTGATTATAGTATAAGAAAAAGGGCCTTTAGGTCATACCTTTGGGTACATCGTAATTTGCCATTATGGGCAAATCACGTGTTTTTCTTATCGTTTGTGTTAAATTTCTTGAACTTTTGTTATAATATTACAGTATAAAATTTTGTTTTAGGAGGAACTACCTTATGAAATATGGTATTGTTATTTTCCCATCCAAAAAGCTTCAAGACTATGCAAATTCTTTTCGAAAACGGTACGATCCTCACATCTCTTTCATTCCTCCCCATGTAACTCTTGTGAATCCATTTGATTCGACGGAAGAAGAAATAAAGAGAATCATCCAAAATCTTAATAATATTGCTTTAAATTCATCACCTTTCACCCTTGAGGTCTACAAAGCCAAAACCTTTCATCCGGTAGCCAACAAAATTTTCCTAGCTATTAAAAAGGATGAAGAGTTATTAAACCTTCACGGTAAACTTAATGCTCATGTATTTTCCAATAAAGAAAAAACAGAAAGCTTCGTTCCCCACATCACAATTGGACAAAAACTTTCAAACCCTGAACATTCTGATATAGTGGGACAGCTTACAATGATGGACGTTGCCCATTCCGAGGTCGTGGACCGTTTCCATTTGTTGTATCAATTAAATAACGACCAATGGACAACGTATGAGACATTCCATCTTGGAAAGTGACCACTAGACTGTCTTTTTTGTAAGTAAAAAATATAAGTTATGCGTATATTTGTCTAGTTCCAGCGCCCAGCGACTAGTAAACTTCGCCCACCTCACTACGTTCGTCGTGGTTCTTTTATCTCAGTCGATGTGCTCCAGTTTATACGTCGCTAAACGGGCCGCTTATGCTTTTCTTATTAGCCGATTTTAGTACCATTTGGGGTCTCTACATCCGGTTTCAGAAGAATAACATCCCCTTTTTCCGGTATGCCGCCAAGCACTAACACTTCAGAACTAAAGCTGGCAATCCGTCTTGGTGGAAAGTTAACAACGCCCACTACTTGACGACCTACCAAGGTTTCAGGTTCGTATCGTTTCGTAATTTGCGCACTTGTTTGTTTAATTCCAATTTCTTCGCCAAAATCGATTTCCATTTTGATTGCAGGAATCTTGGCCTCCGGGAAGGGCTCCGCTTTTAATACTGTACCAATTCGTAAATCCAACTTCAAAAAATCATCAAACGTTGCCATCTTTTTTACCTCTTTCACTTTTTGAATATAATTGTACCGCAACATAAAATCAAATGCACCTTATGTATTTGTGCCCAGATTTTTTAGGCCCACAGGATGTGGGTCACAAAGACGTTGCCACAGGAAGTGGCGTTCTTAGTCTTTGATCTTAACTCGAAAAACTACCTTTGAAAATCACAAGGCTCGCCGGAGGCTTAACTTTATTCAGTAGGGATTTAACCTATATTAAATTGAATACAGGATTAAATTCCTTCCACCAATTATGGAAATAGGGGACTCATACTGAATAAAGTTAAATGCAAAAAAATCCCCCGCCAAATATAGAGTAAGCAAGGGATTTTTCATATTAATAACTCTTTTTTAGACTGTTTCATTAAAGTGCTTTCCTTTTCCTGTAATCTCGGATTTTTTTCTAGCCTTGGCCTCCTCGTATTTATCCTCATAATCTGTTTTTCCTTTAAGTTTGGCCCGCATTGTAACTTTTTCCACAGGTTTTACTACAAATGGTGGTCCATCTTTTCGAATAATCCGATTTGTGTATTGTGTAGATTGCTCATTGTTTATTGGTAATATATAGCCCACAACCGCCACCTCCTGAAGATTTCTTTTAAAAATAGACTATCGAATCGAAATGCTTCCTTGTTCATCAATTCTGGCTACAATGTTTGTCATATCCTTTGTAAACTTATATACTCTTTTTCCGATCTGGATGGTTGTTTCAGAGAACACATTTTTTATCGTAATAATTTGGTCATGAGGAACACAGATTAATGTCGGAGTGCCACCTTTGCTGCCTGCTTCCTCAAGCCTTGCACCGAGTCCCGCAAAAAGTCTGCCCCCACGAACAAAACCCTTCACTTCGATCAAACCCTTGGCAAAGATTGTACAATTATAACAACCCTGTTTATTAATAAATACATCACCAGAGGAATAAATAGTACTGTTTATCGCTGATGGCATTTGAACAAATACACCGATTTCAGTTTCGAAATTCGATGGTTCTAGAAGTTGATTCATAGTTTCAACTTGTTGTTCAAACTCACCTGATATTTCAATTCTTTCACTATTTCCAACTAGGATTTCACTTGCTATTACATTACTATAATGTGTGATTGATTGCCCCGCTTTTATTTTTGCCTCACTAGTCGTACCCCTAATTTCAACTGATCCATTAGCGACCACTTCCATATGATTTTCTACATTACCACTTATGACAATATCTCCGTTGAATCTAAGATTACCAGATTCAAGACCAACATCACCCCGATGTTCAAGCTTAGGGAGGACAGTTATAATGGCAGTGTTTCCTCGCATTTGCACAGATGGTCTCCCCATTGAAGTAGCCAAAATTTGATGATCGCTAATCTTTACTCCTCTTCCTGCTTTCACAACTAGCGGTTGTACCGGCTTCGGCACTATTACTTCACCTGTAACGCCCTTTCCTGCTAAACCCTCGATTGGATCATGAATAATCGCAATGGTTGTACTAGCCTCAATCGATGGAATATCCACCCCTTCCCGGAAGTCAATCGAGCCGTCCTTTCGTTCTTTAAAGCTTTTACCTTCCTTGACATCAACCAGATACTCTAACCAGCCATTCTTTCCTTCAACAGGGCTTTCCCCTTTAGCGATAATAAATTCACCATTGGTCTCTGCTTTGCAGGCTGCATCAATTTGTTCTTCCTGAATTCCCGTCGTAATTCCAAGTCTCATTAACCTTTTATGAATTTCTTCAGCTGTTAAAGTTAAATTCGGAATTACAGTTTTTATTGCTTCTAGTTTTATCTCACGTGCTGGCTTTTGATCCCGCAGCTTATAAAAAGTTTTTGTACCTGGTTCAACTTTTAAAGTAGCCGTTAACCTATCCTTAGTCATTTCAATCTTCCATTTTGTCTCGATTTCCTCGTTCTTAAAATTAACTTTTACTTGATCACTCTCTGAAATCGTACACTTGTCTTTCATTAACTCATTATTTTTATATAACAGAATCGTAGGCGGGACATGGACCATTAATTTTTCCTTCTCACCGGTAGAATCAATGCAATGGATAACTCCGGATTCAACCCACACTTTTCCTTTTTGAAGTGGCAAATCCTTTGGCTTAGGCGTAGCTTTTCTTTCTATTCGAACTTCCGCTTCCTTTGATCCTATTTTTAAAAACCCTTTTCTGCCTTCATTTAAGACTTCAATGTTTACTTCTTCTTTTGTAAGGCCTAAATAGGCTAATCCATTGGCAATTGCTTCCTCAACTGTTTTCCCTGTAAAAACATTAAGTGTACTCACCACGATCACCTCCCTGTTAAATATAAAACTCAGAATCTTCTTATTAATATTATAACATTAAAAAGGACCCTTTTTCGGAGTCCTTTCACAAACTAGGCATTATTTCTTTTCTTTCTCGAACCACAGCCGCAACCGCCCGTCTTTCTTTGTGATGTTGACTTATTTCTTGTAGTAGCCGTTGATCTAGATGTTGATCTTTTTGTAGTATTAGAGGTATAATTTTTCTTCATTATAATATAACCTCCTTGTTTAAGAGTTGGTAATATTATAAATTATTCAGCGAAATGGTGGTTTGTCACGGCTAGTTTATAATTTTCAAAAGAATCGCTTCTAAAAATGAGGCACAGCTTGCGATTGAGAGAATTAGTATTATAGGAGAAAAGTAATCAGGTACAGTTAAATAGCCAGTATACATTATTGCTGCACACCATACACCAGTACACCAATAACAGCTTAACAGTTCCCCCATAAACCTCCTCATACCAGTTCCTTTAATCTCAATATAGGTTTCAATTGTTCCGTCCTCTAATGTCTCCTCATACTCATGAATAAACGGTTTTCTTAAAAATTGAGTGATCTTATCAAATACAAATAATCGTGTTAAACGAAAAGTCGCGAAGCATAACAAAATAAACTCTAAAATACTATCAATCATAGCAAGCTCCTTAGGCAAATTTCTTAATATGATATTCATCTGCCTGTTGGAAAGTGCTTTTACGCTTTGGCTTTATCATAGATTCTTTTTAAAACAAGGGCCTCTGCCCAAAGCGGCAACCCTTTATTAATATTGTCTTTCCAATCCTCAGCTGAGATAAGGCCTTCCTCATAAAGCCAATCGATGGCTATCCTTTTCCATTGGTCAGCATTATCATAGGAATTCGGGTTAAGCTCCATTATCTTCCGATTTTTGACTTCATTTAAAAACCAGCCCCTAGTGATACCGGTTCCCGGACATGTTTTGGCGGAATGTTCACGATGAAAAACAATATCATTTGTCGACAAATTAAATTTCAATAGTAAAACTCTAACTGCTGCGATAATCGCATCTAACTGCTCCCCTTCAAGTGTTTCTTCACCTTGATCAAAATTTCCAATCATTTCAAACATAATTCCGCCACGATTATACCCAGTAATTCCAGCCGGGTCCTTCTCCAAAGATCGTCCGTCCCATATAAGCCCATCTGGTGCTACAGTAAAATGCTGACCAATGTCCTGCCATCCCCTTGTTTCTGTATGGTACCTCCACATACTAGCGATTGTAGATTCACCTTTGTAATCTGATTTCCTTGGTTCCCATGTATGATGAATTTGGATATGGTTGATTTTCCGCTTTAAATCCAAGGTATGAATAAAGGATTGAAATTGAGTAATCATGTAAGGCTTAAAATTTCTTGCCATTATTTTTGACCTCCCTCCTCCCGCTGAATAAGGTTAAATAAACGTTGGTATACCGCTGCTTGAGCCCATAATGGCAACGGATCTTCAATTTTTTTCTTCCAAGCCTCATCTGATAATAACCCTTCCTCAAATAACCAATCGACCGCTTGCTTTTTCCATTCTGCTGTACCACTTGGATAACCCATTTTTTCAGCCATTTTATCGCCTCTTTTCTAATTTGCTTAAAGTCCCTTTCATAGTATAGATATATGATTTAGAGTAAAAAGTGATATTTTACTTTATGTATTCGTAATAAAGTCGGAAATGTAGCGAATCATTTTTTTCCACATATATTAATCAAAAAGGAAAGTTGTAAATATGAGGAGCAATGATTATTCTAAACATTCATTTTGTACCAATAAGTGTTCATGCTGCCGATGTCACGGACAAATTTGTCCTCCTATTTGGTTGATCGATTTTCTTGAGGAAATTCAAAAAAGTAAAAATTCCCCCTTAAAAGTGGAAACCTTTCAATACTATACAATTTCTGATGGAGAAAAAAAGGTTTATACAGATGACGATGAACTTCTATATTACGGAAAAGTAGGCATTAAAGATCCTAATGACATTTCTTTTACGAATTTATTTATTAATGGTATACTGCAACCACCTGCCATTTTTTCCTTTCAAAAAGGAATACTTACTTTAAATTCCATTGATCCGCCGCTAGAAGGTACACCCATTATTGTGCAATTTATAAAAATCGTTAATTAAAAATAAGTACGTAAAAAAGTCAATTTTTCATCCGGTTCGGATGAAAAATTGACTTTTTCCCTTCTAAAATTTCTAAGTTGTAATTGTTGTGGTTGAAGATGATTGTGGATCATAATTTACTACCTCTAACACAATCGGTGTTTGTGCCTCAATCGGATCTGAGCCTGCTGGTACAGTAATCTCAAGTTGCCCTGTGCCAGCTCCCCCGGCTGTATATGCAAGTGTGTCACTCATCTGTAGTACTCCATTGATCTCCACTTTGAAATAACTATTATCTGCTGCAAGAGCAGGTAATGTAGTGACAGCTGCTCCTGTATCATCTTCAAAACTACCAACCGCTATTGTTAATGTGCTCCCCGCTGCTATTTGTGCAGTTGTTTCGTAAAAAAACTTTGAAACAGTTGGTCTGGCAGTGGTAGTTGTTGTGGTTGCAGCAGAAGCAAAAAGCTTTACAATTCTAAGAGCCATGTTCTCACCTCTTTTTATGAATTTAATACAGTATATGCTTACTTAATTTCAAGTAATAGTTATAGAGCCTTAATATTATAAAATGATACAGTTATCACTATTGTTTTTTTGAAAGTCCTAGGTTACTTTTAACAATTTTTCAATTAATACAATAAATGTTATCAATTAACCTATACAGATCATGCTTCCTTTTAATAAGATGTAACATCATTATTGAAAGGAGACTTGCTATGGGCAAAAAAAAGAAACATTGCCATGATTCAATTTGTCAATATCTATCTCACTATATGTCTAGTGAAGTGACATTGACTCTTGAATCTGGTCAGATTGTATCTGGAGAATTGGTTAAAATTAAAGAAAATGGATTAATAGTATTACAAGAAACAAATATCATTAGCCCATTTATCGAAGATTTAACAACAATTGTTAGATGTAGAGATGTTGTTATTGCTACTATACAAACTGAACCCTAATACAAGCGGAAGGTGGAACTTTTTTGTTTTTTTCACCTTCCATCAACGACCCTTCATGAACCAGAACTAAAACTATTTCTATTGAATAGGATGTTTGTAACATGAAATTTTTATTGATTTCTTCAGGTTATTTAGGAATATATCCGTATTTAGAACAATCCATTTCTGATGCACTTTTAGCCCATAATGTTTCTATAAAAATGATAACTCCAAATTATAATCTAGATACCCTCGAACAAATCGAAAGCTTTCAACCAGACTTTGTACTTGCTTTTGCAGGCTACAATCTTCAACAGAAGTTACTTCAATTTTTAAAACAAAAAAAATTTACTTTAGGCATTTGGTTTACAGAGGATCCTTTTTATATTGATGAGTCCATTCGTTTAGCAGAAGAGTTTCAATATATTTTTACTATTGACTTAGGAGCTTACGAATACTATAGAAAAAAATACAACTCGAAGAAAATACTTCACCTTCCATTAGGGACCGACCAGTCCATATATCATCCCACTACATCACAAAAGGATTATCTTTTCGATTTATGTCTAATTGGTTATCCATATCCTGAAAGAATTCAACTTGCCAATTACATTTTAGAGCAAACACCATATAAGTTTGTTCTTGGTGGGCCTTTATGGCGAAGGTTTATTAATAGTCAAAATCATCAGAGATTATTTGTAATTAATAAATGGATTGAGCCCAAGAAGGTTAACCAACTATACTGTTCATCAAAAATCATTTTAAATTCCCATAGGTCTCCTTATTTTTACAAAAATAAAAATACCCTTGGTATAGAAAGTAAAAGCATCAACGTTCGCACTTTTGATGTTGCTGCAAGCGGTGGATTTCAACTACTTTCAGCAAAACCAGATACAGTATTACACTTTGATTTGGGAAAAGAAATCATTTGTTATTCAACAGATGAAGAATGCCTAAAACTCATTCAACAATTTTTAAATAATGATCAAGAAAGGACTAACATTAGTAAAAAAGCAATGGAAAAAGCCCTGAATTGTCATACCTTTTTTCATAGAGTCGAAAACATTATAAATTCATTAAGTTAAAAGAAAGGAAGTGGAAATATTGCCTTATTTTAATGGTAAAACCATTCTCGTCACTGGCGGTACTGGCTCATTTGGAAAAAAATTTGTTCGCAAGATTTTAGAAACCGAGATTAAAAAGGTCATTGTCTTTAGCCGCGATGAATTAAAACAATTTGAAATGTCGCAGGAGTTTACCGATAAAAGAATCCGTTTTTTTATTGGAGATGTTCGTGACAAAGATCGATTATTACGTGCATTTGAAGGTGTTGATATTGTTGTACATGCGGCAGCATTAAAACAAGTTGGAGTTTGTGAGTATAATCCAATTGAAGCCATCAAAACGAATGTATTGGGTGCTCAAAATATTATTGAAGCAGCGATTGAACGTGAAGTAGAAAAAGTTATCGCATTAAGTACCGATAAAGCTGCATACCCAGTGAATCTATATGGAGCAACAAAATTAGTTTCAGATAAATTATTTGTTTCGGCAAATGCATACAGCGGAATGAAGAAAACAAGGTTTGCTGTGGTACGGTACGGAAATGTGATGGGCAGCCGTGGTAGTGTTGTACCATTTTTCAATAAAGTGAAAGAAACCGGAAAAATTCCGATTACTGATGAAAAAATGACCCGCTTCTGGATTACCCTAAATCAGGGTGTACAGTTTGTTATGGATAATCTAGTAAGAATGAAGGGCGGGGAAATATTTATACCGAAGATTCCAAGTATAAAAGTAATTGATTTAGCCACGGCCATTGCCCCCGATTGTAAAATAGAGATTGTCGGTATTCGTCCTGGAGAAAAATTGCATGAAACGATGATTACTGAAGATGATGCCCGTCATTCATTAGATTGTGGAGGCTATTATATCATTCTGCCAGAAATTAAGTGGTGGAATTCAATAGATGGAAACGAAGGGACTAAATTACCTAATGGTTTTAGCTATGTAAGTAATACTAATAGTCAGTGGCTCACTGTTGATGAGATACGGCTCTTAATAAAAGAAAATAATCTTTAAATAAATTAGGGAAAGGAGGCATATAGTGAATCAAGAACCAATTAGGGATTCATTTCTTTCTTATGGCAAACAATGGATTGACGAGGAGGACATTAAAGCTGTTACCGCCGTTTTAGAAGGTGACTATCTTACAACAGGTCCCTATATTTCAAATTTTGAAGAAGCTATTGCCCATTATGTCGGCACAAAATATGCGGTTAGTTTTGCCAATGGTACGGCTGCCCTGCATGCAGCCTGTTTTGCAGCCGGAATTTCCGAAGGAGATGAAGTCATTACCAGCCCACTGACTTTTGCAGCGAGTGCAAACTGCGTTCTGTATCAAGGAGGCACTCCTATATTTGCCGATGTTGATGAAAAGACCTACAATATTGCCCCGGAAGAAATCGAAAAAAAGATTACAACTAAAACAAAGGCCATTATTCCCGTCCATTTCACAGGTCAGCCCGCAGATCTAGATGAAATCACAGCCATTGCCAAAAAATATAATCTAATAGTAATTGAAGATGCAGCGCATGCACTTGGTGCTTCCTATCAAGGAAAGAGGATTGGCTCTATTAGCGACATGACCATGTTCAGCTTTCACCCAGTCAAACATATTACAACTGGTGAAGGTGGAATGATAACCACTAGCAATAAAGATTACTACGAGAAGCTTCTTCAATTCCGTTCTCACGGAATTACACGAGATCCTAGTAAATTAACAGAAAATCATGGTCCATGGTATTATGAAATGCAGTTTCTAGGGCTTAATTATCGTCTGACTGATATTCAAGCAGCCCTTGGACTTAGTCAATTAAAAAAAATTAACAGATTTTTAAATCTCAGAAAAAAATATAGCTCCATGTATGACGAAGCATTTAAAGACATCTCTTCCATAACCGCCCCTTATCAAGACAAGAATGGCTGCTCTAGTTGGCATTTGTATGTAATTCGTCTTGACCTGGAAACATTGTCTAAGACAAGAAATGAGATTTTCAATGCATTTCATCAAGAAAATATTGGGGTTAATGTGCACTATATTCCTGTACACTTATTTCCTTATTACCAAAAACTTGGTTATAAGCGAGGAATTTGTCCAAAAGCTGAAAAACTGTATCAAGAGATCATTACTCTCCCTCTCTTCCCTGCAATGACTGAAAAAGACGTCGAGGATGTTATTAACGCCACAAAAAAAATTATCAATCTTAGTAAAAAAACATAAGGAAGATTTCTTATGAATGTATTTATTCGTGTTGACGCCTCGAACGAAATAGGATCAGGACATTTGATGAGATGCCTAACTCTTGCAAAAAAGCTGCGCTTACAGGGTGCCAATGTCACCTTTATTTGCAGGGAACATATTGGGCATCTATGCAATTTAATCGATGAAAAGAAGTTCACTGTATTAAAACTTCCTACCCCCAACAAGGATTGGGAACTACCTCTTTTGACCCCGCACTCAAACTGGCTGGGTGTTCCATGGTTTATTGATGCTGAGGAGACAAGATCTTTACTGCATGGTCACTACTCTGTTGATTTACTAATTATTGATCATTATGCGATTAACGATAAATGGGAACGTACACTAAAAGGTATGGTTAAAAACATCATGGTTATCGACGATCTGGCCGATCGGAAGCATCAGTGTGACCTGTTACTGGATCCTACAGTACTTAATGACTCAAATAGATACCGAGCTCTCGTTCCACCACATTGCAAATTATTCCTTGGGCCCAGCTATGTATTATTGAGGCAGGAATTTTACGAAGAAAAATATCAGATGAAGTTGCGAACAGGTTTAGTTAAAAGGATATTGATTTTTTTTGGAGGATTTGACCATACGAATGAAACAGAAAAAGCACTTTCTTCATTCTTAGAATTGGCACGGAATGATATCGAGGCAGACGTGGTTGTTGGACAACAAAATATTCATAAACACAAGTTAAAAGAAATCTGTGAACAATATTCTAATCTGCATTTTCATTGCCAAGTCAATAACATGGCAACGCTAATGCGGCATGCAGATCTTTCCATTGGTGCTGGAGGAACCACCACGTGGGAACGGTGTTATCTTGGTCTGCCAACTATAGTTTGGAGTATTGCAGAAAATCAAAAGTTTATTTGTGAGTTACTCGGGAAAATGAAGGTCATAAAATATTTAGGAGAGATTCATACAGTGAGTCAGGCATCATTAACAAAACCACTGAAGAAATTTATTGAAAACGAACAAGAACGAATTGAGATGTCACAACTCTCCACAGCATTAATGAAAGATAATTTTGTGAATCTACAGACAATGATTGAGGATATCATGAAACTGGGTGGTTAAACATGGGTTATGATTTACGAGCACCGTCAGAAAAAGACAGGAACTTGCTTCATAACTGGAGAAATGCTGAGTTTATTAGAATCAATATGTTTGATGATCAACCAATTACTTTTGAAGCTCATTGCAATTGGTTTGAAACAATACTTAAAGAACAATTGGCTTATTATCGCATCGTTCAATATCAAAGCAAGCCCTTGGGGCTCGTTTCTTTTAAAAAGGATCCACAACAAAAAAACATTTTATTCTGGGGATTTTATATTGGTGAAGCACAAGCACCCAAAGGAGCAGGAACATGGATGGGAAGGCTCGCTTTAGATTATGCATTCCAAATTCTAGAGGCAGAAAAAATCATTGGCGAGGTTCTTTCTTTTAATAAAAAGAGTATGAAGTTTCACGAAAAACTAGGCTTTAAACAGAATCATCAGTATCGAAATACTTTATTTCGAGAAGGGCATCCAATTCCAATCGTAAGATATGAATTAGATAAAGAAGATTGGCTGTATCATAGAAAGGACGGATTAAATTGAAGGAAATTAATCTTGGTGGAAGAATGATTGGACCCAACCACCCTCCTTTTATTATTGCGGAAATGTCAGGCAATCATAATCAGTCCTTAGAGCGGGCATTACAAATTGCTGAAATAGCAGCAATGACAGGTGTTCATGCTTTAAAAATACAAACCTTTACTGCAGATTCTATGACAATCAATCTAGATACCCCAGATTTCCAAATTAATGACGAGAAAAGTTTATGGAATGGAAATAATTTATATGCACTATACCAACAAGCCCATACTCCGTGGGAGTGGCATAAACCAATATTTGACAGAGCGTTAAAACTTGGGATGATCCCATTTAGTACACCATTTGATGAAACCGCTGTTGATTTTTTAGAAGATTTAAACGTACCAGCTTATAAAATTGCCTCTTTTGAAAACAATGATATTCCTCTAATTAAAAAAGTAGCTTCAACAGGGAAACCGATGATCATTTCAACGGGGATGGCCACCATTTCGGAAATTGAAGAAACAATTCAAACTGCCAGAGATAATGGATGTAAAGATATTATTCTCTTGAAGTGTACGAGTACTTACCCTGCCTCTCCCGAAAACACCAATATTTTAACGATTCCTAACATGAGAGAATTATTTCAATGTCAAGTTGGCTTGTCCGACCATACAATGGGGATTGGAGTTTCCGTCGGCAGTGTTGCATTAGGTGCAACTTTAATTGAAAAACATTTTACAATTTCTCGTGCTGATAAAGGGATTGATTCTGCTTTTTCAATGGAGCCAAATGAAATGCAGTCTCTAGTTATTGAAACCGAACGGGTATGGAAAGCACTCGGGGAAGTAAACTACGGCCCCACGAATGAAGAAAAAAATTCACTTAAATTTCGAAGATCTATTTATATTGTTAAGGACATGAAAGCTGGGGATATTTTAACTAAAGATAATGTAAGAGTAATCAGACCAGGTTTCGGTTTAGCACCAAAATATTACGACAAATTATTAGGGAAAAAAATTGGAAAAGACATCAAAGCTGGAACACCTGCGGATTGGTCATTATTTTCCGATTAAAATAACATAACCACCCTTGGGTGGTTATGTTTATTTCTACCTGCAACATCATGAATGTGACATGAGTAAATAAAGTAAAGAAGTTATATATTTGTAATTATTTACATAACAATATGAGTAAGCACCAGCAATGATAAAGTTACAAGTCTAATTAATGAAATAGACTCTTTTGCAATTCATAGGAGGTATTAATGTGGTCTATAATATCATTGAAGTTGCGAACACACACGGTGGAAGTATTGACTATATTCATTCATTATTAGATGAATATTCCCAATATAAAGATGGTTTTGGGATTAAATTCCAACCGTTTAGATATGATGAAATTGCAACAAAAGATTATGAGTGGTATGACGTTTATAAGTCAATCTTTATTAAAGAAGAAGACTGGAATGGAATTATTGACATTGCAATTCAAACGAAGGAAATTTGGTTAGATATTTTTGATGAATACGGTGTTAAGATACTAAATAATAATATCTCAAAGATCTCCGGTATAAAATTACAAGCCTCGGTTTTGTTTAACTATTCCGTATTGAACGCATTATCCCAAACAAGTCTAAACGATAAAAAAGTTATCATAAATGTAGCTGCTTATGATATTAAACAGATCAAAGAAAGAGTAATGGAAATCGAGAAATTGATGAACCCGAGAGAAATTCTTATAGAAATTGGATTTCAAAGTTATCCAACTGAACTTGGCGATAGTGGATTATCGAAAATTACCAAAATTAAAGCTAACTTTAACAACCGTATCGTTTTCGCAGATCATGTTGATGGACAGAGTGAGGAATCCGTCATTTTACCAGTTATCGCTAGTCTAATCGGTGCTGATGTTGTTGAGAAACATGTCATGCACAGTAGCTTAGAAACAAAATATGATATGTTTTCTAGTATCACTGTAGATCGATACAATAGATATATTACACTTCAAAAGATGTATTTGGAATTGTTAAAGATGCCTTTTATTACAAATAAAGAAAAAGAATATCTTAGAAAAACGATACAAATACCTATTTTAAAAGAAGATGTAAAAAAGGGGAAATTAGTAACAAAAAGTTTATTGTCTTATAAACGTTATGGTAAGAGTGGGTTAAATACTAAAGAACTAGAAAATGTTATCCAAAATTATAATGTATTAGCTACAGATAAGGTAAGTGGTGACGCACTAAAACTTGAAGATTTTAAAAAGGCAAATATAGCAACAATTGTTGCTTGTAGATTAAAATCAACTAGACTTCGTAGAAAAGCATTATTACCAATTGGAGATTATGCTTCAATAGAACTTTGTTTAAAAAATGTATTGAAATTCGAAAATGTCAACCATACGATACTAGCAACCTCAACTGAGGTGGAGGATAACGAACTAGAAAATTATATTTACAGGAACGATGTGATTTTTCATAGAGGGGACCCAGACGATGTTATTGATCGGTATTTAGGCATTGCTAGAAAACTTAAAATAGATATAATAATCCGTGTTACTGGTGATTGTCCATACGTATCTAATGATATTTTACAGTATTTACTTCAATCACACTTCGAAAAAGGAGCCGATTATACAACAGGAAAAGGTGCAGCTGTTGGCACAAACATTGAAATAATAAATGTAGAAGCTTTAGAAAAAGTAAAGAAATATTTCCCAAAGGCGCAGTATTCTGAATATATGACATGGTATTTCCAAAATAATCCTGAACATTTCGAACTTAATATTGTCAATTTACCGGAAAAATGGTGCAGAAATTATAGACTTACTTTAGATTATGAAGAGGACTTAATTCTATTTAACGAGATTGAAAAATATTTTAAAGAACAAAATATTGAATATTCAATCGATCATCTATTCCGATATTTAGATAAAAATCCCCAAATAGCAAAAATCAACAGCCATTTAACTCTTAAATTCCAATCAGATAAAGAATTAATAAAAACATTAAATGAACGAACAAGAATTTCCAATATGGAACTTGGACTTGGCACAGTTCAATTTGGAATGGACTATGGTATTACAAATCAAAGTGGGAAAACAAACTTTTCTGAAGTCAAAAGGATTTTGAATTTTGCAAAACAGAAAGATATAAAATTATTAGATACCGCAGCCGCCTATGGCGATAGCGAAAAAAAATTAGGCGATGTTATCGGTAGTGATAATCATTTTAAAATTGTCACTAAAATAACGAATATCTTTAATCAAAGGAATATCGAACAACATATAGTGAACCAAGTTAATCAATCCTTACACAATTTACAAAGGGATCATCTCGAAGTACTAATGATACATCATGCAGAAGATTTATTAAATGTAGATGGACCAATCTGCTACGAAGTATTAAAAGATTTGAAAATGAAAAATGTCATAAGTAAAATCGGCTGTTCAATATATGAGCCAAACGATATTGAAAAGTTACTTTCAAAATATCAACTTGATGTAATTCAAGTGCCAATTAATATTTTTGATCAACGATTAATATCTGGAAATTACCTAAAACTTTTAAAAGAACAAAAAATTGAAATTCATGCGCGATCATTATTTTTGCAAGGGTTAATTTTAATGGAGCCTAAAAATATTCCCTCAAGCTTAAAGAATATCATTCCTTATGTAAACAATTTAAGACTTGAAGCAGAGAAACATCAGCTTACCCCCCTACAATTAGCTTTGCAATTTGTTAAATCCATTAATGAAATTGATTATGGGATAGTAGGTGTAAACAATTTACAACAATTAATTGAAATTGAACAATCATTCAAACATACCACTAATAGTGATGTAGATTATCGAAAATTTGCCATAAATGATGTGAGGCTAATTGACCCGAGAAAATGGAACGGGGTGTGATGATGAGGAATTTATTTAGTCTTGAAAATAAAACGATTTTAATCACTGGCGGTTCCGGCCATCTTGGCTCTGCGATGTCAGAAGGGTTAGCCAAGCATGGTGCTACTGTTATTATAGCTAGCAAAAGTAAAGAAAAAAATTGTGCTTTTGCTGCCCAGCTAACAGAAAAATATCAAACAACATGCTTTGGTGAATATATAGATATCTCTAATCTTGAGTCGGTGAATACATGTATTTCATCTACAATAAAAGCGTTCGGAAAAATTGACGTTCTAGTTAATAATGGGTACTATGGCTCAAGCGGAAAAATAGAAGAAATGAGTGAGGAGATTTGGAAAAAGGGGATTGATGGTTCCATAAATACTGTTTTTAATTGTGTCCATGCCATTCTTCCCCATATGATGAAACAACAAAGCGGGAACATCATTAATATTGCATCAATGTACGGTACTGTATCTCCAGACCCATCTATTTACGGTGATTCGGGATTTAATAACCCTGCCAATTATGGCGCTGGAAAAGCAGCTGTCATCCAATTCACAAAATACCTTGCATGTCATTATGGCAATAAGGGTATTCGAGCAAATACAATATCTCCTGGTCCGTTTCCAAGCAAAACGGTACAAAAAAATGATGAATTTATTATGAATCTCTCAAAAAAAAATCCATTAGGTAGAATCGGAAGCCCCAGTGATTTAGAAGGTCCGATTGTATTTCTCGCTTCTGATGCATCCTCGTATATGACCGGACAAAATATTGTAGTCGATGGGGGGTGGACTGCGTGGTAAAAAAGATTGGGATATGTCCCAAGTGAATAATTTGCACTTGGGACGTGAATAAAGTTGCGTCGGAGCTTTTGTTCTTTAAGGTCACTAAGCTATTTTTCTGGTGTGTTAGCTACGCTACTATCTTCATTTTGGCAGCATTCAAAAAGTAACTTTTGTCCAGAATTTCCATCTAAATAAAGGGTACCCAAAAACCGATCTCTAGTCATTTCAAAATCTTGCTTTTGCTCAGGAACCGTATAATACTTATCAATGATTGCGTATAATTGATTTGGATCAGTCTGAATATGCTTTCCAAATTGATCATAATACCCATATGTTCGATTACTAAATATAAAGTTAAAAATAAATACTGGTTTTTTTAGTAAAATGCTTTCTAAAATTGCAGTTGATAATGTGCCAATTACTCCATCAACTTGATCAATTAGTTCGTACAAATTACCTCCACGTATAGTCCAAACTTTAATTGATTCATATTTTTTTTCAAGATCGAAATAAAGTTGACACTTTTGTTTTCCAATTTCCCATGGATGGGGCTTTATAATCAGTTGATAACGAGAATCCTTTATTAGATTTTCTATAAGTTTAGTAAATCGTTCGGGATCCATATTGGGCCCGGTAATAACTAATAAAGTAATTTTATTCGTGTCAAGTTTGAATTTATCGAACAACGAGCGATTCTTTTCGGTGGTTCTAGTAAAAATTTGATCATATTTAGGATGACCGATTTCACTAATCCTGTCTGGTGTCAGCCCCCTTTTTAAATACCAATTTTTTTCATACTCACCGTAAACCGCAACTTTCTTTGTAAATACTGGTAAAAAAGCTTCTTCCCCCATTAAAATGCCGTGCTGAAGGCAAATACTTTTAATTCCATACCTTCTACCAACAATCGCAAGGGTACGACTTACAATGTCTTCTGTCGTCCCCACTATAATGACGGATATTTTATGGGCTTGAAAGAGATTATGTCCAGCACTGATTGTTCTCACAATCAATGGGATGCGATTCAAAAAAGTTTCCTGAAAGAACTCATTACTAAAGGCCGGATGATTATCTAATTTTCTAAATATGCTTTTTGCAATTTTTATTAATCGATTAGAAATGTCTTCTGTATTCTCTTCGTATTTTTTCATCGTTTCATTTGGAATTCCATTTACTTTTTCAGCATTGGAACGAGAGAGAATGATTGTTTTTTCTGGGTCAAACAATGTTCGATAACATGTTGCAGGAATTCGTGTATAATCAGAATTGATCAATAGTTTCCCATTTTTTAATTTGGTGGTTAATGTCAAATTGCCTTTATTAAGCCACTTATCAAAATATGGCTGAATCATTTCATACTTCATTTCAGGGTATTTATCTGATAAAGGAAATGTGTCTTCTTCCATTTTTGTTTGTAAAGATTGATCTATATGTTGATAAAAGTTCGTCATAAGGCAAAGTGGTATATCTTTGAATGTAAGGTTCTCAAACGTTTCAAGGAACTCACGATAAATGGACCAATAATTTTTTAGATAAATATTCATTTCCTCTCCAACCTTTTCATTGCTCTCAGAGAGTCTCTAAGTTCCTTACACATTCTTTGTGGCGGCAGTTTTCTGGCAAATTCATTAGGCTGTGCATTTTGAATTTGAGCGTGGATGGATTTTGGGGTAATGGTGTTAAAATCTAGTATTTCATTAATGGGGTAAAATGGCCAAAAATGATTAATCTTCCAGAAAAATCTTGCGTCACCGATTTTGTAGAATTGAGGATTTTCATCCCAAATGGAATTAAAAGTTTTTTGAATCACCGGTAATATTGTTTTTCGATGCATAATCGAACAATGATCAATTACACATGGAGCCAACCATTGAATAGCTTTTGCAGGTCTAACGATAGAATTTGTAATTTCTCCCTTCTCATTTATATAATCTGTTTGAGATGCTGAATAGACGACCTGGACATTTGGATTGTTATCCAAGTAATTTACCATTTTCTCTACCTTTTCCATATGGAAAACATTATCATCTGTAGCATAGGCAATATATTCTCCCTCTATTTTTTCTAGCGCTTCGTTAATCAATACTGCATATCTAGTTTTCGCCACTCTTTCATCTATTGTTTGAGTCTCGCTTTTAAAAAATGTAACTCTATGATCGTTCAAAAATGGTTTAATATTATTCAGTGTTTCTTCATTAGAATTATCATCCATAATAAATAATTCAAGATCCTCATACGTTTGGTCTAATATTGATTTAATTGACTCCCCAACGTATTCATGTTTATTATAACTGGTTAAAATAATCGATACCTTTGGCATTACTCCACCCTTCCCTTTATAAATACAACACTCCCCATTTTTCATTATCCTTATAACTTATGAAATTTGTTGTTTAATGGTACATTCCTATTGCCTAATAATATAAGATTAATAATCTTCTAGTTAAAGGCCTTTTTTAATTAATGTTGTGCCGGGTGGTACGAATAGGACATACAATACCAGAGGTGTCATATAATATTGTATGTAAAATAAGGAGGCCAGAGATGAAAGGAATTATTTTAGCGGGTGGCAGTGGAACAAGGTTACATCCTTTAACCTGTTCCATATCTAAACATTTGCTGCCTGTTTATGATAAACCTATGATTTATTACCCACTCTCAACACTCATGCTTGCCGGAATTAAGGAAATCCTAATTATATCTACCCCCCAGGATACCTCCCGTTATAAGGACCTACTTGGCAATGGTTCAGATTTAGGCATTTCTATAAGCTATGAAATACAGCCAGCCCCAAAAGGGATTGCTCAAGCTTTCATTATTGGGGAGCAATTCATAGGTAATGATAATGTAGCGTTAATCTTAGGCGACAATATTTTTTATGGATATGAATTTCAAAATTTGTTAAACGAAGCTGTAAACCAGAAAAAAGGTGCAACAGTATTTGGATATTTTGTTAATGACCCAAAACGGTTTGGCATTATTGATTTTTTAAAAGATGGAACTGTAACATCTATTGAAGAAAAACCTGAGCATCCTAAATCCAATTATGCCATAACAGGTCTTTATTTTTATGACAACCGAGTCATTGATATCGCCAAAAGTATCAATCCTTCTGCAAGGGGTGAGCTTGAAATAACAGATGTTAATAAAGCTTATTTAGAACGGGGTGAACTGTCGGTAAAATTATTAAGCAACAGTAATGCTTGGATTGATACTGGAACACACCAATCACTATTTAAGGCTTCACAATTTATAAAAGTGATAGAAGAAACCCAGAATATTAAGATTGCTTGTATTGAAGAAATAGCCTTTCAAAAAGGGTATATCACAAGAGAAAAATTATATAATTTATCAATATCTTTTATGAAAAGTGATTACGGAAAATACCTAATGGATTCGGCAAGGAGAAGTGATCAATGAATAAAATAGAAACAAAGTTTCAGGAAGTCTTCATCCTAGAGCCAAAAGTATATATTGATCATCGGGGTAAATTTATGGAAAGCTACAATAAAAACTCCCTTGAACAATTGGGAATCCAAGTTGATTTTGTCCAAGATAACCAGTCTGTATCAAACCCAGCTGGAGTTTTACGTGGACTTCATTACCAGCTAAACCCCAAGGCACAGACAAAGCTTGTCCGTGTTTCTTCAGGCATAATCTTTGATGTAATCGTAGATATCTGCACTAATTCTCCAACTTTTGGACAATGGCTTGGCGTAATTTTAAGCGAATATAATAATAGACAAATTTTGGTTCCAAAGGGCTTTGCACATGGTTTTTGTACACTTGCTCCCAATACAACAGTGTGTTATAAAGTCGACCAGTATTATCATCCCGTATATGATCGTGGAATTTTATGGGATGATCCTGATATTGGTATTGATTGGCCGATCACAACACCTATTTTATCTGATAAAGATAGCAAACATCCATTATTAAGATACGCAGATTTAAATTTTTCTATAAAGGAGCCGGATTAATGAGATTACTAGTTACAGGAGGAGCCGGTTTTATAGGAAGCAACTTTATTCATTACTTTTTGAAAAAACATCCTAATTCTTATATTGTGAATTTTGATAAATTAACATATGCTGGTAATTTAGATAATCTAGCAAATCTTCAATATTCAAAATATTATACCTTTGTTAGAGGAGATATTACCAACAAAGAATTAGTAAATTATATCGTTATGACACAAAAAATTGACACTATCGTAAACTTTGCAGCTGAATCTCATGTTGATAGGAGTATTACAAACTCTGAAGAGTTTGTTAAAACTAATATTGTCGGAACACAAATTCTTTTAGATATAGCAAAATATTACAGTTTGCGCTTCATTCAAATTTCAACAGATGAAGTTTATGGATCTCTTGGAGAAAATGGTTATTTTACAGAAGACACTCCTTTATCTCCGAACAGTCCCTATTCAGCTAGTAAAGCAAGTGCTGATTTATTGGTAAGATCTTATCACAAAACGTATGGATTAAATGTGAATATCACTAGATGTTCAAATAATTATGGTCCCTTTCAATTCCCCGAAAAACTTATCCCACTCATGATAATAAATACGATTCAAGGAAAAAAATTACCTATTTATGGAAACGGAAAAAATATACGCGATTGGCTGCATGTCGAAGACCATTGTTCCGCTATTGATTTAGTAATTCATAAAGGAATAGCAGGTGAAATATATAATATAGGTGGACACAATGAACAGACAAATATAGAAATTGTTGAAACCATCGTTAACATTCTAGGTGGATCCCACAGCTTGATAACCTATGTCCCAGATCGGTTAGGTCATGATTATCGCTATGCGATTGACTCTAGTAAAATACAAAATGAGTTAGGTTGGAATCCAGTCTTTTCCATCAAAGAAGGCCTAGAAGAAACCATTCTCTGGTACAAAAAAAATCAAGGATGGTGGGAAAAATTAATTACCGGTTAATTATTATATTCAAATAACACTTTCGAGGTGAGTAGATATTATTAAAGTTTTAGTTACAGGAGCTAAAGGGCAGCTTGGTACAGACCTTGTTTTACTGTTAGAATCACTAGGTTACAAAACCTTTGGATTAGGTAAGTCTGAATTAGATATAACAAATGAACTTGAAGTAAAACGTAAAATCACCGATATTAACCCGGATATTGTCATTCATTGTGCTGCTTATACCAATGTCGATAAAGCTGAGGCGGATCGAGATAGTGCTTTTCTAATTAATGGGATTGGAACACGTAATGTTGTTCTGGCATCTGAATCTATTCATTCTAAACTCATCTATATAAGTACCGACTATGTCTTCGATGGTTCATCTTCTACACCTTATCATGAATTTTCTCCAGTATCCCCTCTTAATGTCTATGGACAATCTAAATTAGCTGGTGAAAGCTATGTTCGCGATTTCCATTCAAAATTCTTTATTGTCCGTACTTCTTGGGTTTTTGGGGCGGAGGGAGATAATTTCGTAAAAAAAATGCTAAAACTGTACCATACAACAGAACAACTAACAGTCATTAATGACCAGGTTGGGTGTCCCACTTATACCGTTGACCTGGCAATGAGTATTGTTGAGCTCATGATTTCTGATAAATACGGAATATACCATATATCGAATACAGGTAGTTGTTCCTGGTTTGAATTTGCAAAGGAAATTTTTCGACAATCCAACATTCAAGCTAATTTAAAGCCTTGTACAACAGAGGAACTCTCCCGACCAGCAAAACGACCAATGTATTCCGTAATGGACCATGTGGGGCTGAGGATAAATAGTTTTAGTATTCTCCCGCATTGGCAAGATGCTTTAAATCGTTTCCTTATACAAATTGGCAGGAAACAATCCCCAGATTTCTCCAATAACACAAACGAAGGATAGTTGTGAATTTATCCAACTATCCTTTATTTACTTCATATTAATATGCACACCCTTATTATATGAATAGGCATCTTACACAGACACCCCACATTTTTTGAGATATTAATCATTTTAGTGAAAAACCACATTTAAATAATCAGGTAGACAACTCCCCATACAGCCTTTCCAATCCTACATACCATATTAAGAGACAAAAAATCGTCTATTCTATAAAAGGAGGAATTTATAAATGGGTTCAAAGAAATATAAACACCGTAAAAAATTTGAAGAAAATTGGATGGAAGAATTGAGCCATGACCACCATCATCACTATCATATGGATGAAAACAGACATCATTGCCACCAGCATCATTTGGATGAGAACAAAAATCATTGCCACGATGAACATGATAAAGACGGTAAAGACGATAAAAATTGTATCTGTAACATTGTTAGAAGAATCCTCAAGGCCCAAGAAGAGGTTGACGAGTGCCAATGTGAGGTAAGCTGTGAGAGGTCCATAAGACAGATGCTCGCACCAAATGATTGTCCACCTGCCAACACAGTTCCTTTTACTTTAACCTGTGGGTGCGACCTGTTCTTTGGAAAAACAGTGATTTACGACAAGCATGGTCTCTTCTGCTTAATTTCAAGTCCATTTTTCAAGGTTAAAAAGGTCGACCATAATTGTTGTGCAGTATTGGAATTATTGTGGCCTACCTGCAATGGAGAGCCTCATAATGGCCCGCTAAAATGCCCGGATCATAACTCCTTCCTATGCTGTAACTTTAGTGGATTTATTGGAACAGGAGCATGCATTACAGTCGATCTTTCATGCTTTTGCGGCATCTCCTGCCTTAAGCCTCATATGGTAGATGAGGCAACAGCAAACCAAATTCACCAAATTATAAAGTGTCATAAGAACTAAAAAATTTTTCTGAAAAAGGTGAGCGTGTAACACTCACCTTTTTTCTTATGTTTACAAAAGGTTAGGGAATTATCTAATTTTTATTCCCATAAAAATAGACGATTGCCCACACATTACATCCACCCATACATATTCTGTAGAGACGATAGTCATTAAATATATAATTATAAAAGGAGAGATAGAGGTATGAGTTGTGGAAAAGGGAATCATCATCATGGGACCACAAGTAATTGTGTATGTGATGTTATAAGAGCCATCGCTGAAGCTCAAAATGAAGTAGTTGAAAATGTTTGTGATGTTAGTTGTGAAAGATCAATTGAAAGCTTACTTGATCCGGCAGCAGCCAATGATTTAAATACAGTACCATTCATTCTTTATGGCGAAGACTTAAATCCTTTCAAGGCATTTGGTATCGACTTCCAACGTAACAAAAACAATATGAATGCACCTAAGTTTGAATGCATTGAAAGCTTTGTCTTCCGCGTAAAAACTGTTGATGAAGATTGCTGTGCAGTAATCGAGCTATTAGCCTTCGGTGCTGACGGCAACCAAGGTGGAGGTGGCAATAAAAATAAGGATGGAGACACTCCTTGCGACCAAATCGACGGACAAAAGCTTGAAGATCTAGTAGCAACAGGAATTTGTATCACAGTTGATTTAAGCTGCTTCTGTGCTATCACTTGCTTACCTGCCGTTTCATTAATGTAATAAGAAAAGCGGAAGCGACCGTTTAGCGAAGTTTACGAGTTCGCTGGGAGCTGAAGCTAGACAATCAGAAAGACACGACTTTCCGCCTAAAAGGATGGAGGTCGATGTCTTTTTTTGTTTTTAGCTGTAAAAAGGGAGACTACTGAATTGAGTAGTCTCCTTTTCCTTTTATTAAGGAATATGGATCGTTTTAACATGCCGTAAGTTTACAAATGATGGAATTTGCCTGGCAGTAATCAATTTTACGATACTATTTTCGATCGTTTGTAATTGTCCAATTTTACTATGGTCATGGCCAAGGTCAAAAATGACCATTTGATTCATGAACCTTTTCAATTGTTCCTCAAAAGTCCTTGCAAGTGGTATGTTGAAAGGATTAACCGACAAATTTTCCTTTGAAAGGGCATACGGTGGCTGCTGATCTTTATATGGTATTAACCACTTCAAATGCTGTAGTGATATATATACAGTCCTATAAACCGGTGAGTAAAATACTACATAATTATTCATTACACTCACAACATATCCATGTATTGTATGATTATTTGCGATTGTAATCTCCGAAAACAATCCCCTGGCATTATTTAATATTTTTCTAAATGATATTGTTTCATTTGAATCATCATCCCATTTTCCTTCAAATGGACTAATGTCAGATGAGTCATCATCTTTTTTATTTACTTTATGGATATGAATAATTGGAATATACAAAAAATCCTTTCCATTATACAAAACTAATATATCAGTTCCGAATGCAATCAATATTCCTTTATGAAGAATATTTCCGGATACTTCAACATAAATTTGTTCATTTATGAAGTCTTTCAATAATTCCAAACTCCACCCACCCTCTCCTAATTTTCATGGATATTAAATAAGTGCACTGACTTTTCCTCATCAATGCACTCATTTTGGTTGTTTGATTGATTGCCTAATTCTTTCTTTTTCTATCCTGTTGCTTCTTTTTAGCTGACACAATTGAATGATTGTTATTTTGATTACTGTTATCGTTACTGTTTTCTTGATTCATTTTTTCCCGAATACTCTTCACATGGTTTCTATTTACCCGTAATACTTGATCTTGGAATACTAAAGTGATTAGATTATCCTTCACATCAACTAAAATTCCTTCCACACCTTCAGGTCCGCGATTGATCATTATATAGCTATATTTTAAATACTTAAATAGTCGGTTCAAGCTATTAACGTCAATGAAGCTCACTACTTGATTCTCTTTCATTTTGCCGTTATCTTTTTCTTTATTTTCCTTATTCACTCTATCATTTTCGCTTTCCTTTTCCTTGTCATCTTCTTTTGCTTTTATGCTGAAACTTTTTACGTGGTCAAGGTTAAAATAAGATACTCCTTCTTTTTCAACATAAAGGGCTAAATAATCTCCATTTACCCCTAATAATCTCCCTTTTCTAGATTCAGGACCACGATTAATTTTGACCTCTTCACCGATTAGATTACTTAGTATGTCTTCAAATTTACTTTCATTTGTATCATGAGGAGTTAATTCATTAGCGATTTGAATATTTGCCTTATCGTCGGCAACAACATTTTTTATATGATTTGATCTCTGGTAAATATATCCATCCTTCTCATTATAAAGTACAATATGATCTGAATTAACTGCTAATAACAATCCATGCCATGCTTCAGGCCCGCTTTTATATGCTCTAACTCCCTTACCAACCATTGTTGTTAAAAAAGAATTACTCATTTTATCTTCCATTTTGCGTGAATCCTCCTTATGTCATTTGTACTAAAGGTACAATTGTACTTATATATATGTGTCCCGGGTATAATTGGCATGTTGCAAAAACCTATTTTTTATAAATTTAGTAGTACAAAAAAAGAAGACTACATCGATGTAGCCTGCTTGAACTATCAGTCAATTAGAAGCTTTTTCGGTTGATACCTAGGATATCTTCAATTTTCAAATCAACCCGAAATGGTTTTTTTCTTTGGACAATTTGGACAACTCCATTTGTATATCCAGCAATAATCCCTTGAAATGTTGACTCTTTAGTTCTAATTTCACATTTAACTTTTGGGACGGCAATTGGTAGTTTAACTAAATAATCAACCTTCTCTTCCACTGACATTTCTTTAAATGTTTTTTTACGAGGCTTTTTCACTTCTGGTTCTTGTTGTACCGGTGCTTCTTCCTGTTGGTTTTGAGGTACCTGTTGAACATCCTCCCCGACATTTTGTTCTTTTGGAGTGCGATTTTTAATATCATTTATTGTTATCGGTGATGGTAATGGATTCTTCTTCGGTGCAGCAACTGCTTTTCGTCCTTTTTCAATACTTGATCTGATTCCAAATGTCGTGATCATCCGTCTTTTCTCTTTGGCAGCTTCAATTTTCTCCGCAAATTCTTTATCTTCAACTTCTAGGATTTCTCCGCTAAAAACATTTTCCTCTGGTACTGATGCCACAGCCGATACCTCTGGAACTTCGATGACTTCTTGAACTTCAAGTACTGCCGGTTTTGGCTGCTGAACAACTTGATTCTTCAACTGTTGAATGTGGACAGGTTTTCCCTCGACTATACCCTCTAAACCCGGAAGTTTTCCTTTTATCAGTTCTTGAAGCAAATCTTTTTTTGATTCATCCTTTTTAGAATCGGTCTTACTTATCACCGGCTCTTTCTTAGTTTCAATAATGTTTTTAACCGGTTCTTGTTTAGTTTCGGCTATGCTTTGGACTGGCTCCTGTTTTAGTTCAGACATGCTTTTGATCGATTTCCGTTTTATTTTAGCTATGTTTTTGATCAATTTCTGTTTCGGTTCTACATTATTGGTGATCGATTCACTTTCAGGATGAAATTTATTTACCTCTACTTCCTGTTTCGCGGTTATAACTTGATTTTTGGGCTCTAATTTCTCTTCAATTATTTCTTCAATAGGTTCCGTCTCTACTTTTAAGTGAGTTTCGATTGGTTGTTTATTTTCTTCTGTTCGACTTTTTCTTGGTGCTGTTTTTTCCTCGATTGGATTTTTTTTTAAAGGTGTAGCGGTGATATCCTCAGCAATTGCATCAACTGGCACTTGTTTTTCCACGGCTTTATCTTGTACAAGCGACAATTGGTCTGTTTCATATATAGGTGTTGAAGTTCTCCTAACATAGGTTTGCTGCATTTTCGGTTTTGTCGGTGGATAAACTGGTTGGCTAATGTATAGAAGAGGATTATTAATAGTATCAACAATTTTTCTTTCCATCTCGATCCCCCCTCTTTCTTTAATCTCGTACCTATCTTATGCTTCTAAAATTAGTAATGTGCCCACTTTTTTTAAAAATAACTATGTTTCCAATAGGTTAAAAACCAATTTTATTACGTATGTCATAAATAGGGGTTGTTTACCTATACAGATTTCTATATAAACCATAGACTACTAAATAAAACTATAAGGGAGTTGAATTAATGAGCTGTAGTCATGGTGAACAATGTATTTGCGATTTAGTAAAGCGAATTGCTCAAGCTCAGGACAAAACTATACTTGAACAGCAAATTCGAGATTCCGAAAATCCATTTCAAACAAAATTGATTTGTCCTACTCGAGTGAATACAATCCCTTTCATGCTAGTATGTAAAGGAACTTGTGATTTCTTTATTGGTAAAGGCGTGTTTAAAGACCCTAAAAGCTTGTTTTTTGAATGCTTCAAGACCCCGTTTTTTCGAGTTAATAAATTTACCGATCATCATGGGTGCTGTGTACACTTGGAATTATTACAAGGACTAACAAAGGATTGTACTCTTCCGCATTCTTCAAGAGATGATGATATCACAGACTTTCTATGTAACCGTAAAATTAGTGAATTTATTAGGACAGGAATATGTATAACTGTGGATTTAAGTTGTTTTTGCGGAATAGAATGTCTTCCACCTGTTCTTGCAGAAAGTAAACTTCCTATTCCTGTTTCTCCTTGTGAAAAGAAGGAGAATAAATGCGAGGATCGTGAAAAAATCTTCACAGAAGAACTTTGTGGTAACTTTAGGGCAGGAACGGTAACAGTCTGGCAAGCTGCTAGTCCTAACGATATTCTTGAAGGAACTTTCCATATTTTTAATGACAATACTAGTCAAGCAGATGTTACAGCAACGATAACGGCTAATAATAATGTAAATTTCCCTCCTGTTCCTCCTGGCTTTACGGTAACAAGAGAAGCTATTGAACCTGTATCCTTTACAATCACCGCACCTCCTAATACAAGCGGAAGATACTGCATTACATTAGTAAGAAGTATTTCCATTAGATCCTAATTTGCACAAAATGCACCTAACATCGGAATTAGCCTACTAATCACCCGAACTGTGGGTGATTTTTTTATTTTTTTTAAAAAATACTTTCAATTCCGCATTTACAATATACAACCCTTCTCCAACTTGCATTTAATGTAAGTGTAGCATTACTACAAAATCAAAACTTTAAGGAGGAATACATCATGTCTTGTGGTGGAAAACAAAACGGCGGTACTCATTTACCCGCTAACCAATTTTGCTGTCCGCAGCACCAAATTTTTGTAGAGGATTTTTGCGGTTCTTTGGTCGGTTCTATTCCAGTAACAACTCCTATTTGGACTGCCCCTACAGTAAATGACTATTTTCAAGGGACTTTCACTGTCACTAACAATTCAGATGCAGCTTTAGCAATTGGTGCAAATGGCACAGCAACTACCACAGTACCCCCTAGATCTACAGTTTCAATATCTGTAAATCAACCAACATCTTTTAATGTTATATTAGGCCCTAACCAGCAAGCTGATTACTGTATAAGATTGTACAAACGCGTTTAACGTATCTTATTCGTTCCCAGTCAGGGTATGGACTTGACTGGGATATTTCTAGCATAGGTTGAAAAAATGTCCATTGGCTGGCGGGCAGTGGTCGTTTGCACACAAAACACTGATGGTTTTTATCATAATTATGCACCTTATCGCAATTCGGAAACTTGTCTGTTTGAAATAATGTGGAAGTCCCTGTTTTCATAAATTTATTAAAAATACTTAAGCAAACTTGATTTCAGATTACATATAGGCATAGGCCAACAACAACTGAATTTTGTCTTCTCTTAATATAAATAGGTTGTTTACCTATACAGCTTTCTATAATCAACCATAGACTACTATATAAATAACTAAAAAAGGGGGTTGAATGAATGGGCTGTAGTCATAGTAAACAATGCATTTGTAATTTAGTAAGGCAAATTGAAGAAGCGCAATTTGAAAAAACATCTCATCATGATAATTGTGATGAAAAACCCACTAATAATTTAAACACAATCCCTTTCATGCTAATTTCTAATGGAACATGTGATTTTTTTATAGGAAAGGGCATTTTCAGCCACAACGAGGGTAAGTTTTTAGAGTCCTTTAAAACTCCATTTTTTCGTGTTGATAAATTTATTGATGATCAGGATTGCTGTGTACAACTCGAATTATTACAAGCGCAAACAGAGGAAGGGACTACCTCCCCAGCTATAAAAGATGATGATATTTGCAGTTTTCTTTCTTCTCATTCCATCGGTAAATTTATTAGAACGGGAATATGTATTACTGTTGATTTAAGTTGTTATTGTGGAATCGAATGTCTTACCCCAGTATTTGCAAAATACGAAAACCCCGTTCCAAGTCGTTCGTGTAAAGAAACCATTAAGGAAGAACTTTGTGGACTTTTTGGAACCGGGAATGTCACCGTATGGAAAGCTGCACTACCTGGTGCTTATCTCGAAGCAACTTTTGAAATATTTAATGATGGCAGCAGTTTAGGAAACGTTGATGCGGTTATTAAAGCCCAACAGGATGTAATATTCCCTACTCTTTCTCCAGATACTACTGTATCAAGAGAAGCGATTATGCCTTCATCATTTACCATTTTAGCCCCGCCTGGCACAAGCGGGAGGTACTGTATTACACTTTTAAGATGTGTCCCATTTTAGGAGAAAAACTAATAGAAAAGAATAAATCACCCTTCCTCGGGTGATTTATTCTTTTCCCTACTAAATGAATCTTTTTAAAAAAAGTGCCTTACATCATCCGTCAACCGAACAATATAAAGCACATTCCTCGTGTTTATATAAATTCAATAACCAATAATATGGTAGCCTGAATCACAATGAATATTTTCACCAGTTATACCTCTTGAAAGGTCACTGAATAAAAATAAGGCTGTATCTCCGACTTCTTCTTGAGTTGTTGTACGACGTAATGGAGACTTTTCTTCAATTTGATTTAAAATAAGATTAAAGTCACTTACGCCTTTGGCTGAAAGAGTTCGGATTGGACCAGCAGAAATGGAATTAACTCTGATTCCATACTTACCTAAGTCACTCGCTAAATATTTCACGCTTGCATCTAATGAAGCCTTGGCAACACCCATCACATTGTAATTGGTCATTACTCTTTCTCCACCTAAGTATGTTAAGGTTACGATACTGCCGCCCTCTGTCATTAAATCCTTCGCTGCCTTGGCAACGGCTGTTAATGAATAAGAGCTAATATTATGTGCTAAGAGGAAGCCGTCACGAGTAGTATTCATATAGTCCCCTTTTAGCTCTTCTGTTTTAGCGAATGCTATGCAATGCGCCAGACCATGAATCGTCCCTACTTGTTCCTTTATTTCGGTAAAAGCTGCTTCAATATTTTCATCACTTGTAACATCACATGGCAATACGATTGAATCTTGGCGTTCCAAAGTTTCAGCTAATTCACGTACACTTTTTTCTAAGCGTTCTCCTGCATAAGTAAAAACTAATCTTGCTCCCGCATTATGTAAAGCTTGGGCAATTCCCCAGGCAATACTTCTTTTATTTGCCACACCCATCACTACATACGTACGACCTTGTAAAGAAATCATATAAAATTCCTCCTTAATTATAGTACCAAGTTTACCATTTGGAAATCATCTCATATTTAATTCGACTTTTAAAAGAAAATTCCTTTAAGCCTTTGATTTCATCATTTACCATACTCCAATAGCATTCTTAAATCATCTACGTACTCCTTAGATCCAGTTACAATTAAGCGATCATAAAGCATTAATTGAGTATCCCCATGTGGTACAATCGAATCCGATCCTCTAAAAACCCGAACAATAATAACATCCCCAGTAAATGGAAAGTTCCGTAACAATACTCCCTCATACCTTGAATTATTCATGTCAATTTCAAATAGGGCGCTTTCTTCTTTCGTCAAGATATTCAAAATACTTGGTGTTTCAATAAATGCCTTTAACAGTGTTTTCGTTGAGAAGAAAACGGAGAAAACATCAATATCGTGATTTCGTAATTCTTTTTCAACACTAGGAGACTCAGCTCTGGCAATAACTCGCTCTATTCCATAATGCTCCTTAGCATAGATGGCAATATCTGAATTTATGTTTTCATCCCCCGTGAACAGGACTAGGATATCAGCATTAAATACTTCCTGCTTTTCCAAAGCTTCAATCGAATAGTTTTCAACCTCGACAATGTGGAAAACTGGGTTGGACACATGACCATTGATTTTTTCCTGTTTCACATGAAAAATATACGGCTCATAATAGTCAGAATCCAATTCCCTGCTTATCGGCAATGTCATTTGATTTGCCCCAATAAAAACAACTTTGAATTTTTGGACGGCAGTATGATGTTTCGGGAATAGCTTTCTAAAAAGAATCGGTGAAATAATGCATGAAATTACTGCTACAAGAATAAGGGCTCCCGATTCCTGCGCTGTGAGCACTTCTATCCTTTCACCGATTTTAGCGGCTGCAATAACAAGTGACAGTGTTGATGTCAATAAAAATGCTGATGAAAAAATAGTCTTCCAGTCAAACCATTTGCTGAGCAACAGGGCCGGTACAATCTTTGAAATGAACAAACCGATTAATAAAAGCGGAATTAATAATAACGTCTTCGGGTCACTAAATAATGCCCAAATATCTAATTCCACCCCAATCATGACAAAAAAGATAGGGATTAGAAATCCGTAACCAAAGGAATCCAATTTATGGACCATTTCCGGATTTGGCGATAATAGAGATACCAACACCCCTGCAAGAAACGCTCCTAAAATATTTTCCGCCCCAATTGATTCCGAAACGGCCACTAATAAAATAATTAATGTAAAGACAGCTCTCGTATCAATTTGAATCGTTCCCTTAGTCATAGTTTCAAGGTAAGACTGATTGCGGAAGTACTTCCCAAGAAAATAAAGAAGGACACCTGCTCCAAACAAGATAAGTAAGAGCCACGTATTCCCTTGCCCATCACTATACATAGACACAAATACAGCCAATAAGACCATCGTCACTAGGTCTGAAATAACCGCAACCAAAAGAATGGTTTGACCAATATTTGTTTTCATAATTTGGGCTTCCTTTAAGGTCGGGACTACTACCCCGAGTGAAATTGTTGAAATGATTAACGTCATTAAAAAGGCATTATCGATAAAGCCGGCCCAAACAAAAAGAAGGGCTAAAGCGTATGACAAAATAAAAATACCGGTAAAATAGACAGTAGCAACTACAAACGAATTTGGCGTATTTTTCTCTTTCTTTTTCCCACCGACAAACGCCGAAAAATCAATTTCCACACCACTCAGAAACATTAAGAAAATAAATCCTAATAATGAAAGTGTTTCAAGCCACATATCTGGATGGACGAGCTGGAGTCCACTTTCCCCAATAATAAGTCCAACAATAATTTCAGCTACAACAACAGGAATAATGTTTAATTTAAATCGGTGCAGCAAAATCGGCGTTAGAAAGGCCGCCAGTAAAACAATAACTAAAGATGACACTGATGCGTGTGCTTCGATAAAGCTCCACCTCCCTAATTAGACTAAATAGTTCATTAGTAGTGTGGCTAATCCAAAATAGATCAAGACACTTATAATGTCATTTAATGTCGTGATAAAAGGGCCAGAAGCCACCGCTGGATCAATTTTCAACTTGTGCATTAATAGTGGGATAAGCGCACCAGACATGGTAGAAATAGTAAGCGTTGTAAAAATGGCAACCCCTACTAGCATACCTAACACAATGTTATGTTTCCATAAATCTACAACAATCATAACCAATATTCCACAAACGAAGCCAATAATTAAACCTGTGCCAATTTCCTTACGGAGCATTTGCATTTTACTTTTCCGATCACCATCGCCAATCGCTATCCCTCGGACAGCCACTGCAAGTGCTTGTGTTCCAGTGTTTCCAGCCATACCAGCGATAAGTGGAATGAATACGGCAAGAATAGATACTTGACTTAAGATTTCTTCAAATCGTCCAATTAAACTTGCTGTAAACATCCCAAGGAATAAAAGAATAATGAGCCATGGCAGACGTTTTCTTGCTGCTGAAAAGGCAGAATGATCCTGGCTTTCAAAATTGGGGACCCCAGCCAATTTTGAATAGTCCTCCGATGCTTCCTCTTCCATAACATCAAGTATATCGTCAACTGTAATAATCCCAAGTAAATGTCTTTGAAAATCAAGAACCGGAACGGCTAAAAAGTCGTAATCCTTCATCATTCGCGCAACATGTTCTTGATCTTCACTTACTGAAACGGAAACAACCCGATCATTCATAACCTCCGAAATGAGTTTATCATCATCAGCAATAATTAAATCACGCAGAGAAATAACGCCTACGAGCCTTTCCTCGTCATCGACTACATATATGTAATAAATCGTCTCCGCATCAGGTGCTTCTGACTTCAAGATTTTCATTGCATTTTTAATAGTATGATTTGCTAAAATTGCCACAAACTCAGTTGTCATGATACTACCGGCGGTTTTTTCTTCATAATGAAGCAAATCTTTAATTTCTTGAGCTGCTTCATCATCCATAATGGTAAGGTAGCTGACAACCTGGTCTTTTTCCAACTCATTTAAAACGTCTACGGCATCATCCGCATACATTTGGGCGAGCATATCTGCAACATAGGCCGGTTCCATTTCCTCAAGGGTGCTTTCCTGGTCTTCGCTATCAAGATTATGGAATAACTCAGCCATTTCTGATGGTGACAAATAAGAAGAAATTTGTTGCCTAACATCTTGTTCCTGACTAACGTAGAATCTTGCTTGGTCATATGGGTGAACCTCAAGAAACTCTTCCCTAAATGCATCAATATCATTTCTTTGAATAGCATCAATAAGTATGGTTTTAAACTCATCATCGAGCTTCTTATTATAGTCTGGCATTAATCTCCCTCCTTTAATTTTAGATTGGATAAAAGTACCTTATAAGCCTCATTAATCGTAAAATGAGGTCTTTTATTTGTCAAACTGTTTCTAGTCCTTTTCATTCACCCAAAATTTCGTTACTATATTATAATGGGTGTTGTATTAAAGAATCAAAAGCAGTTTAGAAAGGAATATACGAAATGGAAATAGAAAAGGACAAAACTCCTTATCAGAAAATAGATGTAGCCCTTGTATTCATTGTTATATTATTAGGTGCTGTAAGCGTAATTGCAATTTATAGCATTCAACCATCACTTCCGGCCAAACTTCAAAATTATAATTTTGTTGGAAAACAGGTTGTGTGGTATTTAATTGGTTTTGTAGCAATTGGTGTCACAATGATTATTGATTTTGATCGCTTTAAAAACTTTTCTTGGTATTTATATGGGTTTGGTCTTATTCTCTTGCTCGGACTTAAAATATTAGGGCCATCCAAAATTGCACCTGACATTAATGGAGCTGTCAGCTGGTATGTTTTACCTGTCATTGGTAACTTTCAACCTGCTGAATTAATGAAAATCTTCTTAATCATATTACTTAGTCAAATTATTGCAAATCATAATGAACTTTATCCAGATAATCGTACATTAAGGGAAGATTTTATATTATTAGGGAAGCTGGTTGGTACAACTGCTCCTCCTTTATTACTGATTTTGAAACAACCTGATTTAGGAACTGCAATAGTAGTTGCTTCCATTCTTGGCTCGTTGCTCCTAGTTTCTGGTATACGATGGCGTATTTTATTTTCGTTAGCGGCTTCGGTTATCTCTGGGATTGGACTTTTAGTGTTTATTTACTTTAAGAACCCAGAGTTTATTACAACATATGTACTCAAAGCACACCAAATGAATCGCTTTTACGGATGGCTCGCGCCACATGAATTCTCAAGTAACTATGGATTTCAGCTAATTAAAGCTATGCTTGCCATTGGCTCCGGTCAATTACAAGGAAAAGGAATATTGAATGGGCAGGTTTATTTTCCGGAAGCCCATACCGATTTCATCTTTGCCGTTATTGGCGAACAATTTGGATTTATTGGAGCAAGTATCGTGATTTCATTGTTCTTCTTATTAGTATACAGAATGATCCATGCTGCACTGGAAAGTCATGATCCATATGGAAGTTATTTATGTACAGGTGTAATAGGTATGATTACCTTTCAAGTATTCCAAAATATAGGTATGACCATTCAATTAATGCCAATCACAGGTATTACGTTGCCGTTTATAAGTTATGGCGGCAGTTCGTTATTAACTAGTATGATCGCTGTAGGAGTCGTTTTGAATGTAAGGTCAAGGACACGAAAGTATATGTTTGGGAATTAAGAAAATAACGTCATAAGCCAAATATTGCGACTGAACTAGGATAAGACTAGATATTGATCGTAATATTTGGCTTTTTGAATCATGGGGTGATTTTTTATGTATGACATCATTGGTGATATTCACGGCTGCTATGATGAATTTATTACATTAACTAAAAAGCTCGGATATGACTGGAATCAAAAAGGGTATCCAATACATCCAGATGGAAGGATCCTCGTCTTTGTAGGTGACCTAACAGATCGGGGGCCAGAATCAATTAAGGTTATGGAAATTGTATATAAGCTTGTAATTGAAGAAAAAGTTGCCCATTACACCCCAGGCAACCACTGTGATAAACTGTACCGCTATTTCTTAGGACGAAAAGTACAAATCAAACATGGCTTGGAGACAACAGTGGCAGAATATGATGCACTCTCATCAAAAGACAAAGCTAAGGTACAGTCTCATTTTATGAAGCTTTTTGAACGAGCTCCATTATATCTTCAGCTTGATAAAGGAAAATTAGTGGTTGCCCATGCGGGAATTCGTCATGACTATATTGGAAAGACAAGCAATAAAGTAAAAACCTTTGTTTTATACGGAGATATCACAGGGGAAACAAATCCTGACGGAACACCAGTTAGGAGGGATTGGGCTAAGCAATATTCCGGAGACGCTTGGGTTATTTACGGTCATACGCCTGTTGAAAAGCCGCGGAAAATTAATAAGACGTGGAATATTGATACCGGCTGTGTATTTGGTGGGATGTTAACTGCACTCAGATATCCAGAGATGGAGCCTGTCTCGGTACCTTCCTCGATGCCGAAAGTATCGGAGAAGTTTAGGGCATTTGATGAATAATATTATAGATTGTGGTGGGGTCATTTCACCCCACTCACAAGATTCCCCATATCAGCCGGCAATGGAACGGAAAACGCAAGCTCCCGTTCCAATAAGGGATGATAAAACCTTACACTCTTACTATGCAGGGCTTGTCTTGAGATTAAATCCCGCTGCCCACCGTAAAGATCATCACCTAATAACGGCTGACCAATGTAAGACATATGAACACGAATTTGGTGGGTGCGGCCAGTTTCCAATTTTAACGAAACTAACGTCCGATCCGAAAACCTTTTTTTAACTTCATAATGTGTCACAGCCTGTTGTCCATCATTCCTAACTTCACGTTCAATAATGCTTTCCGCTTTACGGCCTATCGGCGCATTAATAATGCCGACATCTTTCCGAACAATTCCATGAACAATAGCCTCATACTCCCGCTTTATACTTTTCTTTTTTTGCTCTAAAGCAAATAATGAATGGACAAAGCTATTTTTGGCAACAATCATTAGGCCTGAAGTATCACGGTCCAAACGGTTAACAATATGGATCGTCGATGACAATCCAATTTGGTTATAGTAATAGATGAGAGCATTGGCTAAAGTTCCACTTTGATGTTCTCGAGACGGAATTGATGCCATAAACGGTGGTTTATTAATGACAAGGATATGCTCATCCTCGTACACGATATGTAATGGGATGTTCTCTCCAATAATTCCATCGCTTCGAATTTCCGGTGGAAACATTACCTCCAAACAATCGCCAGTCCGAACAACTTCCCTTACAGTGACATGGCTGCCGTTTAACAAGATATCGCCACCGTAAAATTTTATATCAACTAATGCTCTTTTAGAGATTCCTTTTTCCTTTAGCAAAAACTCACGAATGAGCATTCCTTCAAATTTCTCATCAATTTTCCATTGAATTTTATGGTTATTCATAAGCATAAAACCACCAATTACAAACTGCAGAAATAAAATCTTGTTTCAGGGCTTTCAATAAAACCATGTTTTTGATAAAAATGAGCGGCTGGAAATGTGCGTTCCGTTAATAGCACAATCGAGGAAAAACCTTTTGATACCAAGGCCGATTTTGCATCTTCCATCAACTTGGAACCTATTCCTTCTCCTTGATAGGACTCGTCCATACACATTTCATATAAATAGTAAATATCACCGCTCCACCACTTTTTCCTTGTCCCGATAACAAAACCCACAATAGCGGGTTTCCCACTTTGATTATACGAATCCGAGTCTGAATCCGAACCCGAATCCACTTCCATCACAAAGCCTTCAAAGCCCGGCGTATGTAAAACATCTTCGAAGTATTCCGTTGCAAGCTGCCCAGTCCAGCAGTCATTCCACGGTTCCCGATTAAAAACTTCAATAAACAATGTTGTACATGCGGAAATATCCTCTTTCACAAACAGCCTTATTCTCATTTCAACAATCATCCCCTATTGTCATTCCCAACAAATGAATCACGTACTCTGTTCCAGAACGGGAAAGGGCGGTAACGTGCAAATCTTACTTTTTCATCGGAAACCCTGCATTGAATGGATTTTACATCCTTATGTAAAATCGTCTTATGGTCGACAGTTACTAATAAATCTACCGCCTCTTTCGGTCTTAGCAGGAGCGTATGATGACCTGGCAGAATAAGCGGCGACCCAATTGTCCGGAAGACACGGTTATTAATAGATGCCATTTCAGCAACTTGAATGGCTTCAATCGATGGGTGGATGATTGCACCGCCTAACGATTTGTTATAAGCCGTACTTCCTGACGGTGTGGAAATACATAGACCGTCTCCACGAAACGTTTCAAATTTCTGACCCTTAATTTCAACATCGATCACAAGCGATCCTTCTGTTGCTTTGATCGTTGTTTCATTTAATGATAAATACATTGACTCTTTCCCGCCATCAATATGACGGACAATCGTTTCTAAAATCGGGTATTCAACTACTGAAAATGGTGTTCTGGCCAACTCAATCACAAGCTTTTCAACTTCCGAAGGAACCCAATCCGCATAAAATCCTAGATGTCCCGTATGCACACCAACAAAGGCAGTCTCACTTAATCTATGTTGATATTGATGAAATGCATGTAGTAGGGTTCCATCCCCACCGATAGAAATTACAATATCAGGCTCTGCCTCATCAAACACAAGGTCAAAGTCTAATAAATAGTTTTTCATTTTCATTCTTAAAGCGTTTGAGGTTTGATCCCCTCTTGAGGTTATTGCAAATTTCATACAACCGACATCCAATCTTTTATGATAATTAAGGTAATTTTGGTAATAGTTTATCACATAACCCCCACCATTTTAATTCAATTGATTTTAAAACCATTATACCGCATAATATGAATTGTATGTCTACAACCTACTATTTAGGAGTTTTTTTTATGGTACAAGAAATAGAAATAGAATTTAAAAATCTACTTACAAAAAACGAATTTGAGCTATTAATGAAAGAATTCAATGTAACGCCAAAAGATTTTATAAGTCAGGAAAATTATTATTTTGACACTGTAAATTTTTCGTTGAGAGACAAGCACTCCGCTCTTAGAATACGAAAAAAACAGGACAAGTATATTCTTACATTAAAACAGCCCCATGAACAAGGCTTACTCGAAACCCATCAAGAATTAACAGAAGCACAGGCTTTTAGCCTGCTAAACAGTGAAGTGACAAAGATGGTTGATGGTACTGTAAAAGAGGCGATTGCAACCTTGGGAATTACCCCTGATGAACTTTATTACTTGGGGGCCTTAAAAACTGACAGAATTGAAATTATTGACAATGATAATATTCTTGTTCTTGATCATAGCTTTTATTTAGAACACGAAGATTATGAGCTAGAATATGAAGTTAAAGACCCAGTCACAGGAAAAGAAAAATTCCTCAAAATCTTGAAGCAAAATAATATCCCATTGAGAACAACTAAAAATAAAATACAACGTTTTTTTGAATTAAAAGGAAAAAAGGAAGACTAGATATGAAAATAGATGTTAATCATTTAAAAACATTAATGGAGATTCAGGCATTAAGAAGTTTTAATCAAAGTGCTTCTATTACAGAAGAAGGCAATGATCCTTTTTCAGATCTTCTTCAATTAGAGATTTCTAAATTGCAAGAACATCCGGCTTCCCTAATCGTTTCAGAAGATAAAGACCATCCAACCAATTTGGCATTAAAAGAGCTTCAAGCGCTGCAGCCGAATTTTAAAATACAAAATTATTCATTTCCAGCTGTAAAAGAGACAAATGTCCAATCCAATTATGAGGAAATAATCAAAAAGGCTGCTGCAAAATATGGAGTTGATGCCAATCTGATTCACTCTGTTATTAAACATGAGTCAAATTTCAACCCATTAGCTAAAAGCAAAGCGGGTGCTGCGGGCTTAATGCAGCTTATGCCGGCCACAGCAAAATGGCTTGGTGTAGTAAATGTGTATGATCCAAAAGAAAACATTGAAGCCGGGACAAAATACCTAAAAAAAATGTTGGATAAGTACGATGGTGATTTAAAGCTTGCACTGGCTGCCTATAATGCCGGCCCAGGAAATGTTGATAAATACAATGGTATCCCGCCTTTTAAAGAAACTCAAGCTTACGTAAAAAAGGTTACGAATTCCTATTTTTCATAAAAAAAGCGGCCCGCTAGCCGCTTTTTTTTAATCGATATCTTCTCTTCTATGCTTTCCTTTAATAAAACGATACGCCAAATAGGCTATATAAAGCGGAGCGGCAAAATAAATAAGATAAGGAAATTTCTCATACGTTTTCGTATAAATTACATATAATAGACAACCGATAAAAATCGTAACAATCGTACCATACTTTGGTAACGGAACCTCCTTCAAGCTTGGAATTCTAATTCTACTAACCATTAAAAAACATAAAGCCGTAAATACGACGGACGTAATAATATTGGGGATTCTATCTCCAAACAAAGTTAATAATGCCAGAATTCCCCCCGCTGCAGTAATTGGTACCCCAATGAAATAATGTAGAGACGATTTACTAGAGCCTATATTAAATCTTGCTAACCGATAAGCTCCAAATAACGGGAATAATCCGGTTACAATTAAACCCAAGTGCCCAAAGTGGTAAAAATATGTATAGTAAACTAAAAAAGATGGGGCCACACCAAATGTTACGATATCCGCTAAGGAATCCAGCTCTTTCCCTAATGCGCTGTCCGCTTTTAGCATTCTTGCCAATCGCCCATCCATACTATCAAGCATCATCCCAATTAATATTAATATTGCTGCATTTTTAAATTCCCCTTTGGCGGCAAAACCGATTGACAGAAAACCACAATACAGGTTGCCCAATGTAAACATATTGGGGATGCTTTTCGTTAATCGCATAATCAACTCTCACACTCCGAAATAATAGTTTCAATTACCATAATATAGTCCAAATCATATTATAACATTTAACTTCAAAAACAATCTTGTCTAAAACCCTAAACAATGGAAAAATCTTCAGAAGCACAATATTTGCCCGAACCTACATGCATTGCTAAAATATAAGTATCATTTCCTGAACAGAAAGGAGATATTCATGCTTAACAGTTCGGGTACCAGCAAAAATGAATCTACAAACAGCAGCTGGAAAAACTTCTATATCAAACCTATCGAAATTTATGTGTTTATTGACCCTCTATGTCCCGAATGTTGGGCATTAGAACCTGTTCTAAAAAAATTACTAATAGAATTTGGCGATAAAATAAGTATTAGGCACGTATTAACAGGACGTTTAACGTCTTTAAATATTTCAAAAAAAGCTCCATCTGAAATCGCAAAGCTTTGGGAACGGACAGCAACGAGGTCAGGCATGTCCTGTGATGGAGATGTATGGTTTGAAGATCCTATTTCGAAACCATCGACAGCTTCAGTGGCAGTGAAGGCTGCTGAACTTCAAGGAAAAAAAGCTGGTCTCAGGTTTTTACGAAAGCTGCAGGAAGTACTCTTTCTTGAAAAACAAAATATTACAAAGAAGGAGATCCTGATTAGTATTGCACGGGATGCCGGCCTTGATGTAGAGGAATTTAAGAAGGACTTAATTTCTGAAGCCGCCTGTAAAGCCTTTCAATGCGATTTAAAGATTACAAGGGAGATGGATGTTGACGAGAGCCCTACCTTTGTTTTCTTCAATAATGAAAATATCGAAGAGGAAGGGATTAAGCTTTCCGGAGCTTATCCTTACGAAATATATGTTCAGGTGTTGGAGGAAATTTTACAAAGAAAGCTAATGTCGCGAACTCTGCCTCCTCTTCAGGATTTTTTGGCCTATTTTAAGTTTGTTGCAACAAAAGAAATTGCTGTTGTCTATAATTTATCCTGTCAGGAAGTTGAAAAAGAGATGAAAAAGTTGCTTTTAAAACAAGCGGTTGAGCGGGTTCCTGTAAAATACGGAACATTTTGGAGATATTTAAAAAGTAATGATTGAGACCATTCAGACATGATGGCTCTCAATCATTTTTTTGAATAAAGGGAAATAAAAAGAAGGCTAGGAGGGATGCCTAACCTTCTTTTTATGTCTCATTCGACAGGGGGGTGGGAGAAAGTTTCACGGTCAAACAAAGGGGTTATGTTTGTTTGTGATTAACTTTACAAACTTATATTAACAATTTTCGACCTAATGCACAATAACTTTGTTACGTATTTCACAAAACTGTCACTTTCTAAAAAGAATAAATTTATTACAGTACGACATATGATAATAATGGAGGAGGTTTTGTACAATGAATAAATTTCTGTTTATCTTTGCGTTCATTTTTGTTTTTGTTTCCTTTTGCATTTACTTATTGGGACTAATGAGGATCATACCGTTCTTCTTTTCTGTCATCCCGATGTTTCTTTCAATTTTATTTACCGTTCATTGTTGGAATAACCGCAACCGCTTTAGAGGGGGTAACCGGCGAAAATCACTAAAAGGATAAGGGACTGTAGCAGCCCCTTTTTGATAATGAATTAACTATTTAATAACTGTTCCATTTCAGTCAGTTTTTCCTCAAACACCTTAAGTGCCTGTTCAATTGGCTCACTTGAAGTCATATCTACCCCAGCACGTTTTAATACCTCGATTGGATAATCTGAGCTTCCCGCTTTTAAAAACTCATCAATATAGCGTTTTACTGCCGGCTCACCCTCCTCTAGTATTTGCTTGGATAAGGCCGCCGCTGCACTAAAGCCAGTTGCATATTGGTAAACATAATAGTTGTAATAAAAATGCGGAATTCTTGCCCATTCCAGACTAATTTCCTCATCAACTACAATATCATTACCGAAGTATTTCTTATTTAGATCAAAATACAAGGATGAAAATAAATCTGCTGTCAATGCTTCGCCCTCACGTGCCTTTTCATGAATAAGATGTTCAAATTCAGCAAACATCGTTTGACGGAAGACCGTCCCACGGAAGCCTTCTAAATAATGATTTAAAATATAGAGCTTCTTCTGCTTATCGTCTTCATTTTTTAGCATAAAATCATTAAGCAATGATTCGTTGCATGTAGAAGCGACTTCTGCTACAAAGATTGAATAGTTTGCATACGGATACGGCTGAGACTTTCTTGTATAATAGCTGTGAACAGAATGTCCTAATTCATGTGCCAACGTAAAGACATTATTGACATTATCCTGCCAATTTAACAGGATATACGGATTTGTTCCATATGTTCCTGAGGAATAAGCTCCACTTCTCTTCCCTTGGTTTTCATGAATATCAATCCAGCGGTTATCGAAAGCTTCTTGTAAAATACCTTGATATTCTTCTCCCATTGGCGCAAGACCTTTTAATACAATATCTTTTGCTTCATTGTATGGAATTTCCATTTTTACATCTTTTACAAGTGGTGTATATAGATCATACATATGAAGTTCATCAACACCAAGGACTTTTTTCCTTAAAGCTACGTAGCGGTGTAATAACGGTAAATGTTCGTGAATCGTATTCACTAATGTATCATAGACGCTTTCCGGTATATTATTGCTGTCCAAAGCAGCCTGGCGGGCCGTTCCGTAATGACGAACCCGAGCATAAAAGTTATCTTTTTTTATATTACCGCTTAGTGTACTTGCAAATGTATTTTTGAATTTACCGTATGTATTATAAACGGCTTTAAAGGCATCCTCTCTTACGCGTCTGTCACTGCTTTCCAAAAAGCGGACATATCGTCCATGGGTTACTTCAACTTCGTGCCCATCTTCATCCTTAATTGTTGGGAATTTAATATCCGCATTATTTAGCATTCCAAATGTTGTGCTAGCATTTCCTAAAGCATCTGAAGCCTCAGCAAGAATTGCTTCTTCACTTGCTGAAAGGATATGGGGACGGCTGCGATTCAGTTCATCTAAAATATGCTTATACAGCTTTAAATCATTATTCTCGTTAATAAAGGACTGGATTTTGGTCTCATCCAAAGATAGAATTTCTGGATCGATATAGGAGAAAGCGCTGCCTGCCTGTGTAAATAAATTCTCAGCACGGTCGTTTAAACCTTGATAAAACGTATTTGTTGTATCCTGGTCATAGCGCATATGGGCATACGTATACAACTTTCCTAACCTTTTGGAGATCTCATATTGTGTATCTAATGCTTTATATAAAGTTTCAGCTGATTCTCCAAGTTTACCTCGATATTCTTCAATTGACGGAATTAATTCTTTGATTGCTTTAAACTCTTTTTCCCAATCATCATCTGACGGAAAAATCTCTTCTAACCGCCATGTATCTTCGACCGCTAATTCACTACGCTTTGGCAAGGATTTAGGCTTCGCTTGTTCAGTCATGATAATACCTCCATATGAAAATTTTTCCCATATAAATAGTATATCATTCGAGGTGAAAAATAAAACTTTTGATGAATGTAAAAAAAGCACCTAAGGTGCTTTTTCTAAATAAATTAATTTGCAGCGGATAATGCCAACATCGCTTCCATATCCTCTTTTGCATCTCCGATTAGTTTTAATCCAAACGTATTTACTAATACATCGAGTACACCTTCATTGATGAAGGCTGGAGCTTTCGGTCCAATACGAATATCCTTGATTCCAAGGCTAAATAACCCCAGTAAAATCGCAACCGCTTTCTGTTCAAACCAAGATAACACAATACTTACAGGCAATTCATTAACTTCACAGTCGAAAGCATCAGCTAAGGCAAGAGCTATTTTTACTGTGGAACCGGAGTTATTGCACTGTCCTAAATCTATATAACGTGGAATTTTCGTTCCTGGGACATAGCCGTAATCAACATCATTGAAACGGAACTTCCCACATGATGTTGTTAGAATAACGGTTTCTTTTGGCAGTGACGTAGCAAGTTCACGATAATATTCTCCGCCTTTTCCCGGTGCATCACAGCCTGCGATAACGAAGAAACGCTTGATCTTACCATCTTTTACAGCTTGGATCACTTCGGGTGCTAATCCGATAACAGTTTCATGGTGAAAACCTGTTAATAAAGTTTCCTCAGAATCAATATGGGCTGCGGGTAATTCCAGAGCTTTTTCAATTAATGGACTGAAATCATCATTTGTGATTTTAGCGACATTTTCCAAGCCAGTAACCTCATAAGACCACATACGGTCAGCATAAGTTCCTTTAATTGGCATAACACAGTTCGTTGTAGCAAGGATCGCGCCTGGAAATTCTTCGAATAAACGGCGTTGATCATACCAAGCCTTCCCGACATTTCCTTTTAAATGGCTGAATTTCTTAAGTTCTGGATAACCGTGTGCCGGCAACATTTCGGAGTGTGTATAAACATTGATGCCTTTGCCTTCAGTTTGTATTAATAGTTCTTTCAATGCAAAAAGATTATGTCCAGTTACAACGATGGATTTCCCTTCAATTTTGTTCTGAGAAACACGTACAGGCTCCGGAATACCTAGTCGATTAACATGAGCGTTGTCAAGTAAATCCATTACTTTTACCGCAGCCTGGCCCACCTGCATCGCCATGTTGATATGCTCTTGAACATTAAAGTTTGAGTTTGTTAAAGTCATATATAATGCTTCATGGGTAGTTCGATCAACAAACTCATCTATGTAATCTAGTTGTCTTGCATGGGTGCGATAAGCTGCAATTCCCTTCAATCCAAAAATCATGATATCTTGCAAGCTTGCAATTGTTTCATCCTTTCCACATACTCCAACCACTTTACAGCCGCCTGGTGCAACTTGCATACATTGGTGACAATACATCATTACACACTCCCTTTTATATTCCCATATTTACAACATCGGTGTGATGAAAATCACAGTGACAAACATCACACCGTTATCATATATGAACTTATTCATTAGGGAGTGTGATGCAAGTCACAGTTAAACCAACGTTCGAAAATTGGACACATTTTCTATACTTTACATAATTTAAATATTACTCTTTTTATATAGTTTCATAAGGACCATTTTATCAAGTCTACATGCCTCCTCTACATTTTTAGGAACAGTCAATTCAGCTATTTTTCGAAAACTGGATCGTTCCCTAAAATCTCTTTCAATAACACCGAGTTTCTCCAATTGTTGTAAGTAATCCATAATGGCAAAGGAATAATGGCTATCATTTAAGAAAGGAAGCTGCCTTAATGCAAAAAAGCCCTGTTGGACCTTAGCTTTAAAGCTTTGAAATATTTCTTGAAAAGACAGGACCGCACCAACCTTAAGGGGTATGATAAATTTAAGTAAAATCCAACCTTGCCAAATGATGGGCTCCGTTCTAATCCAAATCATTGATTCTACTGGAATTCCTGCTTCGCTAGGAACCAAACTAAGTGGAAGTCCATTTCCATAAAATATTCTTTTAAAGGAATCATCAGCAAATAAATAGGAGTTTGTTCGCCATCGTCTTTTCATTGAAAGCCAGATAGGGTCACTTGGAATTTTATACACCCTTCCCGTATTTATTATTTTAGAAAAACAAATTCGGGTGGGTAAGAAAAAGTCAACGGAAGCCAAAAAGTTTATTGGAGAAAACGGGGTCAGCGATGATACAATAGAAAATTGCCTAGTTGCGGGACAATAATAGATAAGTGTGAGCGTTTTGCTGTGTGATGAGTTTGTCATAAGCAGGTCAAATGCAGTGAGTTTTAGAATGTTTTCGGAGCTTCTTTTTAAGCGGTTTCCACCTAAAATCCAAATTGGGGTAATATTTTCACGAAGATAGGCTTTTGTTCGTTTAAGTAATACAGTGCTTTCAATAGTGGAACATTGAAATTCGAGCGCATAGTGTTGGTCTTTCCACGTCACAAATAAATCTGACCTCTGTTTTATTTTGGGTAGGTATTTTTCCATCTCAACATTGATCCCTTGGTTTCTTAACCAATCAAAAAGCTGAATTTTTCCCTTTAAGTGGTATTCAGATTCATTTTCAAGCTGTGTTTCACAATTCTTTTTTGATATATGGGCAAAATGCCATATTCGCTTATTTCCTGTTTTCAATTGGACTTTTTCTTTACAGGCGGGACAAAGTATTCGTTCGTTTTCGGTAATGTTAAGCAGCTCTTGTTTTTCCCATTTTTCAACTAAGGAAATTGTTCGGCCAGCTTCCGTTATCGCTAATAACAAAAAAACCACTCCTTTCTGTCATCTTATTTCGACAAAAGAAGTAGTTTTCCTGCAATATTTTTATGTTTTTTTGCTATCTATACATCTTGAAATCATAGTAAAGGTGAAAACAAGCGGGCGGTGGATTCATGGAGGCGTTGTAATTTTGGGCGTTCCTTATATTTTGCTAATAATACTTCGTTCGAATTTTCGATATCATTGAGAAAATCATTAACAAGCGTCTCAGCACTTTTTGTCCTATATAAAAAGGCATTTACTTCAAAATTTAAATGGAAGCTTCTCATATCCATATTGGATGTGCCAATAGAGGCAAGCTCTTGGTCAACGATGATAATTTTGCTATGTAAAAATCCGTTGCTATATTCATATACTTTAATTCCCGCTTCCAATAACTCTGTGTAGTAGGATCTAGACGCATAAAAAACAAGACGTTTATCCGGCTTGCTTGGGAGAATGACCTTAACATCAATTCCTGATAAGGCAGCCACTCTTAACGCAGACAATATATCATCATCGGGAATAAAATATGGGGACTCGATCCAGATCGATTTTTTTGCTGACGTAATCATTGCAAAGAAAACATTTTTTATTACATTCCAATCATTATCAGGTCCACCAGCTAATAAATGGACACCCCCAAATTCTTCATCTTCCACTAAATTCGGAGAGAGATAGATAGGAGTTAACAGTGTCACACCGGTTGTATAATACCAGTCCTGCAGAAAAATAAGCTGCAAACTTCTCACCGCTTCACCCCGCACATAAAGATGGGTATCGCGCCAAAAGCCGAAATATTCATTTTTACCTAAATACTCATCGCCAATATTTAATCCGCCAACAAAACCAATGTTCCCATCCACAACACAAATCTTTCGATGATTACGGAAGTTAATTTGATTGTTCAGGCTAGGCAATCTAACCGGTGAAAATGGCTCTATTTCCACTCCTGAGTTTCTAAGTTCATTAATATAGTTTTTTGATAACTTCCATGAACCAACGGCATCATATAAAAAGCGAACTGCAACCCCTGATTTTGCTTTTTCAATTAAAATATCTTTAATTTCATTTCCGAGTTCATCATCGCGAACAATATAAAATTCTAAATGAATGTGGTGGTTTGCACTTCTCATTGCTTCAAGAATGGCTTTAAACGTATCATTTCCATTAGTTAAAACCTTTGTCTCAGTATAAAAAGAAATCGGGCTTTTCCCTAAACGATGGGCCAGCCGGAACAACTTTTGTTGGTGTTCCCCCATCTTATTAAGCTCTTCCTCATTGATTTGCCGGTTTCCTTCGATTTTGGAGAAAGCTTGCTCATCCAACCATGCCTTTTTCTCATACCTTTTTCTTTCTCGGCGATAATTGCGGCCAAACAACAAATAAAAAATGAAGCCAAAGATCGGAAAGACCGCAAGTACTACCGCCCACGCAATCGTAGCACGAGGATTACGATTCTCCAAAAAAATGAAAAATCCAATAAACAATGCTGAAATTGAAATCAAAATACTAAAGCTTCCGAGCAACCATCCTTCCCAATAATTATGGGTAAGCACTAAAGCAATTGTTAGTCCAATGATAAAGATTGCAATTTGCAGCCTTTTCTTCATAATGCTACTCCTTTAAACATTGATGATATTCTATAAATTATAGCGAAGATTTGAAAACTTTCCCACTAATTATTGTTTTCTAGGAATAAAAAAAGGTTTCACAAAAAGTGAAACCGATGATTATTTTAGAAGTGGGAAATGTTGTTTGATTTGCTGCAATGCATTGCTTTCCATAACTTCTTTCCCATATTCTTGAATGCGATGTATCGATAACCGGGATTCAAAGCCAAATTCAAGGATTTGGCATAATATATCATCTTCATTTTCTTCTTCCAACATTTCTTCATCAAACCCAATATATAAATAGTATTTACTATCAAAATGATACAAGCTGCTTATAAGACCCTCTGAGTCTATACTATGGCTTAATCTAATGAGATCTTCAAAATCATGGAATCCAATGAGAAAACGTACTGTTTCATCTTCATGATATTCATCATCATACGGGAAACCTTGGTACTCTCCATCTTCTTGATTAGATTGTTCAAAGAAAGACTCAATATTATCCTCAATCGTTAAATCAATATGTTTTTCATTACCTATCGGCAACTCAAGCTTTTGTCCATCCTTCGAAACCTGCGCTTTTGTGACTACGATTTCTAAGCCTTTTTCAAGTGCTTGAACTTGAATCCACAAAGGTCCTTCTATTGTAAATTCTTCACTATTGTTTACTTCATCCATCATTTCCCAAAACAATTCTTCACTTCGCTCACGGTTATACCATATTTCATCACGATCAAAGCCTCGATCTTCAATATCACGATACGTAACATAAAACTTAACCGTATTCTCATTAATTCTTTCGATTTCCATTCATCTCTCTCCCTTCTCGTCTAATTTTATTTTCTGAAGGGACTACCTAACCCCCGAGCTAATGCTCTAAAAAATGATAGTTATAGAAACAAGATGCCCAATTTAAGATGGAAGTAACCTTGTACTTCTATTTTATGATAAAAAGAATCATAAGGGAAATAAAAAATGCCAAAATAGTAAAAACAGGCTTTAAACCATTCTTGACTGTTATGAAATAATGTCTTATAGTGAATTTTGTGACAAAGGACAAGGGGGCATTTTTTTGGATCTCGAACTTTTAAGTCAAATACTTATTATTATTGGCATTGACATCGTCCTTGGCGGAGATAACGCCATTGTTATCGCACTTGCCTGCCGCAACCTGCCAGTGGATAAGCGAAACAAAGCGATCTTACTTGGAACTGGACTAGCAATCATTGTTAGGATCGCGCTTACAATTATAGCCGTTTATCTATTAATGATTCCTTTTTTACAGCTAGTTGGCGGTCTGTTCCTCATCTATATAGCTTACAATTTACTGACTGAAGACGGCGACGATGTTAATAAAATAAGAGGTGGTACTACTCTTTTTCAAGCTGTACGAACAATTGTTGTTGCTGACCTTGTGATGGGCTTTGATAATGTTTTGGCTGTTGCTGGTGCTGCCGGCGGAAAAATCATCTTAGTTGTCGCTGGTTTATTGATCTCTATACCCATCATCGTCTGGGGTAGTAAGATTATCTTAAAATTTATGGAGCGTTTTCCAATTATCATTTACATAGGTGCTGGAATTCTTGCCTTAACTGCCGGAAAAATGATAACACATGAAGAAAGAATTCAACCTTTTTTAGAAACGTATAGTTTCTCTTACTATATTATACCATTAATTACAATTGTATTTGTCCTTCTTGCAGGATTAATAAAAAAAACTTCTACAAAATAATCGTAGAAGTTTTTTCTTTTTGGTTAGACTATAAATGATTGTCCAGCTCCCAGCGACTCGTAAACTTCGCTTAATGGTCGCTTCCGCTTTTCTAGTTTACTAAGCGCTGGGCCTCAAGTAATTGAAATGTACGAACTCTTCTTGGCAGGAAACGGCGAATTTCATCTTCGTTATACCCAACCTGAAGGCGTTTTTCGTCAATAATAATTGGACGTCTTAATAGTCCCGGGTTTTCACTAATAAGCTTAAATAGATCTTGTAATGGCATTGTTTCTAAATCAACATCAAGTTCTTGGAAAATCTTTGATCTAGTTGAGATTATTTCATCCGTTCCATTCTCAGTCATTCTCAAAATCTGCTTTGCTTCCTCAATTGTTAATGGCTCAGTAAAGATATTTCTTTCTTTATATGGTATCTCATGTTCTTCCAGCCACGCCTTCGCTTTACGGCATGATGTGCAACTTGGCGATGTAAATAATGTTACCATTCATGTCACTCCATTCAGAATTTAAAATTTTTATATAAACACTGACTATTACTTTAAAATTATTTTAAATTAAGTATAGAACCATTATACAATAAATCTTATAAGAAATATATAGTTTTAAAGAAGAAATTGTTCAAAATTTGTAGACAATTTATATACGTTTTATACTTGAAATAGTTTCGTAAAATGGAAAAAAATTTTTTTCCACTTCTTTTTTTCCCGTTTTCTATATTTTTAAAACATAAAAAGCAAAACTATTTATTACAATTTCGCTAATTCCCTTTTCTTTTATGTAAAGATTTTATAAAATAATAAATAAGGACAGAAAATTGGGGGTAATGTTGGTGGTAGTTGGATACATTATTGATTTTGTCATTGTGGCAGGTTTAATCGTGGGAATTACTGCTTTAAATGGTCACATATCACATTTTATTGGATATCGCTTTTTTGGTGGAAGCAGAAAAAATTTGCATTCAGACCAAACACATAAAACACAAGCAGGCTGGAAGCTTGTTGGCGGCAAACGATAATTAGAAAAGCCGAAGCGCAGGACAATGGTAAAAGAAGAAGGTGGACTTCCCACCTTCTTCTTTATTTGTTTAATGGAGTATAATCTACACCAGTTGTATACGTATTGGCAGCATCCCATAATAAGAATTCAGAAATTCCATTCTCATTTAAGGCTTTAATTTGCGCTTCAACCTCGGCTTTACCATAATTCAAATAATTTCCCCTGCCAAGGTAAGAAGCGGTGAAATCCTGAATCCACGGACGTGAAACTGGACGATTTTCTAATTTCATTAACTTAGCATTCTCAACCTTTGTATATTCCGTCACTAATCGATAGGGTTCGAGATCCGGCTTAGAAATTCCAAAATAAGAAGTCCAGTGGCTAGGATAAATCATCGATGATATTACATCTACATGCTCAGATATTTTTGTGAAATTTTGTCCGATTCCCGGTGCCTCCGGTAAGGTTGCTGTATATCCAAAGATATCTACAGAAACATCTACATCATATGGCTTTAACTGTTCCTTTGCGTAAGCTACAAAATCAGTAACGGCTTGCACCCGTTTTTGAATATTATCCAATTCTATATCTTTATATTGCCCCATACTATAGGTCAATGTTTGATCCCGCTTTTCAAATCCTTCCGGAAAACGAACGTAATCAAATTGAACCTCTTTAAATCCAAGTTTGGCTGCATCGATTGCTATTTGAACATTATGATCCCATACTTCCTTCAAAAAAGGATTAACAAAAGACTCATTTCGACCATTTTTCCAAACTGCTCCATTTTCTGTAAATGATAGATCCGGCCTTTGCTTAGCCCAAACTGTATCTTTAAACACTACAATCCTTGCAATTGGATATACTTGTTTTTTTTCAAAAAGCTCGAGCATTTCACGCGGATTTTTTATATATGGTTTCCCGATTGATGCTAACGGTGAATCCGACTGCGGCATGTAAGTAAGATTTCCCCAATCATCTTTAATATCTATAACAACGGCATTCAAGTCAGTCGTATCCATTAAATTCATTATTCCAGCAAAATTTTTACCTGAAGAATATAGATTTGTCGAAACGCCTGAATGATAATCAAGATAATTTTTGTAACCGCCTGCTGTATGGGCTGTCATATAGACACCTCTTACTGCATCAGGGTATGGAAAGGATAACCCAGAATCATATTTAAATCGAGGCAAAGCTCTTGGCAATTCCACTTTCTTAACAGAACTAAGTTTTTTGGAGTGGAAATTGGCTACCAAATGGTCTCCTTCAGCTGAAGCACTAGTAGAAAATACCCCCGTGAAAAGCATCAAAAAAAATAAAAAATACGCAAATTTCATTTCTCCTACTCGTTTTCCCATTGTTATGCTCCATTCTCTTTATTCTCTCTTTATTATAGGGGAGTTTTTGACACGATTCATTATTATTTGACATATTTCTATTTTTTCACATACCAGCTTGTTTACGATTAGTAAAGTATATTCAAAACTTGTTTAGATCATGCAAGTGACAAGCAGCCCAATGTTTATCTTTTACTTCAAACCATTTTGGTTCATGTGTGATACAAACGTCCATAGCACGCGGGCAACGGGTATGGAAACGACACCCTGTTGGTGGATTAATAGGGCTGGGTAAATCCCCCTGCAGAACAATCCGTTGCCGCGAACGCTCTATTATAGGGTCCGGGATAGGAATGGCTGATAAAAGTGCCTGCGTATAAGGATGCAATGGGTCATCATATAATTCGTCACTTTTAGCTAACTCTATGAGACTCCCTAAGTACATAACACCAATACGGTCACTTATAAATTTTACCATCGATAAATCATGAGCAATAAATAAGTATGTTAAATGCCGCTCCTCTTGAAGGTTTTGCATTAAATTAACAACCTGCGCTTGAATGGAAACATCTAAGGCCGAAATAGGCTCATCTGCAATAATAAATTCAGGTTCTACAGCCAATGCCCGAGCAATTCCAATGCGCTGACGCTGACCGCCCGAAAATTCATGTGGATAGCGATTGGCATGCTCACGATTTAAACCGACTGTTTCTAACAATTCATAAACCTTATCCTTTCGTTCCTTGGGACCATTTGCCAATCTATGAATATCAATGCCCTCTGCAATAATGTCCATCACAGTCATTCTTGGATTTAATGATGCATATGGATCTTGGAAAATCATTTGCATTTTTCGATTTAGTTTTTTTAGATCTTCTTTTGTTTGTTTTCCGTGGACATTGATTCCCTCAAAAAGAACTTCTCCGGCGGTAGCTTCATAAAGTCGAATAATCGTACGCCCTGTTGTTGATTTACCGCAGCCAGACTCACCGACTAAGCCTAACGTCTCTCCTTTATAGATATCAAAAGTCAGATTATCAACTGCATGCAATACTTGATGTTTTCCAACTTTAAAATATTTTTTTAAATTTTTCACTTCTACAAGTTTTTCATTTTTATTGGTCATCATTTTGAACCTCCTGCGGCTTCCCATGGCGGTTCTATTTTTGGAGCCCTTTCATCTTGAAGCCAACATGCTGCATACTGGGTGCGAGAGGATTTTTTATAATCCGGCATATAGCTTACACATACCTCCATTACATAGGGGCAACGGGGAGCGAATGAACAACCAAGCGGGGGTGAAACTAAATCTGGAGGTGTACCAGCAATGGCTACTAATTCTCCTTTTTTCGTATGCAACTTTGGCATAGAAGCAAGTAGTCCCCATGTATAGGGATGCTTTGGTTGATAAAAAATTTCATCAACCGTACCGGTTTCAATGATGTTTCCCGCATACATAACGGCTACACGCTGAGCAATGTTTGCCACTACACCGAGATCATGTGTAATGATGATAATAGCCGTATCCATTTGCTTCTGCAAATCTTTCATTAAATCTAGAATTTGGGCTTGAATCGTAACATCTAGTGCGGTTGTTGGCTCATCTGCAATCAATACTTTGGGATTACAAGCAAGGGCTACAGCAATCACAACTCGCTGTCTCATCCCGCCTGAAAATTGATGGGGGTACTGGTTTACCCGGATCTCCGGATTTGGAATACCGACAAGCTTTAATAACTCTAATGCACGCTGTTTTGCTTCTATTTTTCCGAGTCGTTGATGCTTAACGAGCCCTTCAACAATTTGTTTTCCGACCGTCATTGTTGGATTTAACGATGTCATCGGATCTTGGAAAATCATCGAAATTTCCGAACCACGGATCGTCTGCATCTCTTTTTCTCTTAATTTGACAAGGTCCTTACCCTCAAACAAGACTTCGCCTTTTACAATACGCCCCGGCGGGTCAGGAATGAGCCGCATGATACTTTTTGATGTAACAGATTTCCCTGATCCAGATTCCCCAACAATTGCGAGTGTTTCTCCTTTTCTTAAATGAAAATCTACACCACGAACAGCCTTTACCTCTCCAGCATAGGTATCAAAGGAGATATGCAAATCTTTTACCTCTAAAATAAAATCCATTCCTTCCCCTCCTATCTCCGCATTCTAGGGTCAAGTGCATCACGAAGACCGTCGCCCAACAAGTTAAAACTTATCATAATTAAACTAATAACAACTGACGAAATCGACATCATATGCGGATAAATTCGCATTGTTTTAAAGCCATCATTTACAAGCGTTCCTAATGATGCAATCGGGGGACGCAGCCCAAGACCGATAAAACTTAAAAAGGCTTCCGTAAAGATAGCGGTAGGAACTGTGAACATAGTCGTAATAATAATGGCGCCTAATGTATTCGGAATTAAGTGCTTCCAAATCAGTCGATTATCACTTGCACCTAAGGTTTTCGATGCCAATACAAATTCCTGTCCTTTTAATTTCAGTATTTGCCCCCTTACAATCCTTGCCATTCCAACCCAACCGGTTATAATCATCGCTAAAGTAATCGATAATATCCCTGGATTAAGGACAAGAATTAATAAAATAACTACAATCAAATGGGGGATCCCAACAAGTATTTCAATAATACGCTGCATGATATTATCAATGCGACCTCCATAAAAAGCGGAAATACCGCCGTATGCAACACCGACAATAAAGTCGATGGCCGCTGCCAAAAAAGCAATATAGAGTGAAATTCGAGTACCCTGCCATATTCTCGTCCATAAGTCACGACCTAAGTGATCTGTACCAAACCAATGATAGTCTTTTATGCCTTTTTTCTCGTATTGGTCTATTCCACGAATATCATATCCACTGAATCCTATGAAGGGAACTTTCTCTATAACCGGGATTTTGGGAGGCAAGTTGGCCCGTGACAAATCTTGTTCATCGTACGAAAAAGGACTTAAAAATGGACCAACGATCGCTAATAAGATGATCGAGCAAATGATAATTAACCCGGCAAAAGCGCCTTTGTTTATTCGCAATCTGATCCATGCATCCTGCCAAAACGTGAGACTTTCCCGTATAATCGTTTCTTTATAGCTTGATTCAATTTTCGCTGGTTGGAACATTTCCTTATGTATGATGTAATTATCCTCCCTCATTACTCCCGATTACCTCCAGCTATGCGAATTCTTGGGTCGATAAGACAATACAGCACATCAACAATAAAGACAATCCCTATAAACAATGCGGCGTAAAATAATGTTGTCCCCATAATGACTGGATAATCATTGGTCATAATCGATAGTACAAATTGTTCTCCAAGACCTGGCACACCGAAAATTTTTTCGATCACTAAAGACCCTGTCATAATATTCACTGCAAGTGGTCCTAAGATTGTTATAACTGGTATTAATGCGTTTCGAATTGTATGTTTTAAGACAATCACGACTTGACTCATACCCTTTGCTTTAGCGGTAATAATATAATCTTGTCCGAGAACTTCAAGCATCTCCGTTCTCATAAACCGAGCCACTTGGGCGATAACAAAGACAGAAAGCGAAATGGTAGGGAGAATTGTATATTCATAACTTTCCCAAAATGCTGCAGGGAGCAACTTCCACCTAACACTTACCCAATACTGCAACAAACCAGCAAAAACAAAGGATGGTATTGATAACCCGATAACGGCAATGACCATCGCACCATAATCGATCATCGTGTTATGGCGAAGGGCGGAAAGAATTCCTAAAACTAATCCTATCAAAGTCCCGAATAGTAAAGCCTGACTGCCCAAAAAGGCGGAGACGGGAATTCGTTCTCCAATAATTTTCGCTACTGGTCGCCCGTCAAATTGAAAAGAGACACCGAGGTCCCCTTGAAATAAATTCTTTATATAAATGACATACTGAACAACGACAGGCTTGTCTAACCCATAACGTTGATTCATTAATTCTATTTGAGTTTCTGTCAGCTTTTCGTCATTGAATGGTGTACCCGGCAATGTTTGCATAAGAAAAAAGGTTAGGGTTGCGATAATTAAAAAAGTAATAAGCATATAAAAAAATCGGCCAAGTAAATAACGTACCACTTTAACACCCCCACGCCGCATGTTCTAAAAATCTTTGTTTTCTATATACGCCCATTTAAAGCTATAGTCCGGGCCAAATGGATGGACAATTAAATCTTTAACATAGTGTTTTTGCAACACTGCTCGCCCACGTTGGTATAATGGCGCTATTACAGCATCTTCTTTGAGAAGAATAACTTCAGCATCTTGAAGGCTTTCAAAGCGTGCATTTAAATCATCAAGATTATTCACAGCCTCCCGGATTATGTTGTCATAGACCGGACTCGCGTAATTCGTTTTATTATTACCGCCATTTGTGACCCATAGATCCATAAATGTTAGTGGATCTTGATAGTCGGGTCCCCATCCCCAAAACTGAATATCATAATCTATCGCATCATCAAGGGCTAAGCGTTGTTTGAATGGTTGCACATTAATGTTAATTGTTAGACCAGGCAGTGTTGTTTCTAATTGATTTTTAATATACTCTGCGATCATTTTCATTTCATCACGGTCATTTATTAATAAATCCCATGTCACGGTAGGGGACCCGGCCTCCTGCCAATAATGCTGTGCCTCCTCTACATTATAGGAAACGATATTGCCATATTTTTTTCGGAAATCCTCGCCTGTTGTCGGATTTTTTACAAATCCTGAAGGGAAGAAATAATCGGCAGGCAAGGAACCGTTATTTAATAAATTGGTAACAAAAGCTTCTTTATTGATTGCTCTTTGAATCGCTTTTCGCTGTTTGATCGGAATACGGTCTACATTGAACTTTAAGTACCACATTGTTGGTTCACTGTAAGTTAAGAAATCTGGATGGTCTTTATAGAGTTCCACTAATTCCGCACTTAAGCCAGCACGATCAGCCTGACCTGTTTCAAATAAATTTGTTTCCGCTGAAGAATCTTTAATAACTCGATAATTTATTTGGTCTAATTTAACTATGTCTCTATCCCAATACTCTGGATTTTTCTTAAAAGTCCATCCACTTGTACTCCAATTGGACATTAAAAAGGGGCCGTTATAAAGCATTTTATCTGCATAAAGGGCATAATCTGATCCTTTTTCTTTTACATACTCTTGTTTTTGCGGAAAAAATGTTGGAAAGGATGTTAAGCTAATGAAGTATGGTACAGGAATTTCAAGTGTCACTTCTAATGTCTTATTATCAAGGGCCTTCACACCTAATTCCTCAATCCTTCCAAATAGAGGATCACCCTTAGACATAATCGCCTCTGCATTTTTTATTGGTTTCATTAAATAGGCATAAGGAGAAAGGGTCTCGGGTGTTAACGCCTTTTTCCAAGCATAGATAAAGTCATGGGCCGTTACCTTAGAGCCATCACTCCAATTTGCATCCTCATTTAGGATAAACGTAAGTACGTGACCCTGTTTACTTTTTATAACTTCTTTTGCAACTCCTGGGACCGGTGTATTATCTGGACCTAAGCGAAATAATCCTTCAAAGACTTGATTCATTGCTGAAAACGATGCACTATCATCTGCCTGTGTAGTATCCATCGTTGGCAATTCCGCAGCCTCTAAAAGATTAAGAATCTGGCCTGTACTTGATGTTCTTGTTCTTTCGTTGCCCTTAAATCCACAGGCAGAAAACATTATAGAAAATATAAGTGATAAAATAAGCAATAAGAACCACTTACCTTTCATAATAACCTCCAATATGAACCTTTCCTTTTATTTGTAGCCTTTCCTTTAAATTTCAATTTCATTCTATTACTCTGTAAATAATAGCTTGATTTTTATGGATGGGTTTACTATAATAAAATTCAAATTTCAAAAATTAATATTGGTAATTGCAATGAGAAAGAAAAGTACATATTTGGCAGCTTACAGAGAGCTTGTGGTTGGTGGAAACAAGCAGTGAAAAAATATGGAATGGGCTTTTGAGCACATCCGGCAGCGTATTGAAGTGATTCTTACATAGAATAACAAGGGTGGCACCACGGTCCATTCGTCCCTTACCATAGCGGGACGAATGGACCTTTTTGTACTATCAGAATTTTTATCCTTTCTCCGACTTCCGCCATTATGGGCGGCAAGTCGTGTCTTTCTAATTTGGATTCATACTAAAATGATTGAAAATTCAAGGAGGAATAAAAAATGTCAATTATTTTTTCCGGCATTCAGCCTAGCGGTACAATCACATTAGGAAACTATCTTGGAGCATTGAAGCATTTCGTTGATTTACAGGAGAACAATCAATGTTATTTCTGTATTGTTGACGAACATGCAATAACCGTCCCTCAAGATCCAAAACAGCTTCAACAAAATATCCGCAGCCTCGCTGCACTATACATAGCTGTTGGTATCGATCCTCTAAAATCAACATTATTTATTCAGTCAGAAGTTCCAGCCCATGCACAGCTAGGCTGGGTTATGCAATGTATAAGCTATATCGGGGAACTGGAAAGAATGACCCAATTTAAGGATAAATCAGCAGGAAAGGATGCCGTTTCTGCAGGATTATTAACCTATCCACCATTAATGGTAGCGGACATTCTATTATACAAAACCGATATCGTACCAGTAGGGGAAGATCAAAAGCAGCACCTTGAATTAACACGTGATTTAGCTGAAAGGTTTAATAAGAAATACAATGAAATCTTTACAATACCTGAGGTAAGTATCCCAAAGGTAGGATCAAGAATCATGTCGCTACAGGATCCTACGAAAAAGATGAGTAAATCAGATCCAAATACCAAAGCCTTTATCTCTATGCTTGATGACGAAAAGCAAATTGAAAAGAAAATTAAAAGTGCCGTAACGGACTCTGAAGGCATTATTAAGTTTGATAAAGATAACAAAGCCGGCGTATCCAACCTATTAACGATTTATTCAATCTGCTCCAATCAGTCTATTGAAAATCTAGAGAAGCAATATGAAGGTAAAGGCTACGGAGAATTTAAAGCGGACGTTGCTGGGACAGTTATTAATACAATAAAACCAATTCAAGAGAGATATTATAGTCTGCTTGAATCAGAAAAGCTTGATGAATATTTAGACCTTGGGGCTGAAAAAGCTAACGCTGTAGCAGCAAAAATGATGAAAAAGGTAGAAAAAGCTATTGGTTTAGGCAGAAAAACAAGAAAATAAGAAAAGCGGAAGCGCCCGTTCAGCGCACGACAAAACTGGAGCACATCGACTGAGATAAAGGATATCCGGCGGCGAACGAAGGGATTCACCTTGTTGACTTATCGTAGGGAGGTGGGCGAAGTTTACTAGTCGCTGGGCGCTGAAGCTAGACATGGAAAAGCAAAAAGGGCTAAGACAACCCCATCGTCCTAGCCCTAATTTACTTTTGTACCTTTTTCTAATTCCCAAAGCTTTTCGAAAAAAGGTTGTCCTTTCACAAGCCGTTCACAAAGATGCTCATGTCTTAATGTCCAGCCATCCTTCGCTTCCTCATATAATTTGTTCCAAACATCGTCGAAATTTTGTTTTTGAATTTCTTGGTATTTGGTAGGATTCCATTCTGTATACCAATATCTAATTTCGGCTGGGTTCCCTGTTGAATGCAGCTGATCCAGTGCCATAAACAATAACTGTTTTAACTGTCTTTCCTTTCTTGTAAGCCCTTTCATCAATTTAGGGGAAGGTGACAGGATATGATATTCCTTCTTTGTCCTATCTTCAAAATTATAAATTGTAGGCTCAAGGCTCTCAACCATATCGTACACTAACTGCTCTTGTCTCGGAATAAGTCTGCTCTTTTTAATTGGTATATGGTAGCCCAAAGTATCGACCGCCAAAATTCCCACTCCATCTGTTACGATAAAACAATAGTCTAGCTGAATCCGTTCATGATTTTTGCGAACAAAGCTTTTTTGATACACATCCTCTAAAAGCTGCTGAGGCAGATCTGATAAATCATTTTCAATATAATGGAATAATACTGTTTCTACCTTTATCAGCGGTGTTTGGTCTAAAAGTTCAACGGTATCCTCTTTTCTCCATTCATGAAAATGACAAACATTATAACCATTCTCTTCTCCTTCAAACCAATTCACCCAAACATCGTGCAGATACAACATGTTTTACCCCTCACTTCACATCACATTGTTAAAAAACAGTATTGTCAGTTGAGAAGCAATTTATTCCAGTCAAAACAATTAATTCATTTTTTTCTATTTTTCTCATTTAAAGGTATATAAATACTGATTGTGATGAGCATAATGCCAATCATCAGGAGATAACACTCCATTCTTGTACTAATATATAATAGGTATTCGAGAAAGGACAATCCCATCGCCATGACATTCAGATAAGCAATAACAGTTACCCCACCTACAACTGCAAGTCCAAATCCTAATAAAAAAAGAAAAAGCCTAAATATCATAACTTATCCAATCCCCAATAAAATAGTAGTATCATTACCCCTTCCACCCTTCTTGCTTGTCCTTTTTACCATTTTTATGTAACACTAATAAAAATATGTAGGAGAAAATAAACATATTTTATGTTAATATTGTAAATAGGTGTCGAATCTAGTAATCTATAAGTCTGAGAGTATTTTTAAAAACATTCATTATTGTGTATATTTAAGGAGAGGTGAACATCGGGATGTCCTCGCGCATTGAGCGTAGAAAAAACATAGATCAACAAATACGAACGTCAAAAAGAAGAAGAAAAAAAAGTCCGTTTAAAATCGGTCTTATTCTATTAACATTTTTTATAGCTATGATTGGTTACGGAGTTTTCCAATATTATACAGCCTATATTTCCGCCTCCAATGATAATGATTTGCCAAGCACAAGTAAAAAGAATAATGAAGATGAATCTACCTTTAAAGGAGTAAAAGATTTAGAAAAAATAAATGTACTACTCCTTGGTGTAGACTCCCTGTCTTCAGAAGGACGGACTGATACAATCATGATAGCACAGTATGACCCAGAAACAGGTTCTGCTAAACTTGCATCAGTCATGAGAGATACTTATGTTTCAATCCCAGGATATAAAGATAATAAAATAAACCAAGCCTACGCCTATGGTGGGGCCGAATTAGTACGCAAAACTTTAAAAGAAAACTTTGATATAGATGTCCAATATTATGCTATCGTAAATTTTGATGGTTTTTCCAATGTTGTCGATGTATTATCACCAAATGGTGTAGATATTGACGTTGAAAAGAGAATGAAATACACAGATCGTGCAGGTGGTCTATATATTAACTTCCAACCTGGTTTACAAAAGCTTAACGGGAAGGAATTATTGGAGTATGCCCGCTTCCGTCATGATGCTGAAAGTGACTTCGGAAGGGTTCGTAGACAGCAGCAGGTTATTTCGGCTGTGAAAGATGAATTGATTAGCATTAACGGATTAACCAAATTACCTAAAATGATGGGAACCATTATCCCTTACATTGATACAAATATCGGTTCTAAAAAGATTCTAGCGTTAGGAACAAACTTTTTAATGAATCCAAAAGAGATCGAAACGATTCGTATACCTGTTGACGGCTCATTTGAAAACAAGAGCTATTCCCATGCAGGCTCAGTTTTAGCTATTGACCGCAAAGAAAACAAACAAGCTTTAAAGGACTTTTTCTCTTCTACACAACCACAGGTTGTTTCAGACGATGAAGTCAGCATGAGTGAAATTGCAGCAGATGTGCATTAAATAGAAAAGCGCAAGCGCCTTGCTCATCGCCTAGCAAACTGGAGGAGTCCTGAAGTTTGATAGGCGATGGAGCTAGACAATGATATACCTTCTTTACATTTTAAAAGCCACCCATTCGGGTGGCTTTTATTATTCGTATTTTTTGAAGACTAATGAAACGTTATGTCCGCCAAATCCTAGTGAGCTACTTAATACAGCGTTTACTGTCTGTTTTCTAGCCTGATTTGGAACATAGTCTAGGTCACATTCAGGATCTGGAGTTTCAAGATTCATGGTCGGAGGAATGATTCCATCGGTAATTGCTTTTACTGAAAAGATAGCTTCAACAGCACCAGCAGCTCCTAATAAGTGACCTGTCACCGACTTAGTTGAGCTTACTGCTAATTTATAAGCATGTTCACCGAATACCTCTTTAATTGCCATTGTTTCATATTTATCATTATAGTCAGTACTTGTACCATGGGCATTAATATAATTAATATCTTCCGGCTGCAAACCTGCATCCTGTAATGCCTGTTTCATCGCTCTTGCTCCGCCTTCACCACCTGGTGCCGGTGCAGTAATGTGGTAGGCATCACCAGTTGCTCCGTACCCAACAAGTTCAGCGTAAATCTTTGCGCCGCGGGCTAATGCTGTTTCTAATGATTCAAGAACGACTATGCCTGCTCCTTCTCCCATAACAAATCCATCACGATTTAAATCAAATGGACGACTTGCCGTTTTAGGGTCCGGATTTGTAGATAAAGCTTTTGCCATACAGAAACCAGCAAATGACATATTCGTAATTGGGGCTTCCGTTCCACCTGTGATCATAACGTCGGCATCCCCACGCTGTATGACCTTAAATGCATCACCGATTGAATTAGCACCAGAAGCACATGCAGTTGTTGTACATGCATTAATACCCTTTGCACCTAAGGCAATGGATACTTGCCCTGCAGCCATATCTGCAATCATCATTGGTACATAAAAAGGACTTACACGGCGGTACCCTTTTTCCAAGAAGTTTTTATGTTGTTCTTCATGGGTTTCCATTCCACCAATACCAGAGCCAATCCAAACCCCAACTCTTTCAGCATTCTCATCGGTAATTTCTAAATTAGCATCTTTAACAGCCATAAAAGCCGCTGCAAGTGCATATTGAGTGAAACGGTCCATTCTTCTTGCTTCTTTTTTATCCATAAAATCTTCAGGATTGAAGTTTTTCAGTTCAGCTGCTACTTTAGCAGGGAATAATTCTTTATCCACCCGTGTAACTTCATTGACGCCTGAGACTCCGTTGATTACATTGTTCCAAGTCGTATCTACATCAAGACCACATGGTGTAACCGCACCGAGTCCTGTTATTACAACTCGTCTTTTTTCCATAAACGCATGACACCTTTCATATTGAAATGTACAATTTATTATAATTCTATCATTGCTTACGAATTCCTGCTAAATTATTTGCCCCATCTCAAAGCAATAGCTCCCCAAGTTAAACCGCCGCCAAAACCGACCATAACAATGATATCATCATCTTTTATTTTTCCATTTTCAATTTCCTCAACTAATGCAATCGGAATAGAGGATGATGATGTATTGCCATATTTGTCTACTGTTTTTGACATTTTTTCTTCTGGTAGCTCTAGCCTTTGTCTAGATGCTTCCATAATTCGAATATTAGCTTGGTGTGGAACTAAAAAATCAACATCTTCCTTCGTTAAACCAGCTTTTTCGATTACATTGACAGCTGATTCACCCATTTGACGGACTGCAAATTTAAAGACTTCACGGCCATTCATAATAATGTACTCATCCTGATAAAGATGCTTTGCCCCAACGCCATCTGCACCTAACTCAAATGAAAGAATTCCTCTTCCTTCTGATACCGGCGCTATAACAGCCGCAGCAGCTCCATCACCGAACAATACTGCTGTATTGCGGTCAGTCCAATCGGTAATTTTTGAAAGCTTTTCAACACCAATTACAAGCACATTTTTGTATGTTCCTGTTTGAATAAATTGCTGAGCTGTTACCATCGCATACATGAAGCCAGCACATGCAGCTCCAATATCCATTGCTGCCGCTTTTTTCGCACCTAGCTTTTCTTGAACTAAGCATGAAACGGATGGGAAAGGAGAGTCAGGTGTAACGGTAGCCGTAATGATTAAATCGATATCCTCTGCCGTAATTCCAGCATTCGCGATTGCTTTTTCAGCAGCAAAAAAAGCCATATGTGAAGTATTGATTGTATCGTCAGCAATCCTTCTTTCTTTAATTCCTGTTCTTGTTTGAATCCACTCATCTGAAGTATCCATAATCTTCTCTAAGTCTGCATTTGTAACAATTTTCTCAGGAAGATAACGTCCAATACCAATTATACCAGCATTCATTAACAAAACCCCTTTGCATTCTCAAAATTTATGATCATGGTATATGATCAAATATTATGACTTGGTACTAATTTTATAACACTTACTAGTTCTTGTCTATAAAAAGAAATGTACAAAAGAGGTCGACTGTTAGGTCCACCCCTTCAAACAAACTTTTTACTCGGCTTTAGCTTCCGATGCTCCAAGCTCATACGCATCGTTCATGACCTTTAATAGGACATCGAGCATTGGCTGCATCATATCCATATTTACTTCCATCCCTTTTTCCTTAAGCATCATTTGTGCCTCAGGTAAATACTTCATCGCAATTTGCATAAATTTAAAATTTTTTTCTTGATCCATCATCTTTACCCCTTCATCTCATTATTTTCTACCGGGAAACTCCCCAGTTAATTTGTATAATTCAACAGCTTTATTAACTTCAACCTTCAGTTCATCAGGAACTTCCGGGCTAAAGTCTCCTAAAGAAATAACATCATCTCCAAAATCAAAGGTTTTAATTCCATGCTGAAACTTGCCGGCAATATATTGAGTGGCAATCAGTTTGTAAAGCCCTTCGACATGTTGAACCGTACTAGTTAGAACCGTTGATTCACCTAGATCTAATTGATCAGAGACATAACCAATTGCATAATGCCCGTCCTCTTTTACAGCTTCAATTACCGGAAGATTAAAGGAATCACCGGCAGGATAAAACACATCAACACCTGTCTTTTCCATTTCACTGTAGGCTTTTAAAGCTTTTTCCTTATTGCTCCAGCTCTTCGTATAATGAACATCAACAACCACATTCGGGTCTTGATATTCAGCTCCCTTAACAAACCCCTCAACCTCTGGCTGCCAATTAAAAGCTGAAATGACACCAATATGTTTTGTTTTACTCATTTCTGCTGCAACCATTCCACCAAAAAATCCCATTGCATGAGATTCAAATTTAATACTCGTCACATTTTCAGCTGTAAAGTTTCCGTTAAAATATACAAAATCCATATCAGGATAGTCGTTATGTAATTCTTCGAAAAAAGGACCATACTCACCCCCATGTCCGAATACAAGGTTAACGCCTTCCTCTTCAAATTCATCCAACGCTTCCTTTACTTCCATTCTCGTTTTCATACTTTCTTTATAATAAACATCAGCCTTTAATGCAGATTGTATCAATAATAGGCCTTTATACCCTTTATTCCCCCATATTGGTTCATTGATTGTATCCGGTAAAAGTAATCCTATCTTTGTTGTTGAAAGATTGGTAGCTGGTTGTCCACAAGCAGTGACTAATAGTATAAATGTTGCCAAAATTAAAAGAAGCTTTTTCAAAACAAGCCCCTCCCTATTATATCCATTTCATCTATGTATCCAACATTTCTATTTTACCCAACAGATACAAAGATGTAAAAGGATTTTAAATTAATCCTAATCCTTTTAGTTTTTGTAGATACTTATAATGCTCCTTTTGTCGTCTGATTCCTTCTTCTAGAGTTGTTTGTAAATGCCTATGATAGACTTCCTGATCCTTCGCATTCTTTACCTCAAGTTCACTTGACTCCTGTTTCGGATTTGAAGTTCCTTTAATAAGATTTACCCCTTCTTGCCACTGATTTTTTCTATTGCTGTTAATTTTTATTATTTTATTGACATCTAAATCTGCTGGTAATTCTAATAAAATTTCTACTAAGTCTTCAACAAAAATAGCATCCTCTCTAATTGGATCGATCGAAGGTGAATCCTTTCCCATAATTAATTGTTGAAACGTCATCGAATCAGGCTGCCACGGACCATAGACTGTCGGAAGCTGCACAATATGAAAAAAAAAGTTTTTGTTCAGTTTACTGTAATTTTTAATTTCATATTCTTCTTCCATTTTCATTTGACCTATTGGGTTACGTTGATTTAAGCTTTCGTAGGATGAAAGATAAACAAATTTACACATAATTTCATTGCAATAGTCCATTACCTTCGTAAGAATATCTTTCATTTTTGTCATTTTTTTATTTATATTGTTTTTATTAATATCTGAGTCATGTAAGCAATAATATAGGACATCACAACTCTCGGCCACTTCTTTTAAAATAAGATTTTCAACTGGATTATTAATATATATTAAATTACTATTCCTAGCAATTTCCAACAGCTTTTGCTCTTTAAGTTGGTCATGTTTTTCAGAAAAATGATCAATCCCAATAACTTCAAACTCTTCCTCCAAAAGACGTTTAGAAAGGGAAAAGCCGATAAATCCTAGTGAACCAATTACCATCGCTTTCTTCATGAAAAGCCCTCCAAGTCTATTTTACTTAATAACTATGCCGGACTGCTAATTTTAGAATAAAAAAAGAAAAGGACAGAACTTTGTCCGCCCTTCTCATAAAACCTGCTCATATCTTTTTAGGTAAGAAATAATGTTTGAAGTAATATGAAATCTTTTTTCAAATAAATGTATCGAAAGTTCTATTGGTGCTCCTTCTTGCTCACGGATTTTCTCAAAACTTCGGCTATGATCAGAAAATGAATATAGGACCCGATTTGTAGAGTGCCAAATTTTCACCGGAGTTTTAGATGTAAAATTACAAAGATCAAAATTGTTGATTATTTCTGATTCAACATATTTTTCTTCAATCTTATAAGAAAAGGCTAATTCTTTCAGTAATCTTTTATAAAATAATTTATTATTTTTTTCGGTATTTATAAAAGCTTTAAGATCTAGGCAAGGACTTAACATTGAGACAGATCGAAGTGATGGTTCCATTTCATTCATTAGTCTTAATGCAGTCAGAGCACCCATGCCCTCAGCGATTACGTGAATTTTGTCATTTAGAATTTCTCTACGGATTACTAAATGATAAAGCTGTTTTAACAGATGAACTGACTTTGGACTCCCCCAATGTCTGCCAAATAAATTAGAATAAAAAATCGTGTAACCTTTTTCCCTTAAATTTTCAAGCATTTGAAATCGTTCTGGATTTTGAATCCACAAGCTTGTCGTTTTGTCCACATAATGATTCTGATCACCGATAATTAAGATAGCAAAGCCATTGGGGCGTTCAGGAAGGTGAATTACGTTCCATTGATCATTAATTTTAAAAAAATGTTGATCGAGATTCATTGTTTTCCCCGCCTCTTTACTCTTGTACATACACTTCTAATGTATGACATAATTTAAAAAAAGCAAAGGTTATTTACCTATATTTTTAACTTAATATATGGTAAAATTAATTTCAAACGTGCTTAAAATCGAGGTGAATAAGTAATGCGTATATTTTGGACTGTATTCTGGACATTTTTATTAAGCCAAATGCTTGTATATGTAGTAAGCAGTATGACGGGTGGTACATATAATTTCATGCAAGGTGTTTTCCTTTGCGCAGTATTTTCAATTATCGTTATTTTCCTTGGTGAAGCAGGCGTACCAAACGAACCACAAGAACATCACTAAAAGGAAGAGGCTGAATCACGGATTCAGCCTCTTTTTATTCTATTCGGTGACCTTTATCTTTAAGTCGCCGTTTTCAACATCAATGACAACATTGGAACCGTCTATTATATTACCTGCAATAATTTCCCTAGCTACTTTTGTTTCAATAAAACGTTGAATAAAACGTTTCAATGGTCGTGCGCCGTATACTGGGTCAAAGCCTTCATTAGCAATAAACAATTTAGTTTCCTCCGTTAGCGACAATTTAATTTGACGATCCTGAAGGCGTGCTTGTAATTCATTAACAAGTTTACCGACAATACCAGAGATTTCTTTTACAGTTAAAGGCTTAAACAAAATCGTATCATCTACCCGGTTTAAGAATTCAGGACGGAAATGGTGGCGCAGTTGAGCCAATACTTTTTCACGAACTGGCTCCTGAATTTGTCCACTATCGGTTAATCCTTCTAGTAAATGGGCAGATCCAATATTCGATGTCATGATAATGACTGTATTTTTAAAATCAACTACACGACCTTTTGAATCCGTAATCCTACCGTCATCAAGCATTTGCAGAAGGATATTGAATACTTCTGGATGGGCTTTTTCAATTTCATCTAATAAAATAACGGAATACGGTTTTCTTCTAACGGCTTCTGTTAATTGTCCCCCTTCTTCGTAGCCAACATATCCTGGAGGGGCCCCAATCAATCTTGATACAGCGTGCTTTTCCATATATTCGGACATATCGATCCGAATCATATGCTCTTCACTATCAAACAAGCTTTCTGCCAGTGCTTTGGCTAGCTCCGTTTTACCAACCCCTGTCGGTCCTAGAAAAATGAAAGAACCGATTGGACGGTTAGGGTCTTTCACACCTGCACGAGCCCTAATGACAGCATCCGCAACAAGCTGTACAGCCTCATCCTGGCCGATAACCCGTTCATGGAGTATTTGATCCAAACGAAGAAGTTTTTCACGCTCTCCTTCCACCAGTCTCGATACTGGAATCCCTGTCCAACGGCCGACAATCTCTGCGACTTCCTCTTCTGTTACTTCTTCCCGAAGAAGTCGGCCTTCTTTTTCTGACATCATTAATTGTTGTTCTTTTTCTTTTAATTGCTTTTCAAGTGCAGGGATTTTTCCATGTCTTAGCTCTGCCGCTTTATTTAAATCATACTTTGCTTCCGCATCTTCAAGTGAACGTCTTAATGCTTCGAGCTGTTCCCTTAACTGTTGAATCATTTGTAGCTCTTTTTTCTCTTCATCCCATTTCGCTTTCATCACATGGGCAGTTTCTTTGAAATTTGCTAATTCTTTTCTTAAAGCCTCTAACCGCTCTTGGCTTGCTTGATCCTTTTCTTTACTTAGGGCGGCTTCCTCGATTTCCAACTGCATGATCTTACGTGTCACTTCATCTAATTCAGAAGGCATCGAATCAATTTCTGTTCGAATCGTTGCACATGCTTCATCAATCAGATCAATAGCTTTATCAGGCAAAAATCGTTCCGTAATATAACGGTCTGACAGCACAGCTGCTGTTACAAGGGCACGGTCATGGATGTTAACCCCATGGTGAATTTCAAATCTTTCTTTTAATCCTCGTAAGATTGAAATCGTATCTTCAACTGTTGGTTCTTCTACAAGCACCTGTTGAAATCTTCTTTCAAGCGCGGGATCCTTTTCAATATATTTTCGATGTTCATCCAATGTCGTGGCACCAATACAGTGCAGTTCCCCACGAGCAAGCATTGGCTTTAACATATTGCCGGCATCCATCGCACCTTCTGATTTACCAGCTCCTACAATTGTATGAAGCTCATCGATAAATAATAAAATTCTGCCATTGCTCTTTTTAACCTCATTTAAGACTGCCTTTAATCGTTCTTCAAATTCACCACGATATTTGGCGCCAGCTACAAGGGAGCTCATATCTAATGAAAAAATCGTTTTATCCTTTAATCCTTCGGGTACGTCTTTGCGAACGATCCTTTGCGCAAGGCCTTCAACTATTGCTGTTTTACCTACCCCCGGCTCCCCAATTAGGACTGGGTTATTTTTTGTCTTCCTTGATAAAATCCGAATAACCCGTCTTATTTCAGCATCACGGCCAATGACTGGGTCGATTTTTCCCTTTTTAACATCTTCAACTAAGTCACGTCCATATTTTTTAAGAGCATCGTAAGTGACTTCCGGAGTCGGACTTGTTACCCGTTGATTTCCTCGTACCTCCGTAAGCACCTTTAATAAGGAAGCACGATCAAAGCCGATTTGTTGAAAGATTTTTGCTATTTCTGTCGTTTGTTTTTCGTCAGTCATAGCCAATATTAAATGTTCAACAGAAATATACTCATCTTTCAAGCGGCTCGCTTCATCTTCAGCACGGACTAATAATGACTGCAATCTTTGTGTAATATAAACAGCACCTGATTCAACTCCTGAACCAGATACCTTTGGCAGCTTATTTAAAGCTTCCTCGACTAATTTTTGGACGGTTCCCGGGTTAATATTTAATTTTTGTAAAATGCTAGTAGTGATCCCATCCTCTTGGGTAAGGAGTGAAGAAAATACATGTTCAACGTCTACTTGCTGGTGTCCTTTTCTCACAGCCAACGACTGGGAGTTGACTAAGGCTTCTTGTGTTTTCTCAGTCATTTTATTCATATCCATATTAATCCCTCTCACCTTTCGAATAATTTGACCAACTTTGACCTATTTATATTATAGGGCATTTTCAGTGAAAAATTCAACTAAATAAGCGATTTAACAAAAAAAATCCGCCCTATGAACTTCAGGCGGATAGTGTTTCTTATTTAAACTTACTCTTATACGTCCAGACACGGTTATGGTTTGAATTCTCTGGGAAACGCTCCCCGACTTCAAGCCTTATTGATTGCGGTTTTTGGACCATTGATCCAGTTTCACCGATTTCAACATAAATTCCATTATTCGGTGCTTTCTGACCGGCGCGAAATTGACGTGGTTGCCCCATTATAAAAACCTCCTTGAATTTAAGGTTCACTACTATTATGTCCGGTTTCTTTAAACTCATTAATGGATAAAGGTGGAGAAAATACAAAAAGGACTTCTCAACTAATTGAGAAAGCCCTTCGTATAAAACATTATTTATTAAGCAACCCTAAAATTAACGCTTTTTGTACATGAAGTCGGTTGCCGGCCTCTTGAACTACAACAGAATGTGGGCCATCAATAATATCAGCTGTTACTTCTTCACCGCGATGTGCAGGTAAACAATGCATAAAGGAATAATCATCCTTAGCATATTGCATTAATTTAGCATTCACTTGGTATGGTTGTAAAGTCTGTATTCTTTCAGCAGCCTCGTCTTCAAAGCCCATACTTGTCCAAACATCAGTATAGATGAAATCAGCGCCTTTAACAGCTTCAATTGGATCATTGACTACTTCGATCGTTGCACCCGTTTCCTCAGCAAACTTTTTGGCAATCTCAACAACTTCAGCTTTTGGTTGATAGGCATCAGGACAAGCGACGATGCAATCCACGCCAACTTTAGCGGAGCCTATCATTAACGAGTGTGCTACATTATTGCCATCGCCAACATATACAAGCTTTTGCCCTTTTAAGCTTCCTTTAATTTCATAAATTGTCATTAAGTCTGCTAAGGCCTGACATGGATGATAATCATCTGTTAGGGCATTAATAACAGGGATCGTTGCATGTTTTGCTAATTCAACAACACGTTCATGCTCAAAAGTACGAATCATAATAATATCGATGTACTCAGACAGAACTTGTGCCGTATCGGAAATAGGCTCTCCTCTTCCCAACTGTGTATCTTTACTGCTTAAGAAGATGGAATGGCCGCCTAATTGAGTCATTCCTGCTTCGAAGGAAACACGAGTACGGGTTGATGATTTTTCAAAAATCATTCCCATCGTTTTTCCTTTTAATACGTCTAAGTGTTGACCTGCTTTGTGCAGCTTTTTTAACTCAATGGCTGTTTTAATTATATCTACGATTTCGTCTTGGGTTAAATCAATTAATGTTAACAAATCATCTACGTGCAATTTCGGTGCTGCAATCATTGTTGTGCTCATTTAAACCACTTCCTTCTCAATATTTTTTTTCGTTAGCCAATCTTGAATCGAATTAACACTAAAGCTACTTTCTCTAATACCTAGTAAAAATCCTTCTACTGTTTCCCATTCTGTAAAAACATGGAGACGATATTTTAACGCTAGTTGACGTTTTTCAATTTCTTGTTCCGTTTTCTTTTTAGATAAACTAATTAATGCTAATGCTTTGGGATTTTGCACCCATTTTTCATAATCTTTATTTTTTGCAACTGTTAAGCCTGCTTTATTAATTAAGCTGCTAATAGCTTCGATAAAATCGTTGTCTAAGTCACTGTCATCAATGAAGATTTCATTTTTATTGTGCGCTTTTTGTTCATTCCAGTGGAATACTTTATAAAATGCCTCTTGCTTTGTTTCGGCAATCGCAATCCCTTCGCCGGTTGATTTCATTTCCGGGCCTAATACCGGATCTAAGCCGGCAAGCTTGATCGTTGAGAATACAGGATACTTAATCGTGATATAAGGACGATCAGGTAAAAGACCTTTTTGGTCTGAAATATCAGTTAAATATTTCCCAAGCAATAATTTTGTCGCAATTTGTATTGCAGGTACGCCTGTTACCTTACTTAAGATTGGCACCGTTCTACTTGCACGCGGATTTACCTCTAACACATAAACCTTTGCCTCAGAAAGGACAAATTGAATATTCATGATGCCTTTAAAATTCAGTTCCTTCGCAATTCGCTTTGAATACTCAGCCATTAGCCCTTTTTCATGATCCGAAATTGATATGGAAGGTAAAATCGCTGTACTATCTCCTGAATGGACGCCAGCCTTTTCGACATGCTCAATGATGGTAGGTATTAAAATTTCTTCTCCGTCCGTTAGGACATCCACTTCGGCTTCTTTGCCAGCAACATAAGCATCTAAAAGAATTGGGAATACTTGTTCAGTTTGACCTGTTATTAATTGATCTAATTCCTGTTCATTCTTAAGAATAATCATCCCTTTACCGCCAATTACATAGGATGGTCTTAAAAGGATCGGGAATCCAATCAACGCAGCCTTTGCTTTTAAATCATCTATATTTTCGGCAATTTCACCTGGTATATGTGGAACATCCACTTTACGTAAAAGCTGATAAAAACGATCACGATCTTCCAGTTGATCAATTATATCTTCACTCGTTCCAAGAAGGTTTACACCGGCTTGTTCCAACTGAGAAACTAGATTAATGGCGGTCTGTCCGCCAAATTGAACGATTACATCGTTAGTGCCTTCCACTTCAAGCACATTTAGGACATCCTCCAGTGTTAATGGTTCAAAATATAAGCGGTCTGCCATTTCATAGTCTGTGCTGACAGTTTCTGGATTATTATTAATCATAATTGTTTCATAGCCTTCTTCTTGGAGGGCTAAAACACCGTGAACAGAACTGTAATCAAATTCTATGCCTTGACCAATACGAATTGGTCCGGAGCCGATAATACATACTTTTTTCTTGTCGCTTTGTTCAACCTCGCACTCACCGAAATAGCTTGAATAATAGTATGGCGTGTTAGCTTCAAATTCAGCCGCACATGTATCTACCATTTTATAAGCTGCAAAAATGTTAAAACCTTTTCTTAAATCACGAATGTCTGCTTCAGAAACATTCCAAGCTGTTGCCAAATACGAATCTGAGAATCCATATTTTTTTACTTTTTTCATAAACTCTTCTGTTACTTTATCAACTGTATAAGAATCAATTTCCTGCTCCATTTGAATTAAACGCTTAAATGCGCTTAAGAAAAATGAATTAATTTTTGTTTCTTGTTCAATACTTTTTATATCTATGCCTCTTCTAATTAACTCTAAAATAGCGAAGAAGCGGCGATCATCTGCGTTTTTAACAATCGACATAAGCACTTCTTCGTTTAGCTTTTCGATCGATGCATGCTTTAAACCAACAGTGCCTAATTCTAATGAACGGACCCCTTTTTGTAACGCACTTTCTAAATTCCGATCAATTGCCATTACTTCTCCGGTTGCCTTCATTTGCGTCCCCAACACCCGATTTGCAGCTGGGAATTTGTCAAACGGCCAGCAAGGAAATTTAATGACAACATAGTCTAAGGCTGGTTCGAAGCTGGCATAGGTATGTCCTGTAACAGGGTTTAATAACTCATCTAATGTGTAACCGAGGCTTAATTTCGCAGCGATACGGGCAATTGGATATCCGGTTGCTTTGGAAGCAAGCGCTGAAGAACGGCTTACACGAGGATTTACTTCAATTAAGTAATAATCTTTACTTACCGGGTCTAATGCGAATTGAATATTGCATCCGCCGATTATCCCTAATGCACGAATGATTTTAACAGATGCTGCACGCAGCATTTGAAACTCAACATCTGTTAATGTCTGTGATGGAGCAACAACAATTGAATCACCTGTATGGATTCCAACTGGGTCGATATTTTCCATATTACAAATCGTGATACATGTATCACTTGAATCGCGCATAACCTCATATTCTATTTCCTTAAAGCCGGCAATGCTTTTTTCAATTAAACATTGTGTAATTGGACTGGCATCAAGGCCGCTTCTAACAAGATCGATGAAAGCGTCATGATCATTGGCAATCCCGCCTCCAAAGCCTCCCAATGTATAAGCTGGCCTTACGATAATTGGAAAACCAACCTTTTCAGCAAAATGAAGGGCTGATTCAATATCTTCGACGATTTCACTTTCAGGAACAGGTTCATTAAGTTCGTGCATAAGCTCACGGAAGGCCTCACGGTCCTCCCCTTTTTTAATGGACTCAATCGGAGTTCCTAATAGTTTTACACCGTATTTTTCTAATACACCTTTTTCATGAAGAGAAAAAGCTAGGTTTAAGCCTGTTTGACCACCGAGTGTCGCTAATATGCCATCCGGTTTTTCTTTAACAACTATTTTCTCAATGCTCTCCACTGTAAGAGGTTCGAAATAAACAGCATCGGCGTTTGCTTCATCTGTCATGATGGTTGCAGGATTGTTATTCACGAGAATCACTCGGCAACCTTCCTCTTTTAAAGCTAAACACGCCTGTGTACCTGCATAGTCAAACTCTGCTGCCTGCCCGATTACAATGGGACCTGATCCGATTACTAGTACTGTCTGGATGTCATTTGATTTAGGCATAAACTTTTTCTCTCCTTACACTATTCATCAAGCTAACAAAATCTGTAAATAACCAAGAACTGTCGCTCGGTCCCGGATGTGCCTCTGGATGGAATTGAACTGAGATAATTGGCAGACTCTCATGAGTCATCCCTTCCACTGACTTATCATTTACATTTAAATATGTTGCTGAAAAACCGGTTCCTGTTAAACTGCTGTCATCAACAATAAATGTGTGATTTTGTGATGTCATAAACACTTTTTTCTTTACTAAATCTATAACAGGCTGATTCGCTCCACGATGACCAAACTTCAATTTTTTGGTATTAGCCCCAAATGCAAGGCCAAGTAATTGGTGTCCTAAGCAAATGGCTAATATTGGATATTTTAAAGCTAACTTTTTAATAACAGGTAAATAGAATGTCAGTTGCATTGGATCTCCAGGTCCATTTGACAACATGATTCCATCCGGTTTTAAGGATTTAATTGTTTCATATGAAGTATTGTATGGAACAACAGTTACTTTACAACCAACATGGCTAAGAGAAGTAACAATTGATTTTTTATAACCGAAATCGATCAATACAACATGATATAAGCCAGTGCCATACGTTTCAATTTTTGTCGTTGAAACTCCATTAGTTAACATTTTCTCTTCAATTGGAGTATAGTGATCAAGAGTTGCCTGCTCTGGGTCCACGACCATCTGCCCACCCATTACACCTGTTGTACGAATCCTTTTTACAACAGCTCTTGTATCAACATTTGCTAACAGAGGGATATTCCACTTTTGTAAATACGCACTAAACGTACTAACTGCCTCATAATGATGACTTTCTAAACTACATTCACTGACAATAACCCCAGAAACGTGTGGAATCACGCTTTCAAAGTCAATTTCATTTATCCCATAATTTCCGATTAACGGATAAGTAAATACAACGATTTGTCCTTTAAAGGAAGGATCTGTTAAGACCTCTTGATAACCAGTCATTCCAGTGAAAAATACTACCTCACCTTCAAGCGGTTCAGCTGGTATTTGACCAACCCAGTTCCCTTCGAATTGATCCCCGTTTTCCAAAACTAGATAACCTTTCAAACTTCCGCACCCCCCATGGCGTATATTTATTACATACAAGGTATTTTTATTCATTATTAGCGAAAAAATATGCAGCCTTAGATTGGAAGGCTACTATATTTTGTAAGTGTATTCTTTAGTATTTGAACAGCCTCGTCTATTTCTTCATAAGAGACAGTTAATGGTGGTAATAATCTGATAACCTTTGGACCTGCAACTAATACAAGTAAACCTTGCTTATGAATTTCTGCTATAATCGGTCCCACTTCTTGATCACATTGTATACCAAGCAATAAGCCTTTCCCTTTAACATCCTTCACAAACGGAATGTCAGCTAATTGCTCTTTTAACTGTTTTTTTAAATATTCACCTTTTTCGCTTACTGATTGCAAAAATGCCGGTTGAAAGATTTCATCTAATGTAGCCTTGGCTGCAGCCATTGCAAGTGGGGTTCCACCAAATGTAGAGCCATGTGTTCCTGGGCTAAATGTATCCTTCAAATGTGCCTTTCCGATCATTGCACCTACTGGGAATCCACTTCCAAGACCTTTTGCAGTTGTAATGATATCCGGTGAAAGACCAGCATGTTGATAAGCAAATGCCTTTCCTGTTCTGCCAATCCCTGTTTGCACCTCATCTATAATAAATAGAGCACCAAACTTTTGACATAGCTCCTCACACTTTTTCAAAAATGCTTCATTAGCAGCATTTACTCCGCCCTCGCCTTGAATGACTTCAAGCATGATTGCCGCCACATCTTCACCCATTTCAGCTTCAATTGCTTTTTCATCATTGTACGGTAAATAAACAAATTCCTCTAACAGCGTGCCAAATCCTGAATGGATTTTTTCTTGTCCTGTCGCACACATCGTCGCAAATGTTCTGCCATGAAAAGATTGTACAAAAGTAATAATTTTATTTCTTCTTGTATGCTTTCTAGCCATTTTGATTGCTGCTTCATTTGCCTCAGCACCACTATTACAGAAGAATACATAGTCACCGCATGAATTTTCTGTGAGTAGAGCTGCTACTTTTTCCTGATGGCTTGCTTGAAACAGATTGGATACATGCCAAACTTTATTTAACTGCTCCTCTATAGCTTTTTGCACTTTAGGCGGTCTATGTCCTAAATTACATACTGCAATTCCAGTAACGAAGTCTAAGTATTCTTTTCCGTTGCTATCTTTAACTTTAGTGCCCTGACCTTCTACTATTTCAATTTCCCAACGACCGTAGTTTGGAAATAATGCTCCCATTTTTTTCACCTACTATTTTAGAATGTTGGAACATTTTCTTTTACAATTTTTGTCCCAATAATTTGTCCGTCATTAACAATTTTGGTATCTTTTCCATTTACAATGATTACTTCCTGCAGGTCCCCAGTCAAGGAATCAATCGCCGCTTTAACTTTCGGGATCATACCTCCGTAAATGGTTCCATCTTCTATTAACAATTCAATTTCTTTAGGAGTTATTTGCTCAATGATTTGACCTTCTTTAAGGATGCCTGGAACATCCGTTACAAATAGAAGCTGTTCCGCTCCAATTGCCTTTGCTACAGCACCAGCTGCAGTATCTGCATTAATATTATATCTTTGGTCCTCATCATCCACACCAATCGGTGCAATTACTGGAACAAATCCAATTGCCATTAACTCTAAAACAAAATCTCCATTAACTTTTTCTATTTCACCTACATAGCCAAGCTGTTCGAAATTGATTGGTTTTGCTTTCAAAAGCTGACCGTCCACACCAGCTAAACCTATCGTTTTGACTCCAGTTTTTTGAAGCTTTCCAACGATCGTTGTGTTTACCTTTCCTGCTAATACCATTTCAACAACTTCCATAACCTCTGCCGTTGTTTTTCTTAATCCATCAACGAATACGGATTCTATATTTAAGGAGTTCAGGATCTGACCAATCGCAGGTCCTCCTCCATGCACTATGATCGGCTTTTTTCCCAACTTTACTAAATCTGCAATACTTTCAAAAAAGTCATTGCTCAACTGTTCGAGTGTACTTCCCCCACATTTTATTAAAACAATATCGTTCAAGATTTGTTCTTCCTTCCCCGATTTAATCCACGCCTAATTTCAGCTACGAGCGATAGCTTCCATTAATACGTACATAATCATATGATAAATCACAACCCCATGCCTTGCCTTCTCCTTCTCCAATATGAAGATTTACTTTGATCACTACCTCTTTACCTTTTAAATAAAGAGTCGCATCTTCTTCAGAAAAAGGAATGGGTTGACCTGCTTTTAACATCTGGATATCTCCAATAAAGACATCTACTAATGAAGGATTGACCTCAACACCGGTATACCCAACAGCACAAATAATTCGGCCCCAGTTAGCATCCGCTCCAAATACGGCTGTTTTTACCAGTGAAGATCCTACTACACTTTTTGCAATTTTCCCCGCATCTTCATCGGAAAGAGCACCTTCAACCTGAACCTCAACTAGTTTTGTAGCTCCTTCTCCATCTCTCGCAATTTCTTTTGCTAAATCTTCACAGGCCATTTGTAATGCTTGATAAAATACTTCCCAGTCAGGATGGTCGGTTGTTAATGATTCATTTTCCGCCATTCCATTTGCCATTACTAGAACCATATCATTTGTTGATGTATCACCATCAACCGTAATACGGTTAAATGTTTTATTCGTAATATCACTTAAGGCATATTGAAGGTCTTTAGATTCAATATTAGCATCAGTTGTCACAAAGCCTAGCATTGTCGCCATATTAGGATGAATCATCCCTGATCCTTTAGCGGCCCCGGCAATCGTTACTGTTTTTCCATTAACCACGATTTCATAGCAAGTTGTCTTCGCTACAAGGTCCGTTGTTAAAATTGCCTTGCTGAAAAGATCGCCACCTTCTATAGAAGGAACCGGACTCAATTGTTCAATCCCCGCCGAAATCTTATCCATCGGCATTAATTCACCGATCACTCCAGTTGAAGCGACAGCAATATAATGTTCTTTTAATGAGAACTTTTCAGATACTTCTTTCCTTATTCTTATAGCATCTTTTTCACCTTGTTCTCCTGTACATGCATTGGCATTACCACTATTACAGATAACTGCTTGAAGTTTTCCTTCCTTAGCAATACTATCTTTTGTAATTTTCAAGGGTGCTGCTTGAAATGCATTTAGCGTATAAACTGCTGCACAGCTTGCTGGAACTTCACTTAAAATGATAGCTAGGTCTAATTTATCTTTTTTACGAAGATTGGCATAGATCCCCGTTGCACTATAACCTTTTGGACTTGTGACAGATCCATTTTCAACCTTCTTAAATCTTTTGCTCACATTGCTTCGCCCCTCTAAAATCACTGTCATTCTCTCCTTAAGATGCTCTCTTTAATTGTCCAGCTCCAGCGCCCAGCGACTAGTGGACTTCACCCACCTCCCTACGATAAGTCAACAACAAAGGAATCTCTTCGTTCGTCGCCGGATATCCTTTATCTCAGTCGATGTGCTCCAGTCCTTACGTCGCTAGACGGGCGCTTCCGCTTTTCTCATGGATAAACAGGAACAAAATTTAGCCCTGTCTTTTCATCTAATCCCATCATAATATTTAAGTTTTGGATTGCCTGTCCTGCTGCCCCTTTAACTAGATTATCTATTACTGAGACAATCATGATTCGACCTGTTCTTTCATCATAAGCTAAACCGATATCACAATAATTTGAACCATAAACCTCTTTTGTTGAAGGGAAAACGCCTTTCGGACGAACTCGGACAAACGGTTTATTTTCATAAGCTTCATTATAAAGTTCATGAAGCTGATCAATTGTCATCTTATTTTTTGCTTTCACATATATCGTAGACATTATACCCCTGGTCATTGGCACAAGATGTGTACTAAAGGTGATCGGCCCGATGTTTCCATTCCATCCCTTTAATGTCTGTTCAATTTCCGGTATATGTTGATGTTGATTTACTTTATATATTTTAAAATTGTCATTCATTTCCGTATAATGACTAATCGCAGATAAGGAACGTCCTGCGCCGGAAACAGCCGATTTGGCATCAACTATAATAGAATCTTCTACTATAAGTTCCTTTTGAACTAATGGCGCTAACCCTAGTTCAACGGATGTTGGATAACAGCCAGGATTTGCGATTAAGGTCGCTTTTTTGATCTCCGCTTTATTCCATTCAGGTAAACCATAAACGGCGGCATCAATTGTTTCCTTTGGAGCAGCGCACTTTTTATACCAAAACTCATAATCTTCTAACTTTTTAATCCGCAAGTCTCCGGACAGGTCAATGACTTTTAACCCTTGCGCTACTAACTCTGGTGATAGTTTGCTAGAAATCCCTGACGGTGTTGCCAAAAAGACAAGATCAACGTTTTTAGCCATCTCCTCCGGATTAATTTCTTCTAATTTATTATAGATAATTTCCTGTAAATGTGGATAACTCTCAGTATAAGGTGTACCTTGCTGTGAAGAGGAGTGCAAAGATACAATTTCAACCTCAGGATGATGGTTTAATAACCGAATTAATTCCGCTCCGCCATATCCAGTTGCTCCTACGATTGCTATTCTCATCATTTGTCCTCCTATCTAATCAAATACGCCTTGGCGTATTTGTGCCCAGCGGATATTTTCGAGCTGGCTTGCTCGAAAAACTACCTTTAAAAATCTGAGGCATCCGCCGGAGGCTTAAACTTTATTCAGTATGGAACTGAATAAAGTTTTATTCTTTGAAATTAGTATTTATTATATAATTGCATAAAAATAAAATCAAATGTATTTTTATAAATTTGACGAAATTTTTTAACAAGTAATTATGAATTAAGTGTGAACAATAGTACATACTGTGAAAAGTGTCACAACAATACAGTAAAATGATAACTATAATCAGATTCATAGACACTAGCTCTGTTCTGCTTGTTTAAATAAGAAGGAGGTCAAACATATGCTTTCTGAATTTTTAAGGGGAATCATTTTCTTCAAAGATTTACCTGATCATTTGCTAGATGCCCTTGCTGCTAAGGTGAAAACAGCTTCCTATAAAAAAGGGGATTATATATTTCATGAGTCGGATGAAGCTAAAGCTATTTATTTTATGAAAAGCGGAATCGTTAAAATCAAAAAGATCAACCCTCAGGGGAAAGAATTAATCGTCTGTATAAAACGATCCGGGGATATTTTTGCTGAAGCTTCCTTATTTTGTGAACCGGGGACAAACTATCCAGGGACAGCCCAGACCATATCTGATGCTGAAGTCTTGTTTTTACTAACATCTGATTTAGAGGATGTGATCGCCATCAATCCTGATCTTTCAGTTGAAATGATTCGGTTTATGGGCGGTCAACTTCGATCCTTTACTTCCATATTAAGAGACATCGCTTTATTGGATGTATACGGGAAAACAGTAAAAACAATCGAAAGATTGGCACGTGATTTCGGAAGTAAAACAAATAGTGGAGTTAAAATTGAACTTCCATTATCAATTCAGGAATTGGCCAACATCATTGGATCAACCCGTGAAAGTGTGAGCCGTGTTCTTTCCAAATTAAAAGATCAAGATTTAGTTACGATCACTGAGAAGAATATTGTTATTAACAATTGGTGCGACTTCTGTCAGATGTTTATAGAGACAGCAGATTATTAGAAAAGCGGAAGCGCTGGAGCTAGACAGTAAGAGGTGGATATGCATTCCACCTCTTTATTTATTTGTCCCCCCAAAAAAAAATAGAGTACAAAAAGTACTCTAAAAAAAGGGGGTTAGATATAGAAACTTAACATTTATTGCTAACACACATATTTACCCACCAATGGCGGACATCACGCGTGTTGTCGGATTACCAAAATCAAAATTCTCATCACCCATTTGGTGACGTTCAGGTTTGATAAACATTGCTTTTTTGAAAGCATGTATTAATTGCTGCTCATTATCAATGAACTGTCTTAACGAAACTTCATCCTGCCAGAAAAGACAAGGCTTTAAATGTCCATCAGCAGTTAATCTTAAACGATTACAGTTGTCACAGAAATTACATGAAATCGGATGAATCAATCCAAAAGTGCCTTTCGCATTTTCAAATGCATATTGGTCTGCGGGGCCGCTATTTTTATGTGTTGTTACCGGATTATATTGTCCGATGCGTTCCGCTATTTCTTTGACAATCTCCAATGACTGATACTGATTACTCCAAACATTATTCGTTTGTCCAATTGGCATATATTCAATAAAGCGAATATTGATTGGTTCACGAATAGTCCATAATAAGAAATCTTCTATTTCATCAACATTGAAGTCTTTCATTAAGACGGCATTTATTTTAATTGGATTAAAACCTAATTCAACCGATGTTTGAATTCCCTCTAGTACATCGTTTAAATGTCCATCTCTTGTAATATAGGAAAATTTTTTCTCATCAAGGGAATCCAAGCTTATATTTACACGGTCAAGACCTGCTTCTTTTAATTCTTTCCCATATTTTTTAAGAAAAACTCCGTTAGTTGTTAGGGCTATATCTTCAATAGTAGGTATGGATTTAATTTGGCTAATTAATTCAGGCAAATTCTTTCGTAAAAGTGGTTCTCCACCGGTGATTCTTATTTTCTTAATTCCGAGCTTTGCACCGACATTTACGATTTGAACAATTTCTTCATCAGTTAATAATTTAGGAAAATCCATACATTGGTGTTGACCCTCAGGCACACAATAATGGCATCTTAAATTACAACGATCTGTTACTGAAATTCTTAAATAATCATGATTGCGTCCAAAACGATCCACTAAATTAAGACGGCCATTCATATATTCACTCTCCCAACTGATTATTATTGTATCTTTATTGTGGAATAAATAAATGTGAATTCTATCACATTAATAAAGAGTTTCATAAATTGTTCACACATTCTAAGCTAATTGTTCAAGTATCATTAATATAGTAATTACAGTATTAAACTGTTGACTTAAATGCGTTTTTCCTTTTAACTTATATATAGCGGAAGATTTTTGGCGAATTTCGTCGAAAGGTGGTTTTAAAATGCCTGAACTACAACAACCAAATAAAAAGATTTTCATGCCAGAATCCATTCAAGAACTGTTAAATTCTTTAGACCATACAATGAAAATGCAAAAAGGTACCTTTTTATTTCAGGAAGGAATGCCAGCAACAGAATTATATATAATCCGTTCTGGAAGAGTGCAAATTAGTAAGATTTCCCAAGATGGCAAAGAGTTAACATTACGAATTTGCACAGTAGGAGATATTGTTGGAGAGTTGACCCTATTTACAAATGAAGCAAAATACCTTCTCAATGCAAAAGTATTAGAGAGCGGTGAGGTTGCTGTCTTGAAAAAAGAATATCTGGAGCAGCAATTGATCGAAAACGGTTCTCTTGCCTACGAATTTATGAAATGGATGAGCGACCATTTTAGAAGGACACAGACTAAATTCCGGGATCTCGTTCTTCATGGAAAAAAAGGCGCCCTTTATTCTACTTTAATCCGTATGACAAACAGCTACGGTGTAAAACGTGAAGATGGAAGTATTCTAATTAATATCCCATTAACGAATCAGGATTTAGCCAATTTCTGTGGCACTTCAAGAGAAAGTATTAATCGAATGCTAAGTGATCTCCGCAAGGATGAAATCATATCCGTGAATAAAGGGAAAATCACCATTCATGATCTAGAGTTTTTAAAAACGGAAATTAATTGTGAAAACTGTCCACCAGAATTATGCAATATTGATTAATCGGTATTGTCTAATTCTTATACTATGATAGTAATGCATTGACAAGAAAATAAAAGTGAAGAATATCACTTTAAAAAAATTATTTATAAAAAAGAAAGCCAACTTTTTCTAAAAGCTAGCTTTCTTTTTTTTTGTTTTATTTTGACAAACTTTCTTTACCTTCTTTATTCCGTAATGCTTTTGGAATATAAACGCAGAATGGTTCACTCTCTAAATAATCTCCAGTCATTGCATATGCTCTAGATCTTGAACCACCACAAACAAAGCGGAATTCACAAACACCACATTTTCCTTTATATAGATCAGGGTTGCGTAATGATTTGAAAATTGGTGATTCACGATAAATTTCAGCTAATGGTGTTTCACGTACATTTCCGGCTTTTACAGGTAAAAGTCCACTCGGGTATACGTCCCCAACGTGAGAGATAAATACAAAACCATTTCCATCATTAACGCCTTTAGGCGCTCTTCCTAAACCGTCAATGGTACCAGTTGCACCCTTCATTAGAGCATCTTCATAGTTGATGTCTTCGTGATTTGCAACATGTTCTCTCATTTTATTTTGAATAACAACCCTACGGTAATGCTGTGCGGCCGTTGTTTTAATATCGAATTTAACACGTTTACTTAAATTATAAAGCCATGTAAATACTTGTTCATGCTGAACCGGTGAGATCATATCTGATTCTTGGCCTCTTCCTGTTGGAACAAGGAAAAAGACGCTCCAAAGAACACAATCTAAATCTTCCACCAATTTTGCCATATCATCTAGTACATCGATATTGTATCTTGAGATAACTGTATTGATTTGAATTGGAATTTCAAGCTCATGTAAATACTTGATTGCCTTCATCGTTAAATCAAATGAGCCGCTAACTCCACGGAAATGATCATGAATTTCAGCAGTTGGTCCATCAATACTGAATGCCCATCTTGCAAGTCCAACTTCCTTTGCTTTCTCAATAGCCTCTTTCGTTACGTTCGGCGTTGCACTTGGTGTCATTGATACACGGACACCCTTCTTGATAGCATAATCAGCAATGTCATAAACATCCTCACGCATCAATGGGTCCCCACCCGTAAATACTAGCATAGGATTGTCCATTTCATAAATTTGATCTATTAAATTCTTTCCTTCCTCAAAAGAAAGCTCACGAGGGTCCCGTTTGTATTGCGCTTCCGCACGGCAGTGCAGACACTTAAGCTGGCAAGCTCTTGTTAACTCCCATATAACAATAAATGGATCTTTATCATAATCACGATTAAACACGTGAACCACACTCCTTATACTATAAAGACTCTTTCATTATTTTACAGGTAAAACTTTTCAGGTTATGTGATGTTTATCACACTGATATGAGATTTAACAATACAGTAACAAATATCTACAAATTATCTACCTTTAATATGTTTTTAATTATCCAGAAGTTTGTTAGAATTGTTATATAGGAAGCCATAAAAAAAAGAGGTGAACGAAAATGTTACCCCAAACATCCATAAAACAACTACTACATAATGTTCCAATATTTCATGAATTAACGGGTGAAGAGCTGCAGCCCATCATTGATATTTCGCAAACACGTCTATATGAACCAAAAATCCACGTGTTTATGCAGGGGGATACGCAAGACCGGGTCTTTTTTATCCATCAAGGAAAAGTCAAAATTTATAAAACTGATTTCAACGGACGTGAACAAATTGTGTCCATTTTAAAGGAAGGAGATATGTTTCCCCATGTCGGCTTTTTTCGAAAAGGTGAATTTCCGGCTCATGCAGAGGTTATTGAACCAACTACCCTAATCATCATCCCTATTTCCAACTTTGAAGAAATCCTGATTAAATATCCTGAAGTAAGTATTAAGGTATTTAGAGTGCTCGGGGAAAAAATTATTGATTTGCAAAACCGTCTTGAGGAACAAATTTTATCAAATACGTATGAGCAAATTCTAAAGTTATTACTGCGCTTGTCAAAATCGCATGGACAAAAACTGGAGGATGGAAAATCTAAATTTTTAATCACTACCCACTTTACAAATCGCGAATTGGCAAACATGATCGGAAGCTCCCGCGAAACCGTAAGCCGTACTTTAAACCAGCTTAAGAAAAAACATCTTATTGACTCTACCGAAGAAGGTTATTATATCGTTGAAACAGATAAACTCGAAAACGAATTATTTTAACCAATAAATGAATACAGTTTTGTAAATAATAAGGGTTGTCTCAAAGGAATCTTCACTTTTGAGGCGGCTCTTTTTTTATGTGAAGTTTTGTTTTATAGATTGTGATTTAAATCACTTAAAACAGTATTGAAAATGGTTATCATAGAGATATGGCACAAAACATTAATTGTTCGGGGGTTAATCACATGAACATGATGCCAGGTCTGTCAAAGACTGAAACAAATATTAAGTTACCTTTTTCTTTTATTATTTATAGTTTACTGGCCTTTTCCGCCTCGCAAATTATATTAATTTTCAGCGGCGATTTTCTAACAAATGGGGCCTTTCGAATCCCACCTTTATGGATGGTTGCCCATTTATTAGTATTGGGTTGGGCACTGATGGTCGCCATGGGGGCAATGTATCAATTGGTACCCGTTGCTTTTTTAACGCCAATTTGGAATGAAACATTTGGGTTTATTCAATTTTGGATTACAGCCATTGGAATAACCGGATTTGCATTATCACTGGCATTTTCCCCTAAACTCACAATGATAACAGGGTTTATTACGTTGATTGGTGTATTAATGTTTCTCTATCAAATGGCAATGACTATGAAAAAGCAGACGGAAAAGAATATCCTAACCGCTTTGGTTGGCACTGCCTTAGTTTGTTTGCTGCTGACAATTTTGTTTGGTATTTTTCTCGCAGCAAGTGTTAGTGGCCATCTTTCATTAGCCAATCATGTCGCTTTGTTAAAAACCCATATCATTCTAGGAATTGCAGGATGGTTTTCGCTGCTAATATTCGGGTTTTCCTATAAAATGGTGCCAATGTTTTCATTAGCACATGGCTTTTCAATGAAATTAAGCAAGCCGATTTATTTTCTTTATATTTTCGGCTTACTTTCGAGCATTTTATCATTTTGGACCAACCGATCGATTCTCTTTCAATTGGGAATGATGTTGTTATTTATTTCATTTTCTCTTTTTGTCTGGCATATTAAACAAATTATTAAAAAACGTCTAAAGAAAAATTTAGATAAGCCTTTTACCTTTTCTTTAGTGGCCATTATAATTGGCTGGATTATGCACTTGGTTGCTTTGATTTCGTCATTCATTTCAATTTCTCCTTATTTATTTGGAGTTATTATCTATTTATATATTATGGGTTGGATTGTATTCAGCATTATGGGTTATTTATATAAAATTGTCCCTTTTTTATGGTGGACCTATAAATACAGCAAGGAAATGGGACAGCCTAATGTACCAACCTTAAAACAACTTATGAATGAAAAGCTTGGAACCATTTTATTTATTTTATGTTTAATCTGCTTTGCAGGGTTTGCTGTTTCATTCAGCTTTAAACTAGCAGGCCTGTATATGTTTGTACAATTATTGTTTGCTGTCACAACCGTTGTTTTTAGCGCGACTGTAGTTAGTATCCTTAAAAAATAACGATATTGGAGGAGTTTACCATGGAATTAAAAGAAAAAATCCTAAAAGAATTAGAAACTGTTATCGACCCTGAATTAGGACTAAACATTGTTGATTTAGGCTTAATTTACGATATAAATATTGACGAAGAAAATAACGTAAATATCAAAATGACGTTAACAACGCCTGGCTGCCCGCTACATGACAGTATTACAAGTGGTGCAAGATATGTCCTTGAAGCTATGGAAGAAGTGAATGAGGTTAACGTTCAGTTAGTATGGGAGCCAGCTTGGTCTCCTGAGCTAATGAGCGACCGTGCAAAAGATTGGTTAGGAAGAAGATAAATAGAAAAGCGGAAGCACCCGTTTAGCGACGTATAAACTGGAGCCCATCGACTGAGATAAAGGAAACACGGCGAACTTGTGAGCCGATGTTGACTTATCGTAGGGAGGTGGGCGAAGTTTACGAGTCGCTGGGTGCTGAAGCTAGACAATGAAGAAAAGCGGGGGTCACCCGTTTAGCGATATTTCATAGAAAAAATTGGAGTGATGAAAATGAGTAAAGTTGTAGAACTAGACGTACGTGAGGATCTAAAAAATAAACAAGAACCATTTCAAAAAATAATGAAGGCTATTGAGGGTTTGGATTCAACTGGTGATACATTTATTTTACATGCACCATTTAAACCAACACCATTATTAGGTGTATTTAGCTCAAAAGGTTTCTCTAACGAAGCTGAAGAGATCGAAGAAGACTACTGGAAAATAACTTTTGTTAAACAGTAAGGAGAATTCTTATGAAGCTTGATAATCGTGGACTTGAACCACCACAACCAATGATGAGAACACTGGCAGCACTTGATGAATTGCCTGAGGGTGAAGAACTGATTATAAATAACGATCGCCGTCCAATGTTCCTATACGAGGAATTAGATGGACGGGGCTATAAGCATGAAACGATTGAATTGGAGGATGGCAGTTTTCAAATTACAATACGAAAATCGTAAGCGCCTTGCTTAGCGAAATCCACTAGGTGCTGAGCGCTGGAGCTAGACAATTAATTATGCACAGACTTAAAAAGGTAGTTCAGCCAACTTGGGCCTGAACTACCTTTTCTATTTTTCCTTCCTTTATATAGAAGATGCGCTCTCCTAATTTTCTTGCTTCCTGGAGATCATGAGTGACCATTAATATCGGAATTCCCCATAATTCATGAAGACGAAGAAGCTCTTCATGGCACTGCAAGCGTGTTTCATAATCCAATGCTGAAAATGGTTCATCAAGCAATAAGAGGGATGGTTCTGTGGCTAAAGCCCTTGTTAACGCAACTCTTTGTTTCTCCCCGCCCGAAATTTCTCTCGGGTATTTATTTAACAAATGTCTTATATTTAAAACATCAATGATTTGTTCCGTTAATTCCGTGTTTTTCATACCATAGGCAATATTCTTCCAAACCGTCATATGGGGGAATAAGGCGTAATCCTGAAAAAGGTAGCCAACATTCCGATTTTGTACGGGAAGCGGCTTACCGGCAGAGTGAAAAAAGTCGACTCCATTACTTACGATCGAGCCATAATCTGGCTGCGCCAATCCTGCAACGCAATTTAAAATTGTTGTTTTACCTGAACCGGATGGGCCAAACAATATGGCAATTTCCTTATTAATATGTAAATCAACATCAACTGTAAAATGGGCAAGCTTTTTTTTAATTTGAATTGTTAACATCGATACCCACCTTCCTACTCTTTAGATGCGTACTTCATTATATTTCGCTTACTCCACCAATTTAGCCACATAATTGTGCTGAATCCAAGAGCAACGATGATGATGACCCAAAACTGGGCTACCTCCGTTTGTCCCGATTCTACTGCAAAATAGATCGCCATTGGGATCGTATCCGTTTTATTTGGTATATAGCCGGCAATCATTAGCGTAGCCCCGAACTCACCTAATCCCCTTGCAAATGCCAATACAAGCCCTGATAACAGCCCTGGCCATGCCAGCGGAAAGACGATCGTCCAAAACACCTTCCACTTGGATGCCCCCATCGTCAAAGCAGCATTTTCTAAATTCCGGTCATAATTTTGAAAGGCTGCTGACGCACTTTGATACATAAGCGGGAACGATACAACAATGGCGGCAATGACAGCACCCAACCAAGTAAACACGATCTGGATATCAAACCAGTCCAGTAACAGCCTTCCTATCAGCCCATTTTTTCCAAATAATAAGAGCAAGCCAAAACCGACAACGGTCGGCGGAAGTACTAAAGGTAAAAGAAGTACAGATTCAATTACACTCTTCCCAAAGAAGTTGCGACGCGATAAAAATCTTGACACAACCAGACCTAAAAAAAATACAATAATGGTGGAGATACTTGATATTTTTAAGGAAAGTAGCAACGGAGAATAATTCAATTGTATCAGCACCCTTTTTGATCTGCTTTATTTAACAAAACCATATTTCTTCAAAATACTTTGTCCGTCTTCACTTAGTAAGTAATCAATAAACTGCTGTGCTTCTTCTTGATTTTCACTATCAGCAATGATTGCTGCCGGATAAATAATTGGAGTATGTAATGTTGCATCAGCTTCAGCTAATACTTTTACTTTATCTGATGTTAAAGCATCACTTGAATAAACGAAACCAACATCTGCATTCCCTGATTCAACATATGTTAACACTTGACGTACATCTTTCGCATAGACTAACTTTGCTTGTACTTCGTCCCATTTTCCAAGAGCCTCTAGTGCCTCTTTAGCATATTTTCCGGCCGGGACACTTTCTGGCTCACCAATAGCTATTTGAGATAATTTGCTAGGGTCGATATCTTTGAATGAAGGAATTGTTATCCCATTATTTTTTTCTCCAACTAGGACAATTTTGTTCCCAGTGAAGTCCGCTCTTGAATCAACAGTAATTAAAGATTTCTCTTCCAAATTATCCATTGATTTTTGATCAGCTGATAAAAAAAGATCAGTTGGCGCTCCCTGTTCAATTTGTGTAGCCAATTTACCTGAGCCCCCAAAATTGAATGCCAGTTTAACAGAGCTATGCTCATTTTCATATACTTGTTTCATTTCATTTAAGGCATCTGTTAAACTCGCTGCTGCTGATATCATTAATTCAGTTTGTTTTTCTTCAGGCTTTAGTGTCTCTTGCTTTGGTTCTTCCGCATTCTGCTGCTGTGAAGAATTATTTGCTCCATTATTTTGGCTGCATCCTACTGATAATATCATAATAAACAACAAAACTAGAAAACCAATTGATATTCTTTTCTCCATGGTGAAACCTCCTTTTGGCTTTAATTATAAATAATTATATCTAGTTATAAATAGTTATAACTAATTTGATTATAATTATAATTAGTTATTTTGAGCTTGTAAATGATAAAATATGGATAGTTAATGAACTCTAATTTTTCTTAGGTGGAGGAAGGTAATGAAAAATGAATCTTATACGACGGAAGAAATTTCACAAATATTAAAAGTATCAAAATTAACTGTTTACGATTTAATCAAAAAAGGGGAATTAAAGTCTTACCGAGTCGGTCGGCAAATGCGAGTAGATGCCTCTGACCTTGAAAACTATAAAAGAAAAGCTAAAGGTCTTCCACCCCATGAGGAGCAACTGCATTCGATTTCGAATGATCTTGCGGCTACACTAAAACAGGACCCGACTTTAAACAATGCACCACGTTCGATCATTATAAGTGGACAGGATATGTGCCTAGATATTTTGGGCAAACAGATTGAAAAAAGGTCCAATCTATACCGCCCATTGCGCTCCTATGTTGGTAGTCTAGATAGTTTATTTTCAATGTACAAAGGTGAAGCGGATATTGTCAGCACCCATCTAATTGACGGGGATACGGCAGAATACAATATTCCTTATATTCGAAAAATCCTAGTCAGCCATCATTTTATCGTTTTAAATCTTATCTCTCGTTTGGCTGGTTTTTATGTAAAAAAGGGAAATCCATATAATATCCGAACTTGGGAAGATCTAAAAAATAATCAAAAATTAAAGTTTGTTAATCGGGAAAAAGGCTCCGGTGCAAGAATACTTGTAGATGAAATGTTGAGGGTTCATAATATTGAAGAATCTGAGATTAATGGCTATTTACAAGAGGAAAACTCTCACCTTGGTGTGGCTGGAATGGTCGCAAAAGGTGATGTTGATTTGGCAGTTGGGATTGAAAAAGCTGCCCAAATAGCCGGAATTGATTTTGTACCATTAGTTAAAGAACGATATGATATCGTTATTTTAAAAACCGAACATAACAAAGAATTAATCGAACTAGTTACCGAAATTCTTCAGTCCCATAAATTTAAAGAAGAGCTTTTGGCGTTAGGATACGATGTCACTCAGACGGGAAATATCCTTTATGAGCAATAATACAATATTCCAAATATTATGAAAGGGCTTTCTTAAAGTATTTGACATTGAATGGGTCTAGTGGTATTCTATAATAGACCGTTTACTTCATATATAGGTTTAAGCAATAATGAAATGATCATTAGTAATTCAGCTGTGTTCTGTCTCGCGATGAGAAAATCGTTATTTAGAATTTATGTAAGTCGTAATGGTTCAAGATTACAAAGCACATATCGAAGTGCAAGGAATTTTAGGAGGCAAACACATGCAAACTGGTAAAGTAAAATGGTTTAATGCAGAAAAAGGTTTTGGATTTATCGAAGTTGAAGGCGGAGACGACGTATTCGTTCATTTCTCAGCTATTCAAGGCGAAGGCTTCAAATCATTAGAAGAAGGTCAAAACGTTGAATTCGAAATCGTTGAAGGCAACCGCGGACCTCAAGCTGCTAACGTTGTTAAAAGATAATAACTGCTAAATGTCAAAGGATGTCCTATTAATAGGGCATCCTTTTTTAAATGGTTAAGAAAGTATGCATTTTGCGCATAATTGTCTAGCTCCAGCACCCAGCGACTAGTAAACTTCGCTAAACGGGTGCTTGCGCTTTTCTAATCAAATACACTTATCTTTAGTCTGACATGAATTTTCAATAGCACAGCCTGCACATTTTCCTTTTTTACTGTTTTTAATATATTTTATTAATGCCCAACCGGCGTAACCAAAAATTGCAGCACCGATGATTATACTTGCCAACACGGAATTCCCCGCCCTTCTATAAGAATATCAGCCGAAAAAACGCAAGATTTCCGGCTGAATCAATCTTTAAGCATATCCAAGCGCACGACCCACCTGATATATGATTAAACATAATACATAAGCTAATACAAGTGCGTATCCGATCGCAAATAATGTCCATTTCACTGATCCGGTTTCTTTTTGAATAGTTGCTGTCGTTGCCAAACATGGTACATATAACAGAACAAACGCCATGAATGTAAAAGCAGAAAGTGGTGTATAAGCACCTGCTAGCATCCCTTGTAACGAATCAACATCCGGTACATGATAAATAATATTCATCGTTGATACAACAACTTCTTTAGCAAAGAAACCCGTTAATAATGATGCACCCGCCTGCCAAGTGCCGAAGCCAATTGGAGCTAACAGTGGTGCAAACACGCTGCCAATCATAGCAAGAAAGCTATCGTCCATTTCTACCGCTAAGCCATGAGGACCTGCATAAGATAACAACCAAATTACAACTGAACCTGCAAAAATGAATGTTCCGGCTTTACGAACAAATCCTTTCCCTTTATCCCAAGTGCTTCGTGCCAATGTCTGAAACTGTGGAACACGATATGGGGGAAGTTCGATTACAAATACCGATGTTTCACTTTTTAATATTGTTGAAGAAAATATTTTAGCTAAAATAAGTGCCATGACAATTCCTAATACATAGAGTGCTAGTACAACAAATGCCTGATTTGCGGCGAAAAACGCACCAACAAACAATGCATACACAGGCAAACGTGCTGAACATGACATTAAAGGAGTCAATAATATTGTTAATAATCTTTCCTTCGGCTGTTCAATCGTTCTTGCCGCCATGACACCCGGTACATTACAGCCAAATCCAATAATCATCGGAATAAATGATTTACCATTTAACCCGACTGATTCCATAAGACGGTCCATTACTAATGCGACCCGTGCCATATAACCTGAATCCTCTAAAAACGATATGAAGAAAAACAAAATAAAAATTTGTGGGACAAACACCAAGACGCCTCCCACACCTGCGACGATTCCTTCCAATATAAGCGATTGTATAAAATCAGAAGCTCCAATACTTACTAAGCCAGCAGTAAGCCATTCAGTTAATGGTCCTGAGAAGAACGCATCAAGTGCATCTGATAACGGAAAGCCTAGCCAGTTAAAAGTAAGCATAAACATTAAATACATGAAGAATAGAAAAATCGGAATTCCTAAAATTTTATGGGTTACGATCAAATCAATTCTTTCAGTGAGCGGAAGCTTATCAGCTTTATTTCGTTTTGCTACACCATCAATGATTTTGTCAATGAACTCTCTTCTTACATTGTAAATTGCCTGATGCAAGGATTTGCCTTCATTTTTTTCAATAAGTTTTGCTTCTGTTTCGAGAAGTAATTGTTCCAACTCTTCACTAGAAATAAATTTCTGTAAATAGTCGAAAACAACCTTGTTTCCTTCGTAGAACTGTAGGGCTAACCATCTTAACGGTGGCAATTGCTCTATAATTGATTTTTTCTTCCCAACAACTAATTGAGAAAGTTTATCAATCCCTTTTTCAATTGCAGAACCATAATACAAATTGAGCGGTTCTTTTCTTTGGGTTGACGTTACAACAAGAAGTTTGCTTAATTCATCGCAGCCTTTACCCGTACGGGCAATAATTGGAACAATTCGGACTCCTAATAGGTCGCCCAATAATCTTTCATTTATATCGATGCCTCGATTTTTGGCAACATCCATCATATTTAAACCGATGATCAACGGCTTGCCGAATTCTAATAATTGAACCGTTAAATGTAGATTCCGTTCAAGCTGTGAAGCATCGACAATATTTAATACCTCTGTAAAAGATTCGTGAAGCAAAAAGTCAGTAACGACCCTCTCATCCTTTGAAAGAGGGTTTAAAGAATAGATACCAGGAAGATCAATGAGATGTCCTTGTTTGTTGCGAAGTAAACCAACCTTTTTCTCAACGGTTACTCCGCTCCAGTTTCCTACGTATTCATAGGAACCTGTTAAACTATTAAAAAGTGATGTTTTTCCTGTGTTCGGATTTCCAAATAAGGCTATTTCAATCATGATTTATCCACTCGTATAGTTGAGGCTTCATTTCTTCTTATGCCGACACATTGACCATATGTTTCAATCATACAAGGACCACCAAAAGGCATATTGCTCTTTAAACACACTTCCACACCTTCATAAATACCCATATCTATTAATCTACGTTTCACTATATCTGAAAGCATAGAAAAATCTTTTATTCTAGCTTTTTCACCTTGCTTTAAATCTGATAAAACCAAGGTTCATCCCTCCACACTTGGATAATGATAATTATTCTCATTCTTAATTATAAAAAAAAATTGTCCTGTTTTCCACAAGAAATTATTTATTCAACAAAAATGTATAAAAAAATAACATTAAATAGACATAAGTTGCTTATCAAAAGGAAAAGGGGGATATCATCCCCCACTTACAGGTGGTATTAATGCTACTACATCTCCAGCTTTTAATTCGAGTTGATCTTCCGCGTATTCTTCATTTACGGCAACCATTACTGATTGAAGCGGTAAATTATACCTTTGAGTTATCTTTTGTTTCAGATCCCCTACGGTTATCGGCAATTCTGTCCAAGTAACGCTGGGTTCACCAATTGCTTCCCCAAGATGGGCAAATAATAAAATATTAATCATTACCAAAGTCCTCCTTTTCAGGTTTTCCGGAAGGATAGGCTTTTCTCTCAAGCTGATCGCCAATCCACGATTCGCCATCTTCCCAATGTTCCTTTTTCCAAATAGGAACAATTTCCTTAATTCGCTCAATAGCATATCGGCTTGCTTCAAACGAATCAGCACGGTGTGGAGTTGAAACAGCGATTACAACAGCAATATCTGATATTTCAAGTCTGCCAATTCGGTGGGTAATGGCAACAACTGCGTCACGCCATTTTTCTTTTATTTCGTCACCGATTTGTGTCAGCTTTTTCTCAGCCATTGATTGATAGGCATCATACTCTAGATAAAGCGTTTTTTTACCCTTAGTCAATTCACGAACCGTTCCAATAAAAGTATTAATTGCACCTGCTTCACGGCGTACTACTTTGTTAGTAACTTCTTCAATCGAAATCGGGTCTTTTGTTATTAAAAACAATTGTTCACTCAATCAAATCTATCCTTTCAAAATAGGATTTAACCCATTTCAGATAATCATTTTCATCATTAATATGAAATTGGTTCCCTATTTTTGTCTCAAGTGGTTTGTACCAAGAAATTACAGCTTGAATATTTTCCAGCTGTTCCAAAAGCACTTCGTCCTCCTCCGACCGTAAAAGAACAACTTTTGGAAAAACCTCCCTCTTAAACCCTTCAATCAAAATTATATCAAGTGGTAGGTTATTATAAAAAGATAACATCTCAGGGAGCGTCCATCCTTCACCATTAAATGCATGTAACTGGAGCATTCCTGCCCCTTCAACACCTGTCACGGTTGCACCAGCTTGCCGATGCTTAGCTGTGTCCTTGTCCGTATCATATGAATCCGGAAGGCCACCATGTCCATGATGTTTAATTGTACCAACCTTTATTCCGCTTGCACTCATTCCTTCAATTATCTTTGTTAGCAAAGTTGTTTTGCCACTATTTTGAAAGCCAACAATCTGTAGTACCGGGATGGTTAATTCCACGGCCACTCACTGCCTATTTGATCTTCTAATAATAAAACGTCTACTTCATCACCCTTTGTAAAACCTCTTGTTCCCCCAGGCAAGATGATAAGTGAATCACAATCTACTAATGAAGTTACAACGTTTGATTTGTCCAAGCCGGATGGTTCTACAAACAATTTCCCCTCATTAAACAGTAATTTACTTCTTACGAATCTTGTAAACGGATTTGCTTTTGTAAAATCACTATTTAACGTTGCCTTTACCTTTTGCATATGTGGTTTCTGTGAATGGAACCAGCTGCGTATGATCGGTCTTGCATAAAGTTCAAAGCCTACAAAACAGGCGGATGGATTACCGGATAAACCAAATAAAAGTTTACCATTGTACTGGGCAACGGTTGTAACACTTCCAGGTCTCATCATAATTTTATTAAACAGGACTTCAGCCCCTAGTTTTTTATAGATTTCAGGGACATAATCATAGTCTCCAACTGAAACACCGCCGGTTGTAATGAGAATATCAACTTCATCCAATGCTTTTTTTACTGCTTTAAAGCAAGTGTCAAAGTCATCTTCAAGTTTACCGTAATATGTTGCTTCAGCACCTACTCGATTGATCTGTGAAGAAATCATGTAAGCATTGCTGTTACGAATTTTTCCCGGCTCCATTGGTTCATTAACGTCAAGAAGCTCAGTCCCGGTAGCATACAAACCGACAACCGGTTTTTTTACAACTGGAACTCTACCATATCCAAATGTAGCTAATAATGCCTTAACACCCGGATTAATTCTGCGACCTTCCTGAACAAGTACTTCCCCGGCTTTCGTTTCTGAACCTTGGTAGGAAACATTATCACCTGGTTTATATGATCGTTTGATGACCATATACGGTTTTCCATCCTTTTCAATGTCTTTTGCCAGCTCAAGCATGACAACAGCATTGCATTCCTTTGGCATTAAGGCACCTGTCATAATTCGAACAGCTTGGTAAGGACCGACTTCTTTCTTTGCGATATAACCAGCACCAATCTCTTCAATAACCTCGAACTCAACCGGATTATCTAAAGAAGCATGGACTGAATCTTCAGCGCGAATGGCAAAACCGTCATATGGTGCACGATCAAATGGGGGAATATCATGACTAGCCTTGACTGCGTCCCCCAAATACCGCTGGTCACATTTATCTATTGATACATATTCGATTTCCCCTTTAGGGGCATATTTCATAACTTGTTTTACTGCTTCTGGGACAGCGATTGCATCTCTTTTATCTAGCACATTCCGTGCCTCCTTTTAAGAGTGTTTCTTTAAACATAGTTTATTCTAATAATACAGGCATATTATGACTGTGATGAATTTCACGTTTTCCACTGATACTTTTATCAATATACAGAAAAACTCCATTTGCAGCCGCTTTTTTATAGTAAAAATTCAAAAAACGGCCATAAATAGAGTTGTTCTTTAATTGATTATGATAATGTTAAAACTTCATATTGCGAAGATAATTCAATAAACTTATCCATTCCACTGATTTTTCCAGCCGTAAGTTTATCTGAAACCTCATAATAATCTGCACATGTTTTGCATGCTAAGACTGATACCCCTTGATTCTCCAGTTCTTTCAAGTGAACAGAAACAAGCGACTGATCAGTCATAGTAAAAACGCCACGGTTCATACAAAAAATAGCTTTTGGCTTTTGCTCTTTTTGTTTTAAAAGAGTAAAAAAGGTTTCTAAAATACCTTCCCCTAAATTCTTATCTCCTTGACCAAGCTGATCAGAAAGCACCAAAATTACTTTATTTTCCACTCTCTTCTCTCCTTAATTGCTCTTAATCTGGAATACCTAATGCAATCTTGGCATAACGAGACATTTTATCCTTAGACCAAGGTGGTGTCCAAACAATTTTCACGATTGTTTCCTTTATTTCAGGTAAATCTGCTAAAGCATTTCTAACATTAGCTTCGATTGAGCCTGCTAACGGACAACCCATTGAAGTTAAAGTCATTTCAACTGTTAAAACCCCATTTTCATCCATATCCAAACCGTAGACTAGTCCTAAATTAACAATATCTACACCAAGTTCAGGGTCTAGGACATTTTCTAATGCGCCAAGAATATTTTCTTCCAAATCTTTATCCATTTCTCGCAACACCTTTCCTTCTATCAAATACGCCTTGGCGTATTTGCACCCAGATTTTTTAGGCCCACAGGAAGTGGGTCACAAAGACGTTGCCACAGGAAGTGGCGTTTTTAGTCTTTGATCTTAGCTCGAAAATCTTCCTCTGAAAATCTGAGGCATCCGCCGGAGGCCTTAACTTTATTCATTAATGAATAAAGTTAAGCTTTTCTTATTTCTTTTAGTATACCGAAAAATCAGGTCGGATAAAAATGATTTACATCAAGTTACAAAAATTTGCGAAACCATTGGACAGTTTCAAGCACCCCATTTCTTGAAACCTTGTGTCCTGCCTTTGGTTCACTCAAGAATTTAAATTTTTCAGGATTATTTTTGTAGAGGTCTTTATTATTTACATAAAACTCATAGGCATAATCATATGGAACAACTGAATCCTCTTTGCCATGCCAAAATAATAATGGACGATTATAAAGCTTTTCCGGTTCAAGTGATAAATCATATGGTTTCAATTCATTGATTTTTTCTTCTAATTCTTCATCTGTAAAAGGCAGCTTTTCCCCTTGCCTTTTAATTTCAGTGATTAGTCCATTTGCGAATTGCTTATAGGCGGGGCAACCCATTAAGGAGACCGCTGTTTTTATCCATTCGTATTGTTTTAGGGCACCAAGCGTGATGATTCCACCCATCGATAACCCTGCTAAACCAATTCTCTGTTCATCAATAAGCGCTTTTCTTACTAGCTCTTTTCTAATTTCATTTAATTCGTGGATTGTTTGGATAACCATATCCCAGAATTTATAATATATCTTTTCTGTACTAATATTGGAATGGTCCAACCGCTCCCCATGCAAATAAACCTCCGGTAAATAAACCCGGAAACCTTCATTTGCTAGCAAGTAGGCATAATGTAAGTTATGCTCTTTTGCACTTGTGAATCCATGGATAAAAAATACTACTGGAGTCTTTTTATCCAATAAGCTTTGATTAGATACATGTAATGTCGGAACACCGGCGATCACTTCATGATTTATTGTAAACATACCTTGGCTCCCTCAAAGAATAAAGTTAATCAACTATTATATCCTACCATTTTTTCCTAATCCCTAAAAGTTTAAAGTCCTTTTGGAAAAGTGTTTTTCTAGACAAAAATTTCAAATAAAACTAAACTTAATGTACTGGACATTTTGTATCGAACTTTGCCTAGAAAGGACTTGACACGGATGAAACCACATTTAATTGCAATTGATTTAGATGGAACACTTCTTAGAGATAATAAAACAATATCAGAACGAACATTGAATACAATCAATCATGTGCGTAAACTTGGCCATCATGTAATGATCGCTACTGGAAGACCTTTTCGTGCAAGTCATGTATATTACAAGCAAATGGGGTTAGATACGCCTATCGTAAATTATAATGGTGCTTATGTTCATCATCCACATGATGCTGCCTGGGGTACTTTCCATTCACCGCTTGAACTTAATGTAGCCCAACAAATTATTGATACCTGTGGAAAATACAATATTAGAAATATTATGGCACAGGTTAAAGATGAAGTTTTTTTACAAAATTATGATGAAGCAATTATGGAATTTCTTACATTCGGTACCCCTCCAAAAATTGAAATTGGTCATGTTCGCGAAAAATTAAAAACTGAAACAACTTCCATCCTTATTCATTCAAAGGAAGAAGAACTTGACACTATCCGCCATCATCTCGCAAAAGAAGTTGGCAATTATATCGAACACCGGACTTCTGGTTCACCATGGAATATTATTGAAATTATTAAGGCGGGTATTAATAAAGCGGTTGGTGTAAAGAAGGTTGCGGCCACGTATGAGATTCCTGAAGAACGGATTATTGCCTTTGGTGATGAGGATAACGATCTTGAAATGCTCACGTTTGCGAAATATGGGGTTGCTATGGGGAATGCAATTGATGAAGTTAAATCAGCTGCATATGATGTCACCAATTCAAACGAGGAAGATGGTTTGGCTCAATTTTTGGAAAAATTCTTTAAAATTTCCTAAGCATAGATCCCGTCATCTTGATTCAAAATAAAGATGAGTCATCTTGAAATTTGAACTCAAGAATAGGGGGAACAACTATGAGTAAAAAAAGTAAAACAAAACGTTTTTACCAACAAAGTGCTGATGCGATGCAACGATACCATGAAAAAATCCCTTATTATTCTACCTTAGCGGAAGCTGAAGAAAAACAGCGAAAACATGAAGAACAGGTTAATTCTTCACTTGGGGGCATTTAAGGATGGGAAATAAACTTTTTCAGATGGCTAAAGAAGCCGTTTATTGGGCGGAGACAACCTCTAATTTAGATGATATTGAAAAAGCCAAAAATCAAATTTCATCTGCTTTTGCAAACTCAACTGCTGCAGAACAAATGCAGCTTCAAGAACTCCAACAAAGATTGGATGGAGTGCAAAATAGCTCCAACGGCTCCTAATTAGAAAAAAGTACAAGCGCCTAGATGGAGCTTGTACTTTTTTGTTTAATAACATTTAGAACTTTGTTTTTGCATGTTTTATTTGATTAATTCCAGTTGCCAATTTTTGATCGACAAGTTCAGCGTCATCTATATGCTTCATAATGGCATCATTTACTTCTGAAAAAAGATCTGTAGTAACACTAATTTCTTTCATAACGTCGCCACTATATTCTTTTTGTTCTTTAATCGTTTGAATGACGTCATTGACCTCACCTTGGACGGAGCCGATTACTTTTTGGATATCGTCGATTTTTTCTGTTGTTATCGTACTTAAATCGATTCCTTCTCTTACAAAGATAATACTTTTTTCATTTGCTTTTAAGGCTGCATCGATCTCTTGTTGGATTTTCTTTGTTAGTTCACTAATATTTTTTGTACTGTTTGCTGTGTTTTCAGCAAGTTTTCGAACTTCACTGGCAACCACAGCAAAACCTTTTCCGTGCTCACCAGCACGTGCGGCTTCAATAGAAGCATTTAGAGCCAACAGATTAGTTTGCTCTGCAATATCAGTAATTACTTTCACGATATCCTCAATTTCTTTTGAGCGGACCCCTAATTGCGTCATGCTTGATGAAGTTTCGATCGACTGTTCTCCAAGTTGTTTAATTAGCGATTCTACCTTACTAACGGAATCGCGACCTTCGATTGATTTGTTTACCATTTCCGTCGTTGATTCAATTAGAACTTGTCCTTTTTCTGTCATCGTTGAAGAAATTTGATTAGATTGTGCGCTAATTGAATTAACTTTATCAAATCGTTCTTTTATTTTAGAAACAAAATCAGCCAATACATAATGTTGGTTATTTACGATTTCATGCTGATCAACAGTACCTATTAATTCTTGATATAAGCTATCTAATAAAACCTGAATATCATTTGTTGAATATTGATTGTTCTCTATATCGTTTAATCTTTCTTTCAGTTCGGCATTTTCCGCCCTTAAACGTTCTATCTCCCTTTTTTGACCAAACATTCCAAAATCCTCCTTTATCCCTAGGGATAAACTCATATCATATAATTACTTATTACTATACATGAACTTTAAAAATTATTTAACAAAAAAACTCTCATAAATGAGAGTTTTTTGTGAATTTTATTGTTTAGAAGCCGAATTCTTCCAACTTGACGAAAGTTTCATTGATTACAGAACCATCTTTCGCGCTCTTTTCATATAATTCTAATGTCAAAGTTCCGTTTATTGGAAGTTGATCTTCTGGAATTGAAATTTTCAATTCAAAAGGAGACCAAGCAGGTGCACCTTCATCAGCAGTTACTTTTGTTTCCTCAATTAAATACTCATGGCCTTCTTCGACAGAATAAAAGAATACCGCTTCAAATACCCTTGCTTCACCGTTAACAACATATTCGCCATTTTCCCCTGACACTGAGATATTTCGAAAAGCAGTCGACTCACTTTGTTCATCATTCACTTTCGGTGGATTTTGTGAATCTTCGATTGGAGTATCTGTTTCCGGCGTTTCTGGTTGATTAGCTGGTGTTTCAATTTTCTCAGTCCCATTACCATTTTCAGTTTTCTGGTCCCCGGTCCCACAAGCAGTCATGATCATTAGCACACCAAATACAATACAAAATCCTAATTTTTTTACATTCACCCTTCTCTCTCCTCTCTAGAGTCTTTATACATTAGTCGTTCAAATGCCGTAAGAGTTTCATGTTACCACAAATATACAGGTTTTAATCTTTACGAAAGAACCCAAAAATTCCTGCTGTTTCAACAATATTAGTAAATGCTTTAGGATCTACAGTTCTAATTATTCTTTCTAAATCAAATAACTCATACCTCGTAATCACAATAACCAACATTTCTTTCTGTTCCTTTGAATAGGATCCTCTAGCAGGAATTGATGTTATTCCTCTTACCAACCTTTCATGAATCGCTTTTGTAAGTTCTTCCCCTTTATTTGTGATAATCATGGCAGTCACTTTTTCATGCCTTGTATGTATCGTATCAATGATACGTGTCGTTACATAAAGCGTAACTAATGTATATAACGCTTTTTCCCAACCATATAATAACCCGGCCATTATAATTATAACGGCATTCAAAGCAAAAATATAGGTGCCTACAGGCTTATCCTTCATTCTTGATAGGTACATGGCAATAATATCAACCCCACCCGTAGAAGCACCCCATCTTAACGTAAAACCAACACCAACAGCTAAGATTACTCCACCAAACACCGCATTTAAAAGGATATCCTCAGATAAAGGATAAACGGGAATGATTTCTAGGAAAAAAGTCGTTGCCGCTACACTAATAAAACTGTAGAGGGTAAAGGATTTCCCAACTTTCATCCACCCTAAAATCGTTACTGGAACGTTTAAGAGGAATAAGAGAATTCCCGTAGAAATAGTTATAGGTGTATACTGTGTCAATATACTAGATAAGAGCTGGGCAATACCGGCAAAGCCACTAGAATATACATTTGCGGGAATTAAAAATAAATTTAAACCAGCTGCCGTTAACATTGCACCTGCTAATACAACAAGTAATTTTTTCATTTCCAGCCAAAGCACAGTGTTACCTCCGTCCCTAAATTTTTTAAATACTTTCACGTATTACCAATGTTTCCATATGTCTTACGATTCATTACAAAAATTGAAATTATGGCGTGTAAAACGTACAATAAGAAGAGAAAGGAAAATATTTCTGAGAGGAAAGATTCCAATGAGTGTAAAAATTCTCGCTGACAGTGCTTGTGATTTACCCTTAGAGCTATTCGAATCACTAAATATAGATTTACTGCCACTAGTAGTTCAGATAGATGATCAACAATTCTATGATTTAGAAACCATTCAACCAAAAGAATTATATGACGAGATGCGCAATGGAAAGGCGCCAAAAACGGCACAGGTTCCACCTGCAAGGTTTGAGGAAGCGTTCCTAAAATATGCCGAAAAGAATGAAACCTGTATCTATATCGCATTTTCTTCTGAGCTTTCCGGTACATATCAAACCTCTACGCTTGTAAAAGATGATGTATTAGAAAAATATCCAAATTTTGATTTAACGATTATTGACACAAAAGCCGCCTCACTCGGCTATGGTTTAATCGTAAAAAAAGCGGCCGAATTAGCACAGGAAGGAAAATCAAAAGATGAAATCCTGTCTGAAATTGAATTTTACTGTACCCATATGGAGCATTTATTTACAGTAGATTCATTGGAATATTTATATCGCGGTGGACGGGTGAGTAAAACCTCTGCCTTTGTTGGAGGCTTACTTAATATAAAGCCAATTTTAAATGTTGAGAATGGAAAACTGGCTCCTTTGGAAAAAATAAAAGGTCGAAAAAAGGTCCTCAAACGCATCGTTGAGATTATGAAAGAACGCGGTGACGGATTAAATAATCAACTTGTAGCCATCAGTCATGGTGATGACCTTGAAACAGCCGAAGCAATGCGTGACTTAATTAAAGAAGAATTTGGTACAGAGGAGTTTCTTATTCATACAGTTGGTTGCTCGATTGGAGCCCATTCCGGCCCAGGAACAATCGCAATTTTCTTTTTGAATAAGCTTAACTAAGGCATAAACCTTCCTATTTTAGCAAAAAATAAGGCTTGAACGAAAATGGAAGGAGCGAATATTCATGCAGCCGTGGAATTCAATTGAAAAAGATAATGATAAAAAACCAGTAGACAGAAACGCACAGCGCCAAAAGAAAAACGAAATGATTGAGAAAAATCGTCAAGCTGGCAAAAACCAGTTTTCAAAGGAAACGAATCATTTGTAGACAAAATGAAATCAGTGGGTTTTATACACCCACTGATTATTTTTTACTGTTCTTTTTTAAAATACGTCCAGCCGTTTTCTTGGTATACCTTTCCTTCCTTCATCAGCTTTCCAAGTGCACGCTTGAAGGCTCCTTTACTCATACCAAACCTTGCTTCAATATCTTCTGGCTGGCTTTTATCCCAGTAAGGCATCGCCCCGTTCCTAGTTTCCATATAGGCATATATTTTTTCGGCGTCATCGCCCATTGCCTCATGCTTTCTTGGCAACAGCGATACATTAATGGTGCCATCCTCTTTAATATCAATAACACGCCCAGTTACCTTCTCGCCAATCCGCGGCTCTTCATTCCGTTCGCTTTCATGAATAAAGCCAAGATAACCATCCTCTGTAAAAATAAATGACCCTGCATATAAAGTCCGATAAATTCGGCCAGTTACATTTTTATTAAATAATGATTTGTCTGCACTTTTTGCAATATCCCAAAAATCTGCTTCCTTGGCAAGTCTGACAAACAAACGCCCATTGTGACCAATTTCCAATGTACAATAAATTTCATCATCAATCTGTGGCCAAACTTCTTCAAGCGGTGGTAAATCATCTTTGGATAACAGCATTGCTTTATCAATGCCAATATTAACAAATACACCCATTCCACGTTTAACTTCTTCAACCTTGGCCCAACCAAACGTATGTATTGTAATGGAAGGTATCGTCATTGTTGCCGTTAGCCTGCCTTGACGGTCTTGAAATAAAAATACTTCTACTTCCTCATCTTCACGTAATTCATCACGAGTCATCTCATTATGGTGAAGCAAAATATCCTCCTCTTGTTCACCACTTTCTAGAAAATAACCAAACGGTGATTCATGAGATACCTTTAAAGTCGTAATTGTTCCCGGCATCATGTTGCCCATCATTTTCCCTGCTTTCTTTCCTTAAAATAAATTCACTACATTATCCATTATGTTGCATTTTACCAACATTTAATAGAAAATAAAAGCAAATCGGCAAAATTCTGGAGGGATGAAAATGGCATCTGAAAGTTCTTTTGATATAGTATCAAAGGTAGACGCCCAAGAAGTATCAAATGCAGTTACAATGGCACTTAAGGAAATTGGAACACGTTATGATTTTAAAGGAAGTAAAAGTGATATTTCTCTTGAAAAAGAGGAACTCGTCCTCATCTCTGATGATGAATACAAGCTGGAACAATTAAAAGACGTTCTTGTCAGTAAATTAATTAAAAGAAATGTTCCAACGAAAAACCTCGACTACGGAAAAGTCGAGCCAGCATCCGGCGGTACTGTTCGCCAACGGGCTAAGCTTGTACAAGGAATTGACAAGGACAACGCTAAGAAAATTAATTCGATCATTAAAGACTTAAAAATTAAAGTAAAGTCACAAATCCAAGATGATCAAATCCGCGTATCCGGAAAAAGCAGAGATGATCTCCAACAAGTTATTGCTGCCATAAGAGGTGCAGATTTACCGATTGATGTGCAGTTTATTAATTACCGATAAATAAAAAAGCTAACCGGAATTTTTTTTCGGTTAGCTTTTTACTTCTGCTAGATAAAGTTATAGCTTCACGCAAATATTAGTTATTTCTGTATAGAACTCCCAGCTGTGAACCCCTCCGACACGGCCTAGGCCGCTATCTTTCGTGCCACCGAACGGAGTTCTTAGGTCACGTAGGAACCAGCAATTGATGTAAGATAATCCAGACTCAATTGACTGTGCAACACGGTGTGCGCGACGAATATCATTAGTCCAGATCGTGTTACTTAAGCCCATACGAGTATCGTTTGCTTTTGCGATTACTTCTTCTTCTGTATCAAATGGAAGAACACATACAACAGGCCCAAAGATTTCTTCTCGAACAAGACGGGAGTTGTCGTCTAAACCAGTGATAATCGTTGGTTGGATAAAATATCCCTTATCCAACCCTTGCGGACGTCCACCGCCTGTTACAAAAGTACCGCCTTCTTCTTCAGCAATCTTTAGATAGCTCATTACTTTGTCATAGTGGACCTTTGCTACTAACGCACCTTGATCATTGTCCATATCAAATGGATCACCGACTTTTAATGCTCTTGTTTTTGCTGCAAACTTTTCAACGAATTCATCAAAGATTGGACGTTCCACATAGATTCTTGAACCACTTACACAAACTTCCCCTTGGTTTGTGAAGCTTGATCTAATAGTGCCATCAACGACTTCATCAATATCTACATCGGCAAAAATAATGTTAGGGTTTTTACCGCCTAATTCGAAAGAAAGCTTTTTCAATGTAGGTGCAGCTTCCGCCATGATTCTAGCACCTGTAGATACTTGACCGATAAAGCCGATACCAGCGATATCAGGATGTTTGTTAATGGCGCTTCCTGCACCAGGACCGAAGCCATGAACTAAGTTAACAACGCCATTCGGAACACCAGCTTCTTGAAGAATCTCCATTAGTAACGTTGCTGTCATTGGTGTTAATTCAGATGGCTTAATTACGACTGTATTTCCTGCTGCTAAAGCTGGTGCTAGTTTCCAAGTTAACAAGAATAATGGAAGATTCCACGGCTGAATTAATCCAACGACTCCGAGCGGACGGCGATATCCGAAGTTAAGCGCCTTATTCGTTTCATCTTGGAATGCTTCTGTTCCTACTGAAATCATATAGTCAGCAAAGAAATGGAAGTTTTTCGGCGCACGAGGTGCATCCACGTGACGCGAGAATTTAAGATGTTTACCAGTATCCAGTGATTCTAGTTGGGCGATTTCTTCTTGGCGTTCTAAAAGGATATCACCAATTTTACGGATAATATTTGAACGTTCTTGTGTGCTCATTTTTCCCCAAGGACCTTCTTTAAGAGCACGTTTTGCTGCTTGTACCGCTAAATCAATATCTGCTGCACTACCTTCCGCAACAGTGCCATAAACCTCTTCCGTTACAGGGTTAACATTATTAAAAGTTTTTTTATCTACGGATTCTACAAATTTTCCATCAATATAATGTAGACAATCAAATGGTTTTACAATCTTTTCAACAACTTTTTGTGTTTGTACCGCCATTCTATAACTCCTCCTATAACCTTAATTTTTATTTATATTCTTCATAATTTTATGATAATAGTCATTTGTTTCATATACAACTCCATAGTTGCTGTATACGAAACATTTTAGTGATTTTTTTCTATTTATTTTTAATTTAGCCTCAGTAAGAAAACCCGCCGCAAATATTGTGGTGGGTTTTAGAAATCTTTATGACGCGCGTTCGCACAAATGTGTTTGAACAGGCTGCTTTGATCCTATTCTTTGTAGCATTCTTACAAAAATATTATTGGACAAAAGTGAAACGATGATAAGGAATGTACCTAGAAGATCGTACACTGTTATGCAATTCCCTTGAAAAATTGAGACTAAAAGTGTTGTAACAGGAACAAAGTTTATGAATAACAAAGCATTTAAAGGTGATAAAATAGTCACACCAATATTCCATCCAACGAGCGCAATCGCTCCAGGGAATATAATCATAAATAATAAATGCGGGCTTACTGCTAGAATATTTTCCGCTGAAGGGACAGGTAAAACTCCAAACAAAGATGCCCCAACTGTAATAACAATAGCCGTAATTGTTCCAAGTAAACAGCTTAATGTTGAATATCGCAATTTTGATATTATGAAATTATATAAAAATTTAAAGGTGGATCATCATGGAATTTAAAGATTTAGAGATTTTTCAGATGGTGGCGGAAAAAGGAACGATTTCTGAAGTAGCAAAAGAATTAAAGTACGTGCAATCCAATATAACAATGAGGATTCAGAAACTCGAACAGGAACTGAATACCCCATTGTTTAACCGCCATCGTCGTGGGATGAGTTTAACACCAGAGGGGAAAAAATTACTGGCCTATAGTAAAAAAAATATTATTGTTAACCGCTGAAATGAAAAAAGCCGTTCAAAGTAAAGAAGAACCATCTGGAAAATTAGACATCGGAACCGTTGAAACCGTCATACATTTACCGAAAATATTGTCTACCTTTATTAAAAAATATAAAAATGTAGATTTATCTTTATTTACTGGCGTGACGGAAACATTAGAAAAAGAGGTATTGCATCATAAATTAGACGGAGCGTTCGTTACAGAATCAGACTTTCATCCCGATCTTGTATCGCATGAAGTGTTTCGAGAGGAGCTTGTACTCATTTCAGATAAGCACTCCTCCTCTTTGGAAGAGTTGAAACAGGAGCCATTCTTATGCTTTAGCGAAGGCTGTGGATACCGCGCACGTCTTGAGGCTTGGGATAGGGACCAGAACATCACACCGCAGAAAGTGTTGGAATTCGGCACATTAGAAACGATCTTGCAAAGTGTTGCCGCTGGATTAGGCGTTACATTTGTTCCAAAGTCAGCAGTCACCCATATGGAACAAAATGGACTCATCCATTGTCATACACTCCCTGAAAAATACAGCAAGATAAAGACTGTTTTTATAAGAAGAGCCGATACTTACTTAACATCAACAATGGAAAAATTTATTGAAACAATCGAAAAGAATAATCAAGTGGGTCCATCCTTATGATAGCCCACTTTTTTACTCTCATTTCGTTGCCTGTTTAATATACTCAACTTCTTGGTCTTGTTCAGGTTTACGAACACTTTTGTTTTTTGGTGCCATTGATACTACCACAATGGCCATGAAGATTAAGGCAACACCAAGCCATGATGTCAATGTTAAATTTTCGCCGACTAAAAATGCGCCTAAGAGTGCTGCTGTTAGCGGTTCAAACAACGATAGAGTAACAGCCGTGTAGGCGGGGATTTTCACTAATCCTTTACTAAACAGTAAATAAGCAATTCCTGTTGCGAATACACCTAGATAAAGGCTTGTTCCAATTCCATTGATTTGGAATAACCATGATAGGTCAAATAAGAATAATAATGGAGCCAACATTATGGCTGCTAATGTAAATACGACAGCAACTACGGTATCCGGCGCCTGTGTTTTGAGCAATTCTTTACTAACTAATGTATATGTAGCAAATGATAATCCAGCTCCAAGTGACAACAGTATTCCGAAGGGTTGCACTTTTACCGCTCCGTTAGTTGTAAATAGAAGCAGGCATCCACTGATGGCAACAACGGTTGCAAGCCACCACGATTTTGTCGGCATTGTCTTTTTAAATATCCATTCCATGATGCCGGCTAAAATAGGAGAACTGCCGATTGCTACTACTGTTCCGATAGCGACCCCTGTTATTTTTACAGCTGAGAAAAAAAATGGTTGATAACATGCCATACATAAAGCAGCTAGGATAACCTCTTTCAATGGCCAATTTTTAAGCTTCAATTTTCCTTGCAATGCTATAAAAAGTAATAACGTAGTACCACCAAAGGCTAATCTCATCGCTCCAAATGAAATCGGATGAGTATCAGGCGGGGCAAATGTTTGCGCTGTACCTGTCGTCCCCCATAAAACAGCAGCCAATAAAACTAAAAATGTTGATAATCTGTCCTTCAAAATTCCGTTCCCTCCCCCCAACCATTATCAAAATCATATCACATTTCAAGCTCTTTAAAATATATATACATGAATACTATCTTTTTACCAATTCTAAAACTTATATGGAGAAATAAAACTGAAAGGATGGATTAAGTTGGCAAAAGACATTGAAAATATTTTGCAGGAAGGTATCCATGGTCCGAAAGAAATTAATCCCGAAGAAAGAAAAAAGTTCCTAGGAACATTAAGGGAAAGAATTTTAGCAGTGTTAACAAAATCTCAAGTCAGAGCATCCGGAACTAATAGTCAAATTCAAGATTTACTTAAACAGAATCCAAAGGTCAAGATGATTTTAAATGGGGATATTGACTACTCATATTTAAGAAAATACATTAAACTTGCGAACGATAATCATATTCCTTTTACTATTTCAAATGACCAGGAGCATCCGACCGATATTGGATTAGTTTTAGCTTATGATTATGCTGTCGATATAGAAAATATATATATTCAATGACATTTTCTTGACATGTATTCAACTTCCAATCTTTGGATGATAAAATTCAAATAGATAAATAAAAGAGTTGACTGTTACTCTGGATAAGTTTATCTTATCTTTATACCCTTGTAGGTATAAAGAATAATTAATATTCCATTGGGAGGAATAAACATGGGGAATAAAATTATTATCGTGGGTGGGGTTGCCGGAGGTGCAACTGCTGCAGCTAGATTAAGACGATTAGATGAAAAATCACATATTATTATGTTTGAAAAAGGCGAATATATTTCATTTGCAAATTGTGGACTTCCATATTATATTGGAGAAGTTATAAAAGACAGGAAAAAACTGTTAGTTCAAACTGTCGACGGCATGTCAAGCAGATTCAACATGGATATTCGCAATTTAAGTGAAGTAACAAAGATCAATCGTGACGCTAAAACGGTTACTGTTCACAATTTAAAAACTGGGGAAACCTATGATGAAAGCTATGATCAGTTAATATTATCACCGGGTGCGAGACCTATTGTCCCTCCGATCCCTGGAATTAAAGAGGCAAATAATTTATTTACACTTCGAAATATTCCAGATACAGATGCAATCAAGGCCTATGTGGATGATAAGAAACCAAAGAAAGCGGTCGTTATCGGCGGTGGTTTTATTGGTGTTGAAATGGCTGAAAATCTTCATGAGCGCGGAATTGAAGTCACATTAGTTGAAATGTCAAACCAAGTAATGGCTCCTTTCGATTTCGAAATGGCATCCATTTTACACACTCATATGGCCCAAAAAGGTGTCAACCTCATTCTCGAAGATGGTGTCCAAGCTTTTCAGAATAATGGTACAAAAGTAATTTTAAATAGTGGAAAAGAAATTGAAACAGAGATGATTTTATTAGCAATCGGAGTAAGACCGGAAAATGAACTAGCAAAAGATGCTGGTCTTGATCTTGGAGAACGCGGCCATATTAAAGTAAATGAATATCTCGAAACAAGCGATCCGGATATTTATGCTCTTGGTGATGCAATTGAAGTTACAGATTATATTAATGGTACCACCACTTCTATTCCACTCGCATGGCCAGCAAACCGCCAAGGTCGGATTGTTGCCAATAATATTTACGGAAAAAAAGAGAAATATAGTGGAACAATGGGTACTTCAGTCGCAAAAGTATTTGATTATACTGCTGCAAGTACCGGTAATAATGAGAAAACATTGAAACGCTTATGTATTAACAATTATCAAGTCATTCATATCCATCCCGGTTCACATGCCGGCTATTATCCAGGAGCAGCGCCAATCGCCTTAAAGGTCATCTTTGACAAAGAGACTGGAAAAATTTACGGCGCTCAAGGCATTGGAAAAGATGGTGTCGAAAAGCGGATTGATGTTATCGCAACCGCAATCAAAGGTGGCTTATCTGTGCTTGATTTGCCCGATTTAGAGTTGGCCTATGCCCCACCCTATTCATCTGCAAAAGACCCGGTGAATATGGCTGGTTATGTAGCTTCAAATATTATCGAAGATGCCGTTGAAACGGTACAATGGCATGAAATCGACGATATTGTAGCGAATGGCGGCTATCTTGTAGATGTACGTAATCCAAGTGAATTGAAGCTTGGATTCATCAAAGGAGCTGTAAATATACCACTAGATGAACTTCGTGATCACCTTGATGAACTTCCAAAAGATAAACCAATTTATGTGAATTGCCAAGTTGGTCTTCGTGGTTATCTCGCCGCAAGAATATTGACACTTAATGGATTTAAAGCAGTAAACTTGGATGGTGGTTGGAAAACTTATTCCACAGTTTATGGAACTGGAAAAGATTCAAATTGTAACATCGTTACAGATGACTCTGGTGTAGCACGATTCGATTGCGTTGGTAATCCAATTAAATAGGCAATTATAGTCATTGACAAAGGGTGGCCAGGAAAAAAACTCCTGTTCCACCTTTTTGGTATTTTTACCTTTATTGTAATATTTTCAATAAATTGTAAACAAATTGTGATCAAATTCACATCAAATTTAGAAGAAAAAAAGTTATAATTCAATTACACTATTATTACTATTTTTAAAATGGGGACTGCTCGATGGAAACAACTTCTACAAAGGTGCAATTAGATCAACTAAATTCATTAAATTCTTTAATTGAAAAAAAACGGAAACAAATGATAAATAATGGACTTCAATATGGTTTTACTAATAAAAGGACAATCATGATTAGCCAAGAATTGGACAAGCTTATTAATGAGGTTCTCCTCCTTGGAAATTTATTAACAAAAGAATGTAAAGAGTAATATCCACAACCTTAATAAGTTGTGGGCATTTTTTTGACAATTGGTACTATTTAATAATTCAAAAAAATCACTTGTAAATTTCGGTGTACTATAGTAAATTAGTGTAAACAAAAATACTACCCTAAGTATAAAACTATATTCTTATCTCGAGAGGTGGAGGGACTGGCCCTATGAAATCTCAGCAACCAGCCTGAAGGTCAGGTGCTAATTCCAGACAGATAAGAAGAAGAATTGCAATGCAAAAAGTCTTCTTCTTAATGGAGGAGACTTTTTCTATTTTGACGTATTTTTAGTTTGACTTAATCAAAACTATTAGGTAGTAGGTGAAAACATGGGATTTTTACAAGATTTGCAAAATCGTATTTTAATAGCTGATGGTGCGATGGGGACACTCCTTTATTCATATGGTGTTGATTTTTGCTTTGAAGAATTAAACCTCTTGCAGCCGGACCGTATTACACAAATCCATGAAACCTATATTAAGGCTGGAGCGGATGTAATACAAACAAATACGTATGGCGCTAACTATATAAAACTTGGTAGGTACGGTCTCGAAGATCAGGTCAAAGATATTAATACAGCTGCCGTACGCCTTGCAAAAAAAGCTGCTAAAGAAAATACGTATGTGCTAGGAACTTTCGGTGGAATACGAGGAATTAAAAAAAGTGCAGCAACGATTGATGAAATTAAACGGTCTTTTCGTGAACAGCTCTACAGCATTCTGATGGAAGGTGTAGACGGATTATTACTTGAAACATTCTACGATTTCGATGAAATAAAGACCGTTCTAGAAATTGCTCGAAAAGAAACCGATTTACCGATCATCTCCCAGGTTTCTATTCATGAGGTTGCCGTCTTACAGGACGGAACACCACTTCGTATTGCCTTAAAAGAACTTGAAGATCTCGGGGCTGATGTTGTCGGTTTAAATTGCCGTCTCGGGCCCCATCATATGACCCAAGCGTTGGAAGAAGTACCATTGCCAAAGAAAGCGTTCCTTTCAGCCTATCCAAATGCAAGCTTACCAGATTATGTAGATGGGAGATTAATATATGAATCAGATGCCGAATATTTTGGCGAGTGTGCCGTTAACCTCAGAAATCAAGGTGTTCGCCTCATCGGTGGCTGCTGCGGAACAACGCCCAAACATATTAAAGCTGTTAGCAAAAGACTAAAGGGACTAGCACCTGTTACACATAAGGATGTAAAAATTAAGGAAAATAAAAATATTATTACTGTTACAGCCAAACCTACTCAACCACACCTGCATGAAATTGTTACAAAAGAACGGTCCGTTATCGTTGAGTTGGACACTCCAAAAACATTAAATACTACTGCATTCATAGAAGGAGCTAAAGCTTTAAAAGAGGTCGGCATAGACGCTCTTACAATGGCAGATAATTCATTGGCTTCACCAAGAATAAGCAATATGGCAATGGCAGCGATTGTTAAAAATGAAGTGAAAATACGCCCGCTTGTGCACATTACCTGCCGGGACCGAAATTTAATTGGACTTCAATCCCATTTAATGGGTTTGGATGCTTTAGGGATCGACCAAGTGTTAGCTGTTACCGGTGACCCTACAAAGGTTGGGGACTTTCCGGGTGCCACATCTGTTTATGACTTGTCTTCTTTTGAATTAATTAGTCTTATTAAGCAATTTAATGAGGGGATAACATTTTCAGGAAAACCCCTGCAAAAAAAGACTTCCTTCTCAGTTGCAGCGGCCTTTAATCCAAATGTTCGCCATCTAGATAAGGCTGTTAAAAGGCTGGAGAAAAAAATTGAGCATGGTGCCGATTATTTTATTAGCCAGCCCATTTTTAATGAACAGCAATTTTTACACGTTTACGAAGAAACGAAGCATATCACAAAACCCATTTATATTGGGATTATGCCAATTGTAAGCAGCCAAAATGCCGAATTTCTTCACAATGAGGTGCCGGGAATTAAATTGACCGATGTAATAAGAAGAAGAATGGCTGATTGCGGAACAGACCGCGAAAAGGCTGCCATCGAAGGCATCGCGATTGCCAAATCTTTAATCGATATGGCGTTCGATTTATTTAAAGGAATTTACTTAATCACACCGTTTATGCGCTATGAAATTTCGGTTGAACTTGTGCAATACTTAAAAACTAAAAACTCCAAAAATTTACTAACAAGAAATTAAAAGTTTTCTTAGCTAAGAGAGGAAGATAAGATTGTCACACAATACATTGCAAGAACAGATGCAGAAAAAAATACTGATTATTGATGGTGCAATGGGAACAATGCTGCAGCAAGCAAATCTCGCCGCAGCAGATTTCGGTGGTGAACTATATGAGGGCTGTAATGAGTATTTAAACTTAACAGCTCCCCATGTTATTGAATGGATTCACCGCTCCTATTTTGAAGCTGGCGCAGATATCGTCGAAACAAATACATTCGGTGCAACAAAGTTGGTATTAGATGATTATGAGCTTGGTGCTAAAGCTTACGAGATTAATAAGGTAGCTGCCGAACTTGCTTGTAAAGTAAGGGACGAATTTTCTAGCGCGGAATGGCCCCGCTTTGTCGCCGGATCAATGGGTCCTACAACAAAGTCATTATCGGTAACTGGAGGGGTTACCTTTGATGAGCTAGTTGATAATTACATGGAACAAACACGTGGTTTAATTGACGGCGGTGTTGATCTTTTACTGCTGGAAACAAGTCAAGATATGCGCAATGTGAAAGCAGCCTTTGTTGGGATTGAAAAAGCGCGCGAGTCTTCAGGCAAAAATATTCCTTTGATTATTTCCGGAACAATCGAGCCAATGGGAACAACACTGGCAGGACAATCGATTGAAGCTTTTTATATATCTGTGGAGCATATGAAGCCTTTAGCGATTGGCATGAACTGTGCAACCGGACCGGAATTTATGCGCGACCATATTCGCTCCCTATCCGACCTTTCTATAACAGGTGTAAGCTGCTATCCGAATGCCGGATTGCCTGACGAAGATGGTAAATACCATGAATCACCAGAATCACTAGCGGCAAAACTCGCCGGCTTTGCTGAAAAAGGCTGGCTCAACATGGCCGGCGGCTGTTGTGGTACGACACCAGACCACATTCAGGCACTTGCCGAAATTTTAAAGGACTACGAACCGCGGCAAATTCCTACAGAAACCCATCATCATGTTGTCTCAGGAATTGAGCCCCTTCTTTATGACGATTCAATGAGACCATTATTTGTTGGGGAAAGAACGAATGTCATTGGTTCACGAAAATTCAAAAACCTAATCATTGACGGCCAATTAGATGAAGCGGCTGAAATCGCCCGAGCCCAAGTGAAAAATGGTGCCCATGTTATCGATGTTTGTTTAGCAAATCCAGACCGCGATGAACTGGAGGATATGGAGAATTTCTTAGATGTACTCGTTAAAAAAATTAAAGTACCACTCGTAATTGATTCAACAGATGAAAAGGTCATTGAGCGAGCCCTAACCTACTCTCAAGGTAAAGCTATTATTAACTCTATTAATCTTGAAGATGGTGAAGAACGATTTGAGAAAATCGTACCTCTCATCCACCGCTATGGTGCGGCTGTTGTCGTCGGCACCATCGATGAAACCGGTATGGCCGTAACAGCCGAGCGCAAACTCGAAGTTGCCGAACGGTCCTATCATTTATTGGTAGATAAGTATGGACTAAGCCCAGAAGATATTATTTTCGATCCGCTTGTTTTCCCTGTCGGAACAGGCGACGAACAGTATATCGGTTCAGCTAATGAAACAGTTGAAGGAATCAGGCTTATTAAAGAAAAAATGCCAAGAAGCTTAACGATATTAGGAGTTAGTAATGTTTCATTTGGACTTCCACCTGTAGGACGTGAAATTCTAAATGCTGTTTATTTATATCACTGCACACAGGCCGGACTAGATTATGCGATCGTCAATACAGAAAAGCTGGAGCGTTTTGCATCCATCCCTAAAGAAGAAATTACTCTTGCTGAAAAGCTTTTGTTTGAAACTACTGATGAGGTGTTGGCGGAATTCACTAACCTTTATCGTGATAAGAAAAAAGAAGTAGCGGTTCAAAAAAATGATATGACACTTGAGGAAAGGCTTGCCTACTATATTGTTGAAGGTACTAAAGAAGGTTTAGTCCCTGATCTTGAGCTTGCCTTAAAGGAATATGATTCACCGCTTGATATTATAAATGGACCCTTAATGGCTGGTATGGCTGAAGTTGGCAGACTTTTTAACGAAAATCAACTCATTGTCGCAGAGGTTCTGCAAAGTGCCGAGGTCATGAAAGCATCTGTTTCCTTCCTAGAGCCTTACATGGAAGCAACAGAAAATGACAGCGGTAAGGGTAAGGTTTTGCTAGCTACCGTAAAAGGTGATGTCCATGATATTGGTAAAAATCTAGTCGATATCATCCTGACAAATAATGGTTTTAAGGTTATTGATTTAGGGATCAAAATAGCACCAGCTGATTTAATTAAAGCGATTAAAGAAGAAAAACCAGATATTGTCGGCTTATCAGGGTTGCTTGTAAAATCAGCACAACAGATGGTGTTAACAGCCCAGGACATGAAACAAGCCAATATCTCTGTTCCGCTCCTTGTTGGTGGTGCCGCTCTTTCACGGAAATTTACGGATACGAGAATCTCTCCGGAATATGACGGTCCGGTTCTCTACGCCAAAGATGCGATGAATGGATTAGATTTAGCGAATCGATTACAGGACGCGGAAGAGCGGACAAAAATCATAAACGAAAAGATAGAGGCTCGAAATACCGCAAAAGTTGAGGAACAACAACGTAATCGTTCTACTATACTAGCTGAAAATATGCGTTCTACAGTCTCAAAAGACGTACCCGTTTTTAAACCTAGAGACCTTGAACAGCATATCTTAAAAGAGTATTCGATTGCCCATGTTGAACCTTATATTAATATGCAGATGCTCCTAGGGCACCATTTAGGATTAAAAGGGAAAGTAGCCAAGTTACTTGCGGAAAAAAATGAGAAGGCTGTTCAGTTAAAAGAAACAATTGATGGTTTGCTTACGGAAGCTAAAACAGGGGATTTTCTGCAGCCATCGGCCATTTATCGTTTCTTCCCAGCCCAATCTAATGGGGATTCAGTCATCATCTATGATCCAGATGATGTAACAAAAATAATCGAAACGTTTACGTTTCCACGTCAACACAAAGAACCTTATTTATGTCTTGCTGACTATCTTCGCTCAGTTGATAGCGGTGAAATGGATTACGTTGGCTTCTTAGCGGTTACAGCCGGAAAAAATGTACGGAAGTATTCAGAGAAATTTAAAGAGGAAGGCAATTTCTTATTAAGTCATGCAATTCAATCATTAGCCCTTGAAACGGCTGAAGCCCTTGCAGAACGGGTTCATCAATTGATAAGAGACCAATGGGGCATTATTGATTCAACGGACCTATCAATCCAGGACCTGTTTGCGGCTAAATATCAGGGTCAACGCTATTCATTTGGCTACCCATCATGCCCAGAAATTGAAGATCAAGCCAAACTATTTAAGCTAATACGCCCTGAACAGATTGGAATCCAACTAACGGAAGGGTTTATGATGGAACCTGAGGCTTCTGTAACAGCCATCGTATTTGCCCATCCAGAAGCACGTTATTTTAATGTACTTTAAGCTTTCAAGAGAAAAAAGTAACTATCCTATCCATTGGTCGTGGCAGTGATAGTTACTTTTTTCTTATTTCTTTGATGAAATTATATAAAATTAACGCTCTTTTGGGAGCTTTTTTGTCCCTTTTACCGGGATCATGATACGAAAACACATCAAAAAGGATAAAATTAAGCGTGTTTCTTTTCTTTACTCGCTGCTCCTTCTCCACTCGGAAATATAGATGACTCCCCTTTTTTTGATTCTTGTGACTCGAAAATCTTCATTTCAAGCATTCCTTCGATTTTTGCTTTATCTTTATTGCTAAGTTGCCTATATAGTGTGAGAAATTTGATTTCATCATCAGTTAATTTTCCAAAAGAATTACTGTCAGGTATACTGTCATCAGTGGTTTGCTGCCTTGCTTTTGTTTCTTTGCCTGTCAGCAAATATTCCATTGATAGTCCTAATAATTTTGAAAGATTATAAAGAATTGTGGCATCGGGAATCCTTCCATTAACATAATTAGTCATAGCATTTTTAGATAATTTAAGTTCTTCTGTAGCCCTTGCTTGAGTATAACCCGCGTTTTTTAAAGCTTTTCTTAACCTTTCTCCAAAGTCATTAACTCCATTCATAAATTACCCCCACAAGCATGTGTCATTATTTTAAAATAAAGACAAAAAATTTAGACATTTTCAGTTGACACCCCACGAACGTGGGGTTTATAATTTGTTATAATACGGTTGTGCATCATAATTTTACCACTCCTGTATGGAAAAAATAATATTTAGAAAATATTTTATTTTTTCATACTTATTCTTAGTTCTTTTTTTGTAACATTTTTCAATTATAATATTGCAAAATTGAATTGAAAAACGTGGAAAATAATAGGATGAAAAACAAGCATCAATTGGCCGAAAAATCTTTAAATAGATCAGGTAACTATATAATTCATTGGGGGCCTATTAAAAAAAATAAAAATAGGAGTAGATAAATTTGTCTAATAAAAAGCACATTCCATTTTTCGGAATTATAGTAAAAAAAAGACTTATTGAGCTGAACATGACACAAAGGCAGTTGGCGAAGAAGATTGGAGTTAATGAAAATTATCTAACTGATATTCTAAATGGAAGACGTTCAGGAAAAAAATACATTGACCAGCTAACAAAGACACTAGCCCTTGATATAGATGAAAAGTAACTTATATAAGAATGAAGTTGAAAAGAATATGTTTGACCTTGAGCGGAAAATTTAAACATAAAATTTATTTCAAATTAATGAGAAAAATTATCATAATTACATTTCGTTAAGTATTAGAGGTGGAATCCATTGTTAGCCTATGATCAATTATTACATTTGTCAAATCGCAGAAAATATGAGTATGAATTGCAACGTGCGATTGATATAGAAAATAATGTGGGAATCTTATTTTTAGATTTAGATCGTTTTAAATATATAAATGATTCGCTTGGGCATAGAGTTGGAGATAAGCTCATTGTATCAGTTGCAAAAAGGCTAAAAGATCTTGTTGACAATGATACGATTGTATTAAGGCAAGGCGGTGATGAATTTACTATACTTGTCAAAGGTATAGGAAAAGACAGTATTTCAAAACTTGCAAAAGATATTTTAGATCACATGAAAAAACCTTTTATTATTGATCAACATGAAATATTGATAACATGTAGTATTGGTATAAGCATTTATCCAGAACATGGCAAGGATATTGAAACGCTAATGAAAAATGCAGATGCAGCGCTGTATTGGGTAAAAGAAAACGGAAAAGACAATTATTCAATTTATGAAGGCTATATGATTGAAAAATCTGCTAATATTATGGAATTAGAATTAGAGCTTCGAAAGGCAGTTGAAAATCAAGAATTCATCCTCTATTATCAGCCTAAAATTGATCTAAATACAGAGGAGATTGTTGGTTGTGAAGCATTAATTAGGTGGGATCATCCTAGAAGAGGGATTATTTCCCCAGAAAAGTTTATACCGTTGGCTGAAGAGACTGGTCTAATTAATCAAATTGGGGAATGGGTGCTTAGAGAGGCATGTAAACAAAATAAAAAATGGCACGATACAGGCTGGTCTGATATTCAAATGGCGGTCAATATGTCTGTTTCCCAATTAAAACAATCGAATATAGTTACAACTATTGAAAGTCTATTAATTGAAACACAACTTGACCCGAGATTTTTAGAGATAGAAATAACAGAGAGTATTTCAATGGTAACTGAGGAAGAAAAAATAAAGCAGTTATTTGATTTAAAAGAATTTGGTATCAGTTTAGCCATTGATGATTTCGGTACGGGCTATAGTTCCCTGAAATATTTAAATAAATTGCCTGTCGATACATTAAAAATAGACAAATACTTTATAGACGAAGTTGGAATGTCTACTTATTCTACATCTTCATTAATGGTAAATGCGATTATTTCTTTGGCAAAATCATTAAATCTTAAAGTCGTTGCTGAAGGAATTGAAACACAGGAACAAATGAAATATTTAAAAAAACATCAATGTGATATTGGACAGGGGTATTTCTTATGTAAACCACTGCCAGCAGATGAGCTGGAAAAGTTTTTTAAAAGGTAATACTTGGTACATAATATCAACAAAAGGAAAAATTCTTTTATAAGTGGATGGCTGTTTCAAAAATACAATGCATTTAAAACAGCCCTTAGTATAATTATTGTAATAAAGTTTGAACTTTACGTATAACTTCCTCAACCTTTTTGGCATTTTTCGAATACATTTGTTTTGCTTTCTCATTTTCAGTGGCAAGTGCAAATAATTCCAAATCTGCTTGGCACTTTTTTATTGAAGATAACAATAAGGGCATTTCTGTTGGCTTTGGAACTTGTATCTTATCATCGAATAAATCTACAGTTAACTGTCCAAAGGAATCCACTTGACCTAAAAACACATTTTCGATTGCGACCCCTTGTTTATCAAGTTCAGTCTTTAACCAGGCTTGATTTAATCCAAGTGTAGCCAATGGTTCATTTAGAATTTTTCCATCCATTATAACCGCTTGCGGTTCTTTTTCATCTGGTATTTTTACATTTAAATCTTTAAGGGTAAGCGGCTGGCGGTCTCGTTTTAGCAACACATTTAACTCCCCCGTTGGTTCAAGGACTGCAAATTCGACATCTGCAAATTTAAACGCATTTTTTGTCCGTAATTGTTTTAGGAGCATGTCAGTTGTAAATTGTTCCTTTTTTAGGTTATCCTCCATTACCTTTCCATCTTTTATTAAAACAGTACTCTTGCCATCAATAAAGGCTCGGACAACTTTGCTTTTAAGGGCAAGAAGATCTAGTAAGTATGTAATCCCCACCCAAACAACAACTGCTAGAATACCATAATAAAAGTTGACCTCTAAATGTAGGATTGTAATGGCTGCAATTCCACCAAGTGTAATGCGCGAAATATAATCAAAATAAGAAAGCTGGGCCACCTGCTTTTTTCCGGCTAATTTGGCGGCAAAAAATAATAACATTAGCATTCCGATTGCACGAAGTATAACTTCAATCCAATTTGCCATAACACTATACTCCTTTTAGTTGAAGTTAAAGTCCTTTATATTGTGGTTCCTCCATTTCAAGCTGCTCCACCCGTTTATCTAAATCCATCATAACTTCATTTAAAGTATCTTTTGCTTCATTAAGTATTTTGCGGGCTTCATCTTCCTGAGTTCGAGTTGATAAATTTAGTAAGCCTTGTTCTATACCTTGCAAGGTAAACTTACACTGTTTCACTTGTGCAGCAACTGTCATTATTTTACAACTCCTTTTTCCTTATCCTTTTGGCTTAAACAACACTGCACCGATAAATCCGAAAATAATAGCTGCTGATATACCGGAACTGGTCACCTCAAACATCCCGGTGATCACCCCAATAATCCCATGTTTTTCAGCCTCAGCCATTGCACCGTGAACTAAAGAGTTACCGAAGCTTGTTATTGGCACCGTTGCACCCGCCCCGGCAAATTCGATGAGCGGTTCATAAAGGCCGAATCCGTCTAGAACGGCTCCTAGACAAACTAGTGTACTTAAGGTATGTGCTGGAGTAAGCTTAAACACATCAAACATAATTTGCCCCATCACACAAATGGCTCCGCCTACTACAAAGGCCCAAAAATAAATGGCCATCTATAATCCACCTCCAGCGCCTACTTCAGTTTCTATAGAAACTGCGTGTGCAATACAAGGGATTGTTTCTTTTTGTTGAAATGTTAGTGGGGATAATAAGGCTCCTGTTGCTACTACTAATATTCTTTTTAAATTTCCATTTTTCATTTCATTTAGTAAATGTCCATATGTGACAACGGCTGAACAACCAGCACCACTTGCACCGGATAATACAGGCTGGCCCTCCCGGTAAATCAAAATTCCGCAATCTTTATATGTCTCTTCCGTTACTCCAATCCCATGCTTATTTAAAAGACCAAGGGAAATTTCATGTCCGATACGCCCTAAATCACCCGTGATAATTAAATCATAATAGGATGCCGGGACATTCCTTTCTTTAAGATGGGCCTCAATCGTATCGACTGCCGCCGGAGCCATTGCCCCACCCATATTAAATGGATCAGATAACCCCATATCTACGACTTTTCCAATAGTTGCAGATGTTACAAATGGCCCATCCCCTTCCTCGGCAATAACGGCTGTACCCGCACCGGTAACGGTCCATTGGGCGGTTGGTGGCTTTTGTCCGCCATATTCAGTCGGATAGCGGAATTGTTTTTCAACTGCTGTATTATGACTGACAGCACCGGTTAATACGTATTTAGCGCCCTTTGCGTTCACAACAAAGGCGGACAACGCCAACCCCTCCATCGAAGTCGAACAGGCACCAAATAACCCGAAATAGGGTGCACCCAAGGTCCTTGCCGCAAAACTACTGGAGGTAATTTGATTGCTTAAATCACCACAAAAAAAGAATTGAATATCCTCTTTTTGTAATCCCGCTTTTTTTATCGATGCTTGACATGATTCCTCCAAAAAAACCTTTTCTGCCTTTTCATAGGAATCCTGCTCAAGCCATAAGTCATCGTGGATAATATCGAAGTCGTCAGCTAATCTGCCATTCCCTTCAAACGGTCCAACAACGGTAGCTGAAGATTTTATGACCGGTTTATTTTCAAAAATCCACGTACGGTGTCCGACTAACATTTATAAACCACCTCACATAGTTAAAAGTGTTTTAATTAAAGCGACAACAAAAGCAGAGAAAACACCAAACATAATAACAGAACCTGCCAATTTAAACATATTACTGCCTGTCCCTAAAACTAATCCTTCTGTCCGATGTTCAATTGCTGCAGAAATAACCGCATTTCCAAAACCAGTCACCGGTACGGCAGTCCCTGCACCTGCAAATTGGGCAAAGCGGTCATAAATCCCAAAGCCGGTCAATAGCATCGTAATAAAAATCAAAACAGCAACAGTTGGGTTTCCAACCGTTTGTTCAGTGAAATTAAAATAGGTCATAAAAAATGTTTGAATCATTTGACCAATAAGACAAATAAAACCACCAACTAAAAAAGCACGAATACAATTTTTAACAACAGGACGTTTTGTCTCCCGCTCTTTTTCATATTGTTGGTACTCCTGCATCGTTGGTGTGAGATTTTTCTTTTTTTGATTAGGCATTGTAGTGCTTCCCCCTTTTATGTTTGTTCTTTCATAAGTTGATTTATTTGCTGCAATTCTTTATCCAGTTTCTTTTTTGAAATGTCATGGTTAATAATTTTTTCCTCAAGTTTTTCTAATTCAATAAAAATTTTATGATCTGTTGTTACTTCAACGTTTTTTATGTTTATTTCTTTTTCTAACGTTTTTTTCATTTCTTTAGTTAATATTTTAGACTTAAAGGTATTCCAATGCTCTAACTCAACGGCAGCAATTAGAAGATCCTTTGACTGAACCGAACGAACTAACTTTACTTGGTCCTTCTTTAATAAAATATTTTTTGCTTTATTTGCTTCATCTTGATCAATGGTCTGTTGACTTTCGGAGGTGCTCATTTTAACAGGTCGTATACCGTTATTTATCGTATCCGGTTCCACCTGACCACAACCTGATAATAAAAAATATAAAAAAGAAATAATAAATAAAAATGGCGTTTTTTTCATGCAATCATCCTTTTATGTGACATGAAAGAGGCTGTATTAGCAGCCCCTTAATTACAGTGTTTTCGAAAGTTACGTTAGCTGTTATATTGTGGTTCCTCATTTTGAATTTCTTGAACACGGGCACTCAAAGAGTCGATAATTTGCTGGGTTTGTTGGGCAGCATTTTGATACATTTGTTTTGCAGTTTTATTCTCCGTTTGAAGGGCAAATGTTTCAAAGTTCGCTTGTGCACCTTTTAATCCGGCTAAAGTTTGTTTTACCTGTGTTGATACAGTCATATTTCTACCTCCCGAAAAAATAAGTTTTTAAAATTTTACAATTGTAGTATCAGTTAAAACCGACATGTTATACAAAGTCGCAATTAGGAATTTGCTTCCAGCAGAAAATAAGTAGCTATCCCCCCTGAAATTTTGTATTTTTTTACGAAAAGTGTGAAACGATAGTAAAAAGTTATAAAAGGGGTAATTTAAATTGAACTTACATAGAAAACTTGCTGTTATTCCTTTTCAAGAAAGAGCTTTTGTCGAAGGCACACTAGAACAAATCGGGGATGAATGGATTTTTTTCGATGAAATCAATGAGGAAGCCTTTGATCTTGGGGAATTGTCCGTGGAACTTGAGGTATTCTTAAAAGGAATATGGATGAAAGGGATTATCATTGATAAAAGTCTTCTTTATATCGAAAACGATTTTCATTATTTTAAAGATGGGGACCGTATTCGATATAAAAAAAACCTAACCCATTCCTTTAAAAAACTGATTGAAGAACTTTCAGAAGAATCATATATGAGTTTTGTAGAAACCTTAAACTCACTTTCCTACTCGTTGTATGATTGTGTTTTCTGCAATAATTTTCTCGATTTACTGCAAATGAGACAAGCTAAAGAGGGAATGAACGTCATAATCTTTGATAATGAAGAACAAATTTGTGTTGTTCAACATTATTTTTCCAGACATTCCGACAATAAAATCGAGGACCGGTTTGAGTTCGCATTAAGCGACGGCAAACGAATCATCGGTTCATTTATATCATAATTAAAAAAGCTGCCGAATTGGCAGCTTTTTTATAAAACAACATAACCGAAAAATAACACGATTAATAATGATACAACAAATTGAATCCAAAATAGTTCGGTAGATTTACCTTTCGCTTGCTTCATTAAAAGCATCTCCATTGAAGCAATAACCCACAGTCCCGCTAAAGCTTTCCAAAATACAGCAGACGTAAATATACCTGAACCTAGACTAGAAGCATAAATTCCAAATAAATGTCCGCCAGTAGCTAAAATCAATATATAAAACAGACGTAAAATCATCTTTGTAATTTTAGCTGGTTTTTGTTTCCCTTTTTTTTGCATAGAATAACTTACAAACAATAAAATTATTGCTATAAACCAAGTTGTGACGTGCGCATGAATCAATCTATTTCCCCTCCAAGTCTTTTCTATATAACTCACAATCAAATTCCATTATACACGTAGATGATTCAAACTCAAAAAATATTGTCTGTTATAATGCTCGGATTAAACCACCATCTACTAATAATGCCTGGCCTGTTACATATGAATTGGCCCCGGAACATAGAAACACAGCAATGTTGGCAAACTCTTCCGGTTGTCCGTAGCGACCAAGTGGAATGGAGACTGCTTTTGATGCTCTTATTTCTTCAAGCGTCATTCCTGCTTTACTTGCACCAATTTGATCCAGTTCAGTCAATCTGTCAGTTCCAATCCGTCCAGGTCCTAGTGTATTAACTAAGATTTTATCTTTACCTAACTCGGTTGCCAGGCTTTTCGCTAAACCTGCAATACCATTTCGAAACGTATTCGATAAGATCAGTCCATCAATCGGCTCTTTAATCGACGAAGAAGCAATATTTAAAATCCGTCCGCCGCCTTGTTTTCTCATATGCGGCAATACTTCACGTGTAGCTCGTACAAAGCTTAGTAAATTCAATTCAAAAGCTTTTTGCCATGCATCATCTTCGAAGTTGTCAAATCCACCAGCTGGAGGACCGCCGGCATTATTCACAAGAATGTCTACAGGACCAAATGCCTCGACTGCCGCTTGAACAGTTTCCTTTATTGAGGTTGGATTCGTAATATCACAAACTGTATAATGAACATTTCCATTTGTTTTATTTCTAATTTCCTCCGCTGCTGTCTTTAATGCATCCTCACTTCGGCTTGCGAGCATAATATTTGCGCCTTCTTCAGACAATTTCATAGCGATGGCCTTTCCTAATCCACGACTTGACGCCATCACTAAAGCTGTTTTCCCATTCAATCCTAAATCCAAATCAATAACCTCCCTATTCATCCCAATTATGTATCTTTTTTAACCTTATATGTATTTTCATATTATTCAAAAAAAATGTCAAAAAATAAGATCTATTAAAACAAACAGGAAGCAAATGGAACTACATCCTGCTTCCTGTTTGATCTTTTATTAGTTTACAAAACGGCCATCTTTCGATTTTCCGCTCTCTTCCCATTTTTGGTTGCGGAGATGGATTTTTTGAATTTTACCAGAAGCCGTTTTCGGTAACTCATCAACAAAGGTTACACCGGTAACAGCTTTAAAGTGAGCAAGTTTACTTCTTGAGAATTGGATAACCTCTTCTTCTGTTAGTGCTACTCCTTCCTTTACTACTACAAATGCATGTGGAGTTTCTCCCCATTTTTCGTGCGGCAAGGCAACAACGGCGGCCTCTAATATACTAGGATGTTCATATAACACACCCTCTACTTCAATTGAAGAAATGTTCTCTCCACCGCTAATGATGATATCTTTTTTACGGTCAACGATTTCAATTGTTCCATATTCGTCAACTGTTCCCATATCCCCTGTATGCAGCCAACCATCTTGGATCGTTTCCATAGTTGCTTGTTCGTTTTTCCAATAGCCTTTCATAACACTGTTGCTTCGTGTAATGACCTCGCCAATTTCTTGGCCATTCCAAGCCACTTCATCACCTAAGTCATTGACAACCTTTACTTCACAACCTATCATCTGAATTCCTGCTTTTGCTTTTAAGCGATACTTTTGCTCTTTTGTTAAATCTTCCAAATGTGGTCGGATTGGTGAAAACAAGCTAAGTGGTGATGACTCTGTCATGCCATATACTTGAATAAACTCCCAACCGATTTCCTCTTCTACTTTCGTCACGAAGGCTGGTGCAGGCGCAGACCCAGCAATTACAATGCGAACGTCATGGTCAAACGTTGGTTTCTTTTGATCATAATATTGCAGCAATCCATTTAATACCGTTGGAGCCATATGCATAACAGAAACTTTATGCTTTTGAACCAAATCCATAATCGTTTCCGGTACAATCTTTCTTAACATCACTTGTGTTGCGCCATTTGCCGTGTAATAAAATGGAGACCCCCATCCATTTACGTGGAACATCGGCAAAATATGCAATAATGTATCTTTGTCGGAAACACGAAGATGATGTTGTACAGATAATGCATGGAAGTAATTGTTACGGTGTGTTAACATTACTCCTTTAGGATTTCCTGTTGTTCCGCTTGTGTACAACAAACTACATACATCCTGCTCGTCCATTTCCGGACGATCAAAACGGTTAGAAGAAAATCTGCTTAACCATTGATCGTAGTTAATATCCTCACAAGTCTCATCAGCATAATGAATTAAAACGCTTTCAACTGTTTGCAACTTTTCACGAATCGGAGCAATCTGATGATATAGTTCCTGATCGCATACTAAAATTTTGGTTTCGCTATGGTTCAGTATAAATAGATAATCTTCCGGAGTTAAACGTGTGTTAAGCGGTACCATGATTGCACCAGTTTGAAAAACACCGTAAAATCCTTCTAGCATTTCTAAAGTATTTGGAGCAAGATATGCAACACGATCCCCTTTTTGTACCCCTAATGACTGTAACCCATGTGATAACTGATTCACTCTTTCATTTAACTCGGAATAAGTGTATTCTCTTCCGTCTGTATTAATAACTGCTTTTTTAGAGCCGTATAATTTAACAGCGCGGTCCAGAAAATCATTTAATAACATTGGTACGTACATGAAAATCCCCCTTGTGTTGAACTTTTTAGAAAATTCTAACACAAATATAGCATATATTACCCAATAAATGCCTAAAAAATTTTGCCCACTTCCTATAATTTTTTGTTCTGTAACACAATCTGGGTAAAAGTCATAAGGATATAACAAGTAATTAAACTAAAAGGGTGTTTTTATGCCAGCTATTGTAGGAGCAATTAACGTTGTAAATATCGGTACAGGTGCGGTCATAAATATCGGTGACGTCTTTACAATTGCACCAAAAGCATCCGCCAAAACATTTTCTGGTGCAGGGTCTTTTAATACAGGCGATTATAATACACTTACAAATTATTATAGCAACACAAATACTTATGAATCTGATGCGGTTGATCAGCCGATGGCCTTTAATTTATAAAAAATATTAAAGGGGGTTAACATATGAATTTTTACGTGAATCAAAGCATTATCATACAATATATTAAAATTGGCGGTATATCAAATTCATCCGTCCTTCAAATTGGTAGTGCCGGGATTATTAAACCACATTCCTATTTAGCTAATACAGGTGGTTATACGAAGCCGGCACCTACAGTAAAACCAAAACTTGTTCCTTTAGCCCCACCATAATTAATATAGGCATTCACCTATTCAGACTCGAGTCATAGGATATGTATTAGAAAGAGGTGAAGCTTATGTTTGGAAATAAATGCGGAATCAATCTATACCATTACTTTAGCCAAGTTGATACCTATTTACGGACACAACAAGAACAGATAAGAAAATTGAAAGAAGAAATAACCACTCTCAAGGAAACCATTAACCAATTACGCGAAAATCGAACTACAAATATAGATAAAATTGAGTACAAGTTTGACCAATTAAAAATCGAACGTTTAGAAGGAACTTTAAATATCGGGTTATCTCCTCAAGGCATGGCTGACCCTGAAGCATTCGAAAATTTTTCTGTAAACCAGAATCCACCTTCAAATATACCGATATTACAGCAGCATCCAGATCTTTATCCAACACTTAAACAAGATATCCGGCAGTTCATGGCAACAGATTGTCAACAGTTTATTGACGAATGCGCCGCAAAGTATAACATGAACCTGGGCGGTCCACACAGGTCATTTATTACGCAAGATATAGAAAGGCAGCTGGATGCGCGCCTTCATCATTACTTAAATCAAGCAGCACAAAACCATTTACGTGAAGGCAGTATGGAGGAAATCTTCCAATTTGTATCATCAGCAGTAAAAAAGGATATTGTTAATGCCATCGATGCCTTTGTTAAGCATATTCCAATGGGAGGGAGTTTTTAATGATTAATTATACCGTAATAAATCGTGAAGTATGTGTCGGTGACATTAAAATCATCGGGGTTTCCACCTCTTCGGTGTTCCTTGTAGGTGATACCAATACAATTTCAATGGTATCAGCCTTTGACACACCTCCAGAATCATTAATAATCGGCCCGTTTGTTCCATTAAATCCGCTTGGCTAGGAAGTTACTAGGAAGTGATATATTGAAATACAGACTTTCCATTGTTGATAAGTTTAAACTACGTACTCTATCCTACAGTTCTATCCTTGAGGTCGGAGATTCAAATCAAATTCTTCCTTACTCTTTAGCACTAGCCGTCCAACGGGAACAAGAAATATTTTTTGGAAATGAAGGGCATTTTAATTACCCGGTTTTTACTACTCCGATACCAAGACCGCTTATTACAGAACAAATACAGATAAATACAATAAATGAATCGCCCAAAATATATGTCCATTCAGTAGACATAACAGCTGCTTCTGTTTCGGGTGTCATTCAAATTGGATCCACAAATACTATTCAGGGAGAATCTAGAATTAAGCATATCCGTCAATTAGTAAATATCGAGGAAGAAGAAGTGGAAGAAGCTCAGACACAGCAGGCGGTACAACAATTATCTGGAAGTTAATAACCAAAATACCCGAACACTTTTTTCAGAATTTCCATACATTAATAATAGGACTAAGTTAGTATTAAAAAGGGTGTTCAGTATGCCTTCAGTAATTGGTGGACCGATAAATATTGGCACGGCAAGTGGAGTTGTTCATTTCGGTGATTCTTTTTATATTTCTCCAAAAAATGTTTCCAAATTGTATTCCGGATCTGGTGGAAGTAACACAGGAAATTTAAACGTGACTAATAATGGGGTAAGTGCGACGAATACATTTGACCCTGATGCTGCAGATCAACCTAATGCACAAAATGGATAAAGAGTGAATAATCATAACCTTTTATGATTTTCACTCTTTTTTCGCTATCTTCATCTGTTTGCTTCCCTACCTAGTTCCACTTTCGAGTATCAATTAATTTCTTTGAATCAGGTTTTAAGGAGCCTTTGGGAAGAACTTTAACAATAGGTGTTACACGTATTATATCTTTAATTTTCGCAACAATTTGGTCATTGATCAATTCAGCAGTTTCTATCATGATCTCAATCTGATCTTGATTGTTTTCCCTTGAAACGATAGCTTGATAAGTTTGAAAGCCTAATTCTTGAATGGTATTCGTTAGTTGCTTTTCACGGACAAACATTCCTTTTACCTTTACCCCATCACTTACTCTGCCTAATACACCTTCTAATCTTTGTCCTTCAAAACCTTTCACCCAACGTGATAGGTCCCCAGTACCAAATCTTATGAGCGGATATATTTCATCAAATAATGTTACGACTACTTCTCCTTCTCCCCCATCCTGTGGCAACTCTTTCCCTGTCAATGGATCACATAACTGAACTAATGCGGTTTCGGTTAGCTTTAATCCTGGGCCCTGTTTATCTTGATAGGCAATTAATCCGCAATCAGCTGTACCATATCCTTCATATGCGCAAATATTTAGCTTGTCACATCTTTGCTTTATTTCAGCAGTGACCATTTCTGCTGTAAAAAAAGCCTTTGAAAGCTTCAATTCATCCCCAACATTCCACCCTTTTTCCTCTGCGGCATCTAATAATATTGTTAAAAAACTAGGAGTCCCGACATATCCGGTTACTCCTAAGTCCTTCATAACCTGAATTTGCAGTTCCGTGTTTCCTGTTCCAGCGGGAATAACGGTAGCACCTAATCTCCGTAGGGCACCATCAAACATAAAACCTGCCGGTGATAAATGGTAGGAAAATGTATTTTGAACAATATCATTTTCGTTAAAGTTTGCAGCTTCTAAAGCTTCAGAGAATCTCCAATTATCACCCTCAATCGATTGGGGATCATAAATGGGACCCGGTGACATAAAGATTCTCACCATTTTCGATGCTTCCATTGTTGTCATTCCGCCGAATGGGGAGAATTCCTTTTGAAGGGTCGGCAAGTCCTCTTTTTTTAAGACGGGGAGTTTACAAAGGTCTTCCCTTGCCTCTATGTCTCGTGGCTCTAAATTAGCTGCAATCATACGATTTCTAAAGTCGTCCGAATTTTTATAGGCATGTTGAATAATATTTTGTAATTCGATCATTACAACCACCGCTTTCTCCGTTTATATGACTTTAAATCACGATAACTTTTTCTGCCTTTATCACTTAAACCAAGGTAAAATTCTCGTACATCTTCATTGGATAGAAGCTTGTCAACAGGACCATCCAATACAATTCTGCCGTTTTCCATAATATAGCCATAGTCCGCAATCGAAAGGGCGATATTCGCATTTTGTTCCACCACAAGAATAGTGGTACCTTCCTCTTTATTAATTTGTTTAATGATACTGAAAATCTCTTTAACTAGTAAAGGTGCGATCCCAAGGGATGGCTCATCTAATAGAAGGAGCTTTGGCTTCGCCATCAGTCCTCTACCGATCGCAAGCATCTGTTGCTCTCCACCAGAAAGATAGCCTGCTTGGGCGTGCTTTAACATTTCAAGCTTTGGAAAATAATGATACACCTTTTTAATATCTTCTTTTAAATTTTTTCTGTCCTTCCTTGTATGGGCACCAGCAATTAAATTATCTTCAACAGTTAAATGTTTAAAAACACGCCGCCCTTCCATACATTGAAAGATCCCTTTTTTAACAATCGTTTCGGCACTATTTTCATCAATTCTTTCTCCGCTTAAATTAATTTGCCCGTCGGTAACTTCTCCACGTTCACTTTTTAATAAGCCGGAAATAGCTTTAAGAGTTGTAGTTTTTCCTGCACCATTACTTCCTAATAAGGCAACGATCTTTCCTTCAGGAATGACCATTGACATCCCTTTAAGAACAAGAATGACTTTATCGTACATAACTTCAACGTTATTTAGAGTGAGCATATTTAACCTCCCATCTTAAAAGAAGGGTGTTCCCATTAGAAACACCCTCATTTTTTGTATTAATGGCCAATGTAATCTGTGATTACTTCAAACTTTCCGTCTTTTACTTGAGCAAGGCGGATTTGATTTGTTCCAGCGTGATTATCAGCAGAGAATGTTACTGGTGCTGCCAGACCTTGTAAATCCAAGTTATTGATTTTTTCTAACCCAGCGCGAATTCCTTCACCAGTAGTTGGATCGTCTGCAAGTCTGATACCTTCAACCATGATTTTTGCAGCAACCCATCCTTGAACGAATTTTTGGTTCTTGTCTTCAAGTTTTTCGCCTTTACTTTCAAGGAAAGTTTTAATTTCTGCTAAACCTGGAAGATCTTCATAAGGGAATGCATGGGTTACGACACCGATAAAGCCTTCAGCAGCGTCACCTGTGATAGGTAGCAAGCCTTCACCTGTTGCCCAGTTTAAGCCAATAAACTGTGTAGTAATACCTAGCTTTTTAGCATCTTTCAGAATTGTTGCTGTTGCGCCCCAAGTTTCTTGGATAATTGCATAATCCGGATTTTTCTTTTGCATATTTAGTAATTGAGGTGTTGCATCTAACGCTTTCAGGTCAACGATTTGTTCATCAACAACTTCTATCCCAATTTCTGCAGCAAAATCTTTAGCATCTTGAATTGGAGACTTACCAAAGGCTGTATCATTATAAAGTAAGGCTACTGTTGGTGTTCCTGCAGTGTGATTATCTTTAATCCACTTTAACGCTGAGCGAGCTTGGTCAGAGTAGGACGCAGCTGATAAAAAATTGTATGGGCTCTCATCCATATTTTTTAGATTCTCAGAATAGGAAGCTGAAATAAATGGAAGCTTATCAGCAGCCACTAGTTGACGTAGTGCCTCTGTATCTCCAGTACCCCAGCCAAGAATCGCAGCTACTTGATCTTTAGATTTTAATTTTTGATAAAGCTTTGTTGCTTCAGGAATTTTGTATGCATAATCATCCCCAATTAATTCTAATTTGTAGCCATTTACAGGACCCTGTGTTGCTAAGTATTCAAAATAGGCTTTCTCCCCTTCTGCATATGGGGTTCCAACGTCACCAGTTCCACCGGTTAAATCAAAAAGGCCTCCAACCTTGATTGTTCCTTTTATTTCTTCCGCGGATATTGCTGTTTCCTCGGACTTTGCTTCCCCTTCATTTTTGTTGGTTGCTGCCGTTTGAGATGCTTTCTGCCCCCCACCTGAACATCCAACTAACATTCCAATTGCCAATACTGCCATCAAAACAAGCGACCAAAACTTCTTCATACTGCTCCCCCTTTTTTCTAAAAAATTACTATGCTATTGAAATAACGATAAGCGTTTTTTTGTATTTTCCACTTATCGGTTACCCCCGTTTTAAGAAAAATCAATCAATACGAAAATGGCCACAATTTAAAATAATCCTTAATGTTCTGCCATATTTTCGCCAATCCTTGTGGCTCGTAAATTAAGAAAATAATAATCACCAAACCGAAAACAACTTCCTTTAGACCATTTAAGACGTCAGCTAAATCTGGAAAAATACCACTAAACACCTCAATCACAGAACGAAGGACAACCGGTAGGAGTGTAATAAAGACTGCTCCATAAATGGAACCAAATACACTGCCAAGACCCCCAACTAAAATCATCGCTAAATATTCAATTGAAACAGTTGTACTATATAGTTCCGGGCTAACCACCATCATGTAATGGCCTAATAAGGCTCCGGCAATTCCTACGAAAAAGGAGCTAACGAAAAACGCCAGCACTTTATATTTGAATAAATCAATGCCAATAACCTCAGCAGCCACATCGCGGTCACGTACGGCTATAAAAGCGCGTCCAACCCTTGACCTAAACAAATTGAGTGAAAATAGAACAGTAGCTACTAAGATTACAAACATTAAATAATAGTAGCTCGTTTCACTATAAAAAGAGAAACTGCCAATTTCCGGCCGGTTTAAGACAAGACCCGCTGTACCCCCTGTTAAGGAATCCCATCTGGAAATGACAAACAAGATGATGACCTGTGCCGCGAGTGTTGCAATCGCCAGATAAAGTCCTTTTAAACGGAGTGATGGGATTCCAAATAGGGCACCTATCAAGGCCGTAATGACTCCTGCAACCGGCATCGCAACCCAAAAGCTTAAGCCAATCTTAGTAGTCAAAATCGCAGATGTATAACCACCAACCCCAAGAAAGGCACCCACACCAATCGAAATCTGGCCTGTAAAGCCCGTTAAAATATTAAGTCCAATCGCACCGATTGCTGCTATCCCACATAGTGACGCGAGGCCAACAATATAGTCGGAAGCAAATAACGGGAAAATCGCGAACAGAATAACAATGGCCAAAATACGCATCCGCACCCGCGATATTTTCCAAATCGCCATATCTTGCTTATAGTTCACATGGAATTCACCACAGTCCATGACAAATGGATTTCTCAATTCTTACACCCTCTCTATTTCTTTTTTGCCAAATAATCCATATGGCTTAAACATTAAAATGAGTACAAGGATGATAAATGGCATGACTTCTTTTAATCCCCCACCTACTAGAGGATCAAGATAACCACCTGTCATACTTTCAACTACGCCAATGATAACTCCACCGATAATGGCTCCAGGGATACTATCAAGACCACCAAGAATTGCTACCGGAAGTACTTTTAAGCCAATAAAAGCGAGGGAAGAGTTTACCCCATTAATATTCCCGATTAAAACCCCGCCAACTGCTGATACGATGGCAGCTATCGCCCATGCACAGGCAAAGATAACCTTAACGCTGATCCCCATGGACATTGCTGCTTGTTGATCATCTGCTGTTGCCCGCATCGCAATCCCCATCTTAGAATATTTGAAAAATAGGGTGAATAGTAAAAGCATGACAATAACAATCGCAAGCGACCATAAATAAACAGGTGCTACTACAACACTGCCAAGTTTTACAGGTGTTTCGGAAAAAATGCTAGGAAATACTTTCGTTTCATGACCCCAGATAATATGAACAATCCCTAACAAAACGCTTGATAAACCAATAGTTGCCATGATTAAGGAAATAACCGGCTCCCCTATGAAAGGCCTTAAGACAATCCGCTCGATGACCAACCCTAGTACTGCACTAAATAGAAGGGTAATGATCAGTGCTGGAATAAATGGGATATGATAGCTTGATACGAGTGTCAAACACACATATGTACCAACAAGCAAAAACTCCCCTTGAGCAAAATTGATCGCATCACTAGATTTGTAGATTAAGACAAATCCTAGTGCAACCAAGGCATAAACACTGCCAATAACAATTCCCGTCACTAGCATTTGCAGAAAGAACGTCATGCAATCCCCACCTCTTCTTCCCATAATGAGATGACCTGTAAGGTTGTACGAATGGTTTGTTGTTTTCCATCCCGATATTTAATTAATCCTTGAACATCAATTTTTTCATTCTCTGAATACAACCCTTCGATGAGATCCTCATATTTTTTAGCGACAAATTGGCGGCGCACCTTCTTGGTACGAGTCAATTCCTCATCATCTGCATCTAATTCTTTGTAAAGGAGAACAAATTTCTTGACTCGAGCTTTTTCAGGTAAGGCTTTGTTCACTTCATTCACCTGTTCCTGAATGAGGTCAAGGACCGCTTCCTTTGATGATAGATCCGTGTACGTTGTATACGTAATCTGGTTTTTCTCTGCCCAGCGGCCGACATTTTCCATATCAATATTGATCATCGCAACAACATATGGTCTTCCACGTCCAATCGCAACAGCCTCTTTAATATATTGACTAAACTTTAATTTATTCTCGATAAATTGCGGTGAGAACATTTCTCCTGTTTGCAGGCGGATTACATCTTTTACCCGGTCAATGATGTACAGATGACCACTTTCATCCAGACTGCCTGCATCTCCAGTACGCAACCAACCGTCTTCAATTGTTTCTTTTGTCGACTGTTCATTTTTATAGTAGCCTTTACAAACACTAGTACTTTTAATTAGTATTTCTCCTTCTTCAGAAATCTTCACCATTGTGCCTGGTAAAGCAACACCGACGCTGTCTATTTTTATATCACCGTCACGATGAACGATAGAAATACCGGAAACCTCAGTTTGTCCATAAATGCTCTTTACATTTACACCGATACTATGGAAAAAGCGGAATACGTCCGGACCAAGCGGAGCACCACCTGTATAGGCACGCTTTATTCTTAATAACCCTAAATGATCCCGAATTGCACTAAACATTAGATAGTCCGCGAGATTATACATTATTTTCGTTCCGGTGCTTATAGTTTTATTGTTTAAATGGGCATCGGCCACTCTCTCACCAATAGGCTTACACCATTCATATATTTTGCGTTTGAGCCAGCTTGCATCTTGAATTTTCACTTGAAATCTTGAAAGCATATCTTCATAAATTCTTGGAGGCGAAAACATGACATGAGGGCCAATTTCCCTAATATTTTGTAAAACAGTCGAAGGTTCTTCTGGAAAGTTTATGGTTAGACCGTTATAAAGTCCAAGTGCTATTGACATCATTTGTTCCCCGATCCATGCCAGCGGGAGAAACGAAAGATATTGATCATTTCCTTCCAATGGATCAATACTTGAAAGATTTTTTGCCATATCAAATAAATTTTGATAGGTTAGCATCGTTCCTTTTGGATTTCCTGTTGTTCCGGACGTATAGGATAAGATTGCAACATCCTCATATTTGCCCTTTTCAAGCTCTTGTTCAAATAGTTTGGGATCTATTTCGTTTACCTTTTTACCAATAGATTGGACATCTTTAAAAAATAATAGATTAGGATCGTTGTAATCTCTCATTCCACGATCATCATAATAGATAATCCATCTAACCTTTGGAATTTCTTGCTTGATTTCTAATAACTTATCAACCTGCTCTTGATCTTCCACAACAACAATACAGGCATCAGAATTATCGATAATATAGCTGATTTCGTTCGGGAGTGACTCTTGATAGATTCCAACCGAGACCCCGCCTAAGCTTTGCGTGGCTATTTCACTTATGACCCACTCTGGCCGATTGTCGCCAATAATAGCCAACTTATCGCCTCTTCTTAAACCTAATTCTGAAAGGCCCAGTGCAAATTGCTTCACCTGCTCAAGATAGTTCAAGTACGTGTATTCATTCCAAATACCAAAGTCTTTTTCACGTAAAGCAACTTTTGCCCCTTCTTTCCTTGCCCTTTCTACTAGAGCCTGAGGAAATGTCAGATTTATCATTCAATCTCCCCCCTTATCCTACTTTCTCTTCACCAAGATAGGCTTCTATCACTTTAGGATTATTCTGAACTTCAGTTGGAGTTCCATAGGCAATTAGCTTTCCAAAATCAAGTACTGCAATATGATCTGATAAATCCATTACGACACCCATATCGTGCTCTATTAAGATGATCGTAGTTTTCATCTCTTCATGTATGTCAATGATATAACGAGCCATGTCTTCCTTTTCTTCCGTATTCATACCTGCCATTGGTTCATCTAACAACAATAGCTCCGGTTCCAGCGCTAGGGCTCGACCCATTTCAACCCGTTTTTGCAGACCATAGGAAAGTGTCCCTACCGGTATGTTTCGAATATCTTCTATCTCTAAAAAATCGATAACATCCTCTACTTTCCTGCGGTGCTCTACTTCCTCACGCTGTGCCTTTCCCCAATAAAACCCGCTTGCCAAGAGTCCAGTTTTCATTCTGACATGCCTTCCAAGCATTAAATTATCCAATACAGATAAATGTGGGAACAGCTCAATGTTTTGAAACGCCCTGGCAAAACCAAGGGCCGCTCTTTTGTGAGGCTTTAAGTGATTGATTTTTTCCCCATTAAAAATGACCGACCCCTCAGTCGGATGGTATAAGCCGCTGATACAATTCAGCATACTTGTTTTCCCAGCCCCGTTAGGTCCTATTAATGAAAAGATTTCCCCTTTGTTTACAACATAACTAACGTGATCAAGGGCAAGTACGCCCCCAAACCGTAATGTTACGTCTTTTATTTCTAGAACTCCCAATTTTCCCCCTCCTATTATATAACAGAATTGAAAGCGTTTACCAATTGATGATAACATCGTTTTAGTTAGAATACAACGAAAATTTATAATTTTCTTACAACATATTATGTTTTATGCAAAGATTTTTTAATTAATGATTGATTTAACAAAATAAGTGTACAAGTTGTATAGTAAAAAAAATGAGGCTACCCCATAAGGAGTAGCCTCACTTTATTTTTATATTAGTCTTCCATTGTTGATAGGTCGCCTGTTGGTAGACCAAGCTCCCATGCCTTTAGGACACGGCGCATGATTTTTCCTGATCTTGTCTTAGGAATTGTTTCACGAACCTCAATCATTCTTGGTGCGGCATGTGCAGCTAAACGTGTTTTAACAAATGAACGAATTTCTTCTTTTAATTCATCACTATCAACGAAACCTTCACGAAGTGTAATGAATGCTTTAATTACTTCACCGCGAACTGGGTCAGGGACACCAATTACTCCTGCCTCAGCAACAGCCGGATGTTCTACAAGCTTGCTCTCAACCTCAAATGGTCCAACACGCTCACCAGATGTATTGATAACATCGTCCACACGGCCCTCAAACCAGAAGTAGCCATCCTCATCCTTGTAAGCAGAGTCACCAGTTACAAACCAGCCAGTTTCAAAATATTGATCATACTTCTCTTGGTTATTCCAAATAGCTCGTACCATTGCCGGCCATTTTGGTTTAATCGCCAAGTTGCCCATTCTGTTTGCCGGTAATTCATTTCCTTGGTCATCAACGATGGAAAGTGTAATGCCTGGAAGCGGCTTGCCCATTGAACCAGGGCGAATTGGGTTACAACGGAAGTTCGCACAAATACAAGAACCAGTTTCAGTCATCCACCAGTTGTCATGAATCCGATGATTTAATACCTCTAATCCCCAACGAACAACTTCAGGATTTAATGGTTCGCCAGCTGAAAGGATATGGCGCAGCTTTGATAAATCATATTTCTTCGGAAGCTCATTTCCTGCTGCCATGATCATTCGTAAAGCTGTTGGTGCACTGAACCAAACATTTACACCATACTTTTCTAGCGTTTGGAACCACTCTTCAGCTTTAAAACGTCCGCCACGGAGAACAGCGGTTACACCATTTAACCAAGGTGACCACATACCTGCTGAAGTTCCAGTTACCCAGCCTGGGTCAGCTGTACACCAATATACATCGCCCTCGCGAAGGTCATACGTCCATTTTCCTGCTAGGTATTGATGAATCATGGCATCATGTACTTGAAGAACCCCTTTTGGTTTTCCCGTAGATCCTGACGTATAATGAAGCAGCATACCCGTTTCACGGTCTACCCATTCAATTGTATATTCATCAGACTTGCTCATTAAATCTTGATATAAAACTTGATTATCAGCTGTTGTCTCTTCTCCGCCTACTAAAATGACATGTTTTAATTCAGGTAGTTCATCAACTGGAATCCGTTCTAGTAAGGCAGGTGTTGTTACAACTGCTACCGCTCCACTATCACTCAAACGGTCTTTTACAGCTTCCTCCATAAACGCTTCAAACAACGGACCTGCGATCGCCCCCATACGAATAATTCCTAAAAGCGAAATATACAATTCCGGTGTACGAGGCATGAAAATAAAGACGCGATCCCCTTTTTCCACACCATATGAACGCAATCCGTTCGCAAATTGACTTGAAAGCTTTTGGATATCCTGATAAGTATAGGCTTCATCACGGACACCATCTGTAAAAAACAAGGCAGTTTGATCCGCTTTTCCATTGTTTACGTGACGGTCGATTGCTTCGTAAACCATGTTAACCTTTCCTGTTTGGTACCAAGTAAACGTCTTCTCAATCTCTTTCCAGTCAAAATTGGCAACTGCTTCATCATAATTTTTTAGATTTGCTGTTTCATCAATCAATAGTACTTCATTTGTCATTGCGTTCGTTGTCATATCCCCTGACCCCCAATAATAAGATTTTCTCTTGTTATATAACACTACCACATATCGACAAAACTTTAAATATTCTTTAAAATGTTCACAAAATTTTATAAATTTCTTACAAAAGAATAATACGCTTTCAAGCAGCTTATTTTAGGTTGAAATAAAATATTTACACCATTAGACAGAATTCGCTAAATAAAAAACTCGTATTACTTGGTAAATGCAACCAACTGTAATACGAGTTTTTAGTAAATTGTTATATAACATCTACATTTCAATCAAAAGGCTTCCATCAAACAAAAATAGATATTTTTCGACAGATGGCAGCTTCCAAATGTCCTGAAGTGCCTTTGCGTATAAATCAATTTGCAAACGATAGCGTTCTTCCAATGTTTTCTTGGCAATTTCCTCATTTTTAAAACGGCCGGTAATTGTATCGGTTTTATAATCGATTAGCACGACTCCATTATCATCTTTAAAAACGCAATCCATAACCCCTTGAACTAAAACATGGGCAGTATCCTCCTCCGCCCAATCAGGATAGGCATCTTTCGCAGGAAGTGCCAAGCTAAAAGGTACTTCACGACGAACCTTATCCGCCTTTACTAATCGTTGTCCTAACGGAGTTTCAAAAAACTGAATGATACTGTCTATTTCAATTACTGTACTTTGTTCTTCAGTTAATAGCTCCTTAATCACCATCGATGCTAGTAAATTAGCCAGCGATTCAGGTGTGATTTCTGCACGTAAATCAATATGCTGCATCACCATATGCATTGCCGTTCCTTTTTCAGCGGCCGTTAACGATTTCTGCTGTAAAAACTTTGGGCGATCCTGTAATGGGGCCCGGAACCTTTGGATTAATGCTGTATCCGCATACGCATCGGTCACTTGTTTTCTAGATTTTATCTCAGATACGGATTGCTTCGAGCGTTTGATTTGTGCTTGCATAAATGGATAGTTCCATGAAAGTTGATGATAAACATCATTTTTCATTGCGCTTTCGATTGGGACAGCCCGCCAATTTTCAATATCGCTTAGTAATTCTAAATTTTGTTTCACAGATTCACTTGAATCCTTAGGAAAGTTTTCGGCATTTAGAACATTGACCTCCCATTTAGAAGAATGGGAAGAAATTTCGTTGGCATATTCTTTGGCGCTTAATACGGTACAATCTGGGTGACGGATTAAGGCTGGTCCAATCCAGTCTAAATAACATTTTGCTTTTGCCCGCACATAATCCGGTAATAACCATTCGTCCTCGTCTATTTCACTATTCCACTTATCCATCGTTTTCTCCATATCCTTTACAGTGCCGACAAGGTAGAGTTTTTCTTTTGCTCTTGTCAGGGCAACGTAGAGAACACGCATTTCTTCAGCTAACAGCTCCATTTGCAGCCGTCGTTTCATCGCAAGAAGAGGCAGCGTTGGATATGTAATACGAAGCTTGGGATTAACAAGCTTAGAGCCAAATCCGAGTTCTTTATGCAACAGCACTTTTTTTCGTAGATCCTGCATATTAAATTGTCGGCCAAGACCCGCTACGAAAACAATTGGAAACTCCAAACCTTTACTTTTATGAATCGTCATCATCCGGACGACATCCTCTTGCTCTCCAAGAGCTCTAGCCGTTCCTAAATCTTCCCCGCGGTCCTGCATACGTTCTATAAATCTCAAGAAACGGAATAAGCCACGGAAAGACGTTTCCTCATATTGCTTTGACCGATCATAAAGAGCCCGTAAGTTAGCTTGACGCTGTTTTCCACCAGCTAGACCACCAACATAATCAAAATACCCTGTATCCCTGTATAACTGCCAAATCAATTCAGATAAAGCCCCTTGCCTTGCTCTTGTTCTCCATGCCTTTAATTCTTTGTAAAATAAATCTAGTTTTCCGGCTAATTCATGATTGGCACCAGATCTGATATAGCTTTTTACACTCTCAAAAAAACCATTATTTTTATCGTGAATTCGAATCATTGCCAGCTGTTCTTCCGTTAAGCCGACAATCGGTGAACGGAGGACAGCGGCTAATGGGATATCCTGATACGGATTATCGATTATCTTTAAAAGGGAAAGCATCACCGTAACTTCTGTTGCTTCAAAATAGCCAGTAGAAAGCTCGGCATATACCGGAATTCCAAGCTCCTTAAATTCTTCCATAATCGTTTCCGCCCATGGCATCGACCGTAATAGAATGACAATATCACGATACGTTACGTTTCGCTCGTTCCCGCTTTTATCTGTCACTTTATAAGGCTTTTCTATTAATTCTTTTATTTTTAAACCTATAACCCTCGCCTCTAATTGAACAGTTTCCAATTCTACTATATCCGCTGAGATTGATTCGTCCTCATCATCCCCGTCGTCATTTACCTCTTTCTCAGTTGACTTGTCTTTCCGATCGATCAAGAGAAGTTCGGCTTTTGTCTCTTCGGATTCAGGGTAATTCAGATTCCCTAGCTTTAGCTCCGCATCATCATCGTACTCAATTTCTCCAACAGTTTTATTCATGATCTGCTTAAAAATAAAATTCGTTCCCACTAATACTTCAGCACGGCTACGGAAGTTTTTTGACAAATCAATCCGAATTCCTGCGCATTCTTCAGAATCTTCTTTTTGGAACAATCTATATTTTGTCAGAAATAGATGTGGTTCTGCTAACCGGAAACGATAAATCGACTGCTTCACATCGCCTACCATAAATAAATTATTAGAGCAGGACACTAATTTAATAATTGTTTCCTGAACTAAGTTTGTATCCTGGTATTCATCCACCAGCACCTCTTGAAATAAATCTCTGTAGCTTTCGGCTACCTCGGAGGGTACAAGCCCGCCAGCCGTTGACATTTCGTTCTTCAAAATTTGCAAACAAAAATGCTCTAAATCTGCAAAGTCGACAATTCCTTTTTCTTTTTTTACTATTTCATAGCGATTTGAAAATTCTTTAACGAGCTCAATTAATGTTTCAACAACCGGTTTCATCTCCTGAATATCCTTAAGAAAATACTCAGGTTTGCGGCTGAAAAGCTCGTCTTTTATTTTTTCAAATTGATCCTTTGCTTTTTCGCGAAGACCCTTCACATTTTCCTGCATGGTTTTTAAATATTCATCACCTTTACAAGGCTTAAGTTTACCAAAAGACGCTGTTTGCATGACTTCATAAATGTTTTGCCATGACTGTTCACTTGCGAATAGAAGGTCTTGGATTAGTTGTTGGTTAAGATTGATATTATCAGCATAGGGAGCAGGTCCTCCGGGCTGTTTCGTTATTTCCAAAGCACGATTTAGGAGCTCCCTACATCCTTGCAGTTGAATTTTGATATCCTCTCTTAGATCCTTCATCCATGATAATTCATCAATCTCACTTATATCATCAATATCATAGGCCTGAACGATTTGCTCCAACCATTCAGTAGGCCATGGATAGGAACGGGAGAAATCGTATAATTTTCTAATTAAGAGCTGCAATTCTATATCACTACGGTCATCACTGTATCGATCAACTAAATCATAGAAACACTCATTGTTTTCTAAACTATATTGCTCCTCAAAAAGCTCCTCCATTACTTCTTCCATCAACAGTTCTGCTTCTGTTTCATCTGCAATACGAAAGCCAGGATCCAAATCAATATAGTAATAATATTTTCGCAATACGTTGAGACAGAATGAATGGAGCGTCGAAATGGATGCTCGGTTTAATAGTGTCAATTGTCTGCGCAAATGGAGAGAGGAAGGAGATTTAGCAATTTCTTTTTCCAACGCTTCGCCAATTCTTTTTCTCATTTCAGCTGCAGCTGCATTCGTAAACGTAACGACTAATAAGCGATCGACATCAACAGGGTTATTGACGGACGTGATTTTTTTAATAATTCGTTCAACCAAGACCGCTGTTTTACCTGACCCAGCTGCCGCCGCAACGAGTATATCCTTCCCGCTTGTGGCGATTGCCCGCCATTGGTCGTCCGTCCATGTGCTGTTTTCTGGTTTTTTAAGTTCATTATTCAAGGTCTTTTCCTCCCTCCATACGAATTTTTTCTAAGATATCTTCATTTTTTTCAGGAATTAAAATATTATATTTGTTCTCTTGGAATGAACGGTCAAATTGACATATCGATTTATAGGAACAAAATGCACATGGGGTGTGATTTTTCATTTTATACGGTTCAATATCAATAACTCCATCTGTGATCGCTGTGCCAATGTCTCGAATTTTTGTACGGACAAAGCTCCTAATATGGTCAAAATCCTTCCCGCTAGCAACGGAGGAATTGCTATAAAAGCCACCGTCTTTTTTCAAAGCAACTGGAATAACATCCGAATAGCCTGTCTCAAGTGATCGGTCCATAAGACGGATCGATTCTTGGTCAGCAACAAGCAAACCTTTCATTTTAAATCGTTTATAGATTTCTTTTTCAATCTCTTCAAATGTTGGAATAGTAGACTTATTAAGCATTGGATTATGAACATGGAAATATAGTACTCCAGCCGGAGAGGCTTCTGTACCAATCCACTGCTTTGAATTAGTGATCACAACATCAAGATAGGTCAGCATTTGTAAGGCAAGCCCATAATAAACCTCTGTCAGATTCAAAGCTTTTTGGCTTGACTTGTAATCAATCACTCGGAGGTAAACGCCATTTTCGCCGGCAGATTTATCAACTCGGTCAATTCTGCCAACAACCTCCATTGTGCAGCCATTTTTCAATGTAAACCGGAGCGGTGATAACGGCCCCTTTGGTCCGAAAGACAACTCAAGACCGATCGGTTCAAAACCACTTATTTTGGCATGCTCACTTAATACGATGGAGGCCCGTCCAACGACCTGCTGCAGCTTTCTTTTAATGTAATGAAAGCGATTTGAACTCAGCAATATTTCTTTTTGAATGTTTGGAGCCAACCGTTCTACCGCCTCAAAGGCTAGCTGCTCACATTGTTTTCTCGTAAGGTTCGACCAATTCAAATCATTTTGTTGAATGATATCCGTAATCAATTTTAAAGCTGCATGGAATAACTGTCCGATATCCGGTGCTTCAAGCCGGAAAATTTGCCGCTCTTCTAAACGCAGCCCATACGAAATAAAGTGGGAATATGGACAGGACTGGAAAAGCTCCATTCGTGACACACTTGCTTTTATTTCCTCACCATATAATTCACGACTAATATCCTCAGGAAGTTTTTTGGTAGTGTTAATGAAAAATAAACTTCCTAACACCTTTTTACCGTAATTTTCCCACTTTTCTTGTTCAGAGATCCAGTTATAAACGTCCCACCATAATTCATGAACAGGATAACCCCTTTTCCAATTTTGCAGCTGAAGTGACAAATAGGACATCGTCTTTTTAGGATTTGTTATATAGTTCAGCTGCTGCTCCGGTGCTTCCTCATTCGGCTCGTTTAAGATGAGGTTTTCTTTTAATGCCGGGAAAAGGTCTTTAAGACGATTAAATAAAATCGATGGAACAAGAGATTTCCCTTCATCATCAGCCATTGGATAGCTTAAATACAGTAACTCTGAAGCACTCGTTAAAGCAAGATAAATTAAAAATTGTTCATCCAAGAGCTGCTGCTTACTTCCGGGTGCTAATGTGAAGCCGGTACTTGCTAAAAACTCTCTTTCTTCTTCGGTTACAACTCCCTCTTCTACGGGTTTTAATGGAATGACGCCATCATTCACCCCAAGAATGAATGTACATTTTATATTTGAAAAACGGGAGCGTTCCATATCTCCAACCAACACTTGATCCATGGCTGGTGGTACCGTCGCAAAATGCATACTTTCCAAGCCGGAATGTATCATTTTACGGAAAAGATCGAAGGAAAGCTCTTCCTCCCCCATTAAGGATGCCATTTGGTCTAGAAGATCAAGGACAGATTGCCATACTTGACTATGATCTCTTGATTCGGTTAAGTTGCCAGCTTCCTCGGCCTCAATGCAAAGTCGATTCACTTTATCCGGAATTTGTAATCCTTCTAAAAAGTAATAAAGTGCCTCACAATAATCACGGCCAGTTTTAGCTTTTTTTGAATTCTTCTCGAATGCAAGGAAAGGTTCTGTGATTAAGCTGCGTAACTTATTGATTTTTTTCTCGTAATCTTTTTCTTTATCTGTTTTAGGGATACTTTGGCCCTCAACCGCTTGGAAACGTCTATATTCCCATGGCTTTTTATCAGTCCAACGCTTCCCCTGAATCCCGTAAGCCAACACATAATTTTCAAACTGATCCATATCTTCACGGATTCGGTCTCTATTACTGTCAAACGGAAACAGTACATCCGTTTTGACACATCGAAAGATAGGTTCGTAGCGCCATCCACCTTGAATTACGTCCAACGATGAACGGATAAATTCAATGAGCGGATGATTTAACATTGATCGTTTTTGATCTAAAAACAATGGAATATGGTAATCCTCAAAAACAGTTTTTAAAAGATCATGGTAGGAGTGGCTGTCTCTTAATAAAATAGCGAAATCACGCCAACGGTAGTTTTTAGTTTTTACTATATGCAAAATTTCTCGAGCAACACTTTCGACCTCAGCGCGGCGGTTGACAGCGGCATTGATGTTAATCGCTAGATTTTCTGTTGGTTTGTCAGTCTTGTTTGCATTGGTTGTTTTATCAGTTGTTGCGGCTTTATCAGAAAACTTAACACTTGGACGGCTGTCGTAATGCTGTTCAAGATGATGCAGTGCTGGTGATTTTATAAACCTGAACGGCTCATTCAAAAGCACAGGTTTTTCAAGCCCTATGTTGTTCTCCTTAGCAGAATTTAAGATGCTAAAGTATGTACTAACTGTCATTCGATATAAATTTAAATCATGGATATCCTGATGAAGATCAGTTGGGTCAAGTGTAAGAGCAACGGTAACACTGTTACACTGCTTTAACAACTCGCTAAGAACCTCCAATTCCTGCGGTGTAAAACTATGGAATCCATCAATGTACACGTCTGCGCCTTTTAGTTCCTCGGACTTTGATATCTTTTCAGCTAAAAGGCGAAGGTAATCCTCGGAATCCACATAATGCACCAATAAATGACTTTCATAATCATGATAAATTAACTGAAAGTCATTAAGTTTATTAGCTAATATTTCTTTATTGGAATTACTATTATCTGTGTGAGAAAGCTCCACACTTTTTTCTTGAAGGAGTTCCGGAGTAATACAATACCGCTTAAATTCTGCGATCATTTCTTCAAGCTGTTTGATAAAACCGTTTTGATCGGCAGCTCTTGTAAACACCTTCAGTTCATCCTTGCGGTGCTCTACAATTTTCCGAAGAAGCATATGTAGGCCGACACTATTAAGATGAAAGCGGCTAAAGCCTTCCGTTTCTTGTAATATCCTCCAAGCTAAGCGCGTAAAACTAAACACTTGCGAACGGATCATACCATGTAATCCTGGTGTATTTATTAATTGATATTCTATTTGAAAGGTCATTTGGTCGGGTACTAGATAGATGATTGGTGGGCCTAACGGGTCTTGCTCTAGTTTATCGATAACCTCGTTTAATAAAAAGGTTGATTTTCCGCTCCCCGAACGTCCTAGGACAAATCGTAACGATGACATAATTCTCCCCCCTACTTGCTAAATTGAATGAATGTTGATTGATTCATGAATTCTGATGAATGGTTATGCTGTAAATTATTATACCATTATGGGAATGACTGAAAAAATAATTGGAGTTGTGAAGTGAAGGGAATTCTGAATGGGAATGAGAGAATCGGGCTGATTCACATGCTTTGATTCCCGGTGTTGTGGTTTGGAGCCTTGGGTGGGAATCATACGGGGGCTTGGATTCCCGGGTTTGCTGTATGGAGCTTGGGGTGGGAATCATTTTCTAAAATCAACATTTATAAAAAACAAAAAGATCAAGAATTATCTCTTGATCTTTTTCTATGACCCGTACGGGATTCGA
>NZ_AJLR01000145.1 GCF_000307855.1 Schinkia azotoformans LMG 9581 | reverse complement strand
ATGCTTTGCGGGCTTTCTTGCTACCTGGTTTTTTACGTTCAACCATACGGGCGTCACGTGTAAGAAGTCCAGCGCGTTTCAAAGCACTACGGAAGTCTGGGTCTACTTGGAGCAATGCACGAGCGATACCGTGACGGATAGCTCCTGCTTGACCAGATACACCACCACCATTTACGTTTACGAGAGTGTCGTAGCTACCTTCTGTTTGTGTAGCTGCAAATGGTTGGTTGATAACAAGACGCATGTCTGCGTGTGGGATGTAGCTTTCTACTTCGCGTCCGTTAACTGTGATTTTACCAGTACCAGGTACGAGACGTACGCGTGCTACTGCATTTTTACGACGGCCTGTGCCGGCATATTGTACTTGTGCCATTATGTTCGTTCCTTCCTGATTAGATCAAACCTGTGATGTCAAGGACTTCAGGTTTTTGAGCTGTATGTGTGTGTTCTGCGCCAACAAACACTTTAAGTTTCATGCCTTGAGCGTGATCTGGTGTATCTCCATCGCAATG
>NZ_AJLR01000144.1 GCF_000307855.1 Schinkia azotoformans LMG 9581 | reverse complement strand
CCTTTGTCCTTACCTGTGTCGCCTGGAGCGGGCGCCGGGGTACCTTGACCGCCGCCTTTGTCGCTAGTACCGGTTGTATGTTGACCATTAATGCATGCCTGCGGACACGATGCACATACTGCATATTTGATGGTACTTGCTAGAGAACTAGTAAAAATAAAACAAGAACTTCCGGGAAGAGTTAGAATTGTCCATCAACCAGCAGAGGAAGTATCTCCTGGTGGTGCCAAAGGTATGATTAAAGCAGGAGCTCTTGACGGTGTCGATAATATGATCGGGGTTCATGTGATGACTACAATTAAAACAGGGGTCATTGCCTATCATAATAAAGAAACTCAAACGGGACGTTCTAATTTCACCATTACAATCAAAGGAAACGGAGGTCACGCTTCTATGCCACAATTAAGTAATGATGCAATAGTAGCCGCTAGTTACTTTGTAACTGAACTCCAAACAGTAATTTCAAGAAGAATAGATCCATTTGACATGGGTACTGTAACTA
>NZ_AJLR01000143.1 GCF_000307855.1 Schinkia azotoformans LMG 9581 | reverse complement strand
AAATGATGACAAACTAGAGTCAATCCTGAAACAGCCAAAAGTTGACCTTCAGAAACAAGTTCAGTAATATTATTTGTTCCAAGAACAGCAGGAATTTCCAAAGTACGAGCCATAATTGCAGAGTGAGAAGTACGTCCACCAATGTTAGTAACAAAGGCTTTAACGAATTTCTTGTCCAATTGAGCTGTATCAGATGGTGTCAAGTCTTCTGCTACGATGATTACTTCTTCATCGATAAGCGCTGGACTTGGCAATTTAACACCAAGAAGGTGAGCCAAAACACGTTTTGTAACGTCTTTAATGTCAGCTGCACGTTCTTGCATATAAGCATTATCAGTCATTCCTTCAAAGATACCGATAAACATATCAGTTACTTCTTTGAGGGCTGATTCAGCGTTAACTTTTTTGTCGTTGATTACTGCTTTAATTTGAGCAGTCATATCTGGGTCAGCGAGGACCATCATATGAGCGTCAAATACAGATGCTGCTTCTTCACCAAGGGTTGTTACTGCTTTGTCCTTAATAAGTTGAAGCTCG
>NZ_AJLR01000142.1 GCF_000307855.1 Schinkia azotoformans LMG 9581 | reverse complement strand
CGGATGCCTCAGATTTTCAAAGGTAGTTTTTCGAGCAAGCTCGAAAAAATCTGGGCACAAATACGCCAAGGCGCATTTGATAAGTTGTAAGGAGCGATTATCGATGGAAAAACAAACGTACTATATTTCAGTAGGGTCAAGGGGAATTTCGCAAATAAAAACAGGTACTCCCTTTGAACTGGAAATTGAAGCAACAGATGAGGAAATTAGAGCACTGCGCGGGGTTTTTGACGAAATGTATACGGCAGATGTGTCGGGATTCGTTCGGGCTCATATTCCGTTTTTAGAATATCATAATGATCCAGAAAACGATAAGATGGACAGGGAATTAATGAATGTATACCAAATGCTTTACGACCTTGGCAAGACCGAAACGAAACAGCATATTGAATCTATGGGGATATTAACTAATCTAGATGGTGAAAATCACTCCACAATGTAGGAGTGATTTTTTGTAGACTAGAGAAAATACATGGTATGATACTCATAGTAGAATTGTGAAAAAGATGGGGTTTTAATATGATAAATTTTAATGATTATTATGGAAATGTAGTGCAGCTTTCATTTGATTATTTACCTTTTTCAAAAAATCCTAAGCATGTATGGGTCATATGCAAATATAAGGATCAATGGCTGCTAACCATTCATAAAAAAAGGGGATTTGAGTTTCCAGGGGGGAAAGTAGAACCGGGTGAAAGCCCAGATGAGGCGGCACGGCGCGAAGTTATGGAGGAAACAGGTGCTACGATAAGCTCATTACATTATCTTGGCCAGTACAAGGTTCAAGCGAAACTGGATTTAATTATAAAAAATATTTATTTTGCAGAAGTTGATCAATTACATGACAGGGATACATTTTTTGAAACAAATGGTCCAATTTTGTTAGATGAATTGCCAACTAATATTAGATTAAACGAAAAATTTAGCTTTATCATGAAAGATAAAGTCCTTCAGGAAAGCTTAAAGCAAATAGAAAAGCTCTCATTCTAGGGTTGCCTTGAATGAGAGCCATTTTTTGCCTTTGTATACTTTAATACTGATGATAGTGTTTTTTTCTTATTAATCGAACTAAACATTATTCGATGCTTACAAATAATGTTTCCGTAAATTACTTTTTTATTAAATCTATTTGTTCTAATTTCAAATCATTTCCATTGAAAATACTTGTTTCAGAATTTTGTGAAGTCCATGAAATAACAACAAAATACTTTTTTCCTATTTCTAATACATTCCATAGATTTTGATCCATTACTTCAACAATACCTTCTTGATTAGTAGATTCGAATTGTTTAACTTTGACAAAGAAGGAGCCTCTTTCTTTATATTTTTCTAAGACCTCAATATTAATAGTCGATGAATTTTTTAAATTTGACTCATCTTTTTTCATATAAAAAAAGAGTATTCCAAAAATAAATAGAAATAATAATATGAATTTAGATATTTTTCTCATTGTTTAAATCTCACTTTTTAAGTTAAATAACGATTAATAAGAGAATGTCTTATAGTTTCCCCTAGTATCGTGATCAGCGTTTCCTGTAACAGTAACGGAAATTCCAGCAAATGAAAGACCTAACGTTCCGGACCCTTTTTTATGGGCATAATTTGTATGAATCTGATCTGTTCCAGTCGGATTAGACGTAGATTTTGTTTCTATTGATATACTACCGTACCCCCTTAATTGTGTGTAATCATGCACAGCCCATCCATATAGATTAGCATCCCAACCTACACCATTTGCACCGGAATAGGCAAGTGCTTTAGTATCTTCATGAACTGTCCAACTAGTGGCACTTGGGCTTTTATAATAGTCAACTTTCCTAGATGTATTATCCGTTGCTTGCCATTTGTCAGACCAAGCAACACCAAATGGATCGTACAATAACCAAGCTGGTGCACTGTACCACTCATATCGAGAATAAACCTGCTTTCGTTTTCTTGTGTCTGATGAGACTAAACTATAAACATCAACAGTAATAGAAAACTTGTCTGTTGGAATTGTAGCAAAAGGTTTGAATACACCTCCATCAACCTTATCTTTATCGTTAAAATATTCAGTTCCATCTTTACTAATAGTCAATTCAGGAATTAATTCTTGTTTTTCTTCTGACCATACATAAGTTGTTGAACTATCAAACTCTACTAAATTTTCATTATTTAGTATATCTTCTAAAATAATGGGATCTAACTGTTCTAAGTAATCAGGTGGTAATTTTAGTTTTTCAATTTTACTTTCCTTTAAATTTTTAGGTGTATTCTCCTTCGCGTAACTTGTACTTGATGAAAAAATTAATAGAAAAGTAGATAAAACAACAATAATAGACATTAAGTATTTTTTCAATATAAAAAAATCTCCTTCTTTATTATATTATATTCTCAACTTTCGCACCAATAA
>NZ_AJLR01000141.1 GCF_000307855.1 Schinkia azotoformans LMG 9581 | reverse complement strand
GAAGAAGCAGATTTACGGGATAAAGTGGCGACTGCTCTGGGAAATCTTATTTCCTAACTTACTTACTTGAAAATCTAGCAAAAATTTCACGACTAATTATTTGTGACCCGAAGTTTGACAGCCCAAGTCGTTGGGCGAAAATTCATGAGATTTCTGTAATACATCCATCTCAAACCAGAAGTAAGAGCGATTTTGTCAGTGAGCTTAATGAAAGCCTGAGTAGTGTATTGAAGATCATCTATGAACGTCAGGCAATTTTATTCGACAATCCCAATCATGAATTTGAACACTTGACGGTGGTTATTGATTAAACCTTAGCCTTAACCGAAGGAGTAAATAAACAAATCAAAGAGAGCTTTCTCTCATTGCTTAGTTCGATTGCTTTACTCGGTCGGGCGACACGGTGCCATTTATTATTGGTTAGTCAGCGCTTTGATTATAATGCGGTGCCTGTTTCAGTCCGCGAACAAATGAATGTATTGGTTCAAATTGGA
>NZ_AJLR01000140.1 GCF_000307855.1 Schinkia azotoformans LMG 9581 | reverse complement strand
AGTATCATCTCTAATTTCAATTGAAAACCTTGAGGCGAACGACTTTTACAACGCTCAGCTCCTAGATTTGTCAAAAAAGAGAAAACTCGCTCAATCACTTTTCTACGTTTTGAAAAATTAGGGAAAAGGATTTTCTTTTGCTTCATGTTCTTCCTGACAGGTGTCATTAGATCAATTCCTTTTAATTCCAGCCTATCATGCAGTGACTGACCTAGATATCCCATATCTCCAAGGACTGTTGGTGTCCCAAATTGACTCAACACTTCCTCGGTCATTGAACTATCAGCCATTGAAGCAGGAGTAATTGTGTAGTCTATGACATAGCCTGATTCACTGACTAAAGCATGACATTTACATCCATAGAAGTACTGTCCCTTTGTAGCATTGTAGCCAACATTTGCATAATCTCCAAGAACTTTGCTTCTGAAATTACGAATAGGCTGACACAAAGGAATGGGGAAGCTGTCAATAATGGATACACTAATTCCTTCAACCTCTTTAAAGACGAGTGCTTGGCGAATGACTTGGATACTCGGTAAGAGGGCATTACAACGGCGGACAAAGCGAGAATATTCTAGGAAATTAGGAAATAAACTTTGAGCAAGTTGGTGCTTAGCTTTAAGCGTTTCACTAAAATGCAGTACGCCCCATAGGTAACAAGCGATAACTAAGCAATCTGATGTTGCGAGATGGACGTTCTTTCGGTTTTGAACCTCAAGGGGAACACTCGTTTGATAAAGCGTCTCAATGGTTGTCAGTAAATAAACAAAAACTTTTGGAAGTGTGCTATTATAAGTCATATAAGTCGTGCGCTTTCTAATGCTTAGTGGTTTAAGATTAGGATAGCACGACTTATTTATTTTCCAATGAA
>NZ_AJLR01000139.1 GCF_000307855.1 Schinkia azotoformans LMG 9581 | reverse complement strand
AGCGGGCGCCGGGGTACCTTGACCGCCGCCTTTGTCGCTAGTACCGGTTGTATCGTCGCCTTTACCAACTATCTTGGCCGCTTCAACGGCAGCTGCCACCTTCGTTTTCAGACTTTGCAAAGCTTGTAAATGTGCAAGCTTGTCAGACGCATCAGCACTGACTTGACCAGACGTCAATGTGTCAGCAATGTCGGCATACCAAGTTTTGCCAGTTGCAGCATCTTTAGCATTGCCAACCTCAGCCGGTGTTGCCGCTTTAATACCCTCCGCAAGTTTTGCTAATACTGCATCAAGTACCTTGGCAAGAGTCGCTTGAAGCTGGTCGGCCGTTTGCGTGCCTGCTTGAGCTTGTGCCACTAGGTCGTCTAACGCTGCCGTAAATGTTTTGCCAGTGCTTGGATCAGTTTGATTGCCCAAGTCCGTTCCCAGCGCAGCCTTCACAGATTGCAACTGGTTAAGCAGCGAAGTCTTCTTATCTGCAGGTAACTTGGCAGCTAATTGATTGATCGCAGTTTGCAGGTCTCGATTGGCACCAGTAAGTGAATCAACTGAGGCGTTCGTCTGATCAAGCGCCGTTTGTGCCTTCTGCGTTGCCGCTGCTAAAGCAGTCGTTGTGGCATCATCATACTTACCGCTGGCACTTAGCGTTTTGGCGGAAGCAATCAGATTAGTCAGTTCCTGCTTAGCTGCCTGCAATTGTGCAGGATCATCGGCCTTGATATTGGTGACAACATAGTCGACGGCTGGTGATTCATTACCGTATAAATCAGTCGACTTAAACTTGAAGGTGCCATTTGCCGTGACCGTGACACCGGCTGCCGGAACATCCTGATATGTCTTGCCACCATCAGCACTATACTGAACCGTTTC
>NZ_AJLR01000138.1 GCF_000307855.1 Schinkia azotoformans LMG 9581 | reverse complement strand
CGACAGGAGATAGCGTAAATGCAGTAACGCAAGATGTCACCCTAGCGTCAACAGGTGTAGATGGAACAACGATTACGTGGAACAGTGATACTCCAAGAGTGATTGCGAACAATGGAACGGTAACTCGCCCAGCGAACAGTGCGGGGGATGCGAGTGTCACGTTGACGGCAACGATCACCAAAGGTGGCGTAACCGAGACGAAAGTGTTTGTCGTAAAAGTATTGAAGCAATCGCAAACGGATGCGGAAGCCGTATCGAATGCAAAAGTAGTGCTAGAGATCGGCTATGCAACAGGGGATAGCATCAATGCTGTTACACAGTCCGTGATGTTGCCAACAATGGGAGCAGACGGAGCAACGATTACATGGAATAGTGATACACCAAGCGTAATTAGGAACGATGGAACGGTAACTCGCCCAGCAAACAGTGCAGGAGATGCAAGCGTGACGTTGACAGCCACGATCACCAAAGGTAATGAAACTACGACGAAAGTGTTTGTCGTGAAAGTATTGAAGCAATCGCAAACTGATGTAGAGGCGGTAACGAATGCAAAAGCCGCGCTAGAGATTGGTTATGCGACAGGAGATAGCGTAAATGCAGTAACGCAAGATGTCACCCTAGCGTCAACAGG
>NZ_AJLR01000137.1 GCF_000307855.1 Schinkia azotoformans LMG 9581 | reverse complement strand
GGTTAAGTTAGTAAGGGCGCACGGTGAATGCCTTGGCACTAGGAGCCGATGAAGGACGGGACTAACACCGATATGCTTCGGGGAGCTGTAAGTAAGCTTTGATCCGGAGATTTCCGAATGGGGAAACCCACTGTTCGTAATGGGACAGTATCTTTACCTGAATACATAGGGTATCGAAGGCAGACCCGGGGAACTGAAACATCTAAGTACCCGGAGGAAGAGAAAGCAAATGCGATTTCCTGAGTAGCGGCGAGCGAAACGGAATTAGCCCAAACCAAGAGGCTTGCCTCTTGGGGTTGTAGGACACTCTATACGGAGTTACAAAGGAACGAAGTAGGTGAAGTGGTCTGGAAAGGCCAGCCGAAGAAGGTAACAGCCCTGTAGCTGAAACTTCGTTCCCTCTTGAGTGGATCCTGAGTACGGCGGGACACGTGAAATCCCGTCGGAAGCTGGGAGGACCATCTCCCAAGGCTAAATACTCCCTAGTGACCGATAGTGAACCAGTACCGTGAGGGAAAGGTGAAAAGCACCCCGGAAGGGGAGTGAAAGAGATCCTGAAACCGTGTGCCTACAAGTAGTTGGAGCCCATTCATGGGTGACAGCGTGCCTTTTGTAGAATGAACCGGCGAGTTACGATCCCGTGCAAGGTTAAGTCGAAGAGACGGAGCCGCAGCGAAAGCGAGTCTGAATAGGGCGCATGAGTACGTGGTCGTAGACCCGAAACCAGGTGATCTACCCATGTCCAGGTTGAAGTCCAGGTAACACTGGATGGAGGACCGAACCCACGCACGTTGAAAAGTGCGGGGATGAGGTGTGGGTAGCGGAGAAATTCCAATCGAACTTGGAGATAGCTGGTTCTCCCCGAAATAGCTTTAGGGCTAGCCTTAAGGTAAGAGTCTTGGAGGTAGAGCACTGATTGGACTAGGGGCCCCCATCGGGTTACCGAATTCAGTCAAACTCCGAATGCCAAAGACTTATCCTTAGGAGTCAGACTACGAGTGATAAGGTCCGTGGTCAAGAGGGAAACAGCCCAGATCACCAGCTAAGGTCCCAAAGTGTACGTTAAGTGGCAAAGGATGTGGAGTTGCTTAGACAACCAGGATGTTGGCTTAGAAGCAGCCACCATTTAAAGAGTGCGTAATAGCTCACTGGTCGAGTGACTCTGCGCCGAAAATGTAACGGGGCTAAACGTACCACCGAAGCTGTGGATTGACACTTACGTGTCAGTGGTAGGGGAGCGTTCTAAGGGCTTTGAAGCTAGACCGAAAGGACTGGTGGAGCGCTTAGAAGTGAGAATGCCGGTGTGAGTAGCGAAAAGACAGGTGAGAATCCTGTCCATCGAAAGCCTAAGGTTTCCTGAGGAAGGCTCGTCCGCTCAGGGTTAGTCGGGACCTAAGCCGAGGCCGAAAGGCGTAGGCGATGGCCAACAGGTTGATATTCCTGTACCACCTCTTTACCGTTTGAGCAATGGAGGGACGCAGGAGGATAGGGTAAGCGCGCCGTTGGTTGTGCGCGTCCAAGCAGTTAG
>NZ_AJLR01000136.1 GCF_000307855.1 Schinkia azotoformans LMG 9581 | reverse complement strand
ACGTGAAGTTTCTCCTTGAGTGCGCTGATCTCCACGTAAATTAAAGATATAGAGGTAGTTGAATTCTTCAAACAATGATTTTCTAAGTCCATCTGCTCCACGAGAATCAATAAATGATCCATTTGATACAAACCCAATGACTCCTTGTTTTCCTAGCCTATCACTTGCCCATCTTATTGCTCGTATATAGCTATCCTGAGCGGTATTTTTAGCACCAGCCTTTGAATTTTTAATATAAGTATTTCTAATTCTTTTCTCTAAATTCGAATAGTGAATATTCTTATTGTTCTCATTCGCATTATTCTGTCCACTTGAATATGGAGGATTTCCAATAATTGCTGTGATTGGTACTTCTTGCTGTCGTTTTAAACGTGCGTCATTAGTTCCAAAGTAATCATCATCTAATGTATCCTCAGGCTCTGTACTCTCGAAAGTATCTGTTAAGACAATTCCTTCAAAAGGAACGTAGTCTTCTGCATCCCCGTTTATTTCATCAAAAGTTGCCTCAATGTTAATGGCTGCAATGTAATAGCTTAATA
>NZ_AJLR01000135.1 GCF_000307855.1 Schinkia azotoformans LMG 9581 | reverse complement strand
TCTAGGTTACCTTCCACTACTTTTACAGTTGGTTTTTCACTAAACTTCACGCCATCTGTTAAACGTAGTTCAACTTTACCATCTTTCACTAAAGCACCTTTCGCTGCTTCCGTTAATGTAACGTTGCCAATCGCTTGATTTTTGATACCTGTTTTTACATTAGCTTTGGCGATGTCAACATTTACTGGTGCAACAGCTTTTGCCACCACTACTTCACCGTCGATGCCCGCTTTACCGCTGAATTTAGCAGTGATGTCACCTTGTGCATCAGCTTTTGTTGATACGTAGAATTTCACTTTGAATTCGCGTGTTTTACCAGCTGCTTGTCCTGGTAGGTTATTTAATTCGATTTCATTGCTGTCACCTTTAATTTCTGTGTTGAATTTCGCTTTAAGTGCATCTTCAGCACCTGCCGCAAATCCTTTTACGCCAGAAATTTCATAACCGACAACTTTCACCCATGATGGGAACTCGATTTGAACGTCACGATTTGATAACCATGAACCAGCTACTTCTTCTTTGATTAAGATTTCAGCTGTTTTTAAATCTTTTGTATCAGCATTGTTGCGGCCCGCTAATACTGTTGGAACTTCGTCTTTTACTGATACTTCTGAGCCATAGTCAGCATACTTTGCAACGATGATATCTTGATCGGTAATACCGTCGCCAGATACTTGAACTTCAATATCTCCATAAGCTGCATCTTTATCAGCGTCAATTTTTAATCCTGAAATATAGATTGTATTTA
>NZ_AJLR01000132.1 GCF_000307855.1 Schinkia azotoformans LMG 9581 | reverse complement strand
AGTCAACTAAGAATTGCTAGTGCAATTCAAGTTTCCTTTATCTCAGTCGAAGACCCTCCAGTTTGTACGGCGATGAGCAAGGCGCTTCCGCTTTTCTAAAAAGCCTATTTTTCGATAACACAGGCAATCACCTATACAACAAGGACTTATCGTACGTATAGTAAAGTGTAGGGCATACCTCCTCAGATGATAGCATTGAATGCGGGATACTAAATCTCGCATTTTTTTTGTTCTTTTGTATAATTAATCTAGGGGTGAGTTTGGTGAAAATAGTAACGTCATTTAATGTAAATCCGAAAATCCAAAATGAACTTATGGAAAAATTTCCGAATATTGAGTTTTCATTTCACAAGGTGATGAAAGAAGCAGTGAGCGAAATTGATAGTGCCGAAATTTTAGTTTCATATGGCGGGGATTTAAATGAAGAAGTGATTAATAAAGCTGCCAATTTAAAATGGATTATGGTTTTTTCAGCCGGCATAGAAAAACTACCTTTTGAAACAATCAAACAAAAAGGGATTCTCGTTACAAACGCACGGGGAACTTCCAAAATACCAATGGCTGAATACACAATGGGGATGATCCTCCAGGTTGCAAGAAAAACCAAACAGCTGATTGAAAACGAAAAGCAGGAAGAATGGAATCGAAGATTAAAAATGATTGAGATTTCAGGAGCAACGATTACGATCATGGGTACAGGATCGATTGGCTCAGAGATTGCTAGACTTGCCAGAGCCTTTGGAATGAAAACGGTTGGAATCAATCGAAGTGGCCGGAGTGTAGAATATTTTGATGAAGTATATCCTGTAACAGAAATGGACAAGGCAATTGAACAAGGTGATTACATTGTTTCGGTATTACCTAGTACACCTGATACATATCATTTATTAAAAGAACAGCATTTCAAAATAATGAAAAATGATTGTTTATTTATGAATATAGGTAGGGCAAGCCTTGTAGATGAAAACGTTTTAATGAAAGCGCTTGAAACGGATGAGATTGCTCATGCTGTTTTAGATGTTTTCGAGACAGAGCCGTTGCCAAAAGGGCATCCATTTTGGCAAATGGAAAATGTTACGATTACCCCACATCTTTCAGGGGTTTCCCGACAATATCTATTAAGGTGCATAGAAATATTTGAACACAATCTTAAGCAATATTTATCAGGTGAAAATAATTTGATCAATGTTATTGATTTAGATAGGGGGTATTAGGGATGAAAATTTATACAAAAACAGGTGACAAAGGAACAACATCCTTGGTCTACGGGGAAAGGGTATCAAAAACGGACCCGCGAGTAGAAGCCTATGGTACTTGTGATGAAGCCAATTCAATGATTGGGCTAGCACTAAGCCATCTTAACAATGAAGAATTTGAAGGGAAAAAGGAAATACTTGAAGTATTTCATCGAATTCAAACAAGCCTATTCCATGTCGGTGCTGAATTATCTACACCGGTAGGAAAAGAAGTGAAATGGAAGGTTTCTCCGGATGACATTGCGGAACTAGAGAAGATTTTGGATAAATGGGACGAAAAAATTCCTCCGCTGCAAAACTTTATATTACCAGGAGGACATCCATCCGGTGCCGGGCTGCATGTTGCCAGAACAATCGTTAGAAGGGCGGAACGAAAAGCGGTAGCCGTTGGGGAAGATGTAAATCCATTAGTATTATCCTATTTAAATCGTCTTTCAGACTTTTTATTTGTTGCAGCACGCTATATTAATTATTGTTTAAAAACTGAAGAACTCGGCCTACACCAATGAACTAGTCTGGACATGGATCATGAAAGCGTCTCCTAGTATTGACAATCCTGTTACTTGCAATATATAATATTTATAAGATTATAACTATTATAAAGTAATAATTTATACATGGAAAAGAGGTGCATGACGCATGTCTGAATTACGTATTCAAGAAGCGATGGAAACATTAAAAGGGTCTGGAGTTCGAATCACTCCGCAACGTCATGCGATATTGGAGTATTTGCTTCAATCTATGTCACACCCGACCGCGGATGATATATATAAAGCGCTTGAAGGGAAATTCCCGAATATGAGCGTGGCAACTGTATACAATAACTTGCGTGTGTTTAAAGATGTTGGCTTAGTACGAGAGTTAACATATGGAGACTCTTCAAGTCGTTTTGATTGTAACATTTCAGATCACTATCATGTAATTTGTGAAGAATGCGGCAAGATTGTCGACTTCCATTATCCAGGATTTTATGAAGTCGAAAAACTTGCTGAGCATGTCACTGGATTTGACGTAAGCCATCACCGTATGGAAGTATACGGAACATGTCCGGAATGTAGAGATATTAAAAGGCATTAAAAAAACATGGTCATTATGCTGATAAAGCGAATGGCCATGTTTTTTTGTACTATCAGAATTTATATTCTAATTTGAAGATAGTATAAGAAAGGACATCGACTTCCGCCATTATTGGCGGCAAGTCGTGTCTTTCTAATTTATGATTTTGATTTTTTCTTTGAGTTATATTTTTCGTCAAATTCTTTTCCTTCAAGGTTTGGATCCAATGTTAGCTGTTCATTACAGTACATACATAAATCAACCCTGCCAAGCATTTTTGTCGGCTTGTTACAGGACGGACATATGACTTGGACGGTTTTGGTCGAGAGCATGCCGATCCAAAAGTAAACGAGCGTACTTGCAATAATAAATAGAAAGCCAAGAATTATAAAAGTGATCATCAGCCAAGCGCTAGTTTTAAAGAATATACCTATGTACATGATTCCGATGCCAAGGAAAATAAGCAAAAGGGCAAATGTACGTATTTTATTTATTTTACTTGAATATTTTAATCCCATTTTATCCCTCCTAAATAAGCATTATATCATATTCGCAAATTTATTCGTTACCATAGCAGTAAATTTTTTGTCGAAAAAAGGTATTTAAGACTTAGTGTAGAAATTATATATAACTGAAAAAATTTTGCGAAAAGCGAATAGTATAGAAGAGGTTTATGGAGGAATAGTTATGGAAAACTTACTACGGTCGATATATGAGACATTTGAAGGCCGTGAAGAAACCTTGGGAATATTAGTTTTAGAAAAAAAGAAAACAAACAGTCCACTAACGGAGCAATTCGATGCTTTAATTATCATAATAGTGAAGAATGATGCAAATATGGATTCTCCTTGTAATGTGGAACATTATAGCATAGAAAATAATAGTATTGCCGTGAACATCATTTCGGAAAACAAGTTTTTAAAATGGTTGCCAAGTGGAAATTTCCGAAGAAACCTATTGTGGGTAATTAATGGACAAATCGTGTTTGATCGGGATGGCTATTTAGAAAACCTTAAAAACAATTTATTTGAAAATCCAATCGAAACTAGGAAAAAGAAAATAGCAATGGAGTTTGCTGAATTAATCCGTAGTTGTTCAATTGGAAAAGAACTATATGACGGAAAGCAGTATTTAGATGCATTTAATCAAATGGTTCAATCATTGCACCATCTTGCGAGACTGTCTGTACTTGAGCATGGCTTTTATCCGGAAATTACAGTATGGAATCAAGTCAAAAAGATCGAACCGGAAGTGTATGCATTATATCTGGAATTAGTCGAAAGCAGTGAATTAATCGAAAAGCGGGTAGAACTTTTATTGTTAGCAATCGAATTTGCGATTAGTTCCAGGGCAAGAATTGGAAGTAGTTATCTAATAGAAATAATGAAATCCAAAAAGGACGCATGGACTATTTCAGAACTAGTCAATGAACCGAAACTAAAAGAACTTGCAAAAGATTTAGGATTACTTCTGCAATATTTATATGCAAAAAATATAGTGCAAATTGAAACTAAAGAGATTGAAGGTCCTGGCATATATCAAATGCAATATAAAGTAAGATAAAAAGTTGTTGACTTTAATAATGCTAACATGCTATATTAAGAACCGTCGCTGCAAACATAAATTAGTGGCGGTTTTAATTTTTAAAGAATCTCTTGACTTACTGTCGTGATGGTGGTAAATTAAGAAAGTCGCTGTTTGAAGAAAACGATAAAAACTTTTTTAAAAAAAGTTGTTGACTTCTACGAAACAGTTTGGTATGATAATAAATGTCGCTGAAAGAACTCAGTTGACAAGATTGAAATGATCTTTG
>NZ_AJLR01000131.1 GCF_000307855.1 Schinkia azotoformans LMG 9581 | reverse complement strand
TAGCAATTCTTAGTTGACTTATCGTAGGGAGAAGACCTGAAGTTTGCGAGGCGATAGGCGCTGGAGCTAGACAATGTTTTAAAAAAAGATAACCCTGTTTTCACAGGGTTTTAGCTTCTTATATTACATCTAAAAATGAATAGAATGTCAATCATTATAAAGTCACAAATACGATGAATAAAGTTAGTACCTGGCGTACCGGCTAATATTTAATAGTACGCCAACCGCCATTAACATTAACGTTAATGATGACCCACCATAGCTTAAAAATGGAAGTGTGATACCAGTTACCGGCATTAGCCCAGTTACAACCCCAATATTAATGCTCACTTGAATAGCAATCATCGCAATAATGCCTATTCCCAAAAAGCTTCCAAATAAATCTGGGGCCCCAAGCGCAATTCTAACACCACGCCATAACAGTAAACTAAAAAGCAAGATTACAAAGGTACCTCCGATAAACCCCAGTTCCTCCGCCAATATCGAAAAAATAAAGTCGGTTTGTGGTTCAGGTAAATAATAATGCTTTTGCCTGCTCTGACCGAGTCCAATTCCAAGCAGTCCGCCGGGACCGATCGCGTACAAGGATTGGATAATTTGAAACCCGCTTCCTAAAGGATCCTGCCATGGGTCAAGGAAAGCGGTAATCCGTTTAATTCGATATGGTGCTGAAGCAATCAAGGCTACAAAACCGAGAACTCCTAGTAACCCTAAGCCCATAAAATGACTAATCTTTGCTCCAGCTACATAAATCATGACAACACAGGTTCCAACCATCACAACGCCTGTACCTAAATCAGGCTGCAACATAATTAGACCAAATGCTAAAAAAACTAATGATAAAGAAGGAACTAAGCCTTTACGAAAAGATGTGATAAGCTTTTGATTTTCCGATAAGAATTTCGCTAAAAATGCGATCATCGCAATTTTCATAAACTCTGAAGGTTGGATCGAAAAAGCTCCTATTCCCAGCCAGCTGCGTGCTCCTCCACGAACAAGCCCAACCCCGGGAATCAAGACAACAATTAGTAACAAGAAACATATGAGTAAGATAACTTTAGACCACGTTCGCCATGTCCAATAATCAACATTCATAATGGCAAACATCGCAATAACCCCGACTCCTGCAAATAATAGCTGTCTTTTTGCAAAAAAGAAGGAATCATCAAACTTGAAATTGGCCCAAACAGCACTTGCACTATAAACCATAATCATCCCTACAGCTAAAAGGGACAAAGTAGCAAGAATAAGAATAAAATCAGGCGGGGATTTTTTATTCTGCAACTTTCCGACACCTCAATCGCTTTTTTCTATGCAGTAAAATCTTTAGCAGGACTAGTCTACTTTAAGTTTATGCACAGATTCTACAAACATGTCTCCCCGCTGTTCAAATGTTTTGAACTGATCCCAGCTGGCACATGCAGGTGATAATAATATGACGTCACCTTCACTAGACATATCATAGGCTGCTATTACTGCCTTTTCCACATTATCGACACGTTTTAAGAGATTAATCCCCGCTTCTCTTGCCGCATCCAAAATTTTATCAGCTGTTTGTCCAAAAGCAATGACGCCCTTTACTTTCTTTAAACTTGGAATTAATTCATCAAAGCTATTCCCACGGTCCAAACCGCCTGCAAGTAATAGGATTGGTTCAGAGAAAGCTGCAATAGCCGTTTGGGTTGCTAATATATTTGTCGCTTTTGAATCATTAAAAATTTTCCGCCCATTTATCGTTTCTATATATTGTAAACGATGCTTAACACCAGTAAAAGTTTGCAAAACCCTTCTAATCGCCTCATTTGAAACTCCGTAAAGCTTGACTGCAGCAATAGTCGCTAAAATATTTTCTAAATTATGTCGGCCGGGTAATACGATGTCGGCAATATCGATAATTGGCTCATTTTTAAAAATGATTTGTCCGTTTTTAATATAGGCACCATTTTCGCTTTTCCTTGTCAAAGAAAACGGGACAATCGTTGCATTGGCATCATTCGCCAACTCCATCACAAACGGATCATCGGCATTCACAACCGCATAATCTTGTTTGGTTTGGTTTTTAAAAATATTCGCTTTTGCTTTTCCGTATTCTTCTTTTGTACCGTGATAGTCTAAATGAGCGTTAAAGATGTTTAATAAAACTGAAATTCTAGGTTTGAAGTATCTCGTGCCCATCAACTGAAAAGATGAAAGCTCCATCACAAGCACTTCGGCCTTAGTTGTTTTTGCGGCTACTTCACAGGCAACGGTTCCGATATTCCCTGAAATAAGCGGATATTTTTGACCTTCCTTTAATATTTCATAGATTAATGTTGTCGTCGTCGTCTTTCCATTAGAACCGGTTATTCCGATAATTTCCGCTTCGGAAATATGATAAGCGATTTCCACTTCAGTAATAATCGGAATAGATTTTTCCTGTGCTTTTTGTAGAACTGGATTACTATATGGAATTCCAGGATTCTTTACAACTAAATCAAAAGGGCGTTCCAGTATATCGGGCGGATGACCACCTCCAATTACTTCAATATTTAAGTTGTGAAGTTCTTGAATTTCAGGACTGTCGTCTATCGGCTTTTGGTCATTTACTGTAACTTTCGCACCTAATTGTGTTAAAATCCTTGCTGCTGCAAAACCGCTTTTTGCTAAACCTAATACTAATATGCTTTTATCTTTATACTCTATTGTTGTTTTCAATTAAATCCACACCTCTAAATAAATTCCGATACATGCAAACAAAAGCCCGATAAACCAAAAAGTTGTAACAACACGCCATTCTGACCAACCAACTAGCTCGTAATGATGATGTAAAGGGCTCATTTTGAATACCCGTTTTCCTGTTGTTTTAAATGATATTACTTGTATAATAACCGATAATGTTTCAATTACAAAAACACCGCCAATCATGACAAGCAGTACTTCCAATTTTAAGAGGATTGCAACCGCAGCGATCGCTCCCCCGAGTGCCAAGGACCCGGTATCTCCCATAAATACCTTGGCCGGATGGGCATTAAACACTAAGAAACCTAGTACGGATCCTACGACCGCAACTGAAAAAATAGCGACTTCATATTGGGATGCATTCCAAGCCAAAATAGCAAATGCTCCGAAGGAAATAGCAGCTGTTCCAGCTAATAATCCATCAAGACCGTCTGTTAAATTTACCGCATTAGATGCACCTACAAGCATAAAAATAAGCAGAATGATATAAGTCCATCCAATATCAATCGAAAATTCTGTTCCAGGAATCTTAATATATGTAGAAAATCCCATTTTGTTTAAAAAATAAAAGAAAATAATAGCAACCACTAGCTGCCCCAACAGCTTTTGTTTGGAGGTTAATCCAAGATTTCTTTTCATCACAACTTTAATAAAATCATCGAGAAAACCGATAACCCCATATCCCAACGTTACAAACAGGAGTAAATAAGTTTCCATTGTAGGAGTTGAAAACTTACCTGTCATCACTAAAGTTGTAACCATAATTGAAACTAAAATCATCACACCGCCCATTGTCGGTGTTCCAGATTTTTTCTGATGAGATTTCGGCCCTTCTTTACGAATACTTTGCCCGAATTTCAAGCGACGTAAAAATGGTATCATAATTGGCGATAATAGAGCAGCAATTAGAAAAGCCATTATAATCGTCATCAACATACTTCGTTCAAGCATCCCAAAGCCCCCTTTCTTCTGTTAGAAAAAATTCTTTATAGGGTGTCAGACTCCTTCCGAAGGGTCTGACACCTATTGTTGTTTTAACTCGTTAATTAAGGATTCAAGCTTAGCACCTCTAGATGCTTTAAATAAAAGGACAGCTTCCGGAGACAATATTTCTGTTATAAAAGGCAATGCTTCCTCTTTTCTCAGGAAACTATAAACATGTACAGGAATTTCACGATTACGTATTTCATCTGCAATCCATTTCCCTTTTTCACCAATCGCAATCACATCTGTAATCGGCTTATTAATAACATCAGCAACACTGCGATGCAGTTCTTCTTCATTTGGACCGAGTTCGTACATATCTCCTAATACCAAGACTTTTCGATCATATTGATGATAATCCTTCACTGTATCAATAGCGGCCTTCATTGATGTAGGACTGGAATTATAAGCATCATTAATGATCAAAGCACCATTTTTCCCAATCATACGCTCAAGCCGCATCCCAGTTACCTCAATTTTTTCAAGCCCTTCCTTAATGTCTTCCATCGGTACTGCTAATTCCATGGCTAGAGCAATCGCATAGCTTGCATTCTTTACATTATGCCTGCCAAGTAGGGAAAGTTCAAACTGATTCTCGTTAACAAGAAAACAATGATGATCATCCTCGAATTTCACATTGCTTATTAAAAGATCATTACCAGTATTAAATCCACATCGAATGACTGAAAGACCTTTTTCTATGGAAGAAAGTAATGGTTCATCTCCATCTACGATGATCTTACCGTTCGGCTTCATACCACCCGTAATTTCAAGCTTTGCCTTAGCAATACCAGCACGGCTTCCCAAAAACTCAATATGTGATTCTCCAATATTTGTAATAATCGCATAATCAGGATTAGAAAGCTCACTCAAGAGTGAAATTTCCCCAAAATTACTCATACCCATTTCTAAAATAATGACTTCTGTATTTTCTGGGCTAGAAAGTATCGTTAACGGCAAACCAATATGATTATTAAAGTTCCCTTGAGTCTTATGTGTTTTATATTTCTTTTGCAAGACGGAATAAACTAAATCCTTTGTTGTTGTTTTCCCATTAGATCCGGTAATTCCAATAACAACCGGTTTAATTTTCTGCAAATAAAATTTAGCCAGCTTCTGTAGCCCTTCGATTGTATCTTTTACAAAAAATAATGGAAAATCATTAGGAATAAAGGTTGGGACTTCTTTATGTTCCTGCCAAAGCCCAGCAATCGCCCCATTATTGATGGCATCTCGAATGAAATCATGACCATCAAATTGATCGCCAACAATCGGAACAAATAATCCTTTATTAACCTTTTTCCGGCTATCAGTTGTAATTTCATGAATAAAAATATTGGCATCTTTAGTTCCAACATTCGATGGAAAATTTTTCGAAATCTCACTTAACGAGAGTTTCATTTACCTCTCCCCTTTTATCGCCTCTCGTGCAATTTTACGGTCATCAAAATCAAGTATCTGTTTTCCGACAATCTGGTAGGTTTCATGCCCTTTACCAGCTATTAAAATAATATCATCTTTCTCAGCGATGCCAACCGCATAATAAATAGCTTCTTTCCGATCAACGAAAACTTGATATTGTTCACCTTGAACACCAGCTTCCATATCCTTTAGTATTTGGACTGGATCTTCTGTTCTAGGATTGTCAGAGGTAAAAATTGCCACATCGCTATTTTTCACAGCAATTTGTGCCATGATCGGACGTTTTGTTTTATCACGGTCTCCACCACAGCCAACGATTACATACACTTTACCTTTTGCAAACTGTTTGACAGTTGTTAAAGCATTTTCTAAACTGTCCGGTGTATGGGAATAGTCAACAATCACGGTGTAGTCTTGATTTTCATTCACTAGTTCAAAACGACCGGCTACACCTTGCAGGTTTTCAACCGTATCAATAATTACTCGGAATGGAACTTTTGCAGCTATTGCAGTACTTACAGCCGCTAATACATTATAAACACTAAATTTCCCGACAAGCTTCATCGAAATCTCGGCTTCTCCTACAGGTGTTGTTAAAGAAAACGACGTGCCTTGCCCACTCATATTAATATTAGTTGCCCTCACATCACTTTCAGAATCAATTCCATAGGTTAAGATTTGGGCTCCGGCCGTTAGCTTCTTATACAACTCTGAAACTGAGTCATCATTGTTTAAAATCGCAAACTTAGGCTTCTCATAGTTAATAGAGCTACCAAGCTGGGCAAATAAAATTCCCTTCGCACGGGCATAGTTCTCCATTGTTTTATGATAATCTAAATGATCTTGAGTTAAATTGGTGAGTACAGCAATATCATAATCACAGCCCCGAACACGCCCCATATCAAGAGCATGAGAAGAAACCTCCATTGTTGCTGTTGTAACCTTGTGTTCAACCATATCCTTAAATGTTTTTTGTAATACTAACGATTCAGGTGTTGTATTTTTGACATCGATTGTTTGATTGCCAATTTTAATATACATCGTTCCAATTAGACCAGTCTGTTCACCATTTGCTTTAAAAATTTCGTCAATAATATGGGTTGTTGTCGTCTTTCCATTAGTCCCCGTCACACCAATTAATCGTAGTTTTTTAGTGGGTTGATTATAGAAGTAATCGGCCAACTGCGCCAATGCCCTTTTTGTATCACCAACAACAATATAAGGAATCTTTATATCCCTATTATTTAATTCACGCTCGGCTAGAATTGCACTTGCCCCATTACTAATAGCCTGTTCAACAAAATCATGGCCATCAACTGTAAATCCATTAATGCAAACAAATAAGCTGCCTGCCCGAACTTGTCTTGAATCCATTTCAATGGATGAAATTGGAGGATTTCCACTTTGTAGTTGTTTATAATGCGATAAACATGAAAGTAAAGATTTTAGCTCCATTCTGGATTTCCTTTCTGTATAAAAAATAAAATAGAAAATAAAAATTCACTTCACCCATTATATCAAAAGTAGGCTTGGATAATATATCTTTTTAACTTTATTCAGTAGAAGAGCACTACTGAATAAAGTTAAAGCCTCCGGCGGATGCCTCAGATTTTCAAAGGTAGTTTTTCGAG
>NZ_AJLR01000130.1 GCF_000307855.1 Schinkia azotoformans LMG 9581 | reverse complement strand
CGATAAGTCAACATCGACTCTCTACGCTCGTCGCCGGATATCCTTTATCTCAGTCGATGTGCTCCAGTTTATACGTCGCTAACCGGTCACTTCTGCTTTTCTATGTAACTTAAGAATTTGGATTTGGTGGGACGAATCCACCAGCCCTGTCAGCCATTTTAAATTCCCGCGAATATAATACTTCCTGTGTTGACGTTAAAGTTCTTCTGTTTTCTTTGTCACGCCTTGCTTTACTTTTTGCCACTGTATTTTCCTCGCTTTCTATAGATCAAATGCGCCTTGGCGTATTTGCGCCCAGAGTTTTTCGAGCTTGCTCGAAAAACTACCTTTAAAAATCGCAAGGCTCGCCGGAGGCTTTAACTATATTCAGTCGGGATTGTACATCCTCTGAATAAAATGACTAATTCGGATTCATCCACCACTTGTGAAGGTGGGGAACTTCTGCTGAATATAGTTAATTACTTTAGAAGTATGAACCTTTAAATGAAAAGTTATTCAATCTATTAGCAGTCCTTTTAGGTATAATAAATAGGAATGGGGGAATATTTTTGTGATAAAAATTAGTAAAATTACAACCCAAACCAAAAATATCGAGCGTTTTAATATATATATTGACAAGGGAAATGGAGAGGAATATGGTTTTAGCGTCGACCAGGATGTATTGATTGAATTTCAAATTCGAAAAGGTAATACATATACAGAAGTAGAAATTAATGAAATCCTATATAAGGATGAAATAAAAAAAGCCTTTAACCTCGCATTAAAGTTTTTATCCTATCGGATGCGGGCAGAAAAGGAAATCCGTGATTATTTATACAAGAAGGATTATTCTGAGGATATTGCTGGGATTGTTATAGAAAGACTTAAAAAACACCAATATGTAAATGATCTGGAATTTGCGAAAGCCTTTGTGCGGTCGAGAATCGTGAATTCAGCTAAAGGACCATTATTAATAAGACAAGAGCTACAACAAAAAGGGATTTCAGAGGCAAATATTCAAGAGAGCTTAAAGGAATTCCCTGAAGAAACACAATTAGACATCGCCTTTCATTTTGCTGAAAAAAATGCTAAACAAAATAAAACGATATCTGATTACCAGATAAAACAAAAAATAGGACAAGCATTACTCGCAAAAGGCTTTTCTCAACCTATCGTTAAAACAGCCTTATCTGAAATTGTGATTGAAAAAGATGAGGAGCAAAAATTTCAGGCCATATCCAAACAAAGTGAAAAAGCCTATAAAAGATATAGTAGCAAATTTGAAGGCTGGGAGCTTGACCAAAAAGTGAAACAATACTTGTATCAACGGGGTTTTAAATCAGAGGAAATTGAGTCTTTTTTAACCCGTAACAAAGAGGACTACCCATAAAATTTTTGTCACAACAATAAAAATACATTATACTAAAAAGATAAGAAATGAGCTGGAGTGGGAAAAATGGAGAAACGTTTTAGTGAAATGTCAGAATATGAAATAAAGCTTGAAATTGGTAAGTTTCAAGAAAAGGCTAGAAAAGCGGAACAAATGGGTATGGTAAGTGAATATTCCGTTTATGAAAGAAAAATTGCGATGGCTAAGGCCTATCTATTAAGTCCGAGTAATTTCCATCCTGGAGAAGTTTACGAAATTGAAGGGGCACCAGGAGTGCTTTTCAAAATTGATCGTTTGAAAGGTGTATTTGCGTGGGGATTCCGCGAAGGAAATCAAGAGGAAGAAGGAATACCGATTTCATTATTAAGAAAACCAGAGAAGTAATGGCTTCTCTGGTTTTATAATGAGGTCAATTTTTATTGTCTAGGTCCAGCGCCTATCGCCTAGC
>NZ_AJLR01000129.1 GCF_000307855.1 Schinkia azotoformans LMG 9581 | reverse complement strand
TTCCTTAGACTCCGGGAATTACCCCCCTCTATGGTTTCACATTTTTCTAATCCCAGAAATTTTAATGGAAATCAAATACGCATTAGCCCAATATTGTTCTATAATCTTAAAAGGAACCTTCCCAATTTTTATGTGATGAATTTCAGGAATTTAGTATTCTCTTATCGTCATTGGGGTTTGGAGCGAATTTCGCATAATTGAAAGGAGGAGCTTTCAGAAATGTGGGTTATGGCCATAATTTTAGGTGGATTAATGATTTTCTTTTTAACCCCTTCACCAAAGGAAGCGGAAAAAGACTTTCAGCAAAATTCAAATATGGGCTTATCTGTTGCCATAAAGGCTAGTTTTATCAGCACCACGGTACATAGAAAGGCGATCTTTGCTTTGTTACTGTTTACGGTATCTTTGATAGTAATCTGGTGGTCCCATTTACAAATTGAATTATATAATGTCGCGCATGGAGTAAGGCCGCTAATTGATCCAACTGTACAAGCAACTTCTTACATGGTAGGTACAACAATATATGCATTAGTAATTTATCTATTTTTAATTTTTAAAAGGGCTATAAAAATTTTAAAGATCAGGTAAATTTTTGATAAGTGACAAGTGCCTGGCGCTTCGACATTATGATTTGTAATAGAAACGATGCGGTACAACAGGATGTCGATTCGTGAAGAAATGTTCTAAAAGGGTGCGTTCTAGTGATTGTAATTATAAATCTGTTTATATAGTTTCATAAAATTTTAGATGGTATGATAAAATAAATTATTCATGGAAGAGGTGAATTTCAACATGAATACAGCTAAAGAACGATTGCTTAAAACAACGGGACCATTACAAAAATGGTAATGCTCTTTTTTAAAATTGGTTATGAAGAAATCTATTAGTTTTTTTGATCGGTCTAGGCTCAAAAATAAAGATTTTAAGAGGTGAGAATGTGGAAAAAAGTATTCAAAAATGGTCTATCTATGGATTTTTAATATCCTTGGCATTATCAGTCTTATTTGTAGATAACAAAGTAATAACTCATTTTGACAGTGGATATACAACGGAGTATGTACCCGTTTATGATTACTTCGTTTCTATAATTCGTTACAGCGTAATCGGCGCTTTTATAGGGTTATTTGTGGGTTGGAGATTGGGTAAAAAAAATTAACAGAGCAAACTAAAAAAGGAGAGGCATTAGTGAAAAAATCAATAAAATGGCTCATTTTGGGTACTTTGGGGATACTTTTAATCTTGATGATTATAGGAATAGTATCATTTTATTCTGCATCATTGAACCATCGCCAATTGCCAATTGAGATGGTTGCCTACAATAGTTTAACAGATGAAGAAAGGACTTTAATTCCAGTAAGCCCTAAGGATTCAATTGTAAAAAAAGTACATGTTAATGATGATATAAAAAAATCGATCGATAAAGGTTTTGGCAGGGACGAAGTTTATTCTGTTACATTTAATAACACTGAGACGGATTCATCTGGAAACCTTGTAGTTTTTATTGATTTGGATAGACAAACAGTTCTTGGGAAAGGGGTTGCCAATTGAAATGGAGATAAGCGACGAGTACCTGGCCTAGCGCTTCGATATTCCTGCCTCCGTTTAGTGAAAATCCTGTTTATAGCATACCCATAAATGATAGTACATGTTCTTTCACTTTTTCTTTATCTTCCTCTGAAATATTATCTAATTTAAACTGTTCAATATTTTCATCGGGAATTAGGACCGTTGATGGTTCCTGAAGTTCCACCTTACGATTTTCACCATCTTCTGCTTGAGTAACATTGGATTTATTAAAGCTTGAATGTATTATTTCTGTTCTTAGATAATTTCCTTCTGTATCATAAAAGTCCTCAATGGCTTTAATATCAGTTTTTATATGATTTTTACCTTCTTCAATACTCGTTATTGAATTTACCTTTTTGTAACCCGTTGTTTCAAAAAAACCTTCATCGTTTTGTTCTGATGTTTCTGTAACAAATACTTCAATATGTTGAACTTTTTTCACATTACTACATGCACTTAAAAGAAAAATGCTTACCATCAATAAACTCATTATTAAAAAGTTACCCTTCAAATCTACTCCCCCCAATTATTTTTACATTTTTATCAATTTCAGCAGCTTTTTTCTCTAATTTACTAATGTACTTACTTACTAACACTAAACTAGTCATAGGGATAATTCCTAAAAGGGGATTATCCATCACAAATAAAGCTACAACTAGTACAAACACCGCAAGTGCTATTTTATTTATTATCGTTTAAATAAAAATCCCTCCTAATCTTTTAACCCAATATAAGAATACGGAAAGAAACAAGAGAGAAAATACAAATACATCTATATCCGAAGCAATTTTTAACACTTTTGTATTCCCCTCCCAAAAAGGTATTTATTCTATCTATATTTTTCTTCAAAGAAAATTACCCCAACTATTCGTACCCGTTAGTTTGGTACATTCTTTCACATTCTGCTTCATACATTGGAACTAAAATGGCGATTCCTCGTTCAAAGAATCGCAACCGAAAATCAAATCCTAAATAAAATGTTTTTCAATAATTATCTTTGCACTTTCATCAAGTTTGGAAAGTAATTCATTGATGGAGAATATTTTAAATCCAAACTTTCATCGTCATTCATAGCTAACTCACTACTTGTTTCTTCTGCTCAAATATTGAAATATGTTTGCTTTTTCTATGGATATCATAACTGAATAGGCAAATACTAATACTAATATTAAGACTTCGCAGTCTTGCAAAAAAAGGCGGTGATTTCATGAAGAAATTTATTGTACTAATGCATTTAATTTCAGGTACTTTTGCAGCTTCCTTCGTTTTATACTTTGTTAGGAAAAACTCATCCGAACATAGAAGAATTATGACAACTATTATAGGAACTCAACTTCTATCGTGGGTAATTCGTTTTATTACCTCTATGATAGAAAAAGCGAAATCTTAAAGATTTCGCTTTTTTACGCCATTTAAGCACCTTTTTTATATTCAAAATCATAACATCCTCCGCCGGTTAAAGAATGCATTTGATCTATATTTCGTCTTTACTCTATTATTCCCAACATTCAAATATCTTAAAAAATCTTTTTCTTTTTTTCGAGCTAAATCCCTAAGATCTAATCGTTCAGGAATACCCCGACTATTTTATCGAATTCCACTCAAATTCACTTTGACTTCGGCGAGAATTGTTATTAGATTTACATCCAGTTATAATCACTAAATATAATAATAGGAGAATAAAAAATGGTGTAATTTTCTTCATCTTCACCTCCTTTAGTTTTTCTATCAATTAAAATTTTACCATAAGTATCAATATTTATTAAACTAAACTGCGGCGCGGTTAATAAAAAAGAGTATCTCCCCTGTTACGATAGAGCACTTTTCGTTGGATATGCTTTACGCAATAAATACGCTGTAAACCAATAAGAGGACTGTACTAATAATTAGAATAACTTCCTTAATTTTAATTCCTGCCCTAATGCCCTGTTTGTTTAATTAGATTTTGCTGTATTTTGTATCCATTTATGGTCATTCTACACCATAATATTTTTTCAGAACTATCCCAAGTACAACCTCTAAGTCCTCTTGATTTACTGAGGTAGAAACGTATCAGTTAACTTAATACTTATTTCCTTATATCTGGACCAATCATTTCTTTGCTTGAACGATCAATATATAATCCAATTGGCCCCAATAGGCTATCTTGTTCTGTAGTGAATACAACTTTTACAACCTTTTGATTTTTTTCTAGTTTAATATGTTGCGGTACATCAGCGGGAGTTACCTCAATGACATGTGCTTTTTGCCAATCACCAATCACAGTGTCCTTTTCATTTTTAGATAAACTTTCCCAAGCCACTTGCCGAAATTCCGTGTACTCTTTTTCATTGTTTTGATCCTTATTGTTAATTCCATTGCTTTCAATCAATTTATCCTCAAAAATATATTGATAATTATCCACTAACAACTTCCCATCTTCCTTAACAAATGTAAGTTGTTCCTCCGTACTGTAATAGGCGGGTTCGCTTGTTTGTGTAAAGTAAGTTATCGTTGCGGTCATACCGTCAATTTCAATCTCAAAGTCGACAACCCATGGACTGGAATAACCAATATTATAATTCCAGTCTTCCCCACCCCTAATAATTTGTTCGTGTTTGAACTTTTCTTTCGCTTTTTCAGACATCATTGCATAGCGTGGTTTTCCATCTCTTGTTTTAAGTGCATACGCCCAAATTGTAGTAAGTTCAGTCATTTTTTTATAATCCTTATCCGAATTTATTACTGTCCCAGAATTACCTGTAATCTCATTCACTCCGGTTTGGAATAACTGAAAATTTTCTGAAGTTAATAATAATAGAGAAATGATTGCAATAACCGCTATTCCAGAAACAGGAATTGTTAGTTTTTTTATAAAGCCTTTAAAACCTTTCCATTTAGCTTGTTTCTCCATTTTCTCTATTTCTTCTTGTAAAACGGATTCAATTTTTAATTGTGTTTCTTGACTTAGCTGATAATCTTTGGGAAAGGAATTTAATCTTTCCGATAGTTTATTATTCATCGACTAATCCCCCAATCTTTTTCGCAAGAGCTTTTAAAGCACGGTTGTATGTGACCTTAACTTTATTTTCGCTCCAATCTAGTATTTCCGCCGTTTCCTTAACACTAAGTTCTTTTATTCCCTTTAAAATTAGAACGTCACGATAATTTTGCTTTAACGTTTGGATTGTTTGATAGATTTCCTTATTGGTTTCATTTAATCGATAGATGTCTTCTGGTGAATTGCTATAGGATTGACCTTGAAAATGTAAGAGCTGTTGTTGCTTATCTTTTTCCTTTTTTTGTTTTCTCATTTCATCAATCGCGATATTTCTTGCGATACTAAAGAGCCAAGTCTTCGGATTCGATAATTCATGAAACGTGTTAATTCGCCTTAAAGCCCTAATAAATACCTCTTGAACCATGTCTTCCACGTCAATTCTTCCTGTATAATATATAAGAAAATTTAGTATATCGTTGCTGTACTGACGGAACCATTCGGCTATTATTTTGTTATCTGCCAAAGTCCTTTCCTCCTGATTTATATATCTGTTAATAAGACGAAAGTTTTTCGCTAAAATTTCAGTTTTAGATAAACAATGTTGTGAATAAAATTTTCCAAGGAAAACGCAAACTGGAAACCCCGTGTTTACACTATGCTGAACAATATAAAATGAACCCTCACTTTTTAATTCTTTAAATATGGTAAAATAATGGTAGTATTGATCATAACCACTCATTTTTACCAAAGGAAGGTTGTACCAAATGATATATTTAAAAAGCTTCAAGCTTTCCCCACATACAGTCAAAAATCCAAATGCATATCCATACAATGTATTCAAAAGTATAGCTGGAGAAGTATTTGTTTTTACTAACATCACGGTTTTGTATGGTAACAACGGTTCTGGGAAGTCAACGCTGCTTAACTTAATTGCAAAGAAGTTGAATATTACGGGGGCTGAGGAATTTACAAATATTCGAGAAAACAACTACCCGCTAGATTACATATTAGCTTGTTCCTTTAGTTTAGAGGAAGATGAGAGTGATGGCGAGTCAGACCAAATACCAGATCATAGTTTATACATCAAAAGCGAAGATATCTTATATGAGATCAAGAAGATTCAGCAAGAGGAAGTTTTAAAGGAAGGGTATCTGTACCAACAATCTAAATTGGGGTATACCAAGGAGCAGATAGAAAAGTTGAAACACTCTTCACAGATGTACAAACAAATCGAAGCTATGAAGTTTGCTAATGAGAAGTATTCAAACGGAGAGACATCCATCCAGATATTTGATGAATATCTCGTCCCAAATGGATTATACCTGCTTGATGAACCGGAAACATCCCTTTCACCTACAAACCAAGTTCAGTTGGCGGAAGAAATCAACAAACTGGCAAGGTTTTTTAACTGTCAGTTTATTATAGCGACTCATTCGCCATTTATGTTAGGAACACTAGATGCAAAGATTTATAATCTTGACGCGCCCCTTCTAAGAACCTATAGATGGACAGAACTTGAAAATGTAAGATTCTTCTACAACTTTTTCAAAGAGCGTAGGAATGAATTTGAATAATCGGAGGAATTTTTATGAAAACTATAGGGCTAATTGGTGGAATGAGTTGGGAATCGTCGGTTGAATATTATCGAATTATTAATGAAGAGATAAAAAACAGATTAGGTGGTTTACATTCTGCAAAATGCCTTTTATATAGCGTTGATTTTGAAGAGATTGAGCGGTTTCAGGCAGGTGGTGAGTGGGAAAAGGCAGGAAAACTATTAGGTGATGTTGCTCACTCTTTAGAAAAAGGTGGGGCGGATTTTATTATTATTTGTACAAATACAATGCATAGAGTAATAGATTTTGTTGAAGAAAAAATAAGAATTCCAATTTTACATATTGCTGATACGACCGCAAAGCAAATAAAAAAATCAAATCTTAATATAGTAGGACTTTTAGGCACTAAATACACAATGGAGCAAGACTTTTACAAATCGCGAATAGAGTCAAAGGGCATAAAGGTTTTAGTACCAAATGGTGCTGAAGGAATAATATTAGGATGTACGGAAATTGGATTGTTAGTCAAACAAGAGGATTCAGAAGTTCCTCTATTCGATACAACAGTGATACATGCGGTTGAAGCGGTTAATGCAGCATTAGAACATTAATTTGAGGTTTTTAAAAGAGGCGAGAATATGGAAAAAAGTATTCAAAAATGGTCTGTTTATGGATTTTTAATATCCTTTGCTTTATCAGTCTTATTCGTTGATTACAAAGTAGTTATTCATTTTGACGGTGGTTATACAACAGAGTATGTGCCCGTTTATGATTACATTATTTCTATCATTCGGTACAGTGTGATGGGTGCTTTCGTAGGAATATTTGTAGGTTGGAGATTGGGCAAAGGGAAAAATTATGTAGAAAAATAAAATATGAATTTGAAGGGGGATTTTGATGTCAGATCAAGCTACTAAAAGAATAATGGTTGGTATTTTGATTTGCTTGATTATTATAGCGTTAAAACCGGTTCCATCATTTCAATCTAACTATCCTGACTTTCCATCATCGTTAGATGTTAATAATGGGGAAGCAGTTGTGCAGCTTAGTGAAAATAGGATCGCCATAGTTAAGTCGGATATAAACTCTGGTATGCATGGAGAAATATTTGTGCTTGAATTTAATGAAGCTAAGAAATCCTTTGACCTAATCGGAAGATATAATTACGCGGATTTCTTCAGCAATCCACAAAAGTATAATCCATAATTATAATTTTGTTATGTTCATTAATGACATCATCCCTTGTGCTAGGACAACTTGCTTGAGTAATTCAATCGGAAGAGTTATTCCAAAAGATCGTATCCTTGTTATTATCGTTATAACAAGGATAACGAAAGTGATACGGTGTGTGCAGTGTTACACTTTAAACTACGCGGTGCATTCCTTAATTAAGGGATGCTTTTCTTTAACCAAGAAAGGGGAAAATTACGTCAAAGACCAAGTGTATACTGTTACTTTTAATAACATATAGCAAAAACCAAGGCTATAGTATGATTTTTCTTCCCACGCAACAATTCCGTACAATTGCTGAATACCAGCCTTCTTTTTTCGGAACAAATCAGCTTCGAAAACCAGTATCCATTATTTGTTAATAAAGCGAACCTTTTTGGATAATAGTTCGACTAATATATGTAATAACCCTCATAATCAAAGGTGGTTTCTATGGAACTTGAGCGTGAACTGATCATTCAATGCCAAAAGGGGCAAAAGAGTAGTTTTGGTAAATTAGTATCTCCATACATACAAGATGCATACTCCATTTCTTTTACTATATTAAAATCAAAAGAATATGCAGAAGATGCTGTGCAAAATGCATTAATTGAGGTTTATAAAAACATTATGGCAAATAAAGAAATTCGTAAATTTAGAAGTTGGTTCTTAACTATCGTCGCTTCACGATCTATTGATTTAGCTAGAAAGAACATAAAAGAATGGAACCGAACGATAGAGGCTAGTGTTATCCAAATCGGCAGCAACGAAACCCCGCTAACCAATTTGCTAGATAAAGAGAGGAACGCCTTCGTAACAGAGGCAGTTTTGGCTCTTCCTTTGAAATATAGAACGGTCATTTCCCTTTTTTACTTTCAAGAATTAACAATCAAAGAGATAGCTAAATTGTTAGAAACAAAAGAGGGTACAATCAAATCGAGATTATATAAAGCTAGAGAATGTCTCAACCATACGCTAACAAGACGAGATAATATCCCGAAGGCTGGTGAATGATGATGGAATCTAAGTTAAGCGAAAATATTAAAGAGGGATTTAAAGAAATTAAAGCACCTGAATCGTTATACGACTTTGCAAATCAGGTGCCAGATCTTGTTGAATCAATGAATTTAGAGTCTCCTTCAAATGTTCATTCTTATAGCTGGGTTAAAAAAACTATTTTTACAACATTAACAGCATTAGCTTGCAGTGCTTTATTTATGTTCGGCGTTAATCAATCTACTTCATTTGCCAATTATGTAGGTAAAATTCCTGTTCTCTCACAATTATCGGAATTCTTGAAAGTCGATATGGACAATGGGGTTGAAAAAGCTATTGATAATGGTTTTCTTCAAGATGTATCAAAATCTGCTGAGGACCAAGGAATTACTTTTACAATTGATCATGTAATTGCAGATTCAAAAAGAGCCTATGTGTTCTTCCATATAAAATTTGATCAAAGCAAAGCAACTATTGATGAAGTGAATCTAATTAATTTTAAGATCACTGATGGCGGGAGCCAGACTTTCTTTGGAATGAATGATAGGAAGGATGTGAAATTGCGACAACGTCAAATCTCTTTAAGTAGTGTTGATGATAATAAATTAACTGGATGGCTTGAAATAGTTGGTTCAGACCCAGCAACATCCATTCCAAGTAAAATTAATCTTTCCATCCACAGTCTAGTCGTAACTAAACCTGATAAAATTGAAACCATTTTAGGCGAATGGGATGTTAGTTTTCAAAGGGATGCTAACAATATAAATTCAAAACCAATTGAGTATAAAGGGGACAAATTTTCAGTAAAAGCTGGTTCCCAAAGCTTGGATTTAAAGATAGATTATACAAAAGTGTATCCGATGATGACCGAAATGAGTATAAACCTTGAAACAAAGATAAATGAAGGTATTCATTATGCATATCATTTAGAAAATGAAAACGGAAAGGTTTATAAGCAAATCGGGGATGGAACCTTAACAGACTCAGGGGACGTTCTTCCTCAATTTGAGTCCAGCTATTTTGAACAGCCCCAAAAACTGTTTTTAGTAATCGATAAGGTAGTACTACTCAATGGATCACTAGAAAGAACAGAAGAAACTTATGAGGTAAATAAAAAGATTGAATTAATTAAAAGCAAATGAAAAAAAGCGAAAGGTGTGCTTACTAGTGTAATTACAGATGATAATATAGAAGTCGTCAAAGTTAAATAAAAGACACTGGAAAAGAAGGCGAAAATTATCGATGTGAAAAATGGAGGGCGTATATGGTTTATTTCGGGGAAGGACAAATGAGTGGGTATAAAAAATCAATTCAAAAGCTTTTATAGGCTTTAGGGGGGGCTCAATAGCTTTGATAAGTTTTGTAATTGTAGCTTTTATTGTACTTGTTTCTATCAAGGGAGCAAAGTTATTTCTGAGAAAAGTACTCCATATTGAGAAGGATAATAAGAAATTTTTTTCGTATAATCATATTAATGAGCGGCATCGAAAAGTGGATAAAGCAGTACGAACGGCTTCAACGATTATTTTCATCATTCTTCTTTACTTCCTATATTTCGAAAATTACTCTATAACTTTTTTTCTAACTTCCGTAATCATCTTTGCCGTAATCGATTATGTTGTGCAAGCCTATTTTGAATGGAGATATTCCGATAAGCCCAAACAATCTATACTTACTATAGCTGAAATGCTTCTATGGCTCATTGCCCTCATCGTAATCATTCAATTGGACTTATTTAGTAAGTAATTGAATAAAATTTTTGTTGTTTATTCTAGGGGGCCCACCAACAAACCGGAAAACATACGCTAAGCAAATTTCGACATGAAAAAAGCCGATTTTCCCTCCTAAGGAAGTATCGGCTTGTTTAAAGCCTTTCGCAAAGTTATAAGCATCCTAATTTATTACTTTTTTTGTCTTTTCCTCTAATGATAATTTCATATGGATCTTCACCAATCTTACTTTGAATTTCTTCAGAATTTAAGAATTCATTAATTGTCTCTTCTATAATTTGAAGAAGTGCTGGATGGAAGGAGTATGAAAATCCAGTTACTTTATATTCTTTTTGATTGTGTCCCATAATTGAGCGTTCATTAAAACAACTTTCCCTATATTTCCGTTTGAGGATTCTACAATATCTCATTAATAATATATAGTTTTAGAAAATGTGTACAAAATTTCCATTGTATTGTTATTGCTTTTCCTGGGTCTGGCTAAGACAAGATTCTATAGAGTTTTTCATATGATTAACGAGTGCTGTCAACTCGGAATCCAGTCCTTCCCACTTATCAAAATGCTCTCCTCGATAGGCTTTTCTAGCTAAGTCGAGTAAAGTCGAATATTCTTTGGGCAACCGAGGTAATGCCCATTTTGCAGCCACATCTTTTGGAGAAATTTCACCGATAGACACTGTCTGCCACATTCGAGCCAGGGTTAAAATTACATTACGCTCATCACCTTTGATACCCTCAATCAGCCCTGGCAAAGAGTCCTTAATCGCTCTTCGAATATCTGTCATCGGAACGGGGTCCAATATATATGAAGCATCAGGACCAAATAGAGAAATGCTATTCTTTCTCGCTTGTGCTAAAACAATAGCCAAATCAGGGTCATAGGTTGGTTCCTGGATTTGTCCTTTCTCAAACTCACTCCTGAGCCACTCACCATAGGTAAATTCATTTCTTGGTGGATATAGCCAAGGTACAACATCGTTATGGTTTATAACCGTGACTTCAAGTGGTCTCACAAAATCTGTATTTCCTATCTTTCCAGATATAAGCATTAGTCTGTCTGTTAGTTTTTTTCGAGTTACTTCAGGTAAACTATGATTCACGACCACTAAGACATCTACATCACTGTTAATGCGTAAGCCACCATTTACTGCAGAACCAAATAGATATACCCCGACTATCGAACTTCCAAGCAACTCCTCCACGATTTTTAATGCTTGCATCGCTTGCTTTGGTATTTTTTCGTTACTCAAATCTCTCATCATCTACAAACTCCTCTCCTCTGATTATGTTCGCATAATGTACGTTTATATTGGTTTCATTGGTATTCCATTAAATGGCCTATTCTGAACAAAAAAATATTTTTTACAGAACAATTTACCAAACTTTAATATAAATGATCATTCTTTATTTCAAATGATCAATCTTTATTATAAATGATCAAACTTTATTCCAAAACTACATGAGCATTTTTATAATTCGGGTCAAAAGATTGATAAAAAAATATTGAAAAGATGGTATGATAAAATATACGATGCAAAAAATGTCGTATGATAGCGAAGTTTTAATGAATATATGATACTATAATATACTGTATGAAAAATAAAGGAGGGGGGGACCCCATATGACGCTTTTGATTACACTATTATTACTGGCAAGTGTTAGTTTGTTTATTTATTCTTTTTTTGCAAAAGACTATCAATCTGAGATTACGAAACAGGTTTCTAATGTGAATATTAACCTTATGCGCGAAATTATAGAATTAAAAGATAAAATCAAGGCCTTGGAGAAAGGAAGTAATATCCGTGGATAAACATACTGCACGTGGACTAGCAATCGGTTTCTTTTTTACAGCCGTTATTTTAATAGTTTTTAAGCCAATTTTTGTCCTTGACCAAGAAACTGTGACTTCATACCTAGAAGATAATAATTTAGTCGTCATTTCTAAAGAAGAACTAGTAAAAATGGAACAAAGTGATCATAGCACATTAGAGGAAAACGATGGGTCTGAGCATGAACCTACTCGAATGGTAACGGACAATGGCAAAGAGTTGGAGAAACAAGTTTCTAAGGATAATCAAGAAAAAAAAGAAAGTAAGCCCGAAGATAAACTATTTACTATTACTGAAGGTATGGTAAGTAGTGATGTAGCCTTTCAATTGAAGAAAAATGGCCTTATTAAAAACCAAGGAGAGTTCATTAAAACGCTCGAATCAAAGAATGGTGCTAAATATATACAAATTGGCGAATATAAATTAAACCCATCCATGAGCAATGATGAGATAATAAGCGTTATAACGAGAAATCGAGTTGCATAATAATTTGATCTACCAGCGATTGTTCAACAAGAACAGTCGCTTCTTCAAAAGAACTGTAGCATTTATTACTATATAAGAGCGACAAGTGCATGGCACTTTGATATTAAAGAAAGAGCACAATTCCTGCTACAGAATTGCACCCCATTACGGAATATGGTTGCTTAAAGTAGGGACCATTACCTCACTTGAATTTGAACCAGAATATTACACCATCTTCACTATTTTTAGCACCATAAGGGAATTTATGTAACTCTAGAATTGAACGTGAAATGGCTAATCCTAGACCTGTCCCTTTTGTATTACTACGTGAAATGTCACCTTTTTTGAAAGGAAGCCATATTTCTTTAATTTTCTCCTCAGGTATGTGGCTGCCACTATTATACACTTCAAGTGTATTGTCAGAGATCCCAATACAAATTTTGCCACCTTCAGGCATATGATCAATAGCATTGATGAAAAAGTTATCTATCACTCTTCCAATTAAAGAGCGATCAGCCATTACAACCGCATCTCCCTCCAGACAAGTTGTTATCGATTTTTTATCACAAACCGGTTTGTAACGAAGAATAACCTCATTGCACATCTCTTTGAGCGACACTTTATCAAATTTCACTTCAAGAGAATCCGATTCTAATCTTGATAACCCTAGCATCTGCCTAATAATCTTGTCCATGCGGTCTATATTTGACTGGATATGGGTAACGTAATGCTCCCTTTTTTCTGTATGAATATTTTCATGTAGGTTTTGGGCATACCCGGAAATAATACTCAACGGAGTTTTTAAGTCATGGGCTAGAGCGTTCGTTACCTCTTTACGTTGCCTTTCAAGTTCTTCCCGTTTCTTATAAGTATTATAAGTTTGTCTCGAAAGTAGGAGGGCTGCGATAATAAATGTTAGTAAGCAGGAAATCCAGACAAAGGCTAATGTCGGTAAACACTGTTCCCACAGATTAACGTCACGACCAACCACCATCCAGAAATGACTATATGAACCTTGATTAGCCTTCGCATAAATCGTTGACTGATAAGGCTGTGGCCAGTAATAACGATAGTTTAATAGATTCATTCTTTGTGATAAAATCTCTGCTCCCATTGACTGCTGCAAAGCTTCTTTTAAGTTCGAAGGATCCATCACTATTTGACGTAGTTCATTTTGTTTTTCATGATTGGCGTTGCCATTATTATTATCTGGAAGAACGGTACCGTTTTCAAAGTGCGGTAAATCTCCCGTATTTTTGTAATTGGATAGGTAGATAATATCATTAGTATGTTTGCCGCTACTTGAAATTACAGTTCCTTTTTCATCTAAAGTCTGAGCATACAATGCATTAACCGTTATTTTATCTGGAATAATCATTTCATTATCGACCCAAAAACCTTGTATATCGACTGAATATCCGGATAAATCGCCTACCTTTTCGACCTTTGGAGCAGCAAATAAATAACCTTCGAGTTCTTTTATTTCTTTATCGCTAAACCAATCTTTAGGATTTAAAAGTCCATATCCTGTATAATATTTGTTACCAACTTTGTGTTCTGTATAGCTGATTCTCCAGTAGTCATTCGTATTAAATAGCAGTTGGTAATCTCCTGTGAATACGGCCATTTCAGTCCCTTCAAGGGTGTACAAAGGCAAGTTACCTGCAAATTCCCTTTTTACTTTGGAAATGTCCGTAATCTGATTATTATTGTCCATATAATCTTTTAGGGTATTTTCAACATTATTATTTATTTGTAATGCGTATGCTTTTAGTTTCATTTCTTCAACTTTCTTTTGCTGAGATATAAGAAATACACTGAATCCTATCATTAATACTAGATAGGTAGCCAATAATGAACTAAAGATACGCAAATAGAGCACGCGCTTTGTTTTGGTCTTTTTCATTCTTCCACCTCCAGTTTGTAGCCTTTTTTAAACACAGTTTTTATTTGGGTAGAGGCGTTGCCTAAGGATTTGCGCAGTTTTTTAACATGATTATCAACCACTCTGTCATTACCATCAAAGTCATATCCCCAAACCCTCAATAGTAGGCTGTCCCGTGTCACCACTTTACCGCAGTTTTCCATGAGTATTCTTAAAACAGCAAATTCTATCGGTGCCAGTATGACTTCCTTATCTTTTACAAATACTGTACAGCGATAAGGGTCTAATTTTATAGTGCCAGCCGTCATTGCTTCATTTCTCACCATACCTTTTGAACGCTTTAATAAAGCTTTTACTTTTGCAAAAAGCTCTGCCAGCGAAAAAGGTTTAGATACATAGTCATCACATCCAAGCTGATACCCGTGTAATCGATCACCCTCAGTGTCTCTTGCGGTAATAAATATAATAGGGACATCGCTCGTTTTTCTTAGCTCTCTACAAATTGTAAATCCGTCAACCTCGGGCAGCATGACATCTAGAAGTACCAAGTCATATTCGTTGTCCATGCATTTTTGTTGACCTTCATCCCCTGTCTCGGCAAAATTGATAGCCAAAGTCCCATTACTTTTCTCTATAAAATAATCCAAAATGATTTCTCTAATCTCAGCATCATCTTCAACTAAAAGAAGCTTAAAAACCATCCTTTCACCCCCAAGTACAGGTTAGCACACAAATCTATCTTTTTTGTATCCAATTGTGGGACACAGTTCCCGGCCCTGTGTCCCATTTTGTTGTACACTTTTTTAAGGGAGAAGACTCTTTATTAATGAAGGGCATTAGAAAGGGGGAGCTATGAATTCGCGGCTTTTGTTGGAATTATACAAAAAACAAGCAAGAATGATTTATTTTTATTTAAAAAAGAACGGATGTAGCCATGAAGACGCAGAAGATATTGTTCAAGAAAGTTATGCGAAATATATCGCTTATAGTAGTGGTGTTCCTTCGGATAAAGTCCTTTCCTATATTTTCACCATTTCTATGAATGAATTTAGAAAAATGTTAAAGAAAAAAGGAAAAGAACAAGTGATTTCGGTTGATGACCATCGCTTCTGGAATAATTTTGCGAATGATCAAGATCCTGAAACCAGTGTATTAAATATCGAAATGAATCATGAAATCGCCATTACTTTGGAACGTATTCAAGAAGTCTATAAACAGCTTCTCATATTAAAATATGAATTTGAACTTAGTTATAAAGAGATCTCATTATTAGTAGGAATGAAGGAAGAAACCGTTAGGACCTATTTATATCGGGCAAGAAAAGAATTTCAAAAGAAGTGGAGGTATCTTCATGAATGAACACACAGAAGATATTTTTGATGAGAAGAAGATAAAAAGGGCGATAAAAAAAGGAAAAATAAAGTCAATAATAACGATTGTTTTCGTTTCTTTACTCGTTTTTGTTGTTTTAAACATAGCCAATTTCGCTATTTCTGTATACTTTAGCCAAAAGGCGTTTAAGCAATGGGATGCCTATGTCCGACTAACCACTCCGAATGGCTATATCAGTGAAACCGTGGATTCACGGGGGTTTTTAGGAGGTATGAGTAATTATAAAATATCAAAAGACATGAAAATTAAATCCCTTGTCGTCGAACAAAAGCAAAATCAATACGGTCTTATTCCGTCTATTTTGGTTTCAAGAGGCTCAGGTGGTAGTATCGGAGTCACAGGAGAGGATTGGCAATTCTCCTATAAAGAAAATGGCTGGAGAGAAATGATGTTTTTTCACCCTAGTGTTGCTTATAAAAAATATAAAAATGATGAAGAACTGATTCAAAGTATGGAAGGGGAAAAAATATATGAAGTAGCTCTCTCTTTTGATAAGCCCTACAAACAAAGTGAACTGCCCATTATGCAGCTACCTCAAATGACTTGGTTTTGGGTAAATACCTATAGCAATAGTCAATTAGACACACTTCAACAAGAGGCGCAGGAACACGATTGGTCTGTAACATTTATTAGGGAGAATGAAGCTTTAGGTTTTTCTGTAAGAGACACTTATACGGGGGCGACAGATCTGGCACACGAATATGATAAGTTCCTAAAGTTACTGAAAACAAGTATCTCCAGTGAACACAAGCAAGCCTACAACACTATGAAAAACATTAATATAGACGATGTAGAAATATTAGGGGTAGTCGTATATGGGACGAAGGATGAGATTGTGGAAATCATGAAAGATCCTATTATCAAAGCTTCCTCACTAGGAGGGGTTATTGATAATTATTAATACAAATTAAATACAGAAAAGCTTGGCTTGGCGACTTGCCAAGCTTTTTAATCTTTTTTAATCTAAGGAAAGATTTGCTTTTACTTTTTAGTTTTATAAAAAAGACTCTTGCATAGTTGTCTTATTTTTGGTACGATAAATTTCCTGCGTTAAAAACGCTGAAAGATAGTAAGGCATTAAAAATTATTTTTAAAAAAGATGTTGACTTCTGCGAATTAAGATGGTAAGATAAATCTTGTCGCTGAAATACGACGAACGAAATGGTCTTTGAAAACTAAACAAAATGTCAAGCGTGC
>NZ_AJLR01000128.1 GCF_000307855.1 Schinkia azotoformans LMG 9581 | reverse complement strand
AAAAATGCGGCCATGTTAAGAGCAGAACCCACTCTCCCTGTCCGCAAAAACGAAAAATGCGGCCATGTTAAGGGCAGAGCCCACATTCTTTGTCCGCAAAAACGAAAAATGCGGCCACGCCAAGGGCAGAACCCGCACTCCCTGTCCGCACCGCAATGTTGGAAATCCAGTTTCAGTCCTCCTGCTATGCCTACTGCGCAATAATCCTCTAATATTCACCACAAAAAGTAAATCGATAAAAGAGTATGCGGAGGAAAAACTCAATTCCTCTACTTTTAATTGCTTACGGCCAAGAGATTTTACTACCCTCGCCGTGTTTATTAACAGAGAACGCAAAAGAGCTTACCATGCATTGCTAATGTATTTACCAATAAATAAGAAAGTCCAACAGATTAAATTTTATTATAATCACTACATTAACTCAGATGACCGTAATCAATATTAATTTAGTATTGCAATTTAAAATGAACCAAAAAAATAAAGGCTATCCTTTGGACAGCCAATAATCAAGAATAAATTCCTGAAACTCTATTAATCATTCTGTATTTGCTTTTCATTTACGTACTCCAGAAAATCACGTGCTTCTTGAAACTCTTTCTGAAGGCTAGATGGAATCTCATGAAGTTCTACATAATGATCAGGGTTTATTTCACTTTTTGCTAAGATCTTTTCATGGGTCATAAGTGAGTCAATGTATTGATTGTACTCATTTTCTGTTAACAATTCCAGACTAGATTGCTGACCATTTAACCGATCAAAGTAAGGTTGTATTTTCCAAAATACTTGCTTCAATTCAGCTTCCCGCTCTTGCGAAAGTGCATCATAGTTAATATTGCCGTACTTATCACCGTATTCAAGTTTTGCATGGGTTATTTGTTTAACTAGACTGATAAATTCTTTATATTCTTCGGCCCCCAACTCGCCTTTAGCCTCTGCAAGTTTGGCATCCAAACGGAGGTATCCTTCCATAGTAGCACTAACAATATGTTTCTTTAAATTATCGAAAGAACTGTAGAGTTCGTCTGCCAATAGGAGCTGGGAAGCAAAAACTCCTGTTGGAATTAATAAAGATGCTAAAAGAATACCGGTGACGATACGTTTTTTCATTTTCTGTTTTCTTGATGAGATGTTGTTCATAACTTTCATTTTTAAACTTGTAGAAGGAATAAGTTCTTTTCCTTTTTCCTGTAGTGCCTCCATTACCTTTGTCTCAAAATTCATATACATTCCTCACCTTCTCCGAAATATTTCTGTTTTTTACTTTTTCACGCAATTTCTTCAAAGCAGCATTAATTCTTGACTTAACAGTTCCGACGGGAATCTCTAGAACCCTAGCTACTTCTTCTTGAGAATAATCATTTAAATAGCGAAGAATAATAACCTGTTTAAGTTTATACGGTAGTTCCTCTACTAACTTGACAACAAGTTGGTTTGAAATTTTAGCAATAATTTCATTCGAAAAATCTAAAACTAGTACTTGTCCAACTTCTTCAACCTTTTTAGCAATCCGAAATTTCATCCACCTTTTTCGCCGATACGCTTGGATTTGTTTTATTACAATCCCCATTAACCATGGCTTAAACGGTCTATTTCCATCATATTTACTTAGAGAATTAAATAACTGTATGTAAATGTCCTGAACAACATCATCTACATCAGCTTTATTCTCAATCAGAAAATGAACGTTTTTATAAACATCTTGAATTGTCATTTGATAGAGCTCACTGTATGCTTGCTGATGACCAGATAAAATAAGTTGAATAATTTGATTATAATCACCTTGCGTTTCCAATCATTAACACCTCCCTATCCTTTATACTCTATATTGGAAAGAAATCTTGATTTCGTTCGTTTTTTTGGAAAATAAAAAAAGAGCCTCCATAGCTCTAAAATATTTTGTATTTCCTTTAAGTAAATAACAGTCAATTTGTTAAATCAATGATAATGTTTTCTAAAACAAAATCCTTTTGGCCTCTTTTGTATTTCTCAGGCAGCTTTGTTTCCTTCATAGTACCATCTTCCATTTGAATAGCTGATGTGAAGGTATCGGAGTTTCTTAACATAACATGCGGTGTAACAATCAGCTTTGATGCATTCGGATTTAGCTTTTCAAAGGTTTTACTCCAATTCATAGTAGAATCCGTTCCAGAACCACCATTTACTTCACCAGTATAAATATTTCCTAAATCATCTTGAACTTCTAAATCGACATAAACCTGATGCCACCTATTTTGGACATCATCAGATGCTCCCTGTTCGTAGTAAAGAATAAAGGACATTGGTGTTAACACCATCTTCTTAATGTTTAATCGAATCCCTTCTTGTTTTACACTTTGACTAATTAACTTTGTTTGACTATCTGTTGAATCTAAATTAAATGCAAAACCCCAATGACCTTTAATTTCTTTATCCTGCTCACCGTTTAAAATTTTAAAGCTCTTAATTTCCCATGTTACCTTAGCAGTTTGTAAATCTTTTTTACTAAAATAAGTACCCGTCATTAAACCTACATACTCATTTTCACTGATTTTTTCAATTTTGGAAGTCCCTGCTATCCCGTCAGTATTTTGAATGTCAAAGTGATCAAAAATGATTGGTTCTTCTCCCAAATCGTGATCACTAATAATTGAATAAGTTATCGTGACAGTTTCACCATCAAAGATTGCATCATTCACAGTTACTTTAATTCCATTGCTTTCTTTCATCGTATTTACTTCTGTTGAAAATTCTTTATAATTATTATAGATTCCTGATTCATTCCCAAATAATTTAAAAATATCACTAATGATTGGGAGGTTACTAGCAGCCGTTGGAAAGGCGAATCCAACAGTTACAGCGGATAGCCCCAAAATGACAGCTGCAGCAGCAAACGGTCCCTTAAATTTCTTTTTTTGTTGCTCTGTTTTCGCTTTTTTTATACCTACTTTAGACCGTTCATGCAATTCTGTTGGAATTTCTATTTTATGTAGTTCTTGCTTTATTTTATCGTTCACAAATATCACCCTCCTTATATTTCTTGCGAAGTTTATCTAACGCACGGTATAACACCGATTTTGCCGTTCCCAACGGTATATTTAACAACTCGGATATTTCTTTAAACGTGTGATCGTTGTAATACCTTAAAAGAACAACACTCTTTTCATCTTCTTGTAACGTATCAATGAACTCCTGTAATGACAGAGAAAGTGGAACATCTTCATCCTCTAAACCGATAAAATCTTCAAACTCTGGCTTTAGTGGCATCACTTTCTTATTCTTTTTAGCTAGATTGATTGCACAATTGATGGTAATTTTCATCAACCATGTTTTAAAAACCGCTGGGTTTTTCAACGTATTAATCTTCTTAAAAGATTGATATGCTACCTCTTGAACAATATCTAAAGCATCGTCTTTATTATTGACATAGACAAAAGCCATTCGATAAATATCTTCCTCATATTGCTGGAAAAGCTTTAAAAAGGCTTTGTCATTTCCTTTTTGAGCTTTTTTCACTAAATGTTTAATCCCGACTCACCCTCTCTTTTTTGTCCTACATCTATTAGACAATTTAAATCAAGGTTTAGCTTAAAATTTTTTATTTTTTTCTATAAATAAAATAATCGCCCGAATTAAAGGACGATTTGATGTTTTTTATATTATTTCAGGGTCTCTTACCAGTAGCAATATGCTTATTTAAATTCTTTGCTCCATTCAAAATCCTCAAGTATTACTCCATTTTCAGCAATATAATTCACAATAATGGTGCCCTGTTGCAATATATCATTACTTTTTAGATATGAAATAAAGTCATTGAAGAGTTTTTCATCTTGGTCACTCTTTTTCCGAGGGAGTGTAATTCGAATCGTAGGTGCAACGTTAAAATCTTTGTAACTTCCCGGATTAAGCGGATCAATACCTAACTCTTTACCGATCAGGTCATCAAAGTAAACGTGAGTTTCAGTTTTTTCGCGGAAATTTTCTTTAATATACGGTCGTATTTCTTTTTCTAAATCATTAGTCCATTTCTCAGCCGTAAAGGTATCCACCATCTGGTCTAATGCATCGTCATAATAGACTAAAAACTGCGTTTTAGTTTCCTTATCTCTTACCTTAGCAGCATATTCAAATCCAAAGTTCCCCATATTGTCATACAGAGCGTCATAGACCTCGAAGTTATCATTAAATTTATCTTTTAAATATTGCTCAGCCTGAATTTTAATCTGTTCCTCTTTATCTTTATCCGGCTTCATTCCCTGAATGAAGGAAAAAATTAAAATGCCCATTCCCACTATAATAACACCCAAAATAATCAGAGAAATTTTTAAAATTTTCCTCAAGCAAAGTCCTCCCTTCTGATGATTTTACCAACAGTTATTATTTTATTTTTTCAGTTTAACCAAACTCCCCACAAACCCTATAAGACCCGAAACAGCAAATACTATGGGGACCACTAAATACTCAACAGCGGTTGGAGTTTCAATCACTAGACGATAAACTCCAAAAAGACATATTATAAGGCTACTTATTAATCCAATAATCAATTTTGCTTTTTGGTCCAAGTAAAAACACCTCCCTGGGAACTCAAGAATCTGTTCAAATTATCAACTTCAAATTAAAGTATTAGTTCGGAAGTCCTATCTCTTCTGCCTGTTCTCCATCGATGCTCATTTTGTATATATGATAATCAGGAGATCCTTTTGCGAAATTTCTATCCAACGTGAAGTAAATAGACTTTCCATCTGCACTTATAACTGGATCACTCACATACTCCCCAAAATGAGTTAGCTGTTTTTCTTCTTTTGTATCAAAATTATATTTGTATAATTCGTATTCAAAGATGCCGCCCTCATCAGGATTACTTATAGATTGAAAAATAAACTCATTTCCAGCTGGAGTTATAGTAAAGCTGAAGATGGAAACTTCACGGTCAGGGTCTGAAATGACAGACATCTCTTCCGGATGATCCAACGAAATTTCAAAAATTCTTTGTTTTACCATGTAGGAAGCCTCTGCCGTCTTTACATCTGAATCATCATCTCTTCCCAAGTAAACACGATCCCCGCTAGGAGCAACATTCAACGAATAAATAGAATACTGTTGCAGATTTGTCTTTCGCACATGTGATTTCTCATTTAAATTAAATTCGTAAACATCAAAGTTATGCGGACGTTTCCCTGTGATTGGTGAATAATTTTCATATGTTCCCGCACTTAAATAAAGTAAAGATGAACCGTCTGGCTTAAATTCTATCTCTGTTATGGTTGAAGAATCAGTGAAAACGTCTGTAATTTCTCTTTTTCCTATATCGTAGAAATGGACTGTACTAGTCAGTTCAGTTTCCTTGTTTTTGTTAGTGGTGACAAAAGCTAATATCGATCCATCTTTTGAAAAGGTCGGATCTAAAATCATTGTATCCTCATCATACTCTGCTATGACTGCATCTATGGACTCCCCTTCTTTATGCAAAAATAACTGTGGTCTCCCCTCTTTGTACGTTACGTAGGCAATCGCATTTTGTGCTGAAACATCATAATGATTGGAAAGCCCATTCTGTTTTTCATTTTCTGTTTTGTTGAAAAATATCCCTAAAACAACAAGGGCTCCTGTTAATCCACATAAAAATAGTATTAAAAACATGAGATTGTTTTTCTTCATGATAAATCCTTTCTACATTTGATTTATCTAAAAAATAGGTTTGGAAAATAAATATACAAGAAAGCTAGTATACAAGCTAAAATAGGTATCATCCCAATTAAAAACGCAATCCTTGTACTTTTCTTCGCAATTTTTAACTGTGCCACATACAAACCGGCCCAAATGAGAATTGGACTAGCTAAAACAAGCATTATGAAATGAAATTTTCCGATCATAATCAGACCGCCAACTATGAAAACAAGTGAAATTCCAGAAATGATAATCCCAGTTGTAATGTTAATTCCATGCAAAACCTTCATATGTTTTTCATCAGAACTGTAGTCATAGATTGTTGTTCGATATACAAGACCAAGGCTTAAAGCAATGTTTAGCCACACCCAGATCGTTAAGCCAACTACAGTCGATGATTGATCCAACTGGCTCGTGATTAACCATCCATATAATTGCCCAAGAGTGTGGAGTACCAATAAACTATTAAGCCATAGCTTTTTATTAATATGAAAAGACCGATTAAGAGGAAGAAACAATAACATTGAACTCAACCCCATTGAAATACAAAGCCAGCCAATGTAGGCATCCCCTTTCACAAAAAGACTGATTAAATAAATACTAATTGTGAAAATGATCGAGGATATCGCTAATGTAAGCATTAATTCCTTTCGATATGGAAATAGTGCTTGTTGAATTTGACTGCCAATTTCTCCTTCTTGGCCAAATAGCCGCATGGCCTTTTCCTCTGCCTTTTCTGGTGTCAAACCCTCTTCCTCCATTAAGGAATCACGAGAAATTTGAAGGTGGATGAGAAGTTCTTCATAAAGATCTTCTTTTTCTGCCTTAGAACTTTCCGTATGCCGGACTATGTTTTCCACATACTGTTCTAATTTGGATTTCATATTAGACCCTCCGAGCTTTTTTGTACTAAATTCTCAATGAGTTTCCAATCCTTTTGTTTCTTCTCTAATTCCTTCGTTCCTGAATCTGTAATTTTATAATATTTCCTTCTTCCTGAAGGAGTCTCTGACCAATAGGACTCAATCCATTGTTTTTTCTCTAAGCGTTTTAATGCGGGATAGAGGGTCCCCTCACTCATTTCATAGTGATCATCACTTAGCTGCTTTAGTAATTTAGTAATTTCATATCCATAAAGATCCCTCTGGTTAATAAGCGATAACAAAAGAAGATCAATACTTCCTTTTAACATTTCCTTGTCCATTTCATCACCTGATTTCTAATTTGATACTATCATTGTAATACGATGTACATTGTATTACAATGTATATTTTTATCCTTTTGATTGGAAGTTGTTCACTCTAAAAGTTACTCGGTTTGGTCTTACCGCTTTGAATGTTCAGAGTACTTTCAAATAGCATTTCGAGTAATGCAGCTTTTATTAAATTTAGAAAGAAAATTATACGAGCAACAAAAAAAGCCGCAATCGGTGCGACTGGAAAAGGTTTTGAAATGGTACGGGGTTGATAGTGGCAATCAAAATCAATGGGATTAAAAATATTAAATTTCCTTTTATTAAGAACTTCGTTTCCTCCATTTTTCAAACGCATTTTCAATTGCTAATTCTTCTGAATCCCCAAATCCACAAATTGCCGAAAAACCTGAACACTCCAAATTTAATGCTGTTTGCCATCCTAAAGTAAAACTCACATTAGATATAACAATACAATCTCCATATTTTAACTGTTTTTTTGTATAAGGATGATTTTTCAACGTATTGTAAAGTATGCTTTGAAAGAGTTGGTCTCTTTCTTCATTATCAGGTTGAGATACAATTAAACAACTAAACACTTATACATCCTCCTTTTTTGTTCGTATTAAGAACATTATAATATAATTTCCAAATAAGAACCAATACAAAGTTAAAAATTATAGTACTTAATTTATAATGTTGGAAACAGCACTATTTATGTAATACTATATTAAGGTGTAATGATGGTGATAAATTGAGCAAATTAGCAACTAACATTAAATTCTTCCGTGAAAAAAAAGCTTTAACACAAAAGGAACTAGCAGAAAAACTAGGAGTTTCTCGCTCAGTTGTAGCAAAATGGGAAAATGAAACCGCTTCCCCTGACCTAGAAACATTAATTACACTGTCAAAATATTTTCAAGTCAGTTTAGATCATTTAGTAGGGCTTCCTTATTTCCAAAATGAGATGTTACTTGAGTTAAATCAAATCTATAAAACAAACGATGAAAGCAATATAGAGATATTTGGGGTTGTCGATTATTTATATAAAAATACAAGACTCCATGAATACCTACTTAAATTCACAGAACTTCCATTAAAAGACCGGAGAATAGTAGAGAAAATATTTAATGTAGCAGTTGATGAATTTTATAAAAGAAAATAAAAAACACCACCCATATGCACATCCTGACAACTCCCACAGCTTTAGCAGTGGGCTTTCTCATTCAGGAAGTCTTCTTTTCTTTCCCTTTATACTCATAATTCATAAAGGTCCCTCCAGTTTATCAAATCAATTTTTCACAATCATCATTTATTTTAGTATAAACTATTTAGTCATAAATGTAGGTTATATGGGTAATACTTATAATTCTTTCGATAATGAGTGTATTAATTGGCAGTGCCAATTTTCACATGAACCAAGGTGTTTTATCCAATAAATGGTATAGCCTATGGTCACAGGTCGGTTTATTTTACGGAGAATTTTTCTTACCCATTCTAATTGCTATCTCCTATGCGTATTTGTGGAGGTTAGAACATTTAAATAAAAACTGGAATATGATCATGACCGCTCCAGTATCGGCAGCTAGTATTTTTTTATCTAAGATGCTAGTTGTCGGTATGCTGCTAATTTTTGTTCAAAGTTTGTTTTCCTTTTATACCTTATTGGAGGATGGTAGGGCTAACCTCTGCGCTCCCTAGTGAATTATTTGAATGGTTCATTCAAGGCTGGATAGCTAGTATTACAATATTCACTCTGCAATTGGCTCTCTCAATGCGTTTCCATAGTTTCGCTATTCCTATTGGTATCGGTTTATGCGCCACTTTTTTCGGTTTAGGCATGTACGTAATGGATTTAGGAATGTTATTTCCTCATTCCCTACTGACTACTGGGATGGGTGTACTTAGTCAATCAGGTTTTTCATCCCAAAGTGATTATCTTTTATTTTTAATAGTGAATCTACTATACTTATCATAGTTAGTACAGAAGCGATACATTGGCTGTGAAGGACGGATATAACAGCTTAAACAATGAGAAAGGATGTTATCGTGAAAACATTTTTATTAGTTACTGGTCTAGTCCTAATAATTATTGTTGGATTTTCCATCCTCCTATTTAATCCTGATAGGCTAACACCGGAAAATCCAAAAGGCAAAACATATTATTACACTATGGTGGTGAACGACGACACAAAGTTGGACAGTGACCAACGGTATGAATATACATTAAATGCTTATGACAAGTCAGGAGAAATAAAGACCCTTTCCTTTACCAAGTAGTAAACTACTGCGAGAAAGAGCATATTTAGAGATTCACACAAAAATAAGCTTGAAGAGTTTCCAAGCCTATTTTTATTGGATTATGAGCGTTTTGAACCATTGATGATTCACAACTAGTTATAACAAAGAGACAAAGAACTTCCTTATCTCCCTTAGATAAAAAGCATTATTAGGGAGATAAGATCCTGTAATGATTCTGTTTCCAAATAAGTAAATGGAAGCATTTAAATTATAAAAGTGATTATTCCTTACAAATTATCGCTTGCTATTTTTTCATAGGGTAGCGTCAGGGAAATGCCAATATAAAAAGCTAAATTTCTCGCAATTAAATGAGCATTTTGGCTTTTTTGTTACTATATCTATACGTTAGATGCTGAGGTTACTAGTATAAAATAATCAACATTTCACCACAATTTCTTATTGTACTAGCTCCCCCGTTTGTTCAATAAATTTTTTTGCTTTTCACCATTTATTCATCTAAATTCTGATTCATATTTTAGATTATATTTTTCAACAGCCAAGTTATAAGACTCAAGAATTAACAATTTGAATTGTTCAAATAAAAGCTCTGATGGATTCAGCACACACACCCATGCCATCCAACCATATACAGGGTGTGGGATAATTTTGTTTATCTCTGTGAAATCAAAGTTCATATCTATAACCTTTCCTGCTGATGGTCTTTTAGGTATTGCACCAAACATGTTTGTAAAAGTGTTTTTTTTAATACCAATATTCACCCTAAAAATTGCCTCTCGATCCAAGTGAGATGATTTATCATTTGCTCCATCTTTTTCCTTGACGGTAAGTACATAAATACCTCTTTTTAAAGACCCATTAGGATTGTAAAAAACAACTTTTTCTCCCCATGCATTAATAAGTACCGTATGGTCTAAATTTTTTAGACAAAAATCAATGATTTTTATAGGACTTACCTCATTCATCATTTGAACCACTCAATTCAAAAACTTCTTTTACCATTTTACTTTGGATTAAATCTTTAAATACTTTACTAATGAAATCCTTCTCTTGGAAAGAATAATCTTGCTGTAGTTGTTTATAATTTAAATATTCCATTTTTTTTAACTTGCTATCCTTTTCTTCCACAATTTGATATATGCGATTTGAATAATTCACATTAAATTTAAGTGTAGTGGGATCTACCCATCCTTCACGAATAAAACCTTTCAACTTTTTTGGACACCTACATGGGTTATCATCGTTAACTAAACCACACTTTTTGTTCATGAAATGATAAAGATCGTTTCGAGACCTTTTTAAACGTTGTCTAAAATTATCTTTTGATATACTCATAATTTCAGCACCAATTTCATGAGGGACAGAGAAAATCTCACCTAATATAAACACAATCCTCTGTTCTCTAGTTAAGCACAATAACATTCCCGCTAAACAACCTTGACGAGCTTCTTCAATCAATTCACTCCATTCAACTTGCTCAGATGGTGATAGGTCTTGGTCACTAATGTTCTCAAGATCTAGTTCATAATGTGAGAATGTAGGATATCTTTCTTCTAACCAAGTCTTTTTCATTGTCAAAAAGTGATTCACCGTAATTTTATACAACCACGTTCGAAAACTACTTTTGCCATTATACTGCCCTAACTTAGTTATGACTTTTATGATGACTTCTTGCGTAATATCCTCTGCATCAAATGGAGAAAGAACCATTTTAAAGGCTATATTGTATATATAATTTTGATGTTTTGAAATTAATTCTACTAATGCCTCTTCAGACCCTTGCAAGGATTTTGAAATAAGAAAGTCATCACTCTGTTCATCATATTCATGACTAAATATTTTTTGCATTGCGATTTCTCCTAATCACCACTCATCCATGAATAATAGACATATGGTGCATTTGAATAGATTTATTTTTTATTAACGAAACATAATTTCTAGCAAATTCACTTTCCCCCATGTTCTTTCCTACAGCTTGAGCAGCATCCATATCCCTCCAAATTGCAATATCTGCCCACCTACCGTCAATTGATTTGGTAAGTTTTCTACTAACATAGCCTTCTTGCAAAGCAACAAAATTACTTTGAAATATTTGGGAAGCATTTTGGAATTGCTCTTCACTCACATCTTCCTCTAGTTCAAAAAATACGATTTCTACTACTTCTTTCATAATCTTCTCCTCCACCTATGAAAATATATGAAAAGTCCCATTATTCTTTTCATATATTTAGACTATTAAAAAAAGGTAGTGTGACAGAAGAAAGCAACATTTTAATATTATTTTTAAAACTAAAGGTATTTTATGATCATCGTATGACATTAAGACACACCTCGTTTTGTTGACCTCTTGCCCCCATTAGCATAATGGAAACATCGTTTTATTAAAAAGGTAACAATGGATAAAGTGGTACCTTAAATTGTTGATCCTGATCAATATCTGTTGTTTTCTTTCTTGAAATAAAAAATGCAACTAACGTAAAAATAAAAGTGATGATATATAAAAAACCTGTGGCGGATACAGCTATATTGATAGAGCTATTGATAGTAAATAAGATTTGAATACTTACTCCCAATATAATGGCCCATACGGGTGTATTATATTGGGAGTAAATATGGGAAAATCTACGAGGTAATAATCCATTCCGCGCCATCGCAAATGCCGTTCTCGAAATGCATAGAATAAAAGGATTCGCTGTAGCAGGTAAAGCAATAACAATGACCATATTAATCAATAATGGTCCGATACCGCCTAGAATTTGTTCGCTCGCAAGGAAGACTGGTGTTTTAGATGCCCCAAGCTCCGTCCATGGCACGACTCCCACCGAAACGAACAACAATCCAATATATAATAACATGACTATTAAAATGGACGAAATAATCGATATTGGTATAGTCCATGTAGGGTTTTTAATTTCCTCTGCGGAAGCTACAATTCCATCCCAGCCCACCATTGATAAAAAACCAACCAAAGCTGCTGCGAGGATCCCTTCAATGCCTGTAGGCGCAAACGGCACAAATAAAGTGTAATCAACATGATTAAATCCAATGGCAAAAAAGGTTAACAGCAGGATAATTTCAATCACTACAATAAAAACTTGAACTTTACCACTCCATTGAACTCCCATTATATTCAGCAATCCTAATAAGATGAATAGAACGATAGCACTTACTATTGGCGGTGCCCCAGTTAAGGTATGAAAATAGCGGCCAAATCCTTGAGCAACGAAACTGCTGGCAGCCAGCTATGCTCCCCAATAGGCCCAGCCAATTACAGTTCCAAGTAAAGGTCCCATTGTTTCACGAACAAATTCATAGGATCCGCCAGCTCTTGGATATCTTGAAGACAATTCCGCATAGCAGAGACCCAAAAGAATTTCTAAAATGGCTGCTAGCATAAATGAAACAATAACGGCAGGGCCTGCCTTACCAGCAGCAACCCCACTTAAAACAAATATTCCTGCTCCCACCATTGCACCGATTCCAATGGATGTAGAGGCCCGGATTCCCAGAGTTCGAGTTAATTCCATTTTCTGCACCTACCTTAAAAGAGAGAGATTGCCTGTCAATTTATTAATCTTTTTCCGATCACCGTATAAAGCAATGCCCAAATAATATAAATCTCCACTTGTAAAGGTGGCTATTTTTTGAGTGTATTCTTCATAGGTTTTAGTGGTTTGTGCAGCATTAGTAAAATCAACCACAAGCAAATCTTGAAATGCTTCTGTTGATACTTTCTGTTTTAACACCTGTAAGCCTTCCTGTGTGGATTTTAAAATCGGAAGAGGTATCGTTGTAATCCCAGTATGTATTTGACCTGACCCATCCACTACATCAGATCCTATAATTCCTTCCACTCTCTTTCCTATCGTAAGAGCCAGAACAGCTGCAGTATTAGCTAATAAACCTAATGGCAGTTCTGAATCAATCAATAAAACACATTTAGTCTCATTATTTTGTTGGCTCACTTATTTAGAAAAACATATTTTCCGCATGAAGAAAATTTATCGAAAAAGAAGAGATTTTTTGAAAGAACGGCTTTATAATGAATTCGGGGATCGAGTTACGATACATGGTGATTCAACAGGATTACATTTGATTGCTGAATTTGAAGGAATATATTTCACGGAAAGTCTCCTGTCAAGAATAAATGATTACGGCGTAAAAGTTTACCCTGTTGAATTGCATACCATTAACAAAGGATTTTATACAAACCATATCATTTTAGGCTTTGGAAATTTAGATGAAGCAAAAATAGCAGATGGTGTAGCAAAATTAAAACGTGTCTTGCTAACAAAATAATAGAGAAAACGACTCGGCAGATTCGAGTCGTTTTCTCTATTATTTATTCCGTTTCCTCATTAGTTCAAGAATAGTAGCCTTATAATACCTTATTTAGAGTTTGGTTTATCGTTAAAATCCCTGTTTCAGTTAACACTTATTCAAGAACAATCATTTGTATTTGGGGTTACTTATCAACTATTTAATAGAATTCATTAACTCAAAAAAGTACTTTTGTTCATGAGTCTGATAAAGATTGAACCATGAATGTAATGTTTCTGGTGCAAATACGTCGAGCACCTTCAATACATGCATCGCAAATTCCAACGGGGCTGTCCCTGATGCAGTAACTAAATTCCCATCAGTTACTGCTGGTCCCATTTCATAATATTTTTCTCCAATATAATTAGGACATACCATTTTCATATACTCCAAATTGTTGCTTGTATGTCTTCTTGAGTCTAGCAACCCCATCTTTGCCAGACCCACTGTTGCACCACAAATCGCAGCAACAACAATTCCTTCCTTTAAAGATTTAGAAACTTTTTTCAATATAGGTTCATGAATTGCTTCTATCCAAGTATTACCGCCTGGAAGAATTAAAACATCAGTACTTTTCAAAATACACTCATCAATAGATATAATAGGTAGTATTTTCAATCCTCCCATTGTAGTAACAGTTTTTTTATCAACGCCTACCGCAACCACCTCTAAAGGTGCTAATTCCTTTTTAAAATACCTTCCCGTGTTTAGTTCAGCAATTAAATAACCTACCTCCCAGTCTGACATAGTATCAAATACATAAAGATACACTTTTTTTGTATGCATAATTCACACTCCTCGTAATTAATTAATCGATATATCCTATTATAAAAAACCTTTACTGACATCCTCCGTCAGTAAAGGTTTCAACTTGATAATAATTAATTAGCTCATATAGAACTTCGATAATCTTTTGCTTTAAACTTATTGGTTCAATAACTTCAATAGATTTGCCATAGGGTAAAAGTAAAAACGGTACATACGCATGTAATGCTTCTTCTTCTAGTAGAAATATTACTTTCTTTGAAGTCCGTTCTTTGAAATGATGTCCTAAAAACCAATGCTGGCATAAGTCATCCAATGCACTTGTCTTACCACCCACAATCAAATGCATAAGTGCTTGCTTATCTTCTACTTCTGAAATTAGGTTTTTCATAAAAAATTCACTTGCCGAAAAAAATTGTGGTCGATTGAAGTTTATATTTGTTTGGATAATACTGATAATTCGCCCTACTCTAAAACTGCGGATTTCATTCCTTAGATGACAAAACGCAATAACATACCAGTTATTATTCCAATAAATAATTCCATATGGATCAACAATCCTACGCTTAGATTGCTCTTCACGACTTGTATGGTATTCAATTTCTACAGATGATTCGTTTACTATACCTTGCTCTAACTTCTTTAAAATTGGATCCATAGACGATTTTCCAATTGGGCTTATTACCTCAAGCCCTTCCAAATTTTGCTTGATCATTCTTTCCTGCTCTTGGTTTGAATAACTTATAAGCTTTGATGTTGCTCTGTTCAATGACTCCCCTAAAAAATATCCAGCTTCTTTTGCAAAAACAGCCGCATGAAGTAATGCAGTTTTCTCATCAACATCAAAAAGAAGAGGACTTTTAATAAAATTATTCAACAGGGTATAACCCCCATTATGACCTGTGTCAGATATAATAGGGACACCACTTGCAGAAAGTGCATCAATATAACGGTAAACAGTCCTTATATTAATCTCTAACTTTTCAGATATTTGTTTTGCAGTAATTTTCCTGCCTGAATTCAACATCCATAGAATCTGCATCATATTGTCAATTTTAGACATAAAAATCACCTCATTATTCACTCTATACGAATAAGTTCAATTCTACAATTTCATGTTGATAGCGTACTTTAACATATTAAGTAAAAACCTCATTTATTTATGGTGCGGTTAATCGAAACTAATACTAAACTACATTACTTCTTTTTTTCGACAATCTATAAATGATAAACAAACATCATATTCATCTAAGCTACCCGTTCAATAAGAAAAAGCATTACTGTTGTTGCAATAATGCCCCCCCAAAGATTTAAGTACAATATTTTCCAATCTAATAGTTGAAATAAGGAAAAAGCAACTCTCATTGAAAAATCGCACTCGCTAAATAAAAAAGGAAGACTGTTTATTATAGAAACCATTCACCCTGAGCAATTTTTTCTACTTTTCCACCAACATTTACTATGATTTCTCCATTTTTACCACTTGCCTTTAAAAACAATAACGATGGTCTTTTAATTTCATATCCTTGTTCTACACGAATATTAATTTCACTTTTATCAAAATACCGATATTTAACTAAGTAAGAAGCTAAACATCCATTAGAGCTTCCAGTAGCTGCATCTTCCGGAATACCAAAATAATCTGCAAAGTCTCGAACGTTTAAATTATTATCGATACTATATGTTTCAGGAGAGAAGACCATAATTGCTTTTGCATCAATATGCTCAATTAACTCAAAGTATTTTTCCTTATTTATTCTAACTTTTTTAATTGCTTCTAAAGATTTTAAAGAAACAATAATCACGGGAAGCCCTGTTGAAACCTCTTGGATAGGATATCTATCATCTATGTACTCTTTATCTAAATTTAGAACATCAGAAACCTTATTTGTATCTAATATACGACCAAATGTGGGTTTATTTTGTTCCATCCAAAGTATTTGTTCTTGTTTATCGAACGTTACGGGAATCTGTCCAGCTTTTAAATTTAAAATTAGTTTATCTATCGGTTCCCCAATTATTTCATTTTGAATGATATATGCAGTTCCTAAAGTCGGGTGTCCAGCAAAAGGAACCTCCTCATTTGGTGTAAAAATCCGAACATCATAGCCATCATCTTTTTTTGTATCTGATAATATAAAAGTAGTCTCTGAATAATTAATCTCCTTGGCTATTTGTTGCATTTTATTATCTGAAAGGTTTTCCGCATTCTTAAAAACAGCAAGTTGATTTCCTGTATATTTTCCTTGTGAAAAAACATCTACAATTGAATAATTAATTTTCCCCATTATTTCTTTCCTCCGCCTGTGACTGTCATATTTTAGAAAGTATCAATCTTTAAAAAACAGCCTTCCTTAAAGATTCTCTTTAATCATTTAATCAGTTCTGATATCCGTTTAAGCCCTTTTTGAAGCTCTTCTAATGATGCGTGGGAATATGACAAACGAAGATGTAGCTGGTTATTTTTATCATAGACACTACCCGGATTTAGTAAAATCCCTTCCTGAAGGGCTGCTTCAAATAATTTTCGAGTAGAAATACCAGTTTGTAATTGAAGCCATATATAAAATCCCCCACATGGTATATTCCATGAGGCAATATCAGAAAAATATGTATTTAAAATCTGAATTGTAAAGTCCCTTCTATATTTTAGCTCTGATCTTACTTGATCTACATAATCATCATACCATCCACTTTTTATCCACCTATTCACAACAAATTGCGATATCGAACTTGAACCGTAATCTGTTTGCATTTTTATATCGGCAAGGCGATCAATAACAGGTTCCGGTCCAACAATCCAGCCAATCCGTAAACCCGGACTTAGTGACTTGGAAACACTGCCAATATATAGGACATTCCCTTGCTTATCAATTGCTTTTATTGGCTTTGACGGCGGGTTATCAAATATCAAATGGTTGATTGATTTTGCTAATCACTTTGCTTCTAAATTCATGATCATTTTTTAATTTATCAATAAATCCGTTTGGCACTTTAACTTCTACATCTTGTTCTGCCGTATGAACATAAAAATGGAACGTATATTTTGGAAATAAATGTCCGTCTTCAACAACCCTTTCGAACATTTCATTTATTGCCATTTCTTCTTGTTTGTTGCTCGGCTTATAATTATGTTGAAAATCAAAATACCTATAATTCAATTTTTCTTCTGTTATCTCGTCAATTAGCAACTCTGCCTCCATTCCATAATTAACCATAAGTTTCATTTTTAAGATTGGAGGTTCAATTTTAGTATCTATTTCTGATGTTTTAGAGTTAGCGGAGCCACCTCGTACTTCAACAAATTTACCATCAACAAATTGATAAACCTTCGTAACGGTTCCCTTATTTTCCAATATATCCATTGTTTCTATATCGTGTTCAAAACGACTCTCCCATGTATATAGCAGTTGATTTTCTGGATTGTACTGGTAGTTGCCTATTCTTAAATTATAAAGGCCTAAATTGGCATCCCTTTCTTTTTGTACGCCTGTCCATGCAATTTTCAATTTTCTATCTTCTAAATAGGCGATATGCTCATAATAAATATCCAGTCCCGTACCACCAGTTCGCTCAATTAAAGCGAAAAACTTTTTACCATCTAAATTTATAGAAGGAGGGAGATTTACTTTTTCAATTTTTTGTGGTTTTTCCGCTATTAATTTATATTTACCGTCCGCTTTATCAAATATAAAAAATTGGCCTAAGTGGACCCCACCATCTATAGTTGCAATTATTTCTAAGTCATCATCCTCATCTAAATTCACTACTTCAAAAGACAATCCATCGAAATAATAGGAAGAATCTTCTTCGGCTCCTTGTTCCATAATCCAGCTCTTAACCAATTCAATATTCACTTCATTTCCATCAACAATCAAACGGATATTGTCAGATGCATATACATAAATAGGTGCCGATGTGAATATAATTGGCAACATAAAACCAAGGATCAATATTATTAATTTCCTTTTCAACATCACATATTTCCCCTTTTCTTATATTGTTCAATCCACTAATTCAATGATCCGGCTCTTTAGTGAAGAGCGTTTCAAATTAATTCTACCATAAAAAACTCTTACATTTACCGAACTATTCTGAACCCTTTATAAAAGAAAAGAAACATCCCTTACGAAAGGAATGCTCCAGCTTGGTGAAGTATTTTAATATGGAAGTGCAATGAAATTCCCAATGAACATTTTGCAAATATACCTCACCTTAAATATTCATTTTCTTTACTGAAGTATTCTATCCTTTAGGAAATAGCGACTAAACTCCTTTTGCAATCGCATTCGTAAGTAATTTGACTTAATCATTGCTGGTCTTATTATTTGAAATAAGGGATATGAATGCAACAATAATAAACGATATTGCTAATGTATAAGCAAAATTTGAAAAATCAAATAGTACATACTCTCCTACAAGAAATGCGAATATTCCCATCAACAAGTACGATATAAAACTAACAAGTTTAGTATTTTTAGATTTTATAAAATGTTTAGGTATCTCAACTAAAGCAATAACCCCAAAAAGGATTAGCAAGTTTATCAAAACTATCCCCAAAATTCCAACCCCTTAACAACGTCTAAGTGTAATTTCCCCGAAACCCACACTACATTTGGTTTATTATCCTGCCACTTCAGCTTAATATTCTGCCTATTAAGTTTTCTTTTCGATGCGCTTGGCAATCCCCAAATTTAACCAAAAGGGAAAGAGAGCATATACGATAGGCTTGCCATACATCCATGGAAAAGGCTTTATTTGAATTTATGTTCTCAACAGGTTGGCGAATTGAAGAAATTGTCTCATTAGAAATGAACAGTTCTAGTTGATCTGATCGTTCTCCTATTGTAAGGGGCGAAGGAGATAAAGAACGTGAAGTTTATTTTGTTGGTAAATTATGTTTCCAACTATTCAAGAAAAATGCGTCTTCACTTATTGATACGGATAGGTCAGGCTTTGAAGTTATCGTCACCTTTTCCCCGCTCACACCGTACGTGCGACTTTCACCGCATGCGGCGTTCCAACTAATCCAATTCATTCAATTCTATGTATTGTAGTGAAGCACTTTTCTAATCTATGATTAAGTCATTTCTGCATAGTTTTATTTCACAAAAAACACCCCTCTACTTTTTTACCAAAAGAAATCCAATGCCCTTCTTTAAGTAACCTGCCACTCTATAAAGAAGATGTTGCCACCGCAATCTTCGTTTGGTTATAAAATGACCCTTTATTCAAAATAGAAATAGCAATCTTGAACTCTTGCCCTAGTTAGCGAAGAAGACGGAATAAATTATAAATCCTAATACTATTACTAGAATAAGTATGGCAGTACCTTTCCATCCTAAACTACCTACCAAATCGACAAGATTTCCATTTTGAGCTCTGTTTAAAGAATCGTTTAGTTTGCCGGTTGGATTATTTCTAATTTCTTGTTGCCTTAATCTTTCCCTTTTTTGCTCTAGAGTTTCTTTGTCTCTCATCAAATCCCCCTCAATTTTAGCCATTTTTCCAATTGTTTTAATTGTTCACCCATACACTCATTCTCGCCATTTTCTTGACATCTTCAATTGTAGTAATTTTATTGATTATTGTACGATCAAAATGAAGATACTCTATTTTTTGTTCTGTTGTTCGGTAATAATGAAAAGAAACTTCAATATTGGCCTCCGCTTTTTTTATTTCGGAAAGAATGGCTAGCATTCTTGCAAACTCTGAATCGTTGCCAACTACACTACCCCTCGTGCTTATGGCAATACTAGTCAGCACATCAACGTCCCTATAACTTGGGATTTCTGGCCCTTTCACAAGTTCGTTTCCAAACCCCATAGCCGTTGAAGCATTGTACATCGTATGATCCGGATATATTTTATTTACTATTTCTTCAAAATCATCATAAACTTGCTTCTCCCATACAGCTTCAGGATAGTAATCAATATATTCGTAATCACCGTAGCCTTCCCAAGCTGTAAATTGTAGATCGGCTTCTTTAACCGGTGTAGCCTTAATTCCATATTTACCGTCCTTAAAATTATATAAGCGGTCTTTAATTAAAAAAGGCTGATCATAACGTTCGTCTAGATATGCTTGTATTTCCTTACCAACCGTATACTTCTTCCAAGGGAACCCACTAAAACTGACATAAATGAATAGGGCGACGCTTAATAGGACCACACTACACATGATAAGTAACTTTCTGAAATACAGTTTCATGAACAATACCTCATTTCGGACTATTAAATTAATTCCAATTCTTATTTTACATTATTTAGTAAAAAAGGCTTTGATATTTACTAAATTTTTTCTTCTTCGCGTTTTGAATCCTTTAGTAAAATAAAGACTGTTTCGAAAGACTATTCACTTAAAACAAAGCATCAACTTGAATTCTCTAGATAAATCTAATAGCAGGAGGGGATGGCGTGCCAATAAAAATTCTATTACTAATGACATTATTCATGCTTCAGTTTATTTCTGTGACGAATGCAGAAGTGCCATTGAAGGCTACGTTTGTTCGTGACCACCAGTTATGGATGAAAGAGGGAGATCAAGTAATTCAGCTTACCAAAGATAAATATGTGTATTCACCCCAGTGGTCTTATAGTGTTAGTGGCTTTGAATGGGATCTAAATGGAAAAAGGACGGTTTTTTGTTGAAAATAAGATCACAAAAATTGCTGATATTGATGTATCCGCCAAGCAGGTAGAATATACACCAAAAGGTTATGTAGACCTAGATTTGGAATGGCTGTCACCTTCCGAAGTGATCGTCGCACGGTCACAGGAAAACAAAGCGTGGGAAGAGGGACCAGTTCCCAAAATGTTCATCTCTCTATATCAGATAGATTTAAGCTCAGGAAATCAGGAGCAAATTACATTTCCAAGAGAAAATGAGTTAGATGATGATCCTCAAGTTGTAGGATCTTCTCTAATATGGGTACGTAGGCAAGAAGAAACAAGCAAATATCTGGATAAAAGATGTTGATTTTTCACCGGTATTATTTAAAAAATAAACGCCAGAGCATTGTAAACTCTAGCGTCTATCGATCCAACTATCCCAAGTTATCAGTTAAACTCCATCTTCCAGCTAAAATATTCATTATCAGGATTTTTCACATAACGAAGATTGGCGTCAAACTTATTGCCATTCTTACTTGTTAATCCTTTTACCTGTGCAACACCATTTTTCAGGAGAGATTTTACCATCGTCTTCGTTGGCTTCTTTTTCATCGAAGCCAAAAACTTATCATTCTTCCAAATCACAAATTTACAGCCATTTTTCCAATTGCTGCAGCCAAAGCCCTTTTGGCCTTCAATTACTGCATGACCGCATAACGGGCATTTACCTAAAACTTCTACTGATTTTTTCGCTGTCTCCACTTCATGGATCGTCACTTCTTGGTCCGCCTTTATTTTCAACACAGAATCTACCGTAAAATTAAAGATTACCTTTAGAAAATCATCTTTCCGATATTTTCGTTTTTCAATATCTGCCAGCGTTTTTTCTATACGGCCAGTGAATTCAAGATCAAAAAGATCTTTAATCGGAAACGTTTCTACTAATTTTTCACCAAGCTCTGTGCAGAGCAGGTTTTTATTTTGAGTTGTAATATATCCTACATCCTTCAGTTTTTTTATTGTTTCAGCTCTTGTAGCTGGAGTTCCAATACTGAAGCCACTCAAAATCGAAACAAGCATTTCCTCATTGTCTTCTTCTTTAAAGTTCTTCCCGCATGTTTCCATGACACGGAGTAGTGTTTTTTCAGTATGGTGTTTGGGAGGTTTCGTTACGTGAGAAGTCAATTCATGCTTTTCGATTGCAACCATTTCATTCATTTCTACAAACGGTAAAATTGTATCTTTCGATTCTATTTTTTCAACTTTTTTCCAGCCTTCTATGAGCTGCACCTTTCCTTGCGAATGAAAAAAACCTGGAACACCATCAACACCCGTTGTAATTTTCGTTTCCTCATATTCAGCAATCGGCATAAATTGGGCAATAAATCGATTTTTAATCGCTGAATAAACAATTTCTTCATCACTTGTTAGTGACTTTGGTTTTAAATAGGTTGGAATAATCGCACTATGGCTTTCAACCTTTGAGTTATCAAATACCCGCTTTAGTTTTGAAAAATTAATTTCATTTGCGAACGGATGGCCTTGTTTTAAACCTTCCAAAACCTTGGCAGCCCTACCCACTAAACTTTCCTCTAACACAACGCTTGCTGTACGTGGATATGTAATGAATTTTTTCTCATACAAGCTTTGTGCAACTTTTAATACCTTATCTGACGTCCAACCTTTGTATTTGCTTGTAATCGTTCCTTGGAGATTCGAAAGATTAAAAAGGTAAGGGGGATATTCTTTTTTATGCTCCACTTGTTTATCGAGAACTTGACCCTTTTTCCCTGCTAAAGCCTGCTGAATCTTCTCTAGGTGAGTAGGATCTTTAAATTTTTCTTCCTTATCCTCTTGATAAACAGCATCATAACTTTCGTTGTTAGAGGTTTGAAAAGTAGCATTCAATTTGTAGTAATTTTCCGGCTTGAAATTTTTGATTTCCTGATCACGGTCATAAATGATCTTTAGGGTTGGTAAAAGCACTCTTCCTATGTTTAGAGCTTGTCCTTTGCCTTTTTGATATTTTAACGTGGCAACTGATGTTAGATTGATGCCGATAACCCAGTCAGACCATTGTCTACTAATACCAGCATCTTGAAGCGGTCTTAACTCTTCATTAGATTTAAGTGAATCCAGACCTTTCAGCACTTCATCCGGTGTCCATTCGTTAAGAAGGAGCCTAAATACCGGCTTATTTACCTTCAAATTATAAATAATTGTATCTCCGATAATTTGCCCTTCACGATCATAGTCGCAAGCGGAAATAATCGTGTCGACATCGGGTCGTTTCATTAAGCGATAGATTGTTTTTAACTGCTTTTCAGCACCGGCATCCTTAAAGTCACGGTTCTTTGGGCTGGATTTTACTTTGTAGCGGAACGAATCCGGGATAAAAGGAAATTTCTCCATTTTCCAGCTTTTCATTGAAGGCTCATAATCCTTCGCATCATAGAGCTGTAAAAGATGCCCAAATGCCCATGTTATACAATAGCCATTACCCTCATAATATCCATCTTGTTTTCCTTTTATTTTTAGTGCATCAGCAATATTTTTAGCAACCGATGGCTTTTCAGTTAAAATGACGGCAACCATTCATTAGCCAACTCCTTATTTACCTGACTCGAATTAAATTATAGCATAATTAATATTCTCTAATTGACTTTAAAGTGAGTTTTTTTCAATATAGACAAAACACACAATCACAACTATTGCATATATAGTACATTATTGAATCATGTTGGAGGAGATAAAGTTGCTTATACATGTTGTAAGAAGCGGAGATACGCTTTGGCAAATTGCTAGTCGTTACAACGTGAATATAAATTCAATTGTAGAAATCAACGGACTGCAATTTCCAAATCAACTTGTGATCGGCCAATCCTTGATTATTCCCGTATCCGGCACAACTCATGTAATTAAATCGGGAGAAACATTATGGTCCATTGCACAGAAATACGGTGTCACAACAAATTCAATTATTCAAGCTAACCAACTTACGAATCCTAATCTTTTATATCCCGGGACCAAATTGATCATCCCACCACTTACCTATGTTGTTCAATCAGGTGATACACTATCAATCATTGCAAGACGCTTTGGCACTACTGTTCAAGCGATTGTCCGCGAAAATCATATTCAAGACCCGAATTTAATTCATGTTGGTACCCATTTAATCATTCCTAGACCAAAACCAACAATCGAGGTTAATGCTTATACGTACCAAGGAAGTGAACAGGCTGCCGCGAATTCGATTAATGAAGTTGGCCGTCATCTAACCTATCTAAGTCCATTTGCTTATATGATTAAAGAAGACGGAACGTTAGAGCCCTTCCCAGACCGGTTAGCCATTTCTGCCGCTTATGCAAATAATGTCGTTCCAATGATGTCGATTACGAACTTCACGTCGACTTCACTTGGTTCCAATTTAGCAAATAAGATTTTAGCGAGCCAGGAATTAAGTGAAAAGGTCCTAACAAATGCCATTAAAGTTATGGATGAAAAAGGATATCGCGGTTTAAATGTCGATTTCGAAAATGTTTTACCAGAGGATCGAGAAAATTACAATCGTTTTATGCAGATGGCAGTCGATCGCCTACATCCGAAGGGCTATTTTGTCTCCAGTGCACTTGCACCAAAAACGAGTGCTGCTCAATCAGGGCTGCTTTACACAGCACATGATTATGCTGCCCATGGACGAATCGCTGATTTTGTCGTTTTAATGACCTATGAATGGGGTTACCGACTTGGCCCGCCACAAGCAATTTCACCAATTAACCAAATGAGGCGCGTCATCCAATATGCCGCAAGCGTGATGCCTCCGGAAAAAATTTTCTTAGGATTCCAAATCTATGCCCGCGATTGGGTGCTGCCACATGTGAAAGGTCAATCCGCTAGAACCTTCGGTGTCCAAGAAGCGGTAAGGCTAGCCGTAACACACAATGCCACGATCCATTACGATGAAGCGACACAATCCCCACATTTCCGATATGTAGATAATGAAGGTAAAGAGCATGAAGTTTGGTTTGAAGATGCACGCAGCGCCCAAGCAAAATTTGATTTAGTCAAGGAATTTAATCTACGCGGTGTTAGTTACTGGGCATTAGGCTACGCCTACCCACAAAATTGGGCATTATTAGAGGATAACTTTAATGTAAAAAAATTAATATGAAATCATTTGAAAGAGGCTACTCCGTTTGTTAGAGGTAGCCCCTTTCTTAGTTCAGGAAATTTCATTAACGACTGTATTTCCCACGCTCTTGTAAAAATTGATAAAACACTTGCGCACCGGCACCACGTGTCACTTTTTGAGCCGGTTCAAAATTATTATTTTTTGCCGGCATGATGCCCAAATGATGAACAATGGCAGCATGGCCTTTATTATTAATTTTATTTGCATCAGTAAAGGTAATATTAAATAAGTTTGGAACTTCTGCCAGCTTTTCTAATCTCATTGATTTTACAATCATTTCAGCTAATTCTTCACGAGTGACCGTTTCATTTGGTTTGAACTCACCTTTTGACTTATCTAGTAAGCCCTGCTGAACTGCTGATTCAACATAAGCAAAATAAGGTGAATTGCTTTGCACATCAGCAAATGTGGCTGGTCTGTCCCCGCTCATATAGTTCATTTTATAATAATATGGGTCTGGATTTGTTACAAGCATCATCATTTTAACCATTTCGCCTCTAGTTATCTCTTCATTTGGTTTAACGAGGCCGGCATCGTCAACATCAATCGCATAGTAGTCAATTAATAGTTGTAGTGCTTTTTCATTTGGATGTCCTTTAATATCTTTCACGTCAACTTTTCCGCGAATTGGTTCACCGGTCTCCATTGAGACCCACTTTCCTTTTACAGCATCAAGGTAAATAGCTTGATCCTGCGGTTTCATTGCTAAATGATATACCACTTTTACTTCCGGGGCCTTGTAAATTGGTCTTGATGTTGAATAATCTACATTTTCAATATACAAATATTTCGGAACAATCGTGAAGTTGTCAAAATATACTTCTTTCGCTTTTTCAGCTGAAACTACATTTTTTGTATCCGGGAACTTTGCCTGTGGATCCCAGCTTTGATAATATTGGAAGACTTCGCCAGTTTCCGTTGAGATGGTCACACTCATAAACTGATCCTCGACAATAATACCGTCAACAAGACGATGGAAAGTAAAGTAAAACTCTTTCATTTTCTCAGGATTTTCAGGCTTAGGATTACGAATCGGGTCGAATGTTACCGCATGAAGCTCTGTTGGTGCAAATGTTTTTAGTGTTTCCTTAGCTTTTTCGAGAGCTTGTTCATAATTCACAACCTGCTTGACTGTTTGGTCTTCACTTAATGGCTGATATCTGCTTGGATCTTCTTTATAGTAATTGGTAATTTGACCCGTTTTACCATTAACGGATACATTAATCCAAGTTTGCCCAGTCCTCCAATTCAAATTCCAAACCGGATATTTTTGATATTGATCAACATCATTAAAGTAAATATTCTCCAAGGTTGCATCAGCAGGAATGTTAAATTGTTCTTTCGCTATATCAATTGCCTGTTCCTGTGTTAAATCTTTATTTGCTGGTGCAGTCTGTGTTGGTTTATTAGGTGACAGTGGTTCAAGTTTTGCAGCATAATCCTTCATTTCGATTGGCTTCCCACTATAATCGAGCCATTTTCCCGTTTTTGCATCAATATATGGATAATTAAAGCGGTTATCATAGGCCAATTTAACTGTACCTTGATTGTCAGTACGAACTTGATAGTTATAGATAGTTTGATATTTTAATTGAATCTCCATGCTGTCCTTCATTTTTTTCTCAGCGTCTGCTTGAGACATCATGCCTGAAGTTGGCGGAATTTTAACATCGTCATTCCAACGATAATCGTAGCCAACTACCTCTCCATTTCCATCAACAACGACTGAAATATACTGATCCTGGAATGAAATATTATTTTCCACACGCATAAATGAGTAGTAATAGTTTGCATTTCCATGTAAAGGTGGTTTTTGATTAGATAGATTAGTAGTATCTAATTCTACAACATTAGCTTTTTGTGGGGCTTTATCTTGCAAAAATTGCTCGGCAATCTTCTTTGCACTTTCCCAATTGTATTTTGGAGGATAGGATGGCTGTTGATTGTATGTATCCTCCCAGCGGTTCATTGAAATTACCGTACCATTTTCAGCATCCACCGTTACACCGATATTTCCATAACCATTCTCAGTTTGCCGATTCCAATTTATATTCCAGATTGTACGATTCCCTGGATACCAATTGCTTTGATAACTTACTGATTGTTGTGTATAATCCTTCGGTACTGTCGTAAAGTTTTTTGCAATTTCAATTGCCTGTTCTTTAGAAATTTTTGCTGAAACCGTTTGATCCTGTGCAGCCATTGTTTTAACAGCAGCTGATGATACAACTTCGGGATTTTGTTTCATTACGGCTGATTCCGCGCTCGCAAATGGGACTGCAGCAATTTGCGGTAAAACTAACAAACAGCTAAATATAATAGCTTTCTTCTTCATACCCAATGCCCTCCTTAGACAAGTTTTTTTCTTCATACTATTTAGACGTATTCATTTGGATAAAGTTTCATTCGAAAGAAAATAATTCAAAAAAATTTTTTACCAAAAAATTTTTCTAATATTTTTTTATTGTCTTGTTTTCTTCATGGGTAAATGCTATATTAGTACTAATCAACTTACATAAAGTGTAGTTGATATATATTTTCGAGCACTTTCGTGCAGGATTTTTTAGGAGGATTAAATATGCAAAACGGTAAAGTAAAATGGTTTAACGCAGAAAAAGGATTTGGATTCATCGAAGTAGAAGGTGGAGACGATGTATTCGTACACTTCTCAGCAATCCAATCTGAAGGTTTCAAAACTTTAGAAGAAGGTCAAGAAGTAACTTTCGAAATCGTTGAAGGTGCTCGTGGTCCTCAAGCAGCTAACGTAAACAAAGCTTAATTTGAACCCTAACATTAATGAATAAACCTATAAATAAAAAGACTACCTTTGGGTGGTCTTTTTTTGTTTCAATAATTTATGAATGAAATTCACGTTACCTACAAACTCTATATATAGAACTTCTATGAGGAGGAATACATATGGGTGAACCTTTTAATGATCTAAAACAGGTTGAACTTTCAATCGAAGCAGCCCAAAAAATGGTCGGTTCTGCAACGATGAGTATGGAACCGGGGCAGCTTCAAGCTGCAACAGATGCCATAAATGCTGCCCGAGGTCAGTTGCAAAATGCTCTTAATAACGCAACTGGAGTTGATAATGAATTTTTAAACGAACAAGAGTCGCTCTTGCAAGATTGTGAAGAGCAATTAAAAGAAGCAAAACGTTAAAATTTATTTTAGTTTTATCGAAAAAGCTGATTAGAACCTAGATGGTTAAACTAATCAGCTTTTTCTTTTCATTCCTTTAGTTCAAGAAAGCTCTCTACCATATTTTTGAAGCTCGATCCCTACCGTACAGTTTTTAATACAAAAGCTTTGCGCATACTTTTTTCCATATTCCTTTCGGTGATGATGGATCAAAAAACATCCGTTGCAATATGTATCTAAAAGAGAGCCAACTTTTTCAATAACCTGCTTTCTATCCACCTAATCACCCCTATTTATTACCCATTTTGCAGTTCTATACGGCTGTCAATATCAATTCCATTTAATGCTTGTAACGCTAGTTGATCACATTCTTTATTTAATTTCCTTGAAATCGGCTCATAAATTGGTTTGATTCCAAGCTTTTTCATTTTATCCTCAATTCGGTCAATCCAGCGGATGAATTCATCTTCATACACCGGCCAATCTCCACTTAATTGATTTAAAACAACCTGTGAATCCCCTTTAAACGTCACTTCAATATGGTGAACACCTAAATTCTCCAACTCCTGCAATAATAGCCAAAACGCTGCATACTCCGCCTCATTATTAGACTCCAGCTCATCAAATGAACTGTTTTTCCGTACCCGATATTGTTTATTATTTTGCGTAAAATATATAGAAACTCCTAGGCCGGCTTTTCTAGTATCTATATCATATCCCCCATCAAAAAAGGCTACAATATCATGTGGCTCCGTCTCAATTCCTTTTACGTACTGCTGTAATTCTTTTTTCGACCATGATTGATCTGATGTATCATAAAATACTATATCTTTTACCCTGCTGGTCTTTTCAAAATCTTCGACAAGAAAAAGCGCTTCATTCGCCGGTAAAAAATCCGAAGTAAGTTCAATCTGTCTCCCCTTTGGATGCTTATATGTCCAATGAATTGATACTTTCACATCTTAATCCCCTTTCGACAGTTTAGGCTTATTTTATCATATTCGCTTCCATTTCAAACGTATCATATTTTGTTAACTAATTTTTGAAAATTATGATAGAATAACAGTTATTGATTTTAAATAAGTAAGGAGACTCATCCAATGAAAAGACAACAAGTAATCGCTGATGTTAGTTTATTATTGGTTACTTTTATTTGGGGTTCAACGTTTGTACTCGTTCAGAATGCCGTTGCCCTTCTTGAACCATTTACATTTAATGGCGTCCGCTTTGGCCTTGCAGGTTTATTTCTAATTGCCTGGCTTTTTGTTTTTAAGCGAAATATATTATCAATGATGAACAAAAAGCTTTTATTATCCGGTGTAATTATGGGGACATGGCTATTTACTGCATACGCTTTACAAACATTTGGACTTTTACATACAACTTCCTCTAAAGCGGGCTTTATAACCGGATTAAGTGTAGTATTAGTTCCTTTATTTGGGTTTTTATTTTTAAAGGAAACACCAAAACGATTTGCTGTCTTCGGTGTTGGAGTAGCCACGATTGGTTTATATTTATTAACATTAGGAGACAGTTTAGCACTTAATTTTGGAGATATATTAGTGTTTTTTTGTGCGATTTCTTTTGCGGCTCACATTGTAGTAACCGGAAAATATACACCATTGTATTCCACTCTATTGTTGACCATCGTCCAGATTTTTACAGTATCAGTGCTTAGCAGTATTTCCGCTGTACTTTTTGAGGATTGGCAGCGAGTGTTTGATTCAGAGGTTATGGGAAATGCTAATGTTTTTCTCGCGCTTATTATATGCTCTATTTTTGCTACAGCCTTAGCTTTTTTAGCGCAAACAAACTTTCAAAAGTTTACGACACCAACTCGTGTTGCCCTGATTTTTGCAATGGAGCCCGTGTTTGCAGCTATTACAGGCTTTTTTTGGGCAAATGAACGACTTGGAAGTAAAGCCTTACTTGGCTGTTTGTTGATCTTTATTGGTATGATTTTAGCAGAACTCCCGCAAAAGGTTTTTGATGGGTTAGTGAAGAATAAGCGGAGTTATGAGGCAAAATAAATGCTTATTATGTGGGATCCTTTTGTTATCCACCATCAAACTGGGGTATCCTCCCTTTTGATGGTGGTTTGTTTTATCCTCACCAAATTGCGCTCTGTTTACTTTTGATGGTAAATAATCTGGATTTATCCTCACCAAATTCCACTCTACTCACTTTTGGTAGTAGATAACCTGCTTTTATCCTCACCAAATTCCACTCTACTTACCTTTGGAAGTAGATAACCTGCTTTTATCCTCACCAAATTCCACTCTACTTACCTTTGGTAGTAGATAACCTGCTTTTATCCTCACCAAACTTCACTTTACCTCCTTTTGGTGGCAGATAACTTTTCTGCACTTCCTCCGCATCTTTCAATTCACACAACTATGACAATTATCACATACAACTCCTGTCAGTTTATTTAAAATTGTTAAAAAACAGACATAATTATAAGGGAGCTGTATGGCAAATGTATTTTACAAAGCAGGGATTTACTGGAGCAAGCCTTCTCCTTAAATCTATTGCACAACAAGGCGGACACAAACTCTTTGGATGTCATGGGGAGGTTCTATTACCCGTTTTTGATAAGCTAGACGAAAATAAAGATATTTCATTTTTTCTAATGAAGCATGAGCAAGCTGCCGTTCATGCAGCAGATGGATATGGGAGAGCATGTGGAAAAGCTGGCTTTGCTTTAATTGGAGCAGGTCCCGGAGTGACAAATGCGGTTACCGGTATTGCAACAGCCTTCAGTGATTCAGTTCCAATGGTAGTTATCGTTTGTCAAATTGAATCTGAGAAAATTGGCAAAGACTCTTTCCAAGAAGTTGATGTGAGTGGATTAACGATTCCGATAACAAAACATTATATTAGAGTCGGGAATTTAGAAAAATTACCTGGAGCAATTGAAAAGGCTAAAGTTATCTCCGAAGGTGGTAGACCAGGTCCCGTTGTTATTGAAGTTCCAGCTAACTTGTTAATGGCAGGCACTGAAAATATTTCCTATGACTTAACCCCAACCGTTGTTGAACAGAAAAAAACAGAAAAAGCAGTAAGCAAAAATGCTATTAAGTATGTTTTACAAGCACTTTCTGAGTCAAAAAAACCTGTCATTTTAGTTGGTGGTGGAGTTGTTATTTCTGATGCTTCCGCCCTCCTAACGGAATTTGTTGAAAAAACAAAAATTCCTGTTGTTAGTACTTTAATGGGTATTGGCTCATTTGATAGCAAGCATAGTCTTCATTTAGGAATGTTAGGTATGCATGGTACATTTGCCTCCAATAAGGCCGTTCACAACTGCGATTTATTACTTTGCCTTGGTGTTCGTTTTAGTGATCGTGTTACCGGAAAGATGAGCCATTTCTCTCCGAAATCACTTAAAATCCAAGTTGACGTAGATCCATCAGAAATAAATAAAATTGTACCAATTGATATACCAGTTGTTGCAGATATTAATGCCTTTTTATCAGAATTAAACCAACTAATAAATGAAAAAGAAATTACTGAAAACTGTGCTGAATGGGTTGCAGAAGTTACTAATTTCAAAAGAACGGTGCCTCGTTTTGATAAAGTAAACAGCGTCCTTAAACCACAAGAGGTACTGCAGCTTGTTGACCAATACTCAGATGTTGATAGCATTGTTGTTACAGATGTTGGTCAGCATCAAATATTTACGGCTCACAATTATAAATTTACAAAGCCACGTACGTTCTTATCCTCAGGTGGTTTGGGAACAATGGGATACGGCTTCCCGGCAGCGATTGGTGCTGCTGTTGCAAATAGTGCCCATCCAATCATTTGTGTTACTGGAGATGGGAGCTTCCAAATGAATTTACAGGAATTAAGTACGGCTGCTTTTTATAAACTGCCAATTAAAATAATTGTCCTAAATAACGGCTATTTAGGAATGGTTCGTCAATGGCAGGAATTATTTTATGACCGCCGATATTCTTCAGTAAAAATATCATCACCCGATTTCGCAAAACTTGCAGAAGCCTATGGTGTTCCTGGATTTAAAGCGAAAAATGCGGAAGAAGCACAGGGTATCATTAAAAAAGCATTTAAACATGAAGGCCCTACACTACTTGAGTTTGATATTGTTGAAGAAGAAAATGTTTATCCAATGGTACCGCCTGGAGCCGGAAATGATGAGGTAATTTTATCAAGATAAGTGTTAAAAACCCCTCGAAAACTTTTCAAGGGGTTTATTTCTTATAAAATATTTCGTTCTTTTATCAATTTATAGGCGGCTTTTTTACTTTTTATATTATGTGCCTTGAACATTTCTAAAATGGCAATATAAAAACTACCATCAAATTCATACTGTGCTTTTAGTGTAATTTCAATGGCCAGATTTACTAATTTATCTGATGATGCTGTATATATTTTCCCAAATTCAATAAATCCAAGTGTATCTTCGCGAAAAGAAAAACCTTTTGTTTGCAAATGGTTTAAGTAGTCGCTTGTTGAAGCTGCTAGCATACCAACGTTCTCCTCTTTTTTAACTGATACTTCTAATAATACCGAAAATCGGACAAATCATCTATGTTTTTTGTTCATCATTTTTTTGAAATCCGATAACTAAGCGCCCCTGTTGCAACACCCAATAAGGCACCACCAAGTACTTCTTGAGGCTGATGACCTAACACCTCTTTTATCTTTTCTTCTTTTTCTTCATGGAGTTCAGCCCTCTTCTGCTGTTTTTCTAAACGGTCAAGGTCTTCATAAAGATCATTTACCCTAATCGATAACTCCCCCGTTTGCCTACGGACACCTTGGGCATCATACATGACAATTAATCCAAAAATCGTTGATAGCGCAAAGTCAATAGTTGATATACCTCGTTTTAGCGCAATGAAGGTTGCTAATGAGGAAACACCAGCTGAGTGGGAGCTTGGCATGCCTCCCGTTTCAAAAAACACACCCCAATCCCATTTCCCTGTACGCACTTTTTGGATTGGGATCTTTAAAAACTGTGCCAGCCCAATCGACAAAAGGGCAGTCGTAATCCCTCTATTCATAAATGAATCCACCTCCAATTAGACTTAAGCAATGTTTTTTAATATTATGGGTCAATTCGGGAGAAAATATTGAAGGTAAAATTCAAATATAGGAGGAAAAAGCAATGACAAAAGACGCAAACCGTGGAAAATTTGCACCATCTGTAAATAAACAAGGTCACCCAGAGGGATCTGCCACAAACCCTAAATCACAACTAGAACAAAAAGCAAAGAAAAGTAATACGAAAATTTAACCACAAAAAAACCTCGGCTAATAAGCCGAGGTTTCGTTCTTTATCATTATCCCCCACATATGCCGTGCTCAGTATGTCTAAAAAACCCGCTCTCGCAGGTGGGTGTTCGCATTAACCGTTTCATCTTCCTCATGTCGTCATGGACAAGGCTTGACGTCCTGGTCAAAATGTAGAACTCCCTTATAAATAGCATCGGTTTTAGACACAGTAGAGTCACCAACATCGTAGGTTATCTTTATTATAACGAACACTATTCCATATTGCAAATACGTTTCATTGCCAATGTATGCAGTTATTTCTTAATCTGATGGCTTTCTAACTTATCTATTTCCTGCTCTGCATAGGACGCAAATTTTGCAATTCGTGATCGTTCTTCCATCCTCTTGGCATTGTTATTTCTCATTGCATTAGGGTTTGCGTTTTTGGATCTGCCCATTGTGGATACCTCCTAAAAATTATCGGTCAAAATTAGTATTTGATTTTTACAATAATCTTAGTGGTGGGAAATCATAACAACAAGAGCCCAGTATAACTGGACTCTTTAACACATTAATATTTATTATTATTTAACAGTTACAGTTTGGTCAGCTTCGTTCCAAGCTACGTTTGCACCTAATGCTGTTGCTACAGCACGTAATGGAAGAACGGT
>NZ_AJLR01000127.1 GCF_000307855.1 Schinkia azotoformans LMG 9581 | reverse complement strand
CAACTAAGAATTGCTAACGCAATTCAAGTTTCCTTTATCTCAGTCGAAGCCCCTCCAGTTTGTACGGCGATGAGCAAGGCGCTTCCGCTTTTCTTTATTGACATTTTACATTTTTTTTTTTAATATAAATCGTAATGGTTACGAAATAAGCGGAAGGTTGGGTAATGAATAATGCGATGGTTGTTTATTGGTTTCATTCGTTTTTATCAAAAATTTATATCGCCACTAAAGCCGCCTTCATGCCGTTTTTATCCGACTTGTTCACATTATGGATTAGAGGCCTTTAAACGCTTTGGCGTATTTAAAGGAAGCTATTTAACAGCTATTCGCATTATTAAATGCAACCCATTCCATCCGGGCGGCTTCGATCCTGTTCCAGAAAAAAAGCAAAAAGTTGAACATCACTAAAACACAAGCAGGGTGATAATTTTATGAATGACCACTCCAAAGAGTTGGCAGTAGATTTACAAAAGGTTTCATTTAGTTACGATGAAAAGAAAGTGTTAGATAATATTACACTACAAATACCAAAAGGAACGTTTTTAGGACTTGTCGGTCCGAATGGTTCCGGAAAATCAACATTGATAAAGTTGATCTTAGGTATTTTAAAACCTGATCAAGGTGATATAAATGTTTTTGGAACCCCGATCTCCAAGCTGAAAAATCGCCATTTAATTGGGTTTGTATCGCAGAAGGCGAACAGCTTTAATACCGGTTTTCCGGCGACTGTACTAGAAGTCGTTCTTAGTGGACTCGTCGCTAAGGTCGGGTTGTTCAAAAGACTTACGAAAAAACACAGAGAATTGGCACTGGAGGCTATTTCAGCTGTCGGCATGGATGAGTTTGTTCACCGAAATATCGGAGAACTCTCTGGAGGTCAGCAGCAGCGCGCTTTTATTGCCCGTTCTTTAGTAAGTGAACCTGAATTACTCATTTTAGATGAACCGACCGTCGGTGTCGATATTAAAAACGTTGAAAACTTTTACGATATGTTGACGACATTAAATAAACAAAAAGGAATTACGCTTATTATGGTATCGCATGATATTGGAACAATGACAAGCCACGCTTCACATGTCGCATGTTTAAATAAAACTTTGCATTTTCATGGTGATTCCGAGGAGTTTCTACATATGGAAAACACCGAGCTTTCGGGCTTTTACGGACATGATATCCATGTATTAACCCACGAGCACATACATGGAGGTTCGTTTGCATGATATCTAGTTTACTCCAATATGAATTTTTACAAAACGCCTTTTTCACAGGTATTATGATCGGCTTAATCGCACCGCTTATTGGTGTTTTTATTGTTGTAAGAAGATTATCGCTAATCGCCGATGCCTTAAGCCATATTACATTAGCAGGAATCGCAGCAAGTATGTTAATAGAAAAAAAGATTTCATCTGTGCAAGGGCTAAATCCGATGTATATGGGAATGCTCTTCTCTGTTTTCGGAGCACTGTTTATTGAGAAGCTGCGTAAAGTGTATAAACATTATGAAGAGCTTGCAATCCCGATTATTTTATCCGGTGGCGTCGGACTAAGTGTTGTTTTTATTTCGTTAGCAAATGGATTTAATACGGATTTGTTTAGTTTTTTATTTGGTAGTGTAACTGCTGTAAGCAGATTGGATGTTTGGACAATTCTTACGATTACAATCGTTGTTGTTTTAGCTATCTATTTATTTTTTAAAGAACTTTTTGTCCTATCATTCGATGAGGAACATGCAGCAGTCTCTGGTGTTAATGCAAAATCGATCCATTTTTTATTTATAATTATGGTTGCCCTTGTCATTGCTGCATCAATGAGAATTGTTGGGGTCCTGCTTGTATCAGCACTAATGACCTTACCTGTGGCCGCTAGCATCCGAATTGCAAGAGGATTTAAGCAAACATTGATTTTTTCCATCATTTTTGGGGAATTGGCTGTTATTGGCGGCTTAATTGCTGCTTATTATTTGGATATCGCCCCAGGCGGAACGATTGTAATCTTCTCCATTCTGATTTTAATTGCGGCGATATACTGGAAAAAGTTGAAATTAAGTTTTGGCAAAAAGCTTCAGGGGGGTGGAATAATTGAACATTGAAGAAGCTATCGGAATATTAAAGGATAGCGGATATAAACAGACGGATAAACGTGAAAAAATGCTGCATCTGTTTTCCGACCACAACCGCTATTTAACCGCAAAAGACGTCTTAGAGTATTTAAAAGAGGAATTTCCTGGACTTAGCTTTGATACCATTTACCGGAATCTTTATTTATTTGAGGAATTAAATATTTTAGAAGCAACTGATATGAACGGAGAAAAGCATTTTCGATTTACATGTGGGTCCGTTCACCACCACCATCATTTTATTTGTACAGATTGCGGAAAGACAAAGCAGGTTCATGCATGCCCAATGAGTATCATTGACCATGAAATGGATGATTTTGAAATTACCGGCCATAAGTTCGAAATTTACGGCCGCTGCCCGGAATGCGCAGAAGTACAGCAGATGGGTAATTAAATAGACACACATACATTTCGTTAAATAATACCACCCTATATACTATGGAGGTGGTATTATTTTATGGAGAAAAAGAATTCGAAACAATTACCGGATTTTGATGCGTTAAATGATCGTGTGATCGCAGAAGCATCACCCTCCCCTACTTTGGTGATCAAAACAAATTTGGATGCTAAGAGTATGGTTGAGGAAAATCCTTATTACGACCCAAAAGCAACTAAAGCGGAAAAAGAAAAACTGGAACAATTTTTTGATTAATCCCTACCGGATGCCACATAGCCGGCCAACAATTGGTCGGCTTTTATATTTTATTTCCATCCCCTTCCAAACTAGATACAACTTTTTGACAATTTTATTTCATTACTGTGAACGCTTACAACATTGTGATAAATATCACAGTCATCTAATTTTGCGAATTTTATAATAGTATTGTACAACATGATTTGGGAAGGGGTCGAACGAAAATGCAACTTATGATAACTAAAGCAGCTCTAGAATGGTATAAACGTGAAATGGAATTAGCAGAGGGTGACTTCATCCGTTTTTATGCAAGATATGGGGGCGAAAGTAATCTCCAAGCTGGCTTCTCATTAGGCATGATGGTGGAAAAGCCTGTTGAACCCACTATCCAAGTCATGAATGATGGTATCACATTCTATGTTGAACGTGATGATGAATGGTATTTTGATAATCATAATTTGACAGTAGCCTACAATGACCAACGAGATGAATTAGAATTTCAATATAACTAAATTACGTTTAAAACGAGATTTCGAAATACTGAAATCTCGTTTTTTGTTAATCTGGTAAATACAAAAGATGTGTAGAACAGTGACAATCTGAAGATCCAAATCCTTTAACTAGTTCTTGTGCTCGATATTTGTTCTTCAATTGTTGGTATCTAGCGCATTCGTCGAGTCTATCATCGAAGGTTTCGACCGTCCAAATGTCTCCTTGTGGACGCAGGTAATCAAAATGCCATCTAAAAGGTTTTTCTCTTTTAATATGACGTAAGACCCGCGACCTTATATTTCTTTTTGCACTTCCAACATATATGTATGTACCAATTGGGAATTGGAATGTGCCTAACTTCCCTATCTGGATTATTTTATTTTCAGTTATAGTTAAATGTATGGCGTAAAGTGTATGATCTTCATTAATTAGGGGTAATCGAAATCTTTCAACATGACTTTCCAACCCTTCTTGAAAAAGAATGTCAACCTGCTTGACGCCGATTAAGTCAAAATGCGGATACATTGGACGATGGTCAATCCATTCTTCCTTTAAGCCATACTGTTTTCCCCACTTAACAAGCTTTTCAAGATCATTACAGCCCGCTTTTGTGACCGTGTTGTTTTCCGGAAACCTCGGATGAATCCAATAATGTGTTAGAAAAGCCAGATCCCCACTATTGACCTTTTCCTTCCAGCTTTTCAGTTCTTCTCGGTTGATTCCAAAAGCCATGGATTAATCTTCCCCTTGCTTTTTCGCCTTTTCATATGCATCATGCCACTCGGGATAGTAATTTTTAAAGCGTACTGGACGAAATGAATCTTTTTTAACCACGATATGATGGGTTTGACCTGTTACGGCAACTTCTCCTTTGGGATTTAAAACTTCATAGGCGTAAACGGTGCGAAAACCATCATAAGAATCGACCCATGTTCGTATTGATGCTGTCTCACCATAATGCATTGATTTTTTATATGAAAGGTTTGCATCAATAACAGGGGCAAGGAAACCGTCTCTTTCCATTTGAGAATAACTGAAGCCTAAATCTTTAATTAATGAAGTTCTGCCAATTTCAAACCATACTAAATAGTTGGCATGATATACGACTCCCATTTGATCTGTTTCTGCATAACGAACATCTACTTTTACCTCTGAAACAAACATGAAACGTCTCTTCCTCTCTCTTTATCACTTATCACTACTTATATTTTATCACAAAGTGAGGATTGGCATCAGTTTTAAGCATGAAATAGAAAAGGACAGGAATTTCCTGCCCTAAATTCTCACTGATAGCCATTTTCACGTGCTGCCGCTTCGTCTTTAATTTCTTCACGCATACCTGCAATCGATTCTTCTCGGCGCTTATTCTTCGCTTCGATTTGGGCCCGTTCTTCTGGAGATGCAAATTGCATTGTTTCATGTGCTGCTTCAATATTTTCGATTGTATTTTGGACCATATCCTGTAATCTTTCTACATTATCACTACGATCATCTGGTTTTGGTGTGTTCATTGTCATCTTTTCTTCTCTCCTTGTTAAGTATTGATTACCATATTATTCTTCCATTTGATTAGAAAATTATTCCAAAAAAATGATTCGTTATTCACCTTTTGTTTGGATAACCTGTGGTTCGTTGCCGCCCTTATTTTGATATTTTGCCCCTTTGTTATTCCCATATTTTCTTGGTTGTGTACCAATATGGTTAGGCACAAATTGTTGATTTCCTTTAGAGCCACTTGTCATGACAAAACCCCCTGCATATTTTTTGCTTTCCATCTTAATATTTGTCTAAACTTCAATTTATATAAAAAGAAAAAACAGGAAAATGAAATCACATTTTCCTGTGTTAGGGCCTACATCAATTTAGCTTGTGCTCTTTGCTCCAAGCGTTCTTCAATTTTATTAAGTGCTTCCTGGTCATTTAATAATTGTCTTTTATTCTCCATCACTAATTCTTTAAAAGACCTCTTTTTAAATTTTCTCATTTTCTTCACTCCATTTAAAATTTTCAAATAATAGTTATTTAAAATTATTTCCAATACTTGATTATTTCATACAAAGTGGCAGAAAAAAGAAAATAATGTCCGTTAGAGAGCTTTTTCTAAAATTTCAACAATATCCAAAGTCGAAACACGATCTTCCACTTCTTTCGCCTTTGTACCATCACTAATCATCGTTAAGCAGTATGGACAACCGCTGCCAATCATCGTTGGCTTTGCTTCTAAAATTTGTTCTGTACGCGCCACGTTAATGCGTGTGCCTGCATCCTCTTCCATCCACATCAGGCCACCACCGGCACCACAGCACATCGCGTTTTCACGGTTACGAGCTGCTTCAACTAGCTTTACTCCCGGGATTGATTTTAAAATATCCCGAGGCTGGTCATAGATGTCGTTATAGCGACCTAAGTAACAGGAGTCATGGTAGGCAATGACTTCATTGACTTCTTTCGTTGGTTTTAGTTTGCCTTCTTTAATCCATTGATCCAGTAATTGAGTATGGTGGTAGACCTCCACATCTTCCAATCCAAATTCAGGATACTCATTTTTAAACGTATTGAAGGCATGTGGATCAATCGTTACAATTTTCTTCACGTTATGCTTTTTAAATGTTTCGATATTATCACGAGCCAGTTCTTGAAATAGGAACTCATTTCCAATACGACGAGGCGTATCACCAGAGTTTTTCTCTTTATTTCCTAAAATGGCGAACTTAATACCAGCGAAATTCATCACACGCGAGAAAGACTGAGCGATTTTTTGGCTACGGTTGTCAAAGGAACCCATGGAGCCAACGAAAAATAAATATTCAAACTCTTCGCCAGCTTTTTCCGTTTCCTTTACCGTCGGAACTTGAACGTCTTCACGGTCTTCACGCCAATGTTCACGTTCCTTGCGGTTAATTCCCCATGGATTTCCCTGCCGTTCGATATTGGTAATAGCACGTTGGGCATCTGGTTTCATCTGCCCTTCTGTTAAAACAAGATAGCGGCGCAAGTCTACAATTTTTTCCACATGTTCATTCATCACTGGGCATTGATCCTCACAGTTTCGGCAAGTGGTACAAGCCCAGATCTCTTCTTCGGTAATAACATCACCAATTAAATTCACATCATATTCGATTGTCGCAGCTGCCTCTGAATTCGCAGCACCCTGCATTGCTAATTGATTCGCTCTTGTATTGTTAAAAGCAAACGCCGGCAGCCAGGGGGTTTTCGATGTGACGGCAGCTCCTTTTTCAGTCAAATGATTACGCATCTTCACGATTAAATCCATCGGTGACAACAATTTACCTGTTCCGGTAGCCGGGCACATACTCGTACATCTTCCACATTCGACACAGGCATAAAGGTCCACCAAATGTTTTTGTGTAAATTCTTCAATTTTACTTACACCATAAGATTCTTGGGTTTCATCTTCGAAATCAATCGAAGACAACTTCCCAACTTTACTGTTACGCCCTAAATATACATTAGCGACACCGGCAATCAAATGGGCATGTTTTCCTTGCGGAATATAAACTAAGAAAGCAAGTAAGAATAATAAGTGCATCCACCAAAATACAAAGAACAATGCGGCGACCACTCCTTGTGGTAGCCAGCTAAATACAAAAGCAATGCCGGAAGCAATCGGCTCGGACCATGTTAATTCATGACCATGCCAAATGATTCCCATTCCGTTTGCGAGCAAGGTTGCCGTCATCAAGCCCCCAAGGAACATATAGACAAGACCAGCCATGAAACCGCGCTTTAAGCGTGCCAACTTTTCAATATAACGGCGATAAAAGCCCCAAATTGTGGCGACTAGAATCATCAAAACGACAATTTCTTGGGAAAAAGTAAAGAATGGATAAAGTGGACCTAACGGAAGGTGAGAATCAAAAGCAATTCCTTTCCAAATAAGATCGATCGCACCAAATTGTACTAGCAGGAATCCATAAAAATACATAACATGGATCGTACCGCTCTTTTTATCCTTTAATAGCTTTTTTTGCCCGAACACATTGACTAGAATATCATCGATTCGTTCTCGGACGGTCCGATTAAATTCAGCTTTTTTCCCTAGTTTGATGTAAGCAATACGTGTCTTCACTAAGGTTGCAAACAAATAAACCGCATAACCAGTTACGATTAGAAACAGTAGTAAATTGATAAGTTGCAGTGGACTAATGATAATCCCCTCCCTACCTTATATTTTTTTTAGTCCAATCCTTAAAAAGAATTGGACTAGGTTTTAGCTCACCGCTACACTTTTCATTTCTTCTATTAATAATAGAAAAACCTTACATACATCCTCTAGTCTTTAAGGATCTCTTTTGCAATAACAACACGTTGAATTTGGTTTGTTCCTTCATAAATTTGCTGGATCTTTGCGTCACGGAAATACTTTTCAACAGGATATTCGCGAATAAAGCCATATCCACCATGAATTTGGACTGCATCAGTCGCAACTTTCATCGCTGTATCCGATGCAAAGCACTTTGCAAATGAAGCATTCGTAATGGAAGGTGTTCCTTCTTGTAATAAATAGACAGCTTTATAAACTAGCAATCTCGCAGCTTCAATATTCATTGCCATATCTGCTAGCATAAACTGAATCGCTTGGAAGTTAGAAATCGTCGTTCCGAATTGCTTCCGTTCTTTTGCAAACTTCACTGCCTCCTCATAGGCTCCCTGTGCTAATCCAACGGATTGGGCTCCAACCATTGGTCTTGCAAATGATAGGGCTTTCATAAAAATTTTAAACCCTTCGCCTTCTTCACCAATTCGATTGGAAACTGGTACTCGAACATTGTCAAACATAACAGAAGCCGTGTTGGATGCTTTTAGACCCATCTTCTTTTCCTTTGGACCAACAGATAAACCTTCCGTATCACGTTCCACAACAATGGCTATAAAACTATTAGGACCCTTTTCACCTTTCATTTTTGCCAGGACAACAAAGAAATGAGCGTAGCTGGCATTTGTGATAAAACATTTTTCACCATTAATTACATACTCATCACCTACGCGTTCAATTATCGTTTTAGTCCCCATTACATCACTGCCACCTTGCGGCTCAGTAAGCGCAAACGCGGCGTACTCACCGTCATTTGTTAAACGGGTTAAATACTCCTTCTTTAATTCCTCGCTTCCCCCTACCAAAATCGGATAGGATGACAATGAATTCGCTTCCATTGAAGTTGAAATTCCCGCACAGCCTCTCGCTACTTCCTCAACAATTAAAGCTTGAGAGATTTTGTCAACTCCAGGACCGCCGTATTCCTCAGGAATTGCTAAATTAAATAAGCCGTACTCTCTTAATTTATCAAAAATCGGTGTTGGGAATGTTTCTTCCTCATCATACATTCTTGCAATCGGCATAATTTCATTATTTACAAAATCACGGGTCATTGCCCTGATCGCTAATTGTTCATCTGAAAGTTTAAAGTCCAACTAGATCTCCTCCTACCAAGTATCTTCAACTTAAGGCATTTCTTACTTCTTCCGGTATTGATACGGCCTTCGGTCTCTCGCCACCAAAATAAGCCCATGCCCGGAGTGTATAGCCACCGGCAACCCTGACACCATTTTTATAAAAATCGTGGTTCAACTTAATAACCTTATCATGCAATTCACTAACAGTTGATACAACCGTTACCTCATCTTCAAATAAAAGCGGTGATTTAAATTCACATTTTGCTTCTAAAAGTGGAACACCAATCTTTTCTTGTTCATAAAGCTTTGACGAAGGATATCCGATTTGACCTAAAAAATCATGGGTTGCTTCATCCATCCATTTATAAAAATTTGGGAAAAAGACAATCCCCGCTGCATCTGTATCGCCCCATCTTACTGTAAATGAATACTCTGTACTTTTCATATAAATTATGCCTCCAAATGATTACTCTTTGTTATTTGTTATAATCATAGAACCCAGCACCAGCTTTTTGTCCTACACGGCCTGCACGTACAAGCTGTTTAAGTAGTAATGGCGGTGCAAAACGATTATCATTAAATTCCTGTTTAAAATATTCCATTACATGAAGGCCGATGTCAACTCCAGCGTAATCTTGTAACGTGAATGGACCCATCGGATAGTTCAATCCAAGTGTTACAGCTTTATCAATATCTTCAGCACTTGCAACGCCTTCTTCTAATAGTTTAATTGCTTCGATAAACTGAGGAATCATAATTCGGTTTACGATAAAGCCTGGCACATCCTTCTTCACTTCAATTGGCTCTTTCGTTAATGCCTTTGATAACGTCTTTAATTCTTCCACAGTTTCATCGCTAGTTTCATAGCCCCGAACAACTTCAACCAATTTCATTAGCTGGGCCGGATTGAAAAAGTGCATCCCTGCTACACGATCAGGACGCTTAGTTGCAGAAGCAATCACTGTAATCGACATTGAAGATGTATTCGTCGCCAAAATAACATTTTCCTTCACAATTTCATCTAACTGTGAGAATACTTCCTTTTTTAATTCTAGATCTTCAATAACTGCCTCTATAACAACATCAGCTTCCACCATATCATTTAATTTTGTTGTTGGCTTAATTCGATCAAGTGTTTGTTGTTTTTGCTCTTCTGTCATCTTTCCTCTTGCAACACTTTTTTCCATAAATTTATCCATTCTATTTAACGCGTTTTGCAGATATTTTTCATCAATATCTCGCAAAATAACATTAAATCCATTCAAAGCGGCTAAATTAGCAATGCCAGTTCCCATTGATCCTGCACCAACGACTCCAATTGTTTTAATATTCATTACTAAATCTCTCCTTAGATTTCATCTTTAAGGAAATTATATAAAAAACAATTATGCAATTATATATACAAACTATAGGAAAGTAACATTGATTATTCCTTATTTTTACGGAATCAAATAAAGTATGTGACTTTGTTTCCCTCAAAGTAAATACCCACTGTTATTAAGGCAACAGTGGGTAAATATCCTTTCGACTAACCATATCAAGCAATTCTTTTATATCTTCTCCTGCTGCTATCGCAGTACCAGCTAATTTTTCAAATTGTTTAATTTTTTCTTGTTTATCTATTTGTTTAGGTTTTACGAAAAAACCCTCATTACGTTCTTCTATTATGATTTGATCTAGTAATTTTGCTTCTTTTAAAGCACCCTTTACGAGTTCAAGGATTAATGAATAGTCATTATTGGAATGATTATCTTGAAATGAATTAACAGATTGCATGATTCCGCCTCTTTTATTAAAAAATATCGATACCCTTATTATACAGCAACTTAATAGAGTATTCTTAAATGATAAAAATTGTTAAAGGTAATTTAGCATAAGGGTGCTTAAAGCGCAATAGCCGGATTTTCCGCCACAAACCTACTGAACTTTTGGGATATATAGTGAACATTGGAGGATTATTGTGCAGTAGGCATAGCAGGAGGACCGAAACTGGCTTTCCAACATTACAGTGCGGACAGGGAGTGCGGG
>NZ_AJLR01000126.1 GCF_000307855.1 Schinkia azotoformans LMG 9581 | reverse complement strand
GCTCGAAAAACTACCTCTGAAAATCTGAGGCATCCGCCGGAGGCTTTAACTTTATTCTGCAGAATAAAGTTAAAAAGTTGGAGAAAGCCCCGTGATATCCACGGGACTCTTATTATTTTGCTAATGCGTTTATGTAGTTAACAGCATCTCCAACAGTAGAAATTTTCTCTGCATCCTCATCAGAGATTTCCATATCGAATTCATCTTCTAATTCCATAACTAATTCAACTACATCAAGGGAATCTGCTCCTAGATCTTCTTTAAAAGAAGCTTCTAATTTAACATCTGCTTCCTCAACACCTAAACGATCTACGATAATTTTTGTTACACGCTCTAAAACATCTGCCATTGTTCGTTCACCTCCCCTTAAGGTATTATATTAAATTATGACCAAAAAAACTAGAGCTCTGAACACTTATTTAAAATTTCATGAGAATATCCGTCCAGCTACAGCGCCCAGCGACTAATGGACTTCCGCTTTTGTATTTACATCACCATGCCACCATCAACGTGGATTGTTTGCCCTGTAATGTAGCTGCTCTCATCAGCTGCTAAGAAACGTACTACATTGGCAATATCAGATGGGCTACCAAACTGGGCTAGCGGGATTTGCTTTAACATTTCATTTTTAATATCTTCAGGAAGTTCATCTGTCATATCCGTCGTAATGAAGCCAGGTGCAATCGCATTAACTGTAATGTTGCGGCTTGCCAGCTCCTTCGCTGTTGTCTTCGTTAAACCGATGACACCGGCCTTAGCAGCAACATAGTTCGCCTGCCCTGGGTTACCACAAACACCGACGATGGAAGCAATATTAATAATACGTCCTTTTCTTTGCTTCATCATTTGGCGTGTTACAGCCTTAGTACAAATAAATACACCTTTTAGATTTGTATTAATGACAGCATCCCATTCTTCTTCCTTCATTCTCATTAATAAATTATCTCTTGTAATTCCTGCATTGTTGACAAGGATGTCTAATGCACCAAATTGTGATATTACTTCTTTAACCATTGCCTCAACAGATTCAGTATTTGATACATTAGCTTGAATGGCAAAAGCTTCTCCACCAGCAGCTTTTATTTGATCTACAACTTCATTCGCTTTAGCTTCACTGCCTGAATAGTTAACCGCAACCTTTGCTCCAGCTTCTGCCAATTCAATTGCAATTTCTCTTCCAATTCCTCGTGAAGCGCCTGTAACAAGTGCAACCTTTCCCGTTAACATTATGCGTCCCCCTTAAGTTTATTTACCACATCAAGTAATGTTTCTTGGTCTGAAATCGCATATGCATTTACTCTGCGGTTTACTTTTTTAACCAATCCTGACAATACTTTACCTGGTCCAATTTCAATAAATGTATCCACACCTAAATCAAGCATCGTTTCTACTGACTTTTCCCAACGAACTGGTGAATATAGCTGTTGGATCAATTTCTCCTTAATATCTTCACTTTCCGTCATAGCTTGAGCTGTTACATTCGCAATCACCGGAATTTCTGCATTACGAATTTCAATTTCATTTAGAACAGCTCCAAACTTCTCGGCAGCAGGCTTCATTAAGATAGAATGAAAAGGACCACTTACAACTAATGGAATGACTTTTTTGGCTCCACGCTCTTTTGCTAACTGTGACGCGTCCTCGACACCTTGTTTGGTACCTGATATAACAATTTGGCCTGGGCAATTTAGATTAGCTAATTGGACGGTGTCGCCTCCCGCTGTTACTTCCTCTGTAACAGCCTGCAGCTCACTTTCATCCATGCCTAAAATAGCAGCCATTGTTCCTACACCTGCCGGAACAGCCTCTTCCATATATTCACCGCGTTTTCTTACAGCATATACTGCATCTTCAAAGCTAATCGCTCCAGCAGCAACTAAAGCGGTATATTCACCTAAACTGTGTCCTGCCGTAAAATCCGCTTTAATGCCATGCTCTTTCAATAATTCTAAAACAGCGATGCTCGTCGTTAGTAAAGCTGGTTGTGCATTTTCAGTTAAGGTCAGCGTCTCGCTCGGACCATTAAAAATAATATCAGATAATGAAAATCCAAGTCTTTCATCGGCTTTTTGAAACACTTTAGCTGATTTTTCTGATTCATTAGCTAATGATTGCCCCATTCCTACTGTTTGTGAACCTTGACCTGGAAAAATAAAAGCGATTTTACCCACTTTTTCTCCTCCTTTATTTTGACTGTATTGTTGTTTCAATCGTTTGGATGACTTGTTTTTCCACCATATCTTTTGCTTGTCTAATCGCATTTAAAATCGCTGTTTGATCAGACGATCCATGTGCTTTAATAACTGGTGCCTTTAAGCCGAACAAACCTGCTCCACCGTACTCCGAGTAGTCCAGTTTATTTTTTAAATTACGGAGCTGAGGCTTAATGACGCCCGTGGCAAGCTTTGTTTTTAAACTGCTTGTTAGTTCTGTTTTTAGCATCGAAAATATCGCCAGGGCGGTCCCTTCAATTGATTTTAAAGCAATGTTACCGGAAAAGCCGTCAGTCACAACAACATCGGCAACGCCTTCGAGTAAATCTCTGGCTTCAACATTACCTACAAAATTGATTGGAGCATCCTGTAATAGAGGAAAGGCATGTTTGGTTAAGTCATTCCCTTTTTTCTCCTCTGTCCCTACATTGAGAAGTCCCACTCTTGGATTATTGATTTTCCGAACCTTTTCAGCATAGACAGAACCCATAATAGCAAACTGAAGCAAATGTTCCGGTCTGGCATCAGCATTCGCGCCAACATCCAAAAATACAAAACCTTGACCATCAATCGTTGGTAAGGTCGGGGATAGCGCCGGACGGTCAATTCCTTCAATCCTGCCGACAACGAATAAGCCTGCGGCCATTAACGCACCTGTATTCCCTGCCGATATACAGGCATCAGCACGCCCCTCTTTGACTTCATTTGCCATTAAAACCATTGAAGCTGTTTTTTTTCGACGAACGGCACGCACAGGTTCATCTGTTGCTTCAATTACTTCATCAGTATGTATAATCGATACTTTCTCAGAACTTACTAAATACTTTTTAATTTTCTCTTCATTTCCGACTAAAGTAAACTCAAGAAAAGGAAATGCTGTTACTGCTTCATTTACACCTTTAATGATTTGCTCTGGGGCGTGATCCCCGCCCATCGCATCAATGGCTATTCTCATTCATTGGACCTGCCTTTATTAATTTTATTCGTACGATACATTTCAAATTCACCTATGAAAGCAAGCTCTTGTCCAACGTAGCATTGTACTAAAACTATCGTTCTATGTCTTTCTTCATCATTGGAAATAACTTTAGCCTTGGCAATTACCCGTTCATTCTCCTTAACTTGACGGGTAAATTTCACATTTGCTTTAGCCGTTAATGCCAATTCATCGTCGATTAATGCAACTGCTAATGAGTTAGCTTGCGCAAAAAGATGGTGTCCTCGCGCAATTCGCTTCTTTGTAAAAACGTGTTCACTTTTTACATCGAAAATGGAAATTGCACTGTTATCCATCTCTAAATCAACAATTTCACCGATAATTTCTTCAATTTGCAACGACTTTACTTCCTCATCCAGCTTACTCTTTGCTACATCTTTAATTCTTTCGCGAAGTTCTGGAATCGATAATTCAAGCCGATCTAAGCGAATCGTCTGAATGCTGACATTGAATTTTTTTGAAAGCTCATCATCAGTGATAAATGGCGTTTGATCTATTGTGGATTTTAATAATTGCTGCCGCTCTTTTTTAGATAGTCGCACTGATTTCACCTTCCGATACTAAGACTAGGTACTAATAGTAGTATAGGGATTTCCAGCCACGCTTGCAAGTTTTAATTTCCTTCTAATCTAGTTTTTCGCCATTAAGAATACCAGTTCCTTCTAAAAAAGAGAGCAACATATGAAAATCATCACTTTTCCAAAAGGCAGTTGATGAAATAAGTTTAGCTGCATCATTTCTCGCAACTTCTAATACTTTAAAATCATGGACCATATCCGCAACCTTGAATTGTGGCAAACCACTTTGTTTTTTTCCGAAGAAGTCTCCTGGTCCCCGGAGTTCCAAGTCTTTTTGCGAGAGCTCGAACCCATCATTTGTTTCCGTCATGATCGTCATGCGCTCTTTACCGACATCCGATTTCGGATTAGCAATTAATATACAATACGATTGGTCGCTGCCCCGTCCTACACGCCCGCGTAATTGATGAAGCTGTGATAATCCAAATCTTTCTGCATCGTAAATGACCATAACCGTTGCGTTTGGAACATTTACACCAACTTCTACTACGGTCGTTGAGACGAGAATTTGATATTCATTATTGCTAAATTTCTTCATGACATCCTCTTTTTCTGTAGCATGAAGTCTACCATGCATTAGACCAACCTTAATCTCCTTCGGAAAATATTGATTAAGCACACTATGGACATCTATCGCATTCTGGACGTCCAGTTTTTCTGATTCTTCAATTAAGGGACAAATCACATAAGCCTGTCGACCTTTTGCGATTTCTTTAGATACAAATTTTAAAACGCGGTCAAGCATTTTATCCTTGACCCAATAGGTTTCTATTTGTTTACGTCCTGCAGGCATTTCATCAATAACCGAAACATCCATATCCCCAAAAACAGTAATGGCCAACGTCCGTGGAATGGGAGTTGCCGTCATAAATAAGACATCAGGGCTTTCGCCTTTTTCTCGTAAAATACGCCTTTGCTCAACACCGAAGCGATGCTGTTCATCAGTAATGACTAGTCCTAATTTATTAAAATTAACTTCATCTTGAATTAAGGCATGTGTACCAATCAAGATATCAATTTGACCGTTCTTTAATTGTTCCAAAATTTCCTGTCTCTTTTTTCCTTTTACAGAACTTGTTAAAAGAGCAGTTTTTATTTTCTGCGGCTCTAAAATCGAAGAAAGTGAGGCAGCATGCTGCTCGGCCAGTATTTCTGTTGGTACCATTAAGGCCCCTTGGAATCCTGCACATTTTGACGCATATAAAGCAATGGCAGCAACTACTGTTTTTCCAGAACCGACATCCCCCTGCAACAACCGATTCATCCGATATGGGGAGGACAGATCATTAAGAATCTCATCAACTACTCTTTTTTGGGCATTGGTTAATGGAAACGGCAAAGAGTTTATAAATTGGTTCACTGTTCCTATTGAAAATTCATGTGCAACACCACCACTTTGCTCTCTTTCAAATTTTCGTAATGCCTGCATTTTTAATTGAAAAAGCAAAAACTCTTCATACACTAGCCTTCTTCTTGCTTGTTTTAAATGCTCGGGGCTGGTAGGACAGTGGATTTGAAAGATTGCTTCTTTTTTAGAAAGTAGTTTATATCTTTTTAAAATGGATGAAGGCAGCGGATCATCAATATATTCTCCATATTGATGTAAACCAAGTGATAGTAGACGCTGCATCCCTTTTACGGTGATTTTGCCTCTAACAGAGTACACTGGTTCAAATTGTTGTTTTCTTATAACTGAGCCTTTTTTCAAAACATTGCCCGTAATCGTTTGTCGATGTTGGTCCCATTTTCCCGTTATTGTTACTGTATCGCCAATTGTAATTTGTTTTTTCAGATAGGGCTGATTAAAAAAGACGACTGAAATTAATAATTGATTAACAAAAACTCTAATTAAGAGACGGGATTTTTTTCGTCCATAAAACGTCAAAGAAGGCTCGCTATGAACCTTCCCTTCTACTGTTATTCTCTCATCATGTTTGATATCACCTAAATTGCAAATTCGGTAATCTTCATATCTATAAGGAAAGTATTCCAAAAGCTGAACAATAGTGTAGATCCCCAACTCATTTAATGAAAGAGCTGTTTCCTCGCCGATTCCCTTGATCTCAATGATTTCCTTACTTAAAATATTCACTTGCTACTGCTCCCTTTATTTTACAGTAAAAAGGCTCATTCTTTTACGGATCGAACGAGCCTTGTTATATTAATTAAAATTATTCAACAGCAAAGATGAATGGGTATAAAGGCTGTTCCCCATTATGCGTTTCAACTTCTATATCAGGAAAGTTTTCTTCAAGAAATTGATCAAGCTCTGAAAGATCGCTGTCATTAGCATCTTCACCTTGAAAAATCGTAATAATTTCATCGTCTTCTGAGATCATGTTTTCCAGTAAAGCGATGGCAGCCTTATTTTTATCTTGATCAGTTACTACAATCTTCCCATCCAAAATTCCCATGAAATGATCTTTTTTGATTTCTAAACCATCGATGACCGTATCTCTGACAGCATAGGTTATTTGCCCGGTTTTTACTTTATCAAGGGCATTCGTCATTGCTTTTTCATTTTCAGAAGCCGTAACTGCTGGATTAAATGCAAGAAGTGAAGTCATACCCTGGGGTACTGTTTTGGAAGGAATAACAATAACCTCTTGGTTGACGACAGTTGCAGCTTGTGTGGCGGCCATAATAATATTCTTATTATTTGGCAAAACAATAACCTTTTCAGCATGAACATTATTAATGGCTTGGACAATATCCTCTGTACTTGGGTTCATCGTTTGTCCGCCTTCAATGACGGCCCCGGCCCCTAAGCTTTTTAATAATTCAGCAATACCGCGCCCCATTGCAACGGCAACAATCCCATATTCGCTCTTTTTCTGTGGGGCTTTATTTTCAGAGGTTGTCACATGTTGATCAGCCTCCAAGATTGATGAATGCTGTTCCCTCATATTTTCAATTTTAATTTTAATCAGACCCCCAAAGTTTTGGGCGTAATTCAATACGTTTCCGGGATGCTCAGCATGAATATGTACTTTTACTATTTCTTCATCGGATACAACAAGTAATGAGTCACCATAATGGCTCAAGGTTTGACGAAAATCATCCTCTGAAAATGGATTATTCTTTAATTTATCTTCTTCAAACTTGACCATAAACTCGGTACAATAACCAAATTCAATATCCTCTGTAAGCAGATGACTTTGTACAGATTTATGATGCTCGGCATTTACAAGCTCTGTCATTGAAGGCTGCGCTTCCGAAACCTCAGGTAGTTCCTCCCCCTTTAACACCGCTAAAAAGCCTTCATAAATGGTAACAAGACCTTGACCACCACTATCAACTACCCCCACTTCCTTTAATACAGGGAGCAAGTCAGGGGTGCGATCTAAAGAGGCCTTTGCTTCCTTTAATACCTCTTCCATTACTTGAACGATATCATTATTCTTTTTTGCAACTTGTATTGCCTTTTTACTTGCATCCTTTGCCACTGTCAAGATCGTACCTTCAACAGGCTTCATAACTGCCTTATAGGCTGTCAGTACTCCTGCCTCAAATGCAGCAGCAAATTCAAAGCTATTTATCGTTTCCTTCGTTTCAATAGACTTCGCAAATCCACGGAATAATTGTGATAAAATAACACCTGAATTTCCGCGTGCACCCATTAATAAGCCCTTTGAAAAAGCTGATGCTACTCTTCCAACATGGTTCATCGTTTGCTGTTTTACTTCATTTGCTCCGGAGGTGATTGATAAATTCATATTTGTACCTGTGTCACCATCCGGTACAGGGAACACGTTTAATGCATCAACCATTTTCGCATTTCTTGATAAATTATTGGCACCTGCAAGCACCATCCCGGCAAACTTTATTCCGTCTAATTGTTGCATCGTCACTAAATTTCCTCCCTTACCATCCTATCTGCTATGGATTCGTTACCCTTACACCTTGAACAAATATATTGATTGAATCCACAGCTAGGCCTAATGTCTGGTTAAGCGTGTATCTTACTTTTGTTTGCACATTGTGCGCTACCTCTGAGATTTTTGTTCCATAGCTGACAATAATGAACATATCTATATGGATTTCATCATTTTCATGGCGAACCTGGATTCCCTTTTTAAAATTTTCTTTCCGTAGAATTTCGGAAATTCCATCTTTTAATTGGTTTTTAGAAGCCATTCCTACAATTCCATAGCAATCTACTGCTGCGCCTCCAGCAATTGTTGCGATAACCTCATTGGATATTTCAATTTGACCATAATCAGTTTTCATTTCAATGGACATAATAATAATCCCCCTTTTAATCAACCTAATCAAATGCGCCTTGGCGTATTTGCGCCCAGCGGATATTTTCGAGCTGGCATGCTCGAAAAACTACCTCTGAAAATCGCAAGACTCGCCGGAGGCTTTAACGCCATTTTACTATAATTTAACTTATATTAAAAGTGTCACCAAATCATTACGAAGACTGTCAAGTAAATTTTCTTGAACCTTATTTCAATCCATTATTGCTTTATCCATTTGTTTGTGATAAAGTAATTAAGTGTTTCTAACTGAAAATGTATTTTTTTTTGTAGCTAGAGGAGGGAATTTAAATGAAACAATGTGCAATTACTGGAAGAAAAACTCGTTCAGGTAACCACCGTTCACATGCGATGAACGCTAATAAACGTACATTTGGTGCGAACTTACAAAAAGTACGCATTTTAGTTGATGGCAAACCACAACGTGTATGGGTGTCTGCTCGTGCTCTTAAATCAGGCAAAGTAGAACGTGTTTAAGCTCCAACACCTTGATCAAGTGCTGGAACTTGAGGTCAAAAAGAAAAAGCACCTTGTATGAGGTGCTTTTTTAATCTTTTTTAAATGCCCCAATTATCGCTCTTACGAATCCACCCAAAAATCTAGGTAATTTAATCGTATAGAATTTCATAATTTCCCTCCTCAAAGCGATTTACCTTTTCCATATTTCATTGCCACTTCAATCTCGTTTTCAATATATTCATAGGAAGTAAAAATGTACCTAAAGATTTATATATAATAGCCACTTACTTATTCTCTATCATATGCTTAAGCAGTTGGCTTGAGAACTAAGGAAATTAAAAAAGGAAGCGAGAGAGATGTCCTCCTGCTTCCTAGCCACGAATGGCTTCGATTGCTTTTTTGCGATCTTCCTTATTGAATACAGCTGAACCTGCAACAAGAACATTTGCACCTGCTTCTATACAAAGTTTCGCAGTTTCAGAATTAACACCGCCATCAACTTCGATCTCAATGTCCAACCCACGTTCATGAATCATGTCCGCTACAGTTTTTATTTTTGGTAAAACTGAATGAATAAATTTTTGACCGCCAAACCCCGGGTTGACCGTCATAAACAAGACCATATCAATGTCATCAAGGATATGTTCAATCATATTAACGGGTGTGGCCGGATTAAGGACAACCCCCGCTTTTACACCATTATCCTTAATTAAATGTAGTGTTCTATGCAAATGTTTGCACGCTTCGACATGAACAGTTATTATATCTGCCCCGGCTTTCGCAAACTCCGGAATATATAAATCCGGGTTTTCGATCATTAAATGAACATCAAGAGGCAGTTTCGTTGTTGGTCTTATCGCATTGACAATGAGTGGCCCTATTGTTATGTTTGGAACAAAATGCCCATCCATTACATCGACATGGATATAGTCTGCTCCCCCATTCTCAACATCTTTAATTTCCTCTCCCAACTTAGCAAAGTCTGCTGATAAAATTGATGGTGCGATTTTTATCATTTTTAATACCTCGGCTTTCTTTCTTTAATTTCATCTATAAACTCTACATAATGCTGATAGCGGTAGGGTGGAATTTCATTCTGCTCGACTCCTGCTTTAATAGCACATTTTGGCTCTGATAAATGTAAGCACCCTCTAAACTTACAATCATGGGATCTTTCCCTCATTTCCGGGAAACAATGAGCTAGTTCATCGGCTTCTATGTCAATAAAATCCAACGAACTAAACCCAGGGGTATCAGCCACCAGCCCACCTTCAAATTGGATTAATTCAACATGTCTTGTTGTATGTTTTCCACGTCCCAAATGGTTGGATATTTCATTTGTCTTTAATGACAATTCAGGTAATAATGCATTTAATAATGAAGATTTACCAACACCGGATTGCCCGGCAAATACAGATATTCGATCCCTTAAATAAGGGCGCAATTTCTCGATCCCATCCATTGTCTTTGATGAGGTGAAGATAACATCATACCCAATTTGTTTATAGTCACTTACATACTGATTGATCTTTTCCAAGCTTTCATTATCTAATAAATCCATCTTAGTAATACAAATAACAGGGGTAATATGATTTGATTCTATTAGCACTAAAAAACGATCAAGAAGAACTGGGCTAAAATTCGGTTCAACAGCCGAAAACACAAGAATAGCTTGGTCGACGTTTGAAATAGGCGGCCGAACAAGTTCGTTTTTTCTTTCCTTAATGTCCATGATATAGCCTTCATTTTCATTTTCAGCTTCAAACACAACGTAATCACCAACAAGCGGCGTAATTCCATTCTTTCTAAAGACGCCCCTTCCGCGACATTGAGTAATACCTTCATCATGGATGACATAATAGAATCCACTTAGTGCTTTAATTATTTTTCCCTCTGCCATGTGTACCTCCAAAATTAAAATTTATTTCTTACGATTAAGGAACAGAATCATAACTAATTTCACCACTGTCTAGTAAATTTCCATTAACCAATATTTTATATGACGCTTTCCCGTTATAAGGAATGACCAATTTTATCGGAATTTCCGTTGTCTCTTTGATTTTAATCACATCAGGTTTTCCCATCATTTCGTGTTCCATATCGTCTATGTAGACTTCTACGATTTCCTCTATTAATTCATCGTCGCTATAAAATGGAATTATCTTTGTAAACTCATAGACTTTGGGCTCTGGACCCTTTGACAATACTACTTTAACCATAGTCCCTTTTCTAATCGTTGTCCCTTTTTTTGGTTCCTGAGAAATTACAAGGCCACTATCAACCTCATTGGAATACTTTTGTTCACTCGTATCCAACGATAAATAATTTTCTTGTACAAATTTACTTACTTTCTCTTCGCTCCACCCCAGCATATTCGGCATTTTCAATTGCGGCCCCTTACTTACTTGAAAAATTACCCACATCCCTTTCATTTCATCAGGGTTTATGGGTTCATCAGGTTTAGGCTGAAGCTGCCCTACTATTTCATTCTCCGGTTCTTCACTATCTACATAATTGGGCAGGATATGGTCCGAACCAATCCCATGAATCTCAAGTTCACGTTTCGCATCTTCAAGCTGATAGCCGATAAAGTTTTCAAATTTAATCTTTTCTTTACCAAGACTCTCATAAACAGTGACCTCGAAACCTTCCTTTACAGTAGAATTAACCGGTGGATTTGTCTTTATAACTAATCCTTCAGGAACTTGATCATCAACAATTTTCTCCGGTTTAACCTTTAAACCTACCGACTGCAATTCATCGATAGCCTCCGCTATTGCGTGATTGGTAACATCCGGAATAATAACATCTTTTGGCTCAAGTAACGGCGGAATAATAAATAATGCCACAACCGCTAGTATAGCCAGTAATGAAAAACCAATTATTAGTGCTTTAATTCTCTTTTTTGATTGTTTTTTATTTTCCTTTTTAATAGGGTGCACAATCGTATCATGAGTTGGCTTTAATTGATGTTCTGTTGTTATAATCGGAATTGCCTTTGTTGCCTCATCATCCTCTGGGATGATAAACTTTGGCTCATTTATACGACTAGGGTCTAAGGCCGTTTCTAAATCCATTCTCATTTCTGAAACACTATCATATCTTCTAAAAGGGTCTTTTACGGTTGCTTTTAAAACAATATTTTCTACACTTTGTGGTATATCCGGGTTCCACCTTTTGGGTGAAGGTGTTTCACTTTGCAAATGCTTTAAAGCAATGGAAATTGCAGATTCTCCTGAAAACGGAAGACGCCCTGTCAGAAGTTCGAACATGACGACACCTAGCGAATAAATATCCGACTTTTTATTTGCCATTCCACCACGTGCCTGCTCCGGGGACAGATAATGTACAGAACCAAGGACTGAATTTGTTTGTGTAATTGAAGTGGCAGTTAATGCCATGGCAATCCCAAAATCAGTGACTTTTACATGTCCAAGGTTGTCAATTAAAATATTATGCGGCTTTATGTCACGATGAACGATCTGATTTTGATGGGCATGCTCAATAGCAGATGTAAGTTGCTTCATAATATCAATTACTTCTTCAATCAAAATCACTTTATTTTGTTGGATATATTGCTTTAATGTTTTCCCTTCAACATACTCCATAACAATAAAATAAATATCGTTTTCTTCCCCGACATCATAAATACTCACGATATTAGGGTGATTTAGACTCGTTGTGGAGTGAGCTTCACGACGAAAACGTTTAATAAATTCATCATCATTTGAAAATTCCGGTCTTAAAACCTTAACGGCAACATGACGGTCCAATATAATATCATGTGCAAGGTAAACGTTAGCCATTCCTCCGCCGCCGATCATTTCCAAAATTTTGTATCGACCACTTAACCGTCTACCAATCATCAAATTTCATCACTCACTTCCACTTTCCGTCCAGTCATGCTTAACAATGGCAACTGAAATATTATCATCTCCACCTGCTTCATTTGCTTTTTTTATAAGCTGCCTAGCCTTGACCTCTAATTCACTTTCATCGTCCAAAATATTATGAATATCGTGGGTAGAAACTTTATTTGTAAGTCCATCTGAACAAAGGAGTAGGATATCATTTTCTTCCCACTCCAATGACTTAATATCCATCGTGACTGCAGCTTCTGTTCCCAATGCCCGCATTAATACGTTTTTTCGCGGATGATGTTCAGCGTCCTCAGGGGAAATTTGACCGCTTCGAACCAATTCATAGACTAATGAATGATCGTCGGTTATTTGTGCGAAACCATTATTGTTTAAAATATAGCAACGGCTATCGCCAATATTGCCAACCGTAATAAATTCCTGGTTTAGGACAACAACTACGATTGTCGTCCCCATCCCTTGGCAATCTTCATTCTCCTTGGCATATTGATAGATTGATGTATTTACGTTTCTTACCGCTTCTTTTAACCAACCTTCAGCTTTTTCAGGTGTTGTTAATTGCTCTGGCTGTTGCAATAACCAGTGTTTTTCAATCTCTGTTATGGCCATCTGACTTGCTACATCTCCGGCTTGATGTCCACCCATACCATCAGCAACAACAACTAAAGCCAGTCCGTTTTCATGAAAGAATATACCACCGCTATCTTCATTGTGTTGCCGAACCTTTCCCCTATCAGTTAAAAAAACTGACTTCATAGTTTCACCTCGCCTCTTCTTTTCGCTCCTTCGCTCGCAACTGACCGCAAGCGGCTTCGATATCGTGTCCTTGTTCCCTACGAATCGTAACATTAATGCCATTTTTCTTTAATGTTTTTTCAAATTCAAAGATTTGGTTTCTAGGGGTTCTGACATAATCCCGTTCGGGTACATAATTCACAGGTATTAAATTCACATGACACTTCAGACCTTTAATTAACCGCGCTAATTCCTCGGCATGTTCTTGCTGGTCATTGACACCGCCAAACAGGCCGTATTCAAAGGTGATACGTCGACCAGTTTTTTCTGTATAATATTTCACTGCCTTCATTAAGTCCTGAAGATCATAGGCTTTATTGACTGGCATTAAGCGGGTGCGCAGCTCTGTGTTTGGGGCGTGCAACGAAATCGCAAAATTAATTTGCAACCCTTCATCAGCAAAGTCATATATTCTTGGGATTATCCCGCTTGTTGAGACAGTAATATGACGAGCACCAATATTCAACCCTTTATCATCATTGACAATTCTTAAAAATGATAGGAGTGAATTGTAATTATCAAAGGGTTCACCAATTCCCATTACAACAATCGAGCTCACTCTTTCATCAGTTTCATCCAATGCCTTTTGTACCTTTAATACTTGTGCAACTATTTCTCCAGGCTCAAGATCGCGTTTTAATCCACCTAATGTGGAGGCACAAAATGTACAGCCCATTCGACAGCCTACCTGTGTGGTGACACATACTGAATTTCCATATTCATGCCTCATTAACACTGTTTCGATCGAATAGCCGTCATGTAGCTCGAATAAAAACTTAAGAGTGCCATCCTGTGATGTATGTTGAACAAGTGTTTTTAATGTTGTTATAGTAAAATAATTCGCTAACTTTTCGCGCAATCCTTTTGCTAAATTCGTCATTTCCTCAAAATGTCCGACACGTTTCTGATATAGCCAATCAAAAATTTGAGCAGCTCTAAATTTAGGCTCCCCTTGTTCCTTTAACCAACTTTCCAATTCACTCAATTGCAACGAATAAATTGAAGGCTTTTTCTCATTATCTCTTATATCTTTTTCTTTTGTTGTGTTTTCTACCATAGTTGCTTACACCTGCTTCCTAAAACTAGCAATAAAAAATCCGTCTGTTCCAAAATAATGGGGAAGAATTTGGACTTGTCCATTTTGAACATATGGTTTCAATTGTTCCGGCATTCGATCAATTAGGGTCTCGTCAACAATAAATTCCTTGTTTTCTGCAAGAAACCTTTCAGCAACAGCTGCATTTTCCTCTTGATCAATTGTGCATGTGCTATACACAAGCGTACCACCATTTTTTAATAATGGTGCAACACTATTTAAAATACTAAGCTGGATTGCTGCCAATTGTCCTATATCGTCAAGTTTTTTACTGTATTTAATATCAGGCTTCCGCCGAATAACTCCAAATCCCGAGCAAGGAGCATCAACTAAAATGCGGTCAAATTCTTCACTGTTAAAATGTTCCTGTAAATGGCGGCTATCGCTAACTAATGTTTCAACATTTGTAAGCTTTAGGCGCTTTACTTGCTCCTCTATTAATTTTACTTTATGGGGATGTAAATCAACAGATATTACTTTTCCATCATTGCCAAGTAATTCCGCAATATGAGTTGTCTTACCGCCTGGCGCTGCACAACTGTCCAACACCTTGTCACCTTTTTGGGGTCCAAGGGCTCTCGCAACGAGCATCGAACTTTCATCCTGGATCGTCACATAACCTTCTTGGAACATCTTAGTGGTTGCAAGATTTCCATTTGAAATCAAAATTGCATCTATCGATAAATTTCCTTTTTCAGCTACCACATTTTCTTCTTCCAATAAAGAGAGGACCTCAGGAACAGCCGCCTTATTGCAATTAACCCGCGCACTTACCATTGGGGGCTCTAATGTACTTTTACAAATTTCCTTTGTTACGTCGAGCCCATATTGCTCAGCCCATTTTTGCAACAACCATAAAGGAAGGCTCATCTCGATTGACAATCGTTCTAAATCGTCTTTAATTACGTTAAAATCTGGCAAGCCTTCCCGTTGGATAGAGCGTAACACCCCATTTACCATCCCCGAGATGCCACGATGTCCCCTCTTTTTCGCAATTTCAACTGCTTCATGGATTACAGCACGCTCAGGAATTCGATCTAAGTATACCATTTGGTACAGGGATAATCTTAATAGAATCATAACCCATAATTCTAGTTTCTTTTGTTTTTTCAAAAAAGGCTGCAAATAATAGTCCAATGCTAATTTTCTTTGGACCGTACCATAAACGATCTCTGTTAAAAGTCCAACATCCTTAGAACTGAGTTTTTCTTTTTTTATCATTTGATTTAATAATAAGTTACTATAGGCCTGGTTTTTTTCAATATGAAGTAATGTATCTAAAGCCACTTCTCGAACATTATTACTCATTTAAATCTCCTAATATCTCACCTGTTGAAATCGTCTCACCGGCGCCTCTTAAATAGTCAAAGGCTGACATTCTTTTTTTACCGGAAGGTTGTAATTCAGTAATTTTAATAGCTGTGTTATTTCCAGTGCTAACTACGATCCCGTCCTCCTCAAGTCGGATAATTTCTCCTGGATTTTTGGAGGTACCAGCTACTTTTTCCCCCCACCAAACTTTCACGACTTGTCCTTTTAAATGTGTGTATGCCACAGGCCAAGGATGGAGGCCGCGAATTTGATTATATATTTCTTCCCCGGTACGGCTCCAATCAATTTTCTCTTGTTCACGTTTAATGTTCGCGGCAAAACTCGCCTCATTATCATTCTGTTTAATAGGAGTTAATTTTCCGTCTAACAATAACGGTATCGTTTCTGATAAGAGTTTCGCACCGACTTCACTAAGTTTATCATGCATTGAGCCCACATGATCCCGTTCACCAATCTCAACCTCAACTTGGGTTAAAATATCACCGGCATCCAGTTTTTCCACCATATACATAATGGTGATGCCTGTTTTCTTTTTTCCTTGGAGGATGGCATAATGAATAGGAGCACCACCTCTTAATTCAGGAAGCAAAGAAGCATGGACATTGATACAGCCGAATTTTGGAGCATCTAACAGCTCTTTTGGAAGGATCTGTCCGAATGCTGCTGTCACTACTAAATCAGGGTTTAGAGCCAAAACTTCTTTCAATTCCTCCGGATCACGAATTTTGTTCGGTTGGATGACAGGAATTGAATGCTTTAAAGCTTCAACCTTTACAGGGGGAGGCGTAATTTCCTTCTTTCGCCCTTTGGGCCGATCCGGCTGCGTTACGACCCCGACCACTTCATAGCCATCTTCAATAATTTGCCTTAATATTGGAACTGAAAAATCTGGAGTTCCCATAAAAACTACACGTGTCATATATCTACACCTTTCCTTAACTATCCACATTATTAGCTTTACATTATACAGACATACATTACATCATCATATAAGGATTCATATCGATTGATATTTGTAATTCACTTCGACTCATTTCCTGCTGATAATGGTGCAGAAGAGTCTGCAAGCTTTTCCCAAGGTTTGGTTCATCTTTGTATTTTATCATGCATTGATATCGATATCTATCCTTAATCCTTGGTATTGGCGACGCTACCGGACCAAGGACAATCGCTTTATTTGAAAGCTTCGCCGTAATAAATTTTGAAATTTTCTCTGTTATATCGACTACCTTGGGCAATTCCGGGTGCGATATAGTAATTAACGCCAAATAGTAAAATGGCGGGTAATGAAAATTCTTTCGCAAAAGCATCTCGCGACAATAATAGGTCTCATAATCAGGAACCGCCGCTAGCTCGATACTAAAATGCTCCGGACTGTAGGTTTGAATGACAACCTCACCGGGTAAATGGTGACGACCGGCGCGCCCGCTTACCTGAGTAAGCAATTGAAACGTTTTTTCACTTGAGCGGAAATCTGGGATATGCAGCATTGTATCAGCTGTTAATACCCCGACAAAAGTTACATCCGGAAAATCCAGACCTTTGGCAATCATTTGCGTACCAAGCAAAATGTCGGCCTGTTTTTGTCCAAATGCATGTAATAATTTTTCGTGCGCCCCTTTTCTGCTTGTCGTATCAACATCCATCCGAATGACTCTTGCTTCGGGCAAAATTTTGGCCAATTCTTCCTCGACCTTTTGCGTTCCTGTTCCAAAAAACCGAATATGTTCACTATTACATTCCGGACATGTAGAGGGGAGAGCTTCCTCATAGGAACAATAGTGACATTTCAATTTATAGTCTCGTTTATGGTACGTAAGGGAAATATCACAATGTGGGCAATTTAATACATAACCGCAATTGCGACACATAACAAACGTTGAAAAACCTCTTCGATTTAAAAATAAAACAGATTGTTCTCCTTTTTCGAGGCGATCCTTCACTTTTTCTAATAAGACTTCAGAAAACATCGAACGGTTCCCACGGCGAAGCTCCTCTCTCATATCAACAATTTCAACTGATGGCAAGGAACGAGCATTAATCCGCCCTTTTAATGTCAGTAATTGGTACACATTTTTCTGTGCTCGGGCAAAAGATTCCAAGGAAGGTGTGGCACTACCTAGGATTACCGGGCAATTATGATTTGCGCCTCGTTTGATCGCCACATCCCTCGCATGGTAGCGTGGATTCTCCTCCTGCTTGTAACTCGTTTCATGTTCCTCATCGATAATAATAATTCCAAGATTTTCGAAGGGCGCAAAAATAGCGGAACGTGCTCCAACAACAACACGCACCTCTTTTCGTTGAACCTTTCTCCACTCATCGTACTTTTCGCCGGTAGACAGACCGCTATGCATGACAGCCACTTCATCACCGAATCTACCTTTAAATCTATCAACCATCATTGGTGTTAACGATATTTCCGGTACAAGCATAATCGCTTCTTTTCCTTGCTTTAAAACTTTATCGATCGCTTGTAAGTAGATCTCTGTTTTCCCGCTCCCTGTTACCCCATACATTAGAAAGACAGCATGCTGCTTGTTTTCAATAGTGTCTAAGATCGGTGTAATCGCATTGCGCTGTTCCTCCGTTAACGGTAAAGGCTCGGTTCTTTTGAAGGAACGATGTTCGTACGGATCTCTATAAACTTCATCATAGTGTTCAAGTAAAATCCCCTTTTTAACTAATGTTGTAATCGGTGATGACGTAGTACTAAGATCCTCAAGGAGAACTTGCAATTCTATCTTTTGTGGCTGTTCTATAAAGTGCTTTATAACCTCTTTTTGCTTCATAGCGGTAGTTGCTAATGAATTATAAACCTCTATAAGTTCTTCCTTTGGAATGGCAGGTTGTATTGTTTTCACTCTTTTTTTCTTTGCCCGGTCTTTCACACGATATATCACTTCGATATTCCCGTTTTTTATTTCTTTTTGGATGGACGGAAGGAGTTTTTTATCGTTTTCAATGTCCTTCCACAGAATGATTTCTTTACTATTTCTGATGTGGAACTCTTTCTCATACTTAACCTTCATTGCAGCTGGAAGCATAGCCTGGTAAGCTGTTATTAAAAAGCATAATGTTGTTTCACGCAGCCATATACCTAACTCCAATAATTCTGGCGTTAAGACAGGTGTGATATCAAGAACCGAGTCTAAACATTTCAGTTTCTTAACATCTGTATGTTCGGAAATCCCCATGATAAATCCCTGAATTTTCCGCGGGCCGAACGGAACAACGACTCTCATACCAGGCTGTAGAAAGTCTTCTTCCATCCATTCTTCAGGTACTAAATAATCAAAGTATCGATCTGTTTGGTTAGCTGGTACATCAACGATAACCTTGGCGATTTTCATAATAAACTTCCTTTATTTTAGAAATGTTGCGGCTTTCTTTAAAATTTCCTTTGCGGCTTCTTGTTTTGAAAGTAAAGGGAGCTCAAGCTTTTCACCTTGCTTCGTATAAATGGTTAGAATATTGGTATCAACACCAAAGCCTGCTCCTTCTTGCGTCACGTTATTAGCAACAATCATATCAAGATTCTTTGATTTTAATTTCTTTTCTGCATAGGCCTGTACATTTTCCGTTTCTGCCGCAAACCCTACTAATATTTGCTTTTCCTTCCGTTCACCTAATGTTTTCAATATGTCAATCGTCCGCTCTAATTGAATGATTAAATCGCCATCTTTTTTCTTCATCTTCTGTTCATACTTTGTTGCTGGGCGATAATCAGCGACAGCCGCTGCTTTAATCACAATATCAGTATCATGGTAATAGTTCATGACCTGTTCATACATTTCTTGAGCTGATTCAATTTGAACAAAATTCACATTAGCCGGTGGCGTGAGTGTTGTTGGTCCCGAAACTAACGTTACATTAGCCCCGAAGTTATTCGCGGCTTCAGCAATCGCGTAACCCATTTTTCCAGAAGAACGATTTGTTAAAAAGCGAACTGGGTCAATAACTTCTTTCGTTGGTCCTGCTGTGACAAGGATTTTCTTTCCTTTTAAACTACTAAAGTTTTCACTAAAGTGGTTGTTTACTAAATCAACGATCCTTTCAGGTTCCTCCAATCGGCCTTTGCCAACATATCCGCAAGCTAACTGTCCCTCCGTAGGTTCGATGAACTTATAGCCATAGCTATATAGCTTATTAATATTTTGTTTTACGGCTGGATGGTCATACATATGTACGTTCATCGCAGGAGCAATCCAAACCGGCGCAGTCGTAGCAAGTAATGTCGTTGTAACCATATCATCAGCAATTCCGTTCGCCAGCTTTCCAATCACATTGGCGGTTGCTGGTGCAACGATCACGATGTCGGCCCAATCTGCTAGATCAATATGGGCAATTTTCCCGGAATCTTTCTCGTCAAACGTGTCAAAAAAAACATCATTCCGTGATAACGCCTGAAACGTTAGGGGCTGTACAAATTTAGTAGCGGATTCAGTCATAATTACTTTGACGATAGCGCCAGTCTGGGTTAACTTACTGGTTAAAGCGGCAGCTTTATAAGCAGCGATTCCTCCAGAAACACATAATAATATCTTTTTCCCGTTCATAAATGATCACCCTTTGTTAAAAAAATAACAACCTACAATTATAGGTTGTCTTTGTCATCATCATACTGCAAGTTCAATAAACCTTGGGCTATTTCTTCAAGAGCTTTACCGACCGGCTTTTTAGCAACTGTTTTATTTAACATGCAATCATTGTTTTCCTGCATTTCACGTGCACGCTTGGAAGCAACCGCCACTAAAGTATATTTGGAATCGATATTTCTTTTTAATGCATCGACTGATGGGTATAACATTGATTTATTCAACCTCCAATAATTTTTTATAAGATATTTCTACTCGATCACGACGATAATGTTCAGCTTGAACAATCGCTTCGATTCGTTCACAAGCTTTATCAACTTGGTCGTTGACGACAACATAGTCATAAGCACTCATCATTTCTATTTCCACTTTTGCTGTATCTAAGCGCCCTTTAACAATCTCTTCTGTCTCTGTTCCCCGACCGATAATTCGATTTTTCAACTCTTCCAGGCTTGGCGGGATTAAAAAGATTAGCACAGCTTCTGGAAAAGCCTTGCGCACCTGCATCGCACCTTGAACTTCAATTTCTAAAAAAACATCTCTTCCACTATCAATTGTTTCCTTCACATAATCAACTGGTGTTCCATAATAATTGCCAACAAACTCTGCCCATTCCAACAATTTGTTTTCTTTAATCATCATTTCAAATTCTTCTCTATTTTTGAAAAAATAATCAACACCATCTATTTCACCGGAACGTGGATTGCGAGTAGTTGCAGAAATTGAATATTGAAGATTAATATTATTTTCAAATAATGCCTTACGGACAGTTCCTTTTCCGACACCAGAAGGTCCGGAAAGAACGAATAAAATCCCTTTTTCTTCAATCATTTAAAATCCTACCCTTCATCACTTATGTCTTCTTTATTGCTTAAGCGTTGTGCTACCGTTTCCGGCTGTATCGCTGAAAGGATAACATGATCACTATCTGTAATGATCACGGCTCTTGTACGTCTCCCGTATGTAGCATCAATTAAGATTCCTTTATCTCGTGCTTCTTGAATAATTCGTTTAATTGGTGCCGATTCCGGACTAACAATAGAAATGATTCGATTGGCTGAGACGATATTTCCAAACCCTATATTTATTAGCTTGATACTCATAAAGTTCCCCCATTGTACGTTACACTATTTTTACCGAGCAAGCAAAAAAATATAATCTATTCAATATTTTGAACTTGTTCTTTTATTTTTTCGAGCTCACTTTTCATTTCTACTACTTTTTGGCTGATTACAACATCGTTTGCCTTTGAGCCAATCGTATTCATTTCTCGATTCATTTCCTGTACAAGAAAATCAAGCTTTCTACCAACGCTGCCTTCAGTATCGATGATCTTGAAAAATTGGCTGATATGACTGTCTAGTCTAGTAAGTTCTTCGTTAATATCGGCCTTATCAGCAAAGATGGCAACTTCTGTTAAGATTCGTCCCTCATCCGCCTCATACTTACCATCGAGAAAATCTTTCATTTTCTTTTCAAGTCGTTCTCTATACTTTTCGACAACTTGGACTGAATACGGTTTTAAATTTTGAACAATTTCATTAATAATATATAGACGTTCTGCTATGTCATTTTTTAATGCCATACCTTCAATTTTTCTCATATTATGAAGTTCAATTGCAGCCGCTTTTGTAACTTCCAATATAACGTCTTCCAACTCTTCAACGCCATCTTCATTTTCATTTATCGTAAAAACCTCTGGAAGGTGTAGAAGCGAATCTATCGATAATGCTCCTTCAAGCTTATACATATCTTTAGTTTTTACAAACGCTTTTTCATATTGTGAAATTAAATCCCAATCGACTTGTAAGAAACGGCTGATGTATCCTTCACCTTCAACCGTAACGAAAACATCGACACGGCCTCTTTGTATGTATTGGTTGACTGTTTTTTTTATTTTTTCTTCAAATAATAAAAATTGTCTTGGCATCCGCACTGAAATTTCACAAAAACGGTGATTGACCGACTTCATTTCAACAATCACCTTAAAACTGTCGAATTCTTTTTTGCTCCGTCCGAATCCTGTCATACTGACGATCATATTTATCACATCCACTATCTTATTCTATATAAATTACGATGGTACAACAAGTAAATAATCATCAAAATTAGTTCGAAACTAAATTATAAAGGAAGCTTTGTAAAAAATAAATAAAAAACATGCTATACTATTTGTACATTAAAGAGGTGAAACAAATGACATTTGATGGCATTGTAACAAAGGCAATAACCGAAGAATTAAAAGACGCCCTCGAACATGGGCGTATCTCAAGAATTTATCAGCCCTATAAATATGATTTAATCTTTACGATACGAGCAAATGGTAAAAACCAACAATTACTCATTTCAGCCAATCCAAGCTATGCAAGACTACATATTACGAAGGAAACGTATGACAACCCAAAAGAGCCACCTATGTTTTGTATGCTGCTCCGCAAACATTTAGAAGGTAGTTTTATTGAAAAAATAGAACAAGATGGTCTTGAACGGATCATTAAATTTTATGTACGAACAAAAAATGAAATTGGCGATGAATCAATCAAAATCTTGATTGTCGAGGTCATGGGACGACATAGCAATATTCTATTAGTAGACCAAGAAAAAAATATTATCATGGATAGCATTAAGCATGTCTCCCCGGCTGTAAATCGCCATCGTACGGTTTTACCTGGCCATGAATATATTGCGCCGCCTGAGCAAAACAAAGTAGATCCATTAACAATTCATGAAGAAACATTATTAAAAAAACTGGATTTTAATCAAGGGAAGATTGGGAACCAATTAGTTGAACAGCTATCTGGTATCTCGCCCCTGTTTGCAAATGAGGTTATACAGCGGGCAGGCCTTGTGAATCGGTCTACGATTCCGCAAGCGTTCTTTTCGATGATCGATCCAATCAAAAATAAAAGCTATCAGCCCCAAATGATTTATGCCGGTAATAAAGAGTATTTTTATATTTGCGACCTAACCCACTTAAAAGGTGAGGCTAAATATTTTGAAACGGTAAATGAGCTTCTTGATCGCTATTATTTCGGAAAAGCGGAACGTGACCGCGTCAAGCAGCAAGCAAATGATCTCGATCGATTTATAAAAAATGAATTAAATAAAAATAAAAAGAAAATTAAAAAGCTTGAACAATCGCTTTCAGATGCCGAAAAAGCGGATCGCTACCAGCTTTATGGTGAATTGCTAACTGCTAATATGTACGCAGCCAAAAAAGGCATGAAAGAAATTGAAGTCGTAAACTATTACGATGAAAATGGGTCAACAGTGACAATTCAGCTTGACCCATTAAAGACACCATCAGAAAATGCCCAAAGTTTGTTTTTGAAATACCAAAAGCTGAAAAATTCAGTTGACGTTGTTAAAGAGCAAATCAACCTTACTATCATTGAAATTGAATATTTTGAAGCGTTACTGCAACAAATTGAATCCGCATCACCTAAAGATATCGAAGAAATGCGTGAGGAATTGGCTGAAGAAGGCTATCTAAAAGCACGTAAAAATGCTAAAAAGGCGAAGTCTAAAAACCAAAAGCCAACATTAGACTACTATACTTCCTCCGACGGTGATGAAATTATTGTTGGTAAAAATAATAAACAAAATGAGTATTTAACGAACAAGCTTGCCAGAAGAGATGACATTTGGCTTCATACGAAGGATATTCCTGGGTCACATGTAGTTATTCGGAATGAAGACCCATCGGAACAAACATTGCAGGAAGCGGCAAGCATCGCTGCTTTTTTCAGCAAAGCAAAAAATTCAAGCTCAGTTCCGGTTGATTACACAAAAATACGGCATGTTAAAAAGCCTAATGGCTCCAAACCCGGCTTTGTTATTTATGAAAATCAGACAACCTTGTATGTAACACCAGACGAGGAATTGTTACTAAAGTTGAGGAAGAAATAAATAAAGAAGCCTGTTGTTACATTTTCATCCGTTGCAACAGGCTCTTAACTAATTAGTTATCATTTGTTTTTTAAGGAAATATAATCTTGATGATTAGTAGAGTGGAGTCCTTCTATTGTCTTGTTGACTATTTTGCAGAAAAAGAGGCTATGTTAATCAAAAATTCACTTACGATAGTTTAGTATTTTCAAACCATCCCCATTGTTTTTTGAACTTTACGAATATCTTTTTTATTATTCCAAGTATCTTCCTTTAGAAGTTCATTACTGATTTCAAGATTCTTTATTTGTTCTTTTACCTCACCAAACTCTTTGGCATTTTGCAATCTTAATTCACTTATCTCTGCTTTAAGTGATTCTTGACCATGTCTTAACGCATTCAATATTTGACCATGATCGGCTAGTACCAGACTATGTTTTTCTAATATTTGACCATGTTCTCCTAATATTCGACTATGCTCTCCTAATATTTGACTATGTTCTCCTAAAATCCGACTATGTTCCGTTAATATTTGAGTATGTTTTTCTAAAGTCTGACCTTGAACGGTTAGTTTTTTATCCATTTGCTGAAGTAGTTCTAGTATTTGCTTTTCCATTAAAATCTCTCCTTTCGCTATTATTATTATTATTATTTTATTCGTTTATTTTATCATAGCAATTACATTCTGTCATTTTCATTTGTACTTTCCAACAGCAATATATCTCCTAAAAAATAGATATAAAAATAACAACGAGAAAGTTTTTCGGGTTTCCGCAATTCTTTTTCGTTACATTGTTTCGGTGTATTTCAGAAAGAAAAAAGCCTGTTATAACGGATTAATCCGTTGAACAGGCAGTTATATCTTACATTATAATCATTCAAATGAAAAAACTTTACTTAAATCAATCATCAACTCATCAAAAATAGATACCTTTACTTCTACTCTAGAAGAAATTAACCGTTGATCGTTAATACTTCACTTGGCACCAATCTTAATTCTCTTGCCTTTGCAACTGCCTCCCCTCTTGAGTTGACATTTAAAAGTGTAAATATTTTAGTCAGATGATATCCCACCATTCTCTGACTCATTGATAGCTTCTGAGCGATTTCCTTGTTTGATTTTCCGAGTGCGGCTTCATATAACACTTCTTGCTCTTTTTCGTTTAAAGAAATACTAGATATTGTATCCCCGTCATTTACTACTACTTTAGTCTCAGCTCTGCGAAGTTGTCGTAAAAAAGACATTGGAAGAATCGCTTCATCTCTTAATGCACATTTTATTGTAGTTAGCAATTGATCTTTTGTTGCTGTTTTACTTAAAAAACCACTGGCGCCGGCCTCCATTAAAATATTGAAATGGGACTCAATATCAAATCCTGTCATGATTTACACATTCGCTTCCGCATCTTTTGCAATAACTCGTTTAGTTAAATCAATTCCATTCGGGTTGTCGCTGTGACAAAACCCACCTGGACATGAATATATAGCACCACCTGAGCAAAACAAAGCGGATCTGTTAACAATTACCGAGGAAACATTATTAAAGAAATTAGGCTTTAATCAAGGGAAGGAAGATTGGGAACCAACTAGTAGAACCACTGTCCGGCATCTCTCCGTTGTTTTCAAATGAAGTTATTAATCGAGCTGGGCTTGTGAACCGTGGTGCTACGATTCCTCAAGCGTTTTTTTCGATTATTGACCCGATCAAAAATAAAAGCATCACCCGCAGATGATTTATGCCGAAAATAAAGAATACTTTTATATATGTGACCTCACCCATTTAAAAGGTGAAGCTAAGTATTTTAAAACAGTGAACAAACTTCTAGACCGCTATTATTTCGGATAAGCAGAGCGTGACCGTGTCAAGCAGCAAGCAAATAATCTTGATCGATTTATAAAAAACGAAGTAAATAAAAACAAATAGAAAATTAAAAAGCTTGAACAATCGCTTTCAGATGCCGAAAAAGCGGATCGCTACCAGCTGTATGGAGAGCTATTAACTGCTAATATGTATGCTGCCAAAAAAGTATGAAAGAAATCGAAGTCGTAAACTATTATGATGAAAATGGGGCAACGGTGACAATTCAGCTTGACCCCTTAAAGACACCATCTGAAAATGCACAAAGCTTGTTTTTGAAATAAAAATTCAGTTGACGTTGTCAAAGAGCAGATCAACTTAACTAAAATTGAAATACAAAACTTTGAAGCATTACTACAACAAATTGAATCAGCTTCACCTAAAGATATTGAAGAAATGCGTGAGAAACTGGCTGAAGAAGGCTATATAAAAGCTCGAAAAATGCCAAAAAGGGGAAGCCAAAAAACCAACATTGGACTACTATATCTCCTCTGATGGCGATGAAATCATCGTCGGTAAAAATAATAAGCAGAATGAATATTTAACGAATAAGCTTGCGAGAAGAGATGACATTTGGCTTCAAACAAAAGATATTCCGGGGTCACATGTGGTTATTCGGAATGAAGACCCATCCGAGCGAACATTGCAGGAAGCAGCAAGCATCGCTGCTTTTTTCAGCAAAGCGAAAAATTCAAGTTCTGTTCCGGTTGATTACACAAAAATACGGCATGTCAAAAAGCCAAACGGCTCAAAGCCCGGTTTTGTCATTTATGAAAATCAGACAACCTTGTATGTGACACCGGATGAGGAATTGATTTTGAGGCTGAGGAAGAAATAAATAAAGAAGCCTGTTGCAACGGTTTAAATCGTTGCAACAGGCTTTGAAATTTTATTAAACTAACTAATTCCAAAATTTCCCAAGAGTGGCATATTTATACAAGGAATATGTTATAATACAGCTTTTTTAATGGAGTAAATAAACGTTTTACAAAAATTGAAAAAATAATGACCAATAAAGAAGATATTCATCGCGTTGAAAATATCATTAAAGATACTCGCGTCGAAAACCTAAACCCTGACACTCTAATTTTGCAAAAGCTTGATGACTGGAAATCCATAAGCTAAAGAAACAATAGGGCGATCTAATTATTCGCTATACCAATATGATTGCCGTGTAAATAGCAGCTGACCAACAAATAAAGCACATTACTAATGAAGAAATTAACTATCCTAACCCTTGGTCGGGCAAAGGAGCATCTACTTTTCTCTATTTATAACTACCGTTGGAACAATTGTTAAGGCTCAGGTGATTATTACGAGCGGTAGACTGTTCTCCTGTGTCGCTATAGGAGGCTAATGTGCATTAGATTCCCATTAAAATTTCTAGGATTGGAAAAATGTGAAACCATAGAGGGGGGTAATTTCCGGAGTCTAAGGAATATCG
>NZ_AJLR01000125.1 GCF_000307855.1 Schinkia azotoformans LMG 9581 | reverse complement strand
TTTAACTTTATTCAATGAATAAAGTTAAAAAGTATAAAAAAGGAAAGCAGCCGAGTAAAAGGCTGCTTCGTTCGTTTTTATTTATTATACCATAATGTTAATAAAATCGACTTAAAATTGTGGTTTCAACATGATAATTGATCCCGGTGAGTAAGCATTATTTAAAAAATCGTATGGATTTGTACTTAAAACTTGGACAACTCGGCACTCTTCATTAGAAAGTGGCTCCACTACTAATGATAAGCCATTGACATTTATAATGGACTGTTTTGAGTAGGAATCAAGGTTTTCTTGAAAAATTAATTCATGCGGCATTGTCGTATACATGATCATTGCAGAATCTCACTTTCATTAGTTGAGGTTGAGGTAGTCATCCGTTTTTCCTCAATTAATTGGTTTAATTTTGCAATTGCTTTACCTACCCCTCCAACCTCATTAATAAGACCGTATTTTACTGCATCCTTTCCAACAACATTTGTACCAATATCACGGGTTAGATTCCCTTTTGAAAGCATTAGTTCCTTAAAACGATCTTCTGTTATGTTAGAATGCGATGTAACAAATGAGACAACTCTATCTTGCATCTTATCTAAGTATTCAAACGTTTGTGGGACCCCAATGACAAGACCTGTTAGACGAACAGGGTGGATGGTCATCGTTGCTGTTTCAGCAATAAACGAATAATCAGCACTTACCGCAATCGGAACTCCGATCGAATGACCACCACCGAGTACAATCGACACGGTCGGCTTCGATAATGATGCAATCATTTCAGAAATAGCAAGACCGGCCTCAACATCACCACCGACCGTATTCAAAATTAGTAATAACCCTTCAATTTTCGGATTTTGCTCAATCGCTACAATTTGTGGAATTAAATGTTCATACTTTGTCGTTTTATTTTGCGGTGGTAATTGCATATGACCTTCAATTTGTCCAATGATTGTTAAGCAATGTATATTTGATTCCTGTCCCATTTGCGGTACATTTGTTTGCCCTAATTGTTGAATTTTATCTACTAAAGAATCTTTAACATCTTTTTGTTCCTGATCGGAATCGCTTTGCTCCATAGACGGTTTGTTTTCGAAATTTGCCATAATGGAACTCCTTTCATTAAATCAAAGTATCTATAGTATGAATCCCAACAGAGCATTTAATTCTATAAAAGAAAAGAACTGACCAAATGTGGTCAGTTCCGCTTTTTAAATTTCCATTATGATCGGCAAAATCATTGGTCTTCTTTTTGTTTTTTCGAATAAAAAGTGACTAAGCGATTCTCGTATACTTGTTTTTAATGTAGACCAATCGATTGTACGATCTTTCATGCACTTCATAATAATCTGCTGCACGATTTCGTTTGATTTATCAAATAATTCTTCGGATTCTCTAACATATACAAATCCTCTTGAAATGATTTCAGGTCCAGAAATAATTTGATTCTTTTCTTTTGATAGAGTAACTACGACGATTAATATGCCATCTTGAGATAATAGTCGTCGATCTCTTAAAACAATATTACCGACATCACCAATCCCTAGGCCATCTATTAACACATTGCCAGCTGGAATTTTCCCCGCTATTCGTGCTTGATCATTTTTAAACTCAAATACATCTCCATTTTCCATTAAAAAGATTTGGTCTGAATCCATCCCTGTAGATTCAGCAATCTTAGCATGGGCCCGCTGCATTTTATATTCCCCTTGGATCGGGATAAAAAACATAGGGTTCATGACACTGATCATCATTTTTAACTCTTCTTGACTGGCGTGACCGGAGACATTTATTTTTCTTTGCCCGTAAATAACATTAGCTCCTGTCCTGAAAAGTAAATCTATCGTAGTTGAAACAAGCTTTTCATGACCTGGTATGGTTGAAGCTGCAATAATGACAGTATCATCTGGTTTAATAGAGGTTTGCTTATGTGATTTACCTGCCATTCTTGCCAAGGCCTCTAAAGGTTCTCCTTGAACACCAGTAGTCAAGATAAGAACACGTTGATCATTCCACTTTTCAATTTCTGAAATCGGTATCATTAATTTTTCTGGAATGTCGATATATCCAAGCTCCATCGATATTTCGATAACCCGTTTCATACTATTGCCAATAATAGCAACCTTTCTATCCGTCAGCACAGCTGCATCAAATACTTGTTGTATACGATGAATATTGGATGCGAAAGTTGCAACAATAACACGACCTTCAGCAGTTCGTATACAATCACATAGTTCTTCACCTACTGAGCTTTCAGATCCTGTCGTGCCAGGAATTTCAGCATTCGTGCTATCAGATAATAGACAAAGAACACCTTCTTTTCCGAGCCTAGACATTTTAAAGAAGTCAAAGCGAACACCGTCTGCTGGTGTTTGATCTAATTTAAAGTCCCCCGTATGAACGACCGCTCCATGTGAAGTATGTACTACAATCCCCACCGAATCCGGAATACTATGAGTTGTCCTAAAAAAAGATACACTAGCATATTCAAATTCCAAAACCGTATCCGCATGAATTTCCTTTAACAAATTACCATATTTCAGTCCAGATTCCTCTAATAAATTGGCAACTAACCCAATCGTCAACTTTGTTCCATATATTGGAACCCGGATACGTCTTAAGACATAAGCTAACGACCCAATATGGTCCTCATGCCCATGGGTAAGAAAGATCCCTTTAATTCGAGAAACATTTTCTTGTAGATATGTAATATCTGGGATTACAGCATCGATTCCAAGCAATTCATCTTCCGGTAATTTTAATCCAGCATCGATGACAAAGATTTCAGGACCTACCTCAACGACATACATATTTTTACCGATTTCCCCTAGGCCCCCAAGAGCAAATATTCTAACTGGATTGTTTTCTTTCTTTACCAATTCTTATCCTCCTATTCAGTTTTGAACCGCTCTAAGTCACTTGCATTTATTATACCGTATGGAAGAATTTTAGTACAAGTAAAAACGAGCCTAAATATAGGCTCGTTTAGAATTTCAATCATTTAGTATTTTTTTAATAAATCATCAATTATTAATTGCTTTTCCTTTTGCAATGGGACTAACGGTAACCTTACGGAACCAGTGTCAATCCCTTTTGCCTGTAATGCATACTTAAGCGGCACCGGATTAGGTCCGATAAACAGCCCTTTCATGATTGGCAATAAGCGCCGGTGTAATTGGGCTGCTTTTTTTACATCTCCGTTTTCGAATAGTGAAATCATTTCTTGCATTTCATTTCCAATAATGTGGGATGCGACAGAAATAACACCTCTACCGCCGATTGATAACACTGGCAATGTGTTGCTATCATCACCGGTGTATAAATAAAAATCGTCATCCGTCAGTGAAATAATTTCCGCCATTGCATTTAAGTCTCCGCTCGCTTCCTTCACAGCAACGATATTTTTAACTTTCGATAATTTAATAATTGTATCTACAGATATATTAATACTGCAACGCCCCGGAATATTGTAGATCATAACCGGCAGATTCGTTTCAGTTGCTATTGCCTTAAAATGCTCATATAACCCATCTTGGTCAGGTTTGTTGTAGTAAGGGGCAACAAGCATGACGGCAGTTACTCCAGCCTTTTCTGCTTTTTTCGTCAGTTCAATTGAGGCGCGAGTATTATTGCTACCAGTCCCCGCAACTACTGGAACTCTTCCATTTACCACCTCCACGACGTGGCGATATAAAGCGACTTTTTCTTCTGTTGTTAGAGTAGGAGATTCTCCTGTCGTTCCAGCCACAATCAGCGAATCCGTTCCATTATCCAACAAATAGTTCACTAAATCCGTAGCCCTATCAAAGTCAATATTACCATTTACATCAAATGGTGTTACCATGGCTGTACCGACACGACCAAAAACCATTTTGTTCAACCCCTTACAAAATTCATATTTCACAGTCCAGCTACAGCTCCCAGCGACTAGTAGACTTCGCTTGACGGTCGCTTCGCTTTCTATTGACAAAATTCGTCATGCAATGAATTTACAGCCCGAACCATGTCTTCCTCATGAACGAGAACCCAAATGGTTGTATGACTATCAGCTGACTGAAGAATTTGAATCCCTTCCTTAGAAAGAGCACTTACAATTCTAGCCGTAACTCCAGGAACTCCTGTCATGCCTGCACCAACCGCTGAAACTTTAGCACAGCTTCGAATTACCTTTGGCTCATAGCCTAATTCCTTTAATACGGCAATTGCACGGTCTGTCATTTTGTCCATTACTGTATATATGATTGCATTTGGTGAAATATTAATAAAATCTACACTAATTCCTTCTTGAGCCATTGCTTTGAAAACTTCAGATTGAATATTATAATGCCCTTCAATCGGTGTTACTGTTATTTGTGTAACATTGGGAACGTGCGCAATACCAGTAACAACCCGATCGTGAATGTCACTGCCTTTTGTATTCACAACAGCCGAAGTAACCAGTGTTCCTGGTCCATTTGAATATGTTGAACGTACTCTAAGTGGAACCTTTGCCTGCATTGCTATTTCAACTGCACGGGGGTGAATGACCTTTGCACCTTGATGTGCTAGATTACAGATCTCATTGTAGGTCATAACTGTTAAAGGACGTGCCCCCTCCACAATTCGAGGATCAGCGGTCATTACACCTTCCACATCTGTGAAAATATCAATAAATTCTGCGTTTAGGGCTACACCCAATGCCGCTGCCGATGTGTCGCTGCCGCCTCTACCAAGAGTGGTTACTTCACCAGCTTTGGAAGACCCTTGAAATCCTGCAACTACGACAACATCATGAGTTTCAAGTTCCTCTAGCACACGGTCACATTTCATTTCTATTATTTTTGCGTTTGAATGCTCATCATTTGTATGAAAACCTGCCTGTGCGCCTGTCAAGGCTATTGTAGGTATTCCGTTTGTATTTAGCATATTCGAAAAAACAATGGCAGATATCGTTTCGCCACAGGAAAGTAATAAATCGTGCTCACGATTACTGATCTTTGAGACGTTTACAAGGCTTTGTAGTGTATCAGTCGCATAGGGATCACCTTTTCTCCCCATTGCCGATACAACTACAACGACCTTATAACCATTACTCAAAGCTTTTTCAATATGTGATTTAGCACGAACCCTGCTATCTTCGTCCTTAACTGATGTTCCGCCAAACTTTTGGACGATGATTTTCATCGAGACACCTCTTCTAAGTTGTAGTTATAATTTTTATTCTAGTGCCAAGTTGAATATATCATTTAGATTTATTTAACAATCCCTAATGAAATCAAGCGCTCAGCAATTTGAACTGAATTCCATGCAGCACCTTTTAATAAATTATCAGATACGATCCACATATGGAATCCTTTGTCATTATCCAAATCTTTGCGAATACGGCCAACAAATGTTTCAAATTTACCAGCAGCAGTAGATGCCATTGGGTATACTTGCTCCTCAGGCTGATCTTCTAAAATAATTCCTTCAGCAGAAGCTAAAAGGTCCTTCAACTCTTGGACAGTAACGCCTTCTTTCTCCACTTCAATATAAACTGACTCAGAATGTCCATATTCCACAGGGATTCTCACACATGTTGCCGCTACAGATAATTCAGGCATGTGCATAATTTTCTTAGTTTCATTAATCATTTTCATTTCTTCAAACGTGAAGCCATTTTCTGTAAACTTATCGATTTGTGGAATGGCATTGAAGGCAATTTGGTAATGCTTTTTATCTGCACCACATGGTAAAATTTCTGGTGTAAATGCTTCCCCATTTAATATCGCTTGGGATTGCTCTTTCATTTCTTTAATTGCCATTGCACCTGCACCTGATACTGCTTGGTACGTGGAAACAATAACCTTATTCAAGCCCAATGCTTTTCTAATTGGTTCTAATGCTACAACCATTTGAATAGTTGAGCAGTTTGGATTAGCAATAATTCCTTTATGCTGATGAATATCAGCCTCATTCACTTCTGGTACTACTAATGGAACCTCTGGGTCCATCCGAAATGCACTTGTGTTATCTACACAAATTGCTCCTCTTTTTGCTGCTTCCGGTGCTAATTGTTTTGAAACTGATCCACCGGCACTAAATAATGCAATGTCAACACCTTCAAAGCTTTCAGGCTTAGCCACCTGAACAACATGCTCTTCACCTTTGAATAAAAGCTTTTTGCCTGCTGAACGTTCTGAAGATAGTAATGTTAGTTTTGAAATTGGGAAGTTTCTTTTCTCTAGTGTAGATAACATTTTCTCCCCTACTGCTCCTGTTGCTCCAACTACTGCTACATGGTATCCTTTTACATTTTCCATACTTTTCCCCTTCCCTCTATTACCATTATTGAATAGAACCATTTTTTGAAATTTTAAAATTATAAAGTTTATTTTATCATATTCCGTCATGAAAGAAAGAACTTTTATGACCAACTTTAATATTAACAGAAAATCGGATTATTCACCATCACGATATCTTTCTATTAATACAGGTTGAAATTGCCGTCCTAAAATGGCCGCCTCTACAGTATCAACTAGTGCATCCATTCTGGCAACAATTGAATTGGGCTTTTTGATCGGGTCATCCTGCCCAAAAGGAATAAAATATATATTTTTAGTCGCCATTAATTTCATTAAATTCATTCCGTTTAAACCTAAGGCATCATTTGTCGAAATACCTAAAACAACTGGATTTAGATTTCTTAATGTAGCCTTAGCTGCCATTAATACCGGTGAATCGGTCAAAGCATTGGCTAATTTGCTCATTGAATTACCTGTTAAAGGTGCGATTACCATACAATCTAAAGGCATTTTAGGTCCTAATGGTTCAGCTTCAACGATGGTAGTAATGACCTGATTACCTGTCATTTCCTCAAGTTTTACTAACCATTCTTCCCCTTTTCCAAATCTTGTTGTCGTGCTTTTCACTGTATGGGTAGCGACAGGTCTAACATCTGCACCTGCTTGAATGAGTTTTTCAATTTGCGGCATAACAGCATCATACGTACAATGGGAGCCTGTTAATCCAAATCCAATTCGCTTACCTTTAAGAGTCATTTATGATTTCTCCTTTCCTAGTTGCAGCTCTTCGTTGAGTATTTGAGAAATAACATTAGCCACGATTTTACCGGCAGTTTTCGGGGCTACTATGCCGGGTAAACTTGGTGCCAACAATGCTTTTATGCCCCTTTTCTCTGCATATCTAAAGTCTGTACCTCCCGGTTTTGAGGCTAAATCGATAATGACCGTATGCAGCGGCATTTTTGAAATGACCTTCGCTGTTACAACTAGATAAGGTACTGTATTAATAACAATATCGGCCTGTTCAACCTCATCAATTAAATTCGATGTAAAAAACGGCTTTAATCCCATTTCCGTAATTCTTGCAATATCCTCTAATTTTCGGGCACCGACCTTCACTTTTGCCCCTAGACAGGCAAAGGTTCTTGCAACCGACATTCCTACTCTACCTAAACCAATAACAACAACATTGGAGCCATGTATTGTAATATCCGTATGTTGAATCGCCATCATAATCGTTCCCTCTACCGTTGGGATCGAGTTGTAAATGGCAACATCGTTTCGTTCAAAAAGTTTGATTAGCTTCCGTCCTGAATCAGTACAAATCCCGTCTAAATATTGATTGCTAATACCCGAAAATACAATGCAGTGTTCAGGGGTCTTTTTAAGCATTTCTTGTTGTAAGACTATCTTTTCGTTCGAAAAAATGGTCTCCACCTCTCCTGTCATATTTGTACCTTTAACAGGCAAAATGATGGCATCAATTTCGGTAAAGTCCAGCTCGTCAATTTCTTTTTTGGAGGACCCGGAAAAAACGTGATCTAGTTGATTAAATCCAACTAAAGATAACTTTGCATCTAATTCTGTTAATTTACGGATTACCTCTAATTGACGGGCATCACCACCAATAACAGCAATATGCAAATCTGTTAACATTTCATTTTCACCTTCTTTAATGGGTAAAATAATCATGTAAAGATGTCGAAATAGCCTAAGTTTTGTTCTTCCACATCATATGAATGGCATGAAAGGAAGGTGAATAAAAAAAGGCTGATCCCATAGGGACCAACCTTTTAAAACTCATCATTAAAATCGATAATGATCATATCACTGCCAATTTTCTTAATATTTCTCCATGGAATTCGAACTTCTGTACCGTTTTTCTTGAACCCAAACCATTTCATCGTCGGGATGAGAAAGGCCTTTATATGCCCAGTATTCTCATCGATTTCTAAATCAGCCTGACCAAGAACACCCATCCGTTCTCCTTTTTTTAGATCAATAATTTCTTTTCCATTCATTTCACTTAGTCTCATCTTGACGCCTCCTCAATATCTATTGAATATTAGTTGGCAATTTTCCTTCCGGACTAATTAAAGCTACAGAATATTGATCGGTAAAGATCGTGTCCGCAAAATGGTTAACGGAATCTAAAGTAACTGCTGAGATCTGTTCTAAAACTTCATTTAATGAGCGATGACGCTTTAGTAATAATTCATTTTTCCCATTACGGCTCATTCGGCTATTTGTGCTTTCAAGGCTTAGCATTAAGCTGCCTTTAAGCTGTTCCTTGCTATTCGTTAATTCTTTTTCAGTTAACCCAGTTCGTTTTAAGGTTGTTAATGTATCTTGGATGGTTTCAAATAAAATATCTAATTGGTTGCTTGCTGTCCCACCATATATGGCTAATAAACCATTATCTAAAAACGCAGAATGGTAGCTAAAAATAGAATAAGCGAGCCCCCTAGCCTCACGTACATCTTGGAATAGCCGACTTGACATGCTTCCCCCAAGTACATTGTTTAACACAATCAGGGAATAAATATCTTCATGGCCAACCTGTAAACCATTAAACCCGATACATAAATGGGCTTGTTCCGTATCCTTTTTCCTGGCAATTTTTTCATCAATAATGGAAGGAGCACTATATTCTGGTCTTGTGTATTTCGATTCATAATGACCAAAATAGTTTTCAACTTCTTTAATAAATGCTTCATTAATATTTCCTGCAATCGAGATTACAACATTATCAGGGGTATAATAATGATTAACATAATTTCTTAAAGAATCACCGGTAAAGGTTGCCAAAGTTTCCTCAGTACCCAAAATTGGATAGGCAAGTGGATGGTTCCCGAATGTTGCTTTGCTTAAAATATCGTGAACGATATCATCCGGTGTATCTTCGTACATCTTTATTTCTTCAAGGACAACATTCTTCTCCTTTTTTAATTCCTCTTCATCAAAAGTTGAATTAAAGAACATATCCGCTAAAACTTCTAAGGCAAAATCTGAATGTTCATCTAATACTTTTGCGTAATAGCATGTGTATTCTTTAGACGTAAATGCATTTACCTGACCGCCAATACTATCAAAGCTTTCGGCAATATCTTTAGCAGTTCTTGTTTTTGTACCTTTAAAAATCATATGCTCCAAAAAATGAGAAATCCCATTATTTTCTTTTGTTTCATTACGTGAACCTGTTCCAATCCATACACCAATGGCTACTGAGCGGACAGTGGGGATATTTTCGAGTACAACTCTAACACCATTTTGGCAAGTATACTTTTTAATCAAGCGAAATCCTCCTATAATAGCTGAATAAAATAGCTGAATTAAGTTTAATATTTCAATATTTCTTATTGCATCATATCAATATTACCAAGGTATGTCACCTATTTCATATTTTCCCTTTACTTCTTGCTTTTTACTCGTTCTTCACTTAATAATGTTGACACATTTCCAATTTGGTATTCTTTTTCCTTCATTCTAATAATAAGATTTTCTAAACCAGCGGCTGTTGAAGATGTTGGATGCATGAGAATCATTGCACCAGGTGATACTTTATTAGCCACTCTGTTTACCATTTCCACCGGATCCGGCTTCCTCCAATCCACTGTATCAACAGTCCACATAATGAGCTTCATATTTTCTTCCGCAGCAATTTTTACAACTTCATCTTTGTAGCTCCCGCTAGGTGGAGCAAACCATTTGGGCGTAATACCTGTTGTGGCTTTGATTACTTCATTCGTTTTAATAATTTCCTCCTTTATTTGATCTGGAGTTAAATTTTTCATATTCGGGTGTGAGTAGGCATGGTTACCTATTTCATGACCAGCATCAACAATCATTTTTGCAAATTCAGGGTGCCTTTTAACCCAGCTTCCATCTAAGAAAAAGGTTGCTGTTACATGATGCTTTTCCAATGTTTTTAACATGGAGGGGATATACTCATTTCCCCACGCAACATTAATTAAAAAAGTAACCATCGTTTTTTCAGGATGTCCCCGATATATGGGTGATGGTGGTAGATCATTTAAAGTTACCTTCGGTGGTACTTCATCAAAAACTAACTTTTCAGGATTAAATTCCCCTTCTTTTTTCATTCTTTTATACGATTCTGCTACGTTAACTTTTAGGCCATTTAATCCCGGCATTGCTTTCCACACTCTATCAATACGGGCATCCTCCGGGGCAATTTCATACTCATTCTTTTTTTGTTCAATTTCTGCAAAAAGAGGATCTTTTTGTTTTGTAACTGTAACTGCTATCTTTTTTAATGCTCCAACATAATCAGACGTATAAGGGTTCTGCATAGCTCCAAAGGTTATTAAGAGAATAAAGGCAAACCCTACGAATTGCAAAGCCGATTTATTCATTTTGTTCTCGTCCTCCTTCATAAAAAACTATGAATGAAAACAAGGACTTAGAACTGCGAAAAGCGGAAGAGCCCAATTAGCGAAGTTTATGAGTCACTTGGCCCTGGAGCTGGACAACGAGTAACCTGTTCCAATAAAAAAAAAGAAGCTGTAGTTTCAGCTTCTTCCTCATTATGATTGTTCCTGTTTTTCCTTTTGCTCTTTAAGAACCGCTTTTCTTGAAAGATTGATTCTTCCTTGCTTATCAATTTCCGTTACTTTTACTAATAACTCATCACCGATAGATACTACATCTTCAACCTTGCCTACGCGCTCTTCAGCTAATTCAGAAATATGAACAAGTCCATCTTTACCTTGGAAAATTTCAACAAAAGCACCGAACTTTTCAATTCGTTTTACTTTTCCAAGATACATTTGGCCTACTTCAACCTCACGAACAATATCCTCAATAATTTTCTTCGCTTTTTGATTCATTTCCATGTCTGGTGAAGCGATAAAGACAGTACCATCTTGTTCGATATCGATTTTTACGCCAGTTTCTTCAATGATTTTATTAATTTGCTTTCCACTTGGTCCAATGACATCACGGATTTTATCAGGATTAATCTTCATTGTTAAAATCTTAGGAGCATATTGAGATAATGCAGTTCTTGGTTCAGAAATAGTTTGCATCATATGTTCTAAAATTTGCATACGGCCTTTTTGGGCTTGAGTGAGGGCTTCTTCTAGAATTTCTCGTGATAACCCCTCAATCTTAATATCCATTTGTAAAGCTGTAACCCCTTTAGTTGTTCCGGCCACTTTAAAGTCCATATCACCTAGATGGTCTTCCATACCTTGAATATCAGTTAAAACAGTATAATCATCACCTGATTTAACAAGTCCCATTGCAATACCGGCAACTGGTGCTTTTATTGGCACACCGGCATCCATCATCGCAAGCGTACTGCCACAAATGCTTGCCTGTGATGTCGATCCGTTTGATTCAAGCACTTCTGATACTAGACGGATTGTATAAGGAAAATCTTTTTCAGATGGAATAACCGGCTCTAATGCACGTTCTCCTAATGCTCCATGACCAATTTCACGACGGCCTGGTCCTCTAATTGGTCCTGTTTCCCCAACGCTAAATTGCGGGAAGTTATAGTGATGCATAAATCGTTTTGATTCTTCAATTCCTAATCCATCTAGAATTTGAACATCACCTAAAGCTCCAAGCGTACAAATACTTAATGCCTGGGTTTGTCCACGCGTGAAAAGGCCTGAACCATGTGTTCTTGGAAGTAATCCAACTTCTGATGACAATGGTCGAATTTCATCAATCTTACGACCGTCAGGACGAATTTTTTCTTTTGTAATGAGGCGACGAACCTCTTCTTTAACAAGCTTGTACATGATTTCGTCCACTTGCCCAAGCGTTCCTTCTGGAAGCTCTTCTCGCTCTTCAAACTTCGCTTTTACACTTGCTTTTACTTCGTTGATAGCATCTTCGCGGGCATGCTTTTCAGCAACTTGAACAGCTTTTTTAATATCTTCTTCAGCTAACGTACGAACTTCTGCTTCAAGCTCAGCATCTACCTCATAAAGCTCGACTTCCATTTTTTCTTTTCCAACTTGACTTACTATTTCCTCTTGGAAGGCAATAAGTCTTTTGATTTCTTCATGACCGAACATGATCGCTTCAAGCATTGTTTCTTCAGGCACTTCTTTAGCACCTGCTTCAACCATATTAATGGCATCCTTTGTTCCTGCTACAACTAAGTGAATATCACTTTTTTCCTGTTGTTCAACCGTAGGATTAATAATAAATTCATTATCAACTCGGCCCACCGTGACACCGGCGATCGGACCTTCAAATGGAATATTAGAAACAGAAAGTGCCAATGAAGAACCAAACATTGCCGCCATTTCTGACGAACAGTTTTGATCCACACTCATTACGATGCTAATGACCTGAACTTCATTTCTAAAACCATCAGCAAATAATGGTCGAATCGGGCGGTCAATTAAGCGGCTTGCCAAGATTGCTTTCTCACTAGGTCGACCTTCCCTTTTAATAAAGCCTCCAGGAATTTTCCCAACAGCATATAAACGTTCTTCATAATTGACTGTTAGAGGAAAGAAACTTAAACTTTTTGGTTCTTTAGATGCTGTAGCCGTTGACAAAACAGCTGTTTCTCCATATCGAATTAAACAAGCACCGTTTGCTTGCTTTGCAAGTTGACCGATTTCTACCGTCAGCTTTCGGCCTGCCCAATCCATGGAGAAGATTTGTTTTTCATGTTCCATGTATCCGAGTACCCCTCTCTTATGTAAATAAAATTGTATAGTATTATTTATAACCTAAAATGTTATGATTAATTTATGTAACAAAAAAGCGGGAATAATCCCGCTTTTTGCAAATACTTATCGACGTAATCCAAGTCTTTGAATCAATTCACGATAACGTGTAACGTCTTTGTTACGAAGATAAGTTAGTAAGTTACGACGTTTACCAACCATCTTTAAAAGACCACGACGTGAATGATGATCTTTCTTGTGGACACGTAAATGACCATTCAAATTGTTAATCTCTTCAGTTAGGACAGCAATTTGAACCTCTGGAGAACCAGTATCGTTTTCATGAGTTTTATACTCATTGATAAGCTCTTGCTTACGCTCTTGTGTGATAGCCATCCTATTCACCTCCTCATCATTAATCCCCAATTACCGAGCAAGCGTTGGTGAATCGCGTTGCCAAGCAATGGTTCATATATATTCTTTAGCATATATAGAATACTATTGTTTTAGACAAAATGCAAGTTTTTATCTCTTTTTATTGTCTCTAAATGGCGGATCGCCGCTTCTTTATCCCTTTGTATTTGTGCTATTAATTCGTCTATTGAATTAAATTTCTGTTCAGACCTAATTCGTTTGATCCACATTACTTGAACTTCTTGATCATAGATCGAGTCACTAAAATCAATAATATGAACTTCAACTGATAGTTTAACGGTGGAAGGATCATGAAAGGTTGGCTTGTAGCCGATATTTAAGACACCCTTATACCAACTGCCAGATACTCTAATATAAACAGCATATACACCAGTACTCGGTAAAATATACTCATCAATATGTTCGATATTAGCAGTTGGAAACCCGATCGTTCTTCCCCGTTTTTCTCCATGGACAACAATCCCTTTTGTTTTATAAAATCGGCCAAGATAGGTTGGAAGCGTGTCAATATCACCATTAAGAATAAGCTCCCGAATTAAAGTTGAACTTATTTTCTCGTTATTCTCCACCACTTTTTCCACTACAGTTTGGGTAAACATTTCCCTTGAATGAAAAGGTAAAGTTTCCATTGTTCCCTTCCCAAGCCTTCCATATGTATAATCAAAGCCGGCTACTACATGTTTACCATGTAATCCGATAATATATTGATCTACAAATTGCTGCGGTAGGAGTTCTGCAAAAGAAGGTGTAAAGTCGACAATAAATAAATAATCAATTCCAATCTTTTCAATTTCTTCAGCCTTATCTTTGATCGATGTAATGCATGCCGCATGTGCATTTGATTTACGCAGAACTACAGATGGATGGGGATAAAATGTCATAACTGCACTGTTAATCCCCAATTCTTCCGCCTTAGCTTTAGCGGTTTTTATCACCTTTTGATGCCCAAGATGCACCCCATCAAAATAGCCTAATGCTAAAACGATGGGTGGTAAATCTTGTTGATTGATTGAATGCGGATGTTTTAATTCTATAATTTTCATACCTTCACCTGCTATGTATTTCTAATCACCTTTTCTGGTTTCATAAGCCCTTGTTTAGTTGGGTGTGGAATATAAATGGCAACACAATCGTTATTATTATTTAATAGAACAAACCTTTTTTCATTTTCGTAACCTTCAGGAATCGAAAGTACTTGTCCATTTTTCACTTGCATCTCTAGTTTTTCATTAATTTTTAATTTAGTCAAATGGGAAATAGCTCTCTCTAATGGAAATAATTCTAATTCTCCTTTTTCCAACCTTTCCTGAATTTCTTCAAAGGTCAAGCAATCTTCTGACGTAAAGCTTCCCGAAGCAACTCTTGTTAAATTGGACATATGAGCTGGGTATCCAAGCGCCTTCCCTATATCCACTGCTAAGGTCCGTACGTAAGTTCCTTTGCTGGCTTTTACGAAAAAGCGGAAACTATTATTGTTATGATCTAAAAAATCAAAGGAGTCCAATAATTTGAATTCATAAATAGTAATCGTGCGCTCGGGGCGCTCCACTTCGATTCCTTGACGAGCAAACTCATATAATCGTTTTCCATTTACTTTTACGGCTGAAAACATCGGCGGCACTTGAGTTATTTCACCGTGAAACCCATGTAAAACTTCTTTAAGTTCTTCTATTGTTATTTGTCCAATAATTGGTTTTTTCTCAACGACCTCGCCTGATGCGTCCTCGGTTGTAGTAGCTGTGCCAATGGTCACTTCACCTCCATATGCTTTCTGCGATTCTGTTAAATATTCAGCTACTTTTGTGGCACGGCCCACACAAATTGGCAATACTCCATCAACATCTGGATCCAATGTCCCTGTGTGCCCTACCTTTTTTGTCTTTAACAATTTTCTTATTTTAAAAACACAATCATGTGATGTCATACCTCTTGGTTTCCAAAGCGGCAAAATTCCTTCCAATCTTTACCCCCCTATCAGAAAAGGATAGACTATCAAAAGTCTATCCTTGGAATTAATGTTACTTTTACTCTTTTTCCTTGTGTAATTGTTCAAGTAATGTTTCGATTCGATTACCGTATTCAATCGATTCATCAAACTCAAAGAAAATCTCAGGTGTTTTTCGTAGACGAATTCTTTTTCCTATTTCAGAACGGATAAAACCATTCGCCTTTGCTAGAGCTGTTAATGTATTTTGTTTTTGCTCTTCATTACCAAGGACAGTGATGAAAACTTTAGCCTGTTGCAAGTCACCTGTTACCTGAACGTCTGTCACAGTGACAAAACCAATACGAGGATCTTTGATTTTACGGCCAATGATATCACTTAATTCTTTTTTCATTTGTTCTCCGACTCTGGTTGAACGAATATTAGTCATGTAGATCACCTCGACTTTAAAAAACGACTATAGAATTCGCATCGTAAATAATGCATTCACAGTATGCACTACCTATCATTTACGTTCGATTTCCTCCATCACATAAGCTTCAATGATGTCGCCTTCTTTAATATCATTAAAGTTTTTGATCGTCATACCACACTCATACCCTTGACTTACTTCCTTCGCATCGTCTTTAAAGCGTTTTAATGTGTCAACTTCACCTTCGAAAATAACGACACCATCGCGAACAAGACGAATTCCTGAATCACGGGTAACTTTTCCGTCTGTAACATAACATCCGGCAATAGTTCCTACTTTAGACACTTTAAAAGTATTACGAACCTCTACTTGACCGATTACTTTTTCTTCAAATTCAGGATCAAGCATACCTTTCATAGCTGCTTCAATCTCTTCGATCGCTTTATAGATAATGCGGTGTAAACGAATATCAACGTTTTCTACTTCAGCAGTCTTCTTAGCGTTGACATCAGGGCGAACATTAAATCCAATGATAATCGCATTAGAAGCAGATGCTAGTATAACGTCTGACTCCGTAATCGCACCTACACCAGTATGGATGATTTTAACCTTAACGCCTTCAACATCAATCTTTTGTAATGATGATGACATTGCTTCAGCAGAACCATGAACATCGGCTTTGACAATAAGATTAATTTCTTTCATTTCACCTTGCTTGATTTGCTCAAATAAATCTTCTAGACTTACCTTGTTTCGCTCCGTGCGTTGTTCTTCAATATGCTTTTGAGCGCGGGCTTCACCGACTTGACGAGCTTTTTTCTCATCCTCAAATACGATAAAACGGTCTCCAGCACTTGGAACTTCATGCAAGCCAGTAATTTCAACAGGTGTTGAAGGTGGTGCTACCTTAACGCGACGGCCAAGATCGTTCACCATGGCACGGACACGGCCATACGTACTGCCGACAACAATCGGGTCTCCTACCTTTAATGTGCCATTTTGAACAAGAAGTGTAGCAACCGGTCCACGACCTTTATCAAGATTAGCTTCAATTACAGTACCAACGGCTAGTCTTTCACGATTAGCCTTATATTCCTCAACTTCACTTACTAATAAAATCATTTCTAAAAGCTCATCAATTCCTGTACCTTTAAGGGCAGATAGCATAACAAAAATGGTATCGCCGCCCCAGCTTTCAGGAATTAGATTAAACTCAGTTAATTCCTGCATAACTCGGTCAGGATTTGCACTCTCTTTATCGATTTTATTAACAGCAACAATAATTGGAACACCTGCTGCTTTGGCATGGTTGATCGCCTCTTTTGTTTGTGGCATTACACCGTCGTCAGCAGCAACAACTAGAATTGTAATATCTGTTACACTTGCACCACGAGCACGCATTGTTGTAAAGGCTTCGTGTCCAGGAGTATCAAGGAATGTGATCTTTTTATCGTTAACCTCTACTTGGTAGGCTCCAATATGCTGTGTAATTCCACCAGCTTCTCCTGCAGCAACTTTCGCATGACGAATAGAATCCAATAATGTTGTTTTACCGTGGTCAACGTGACCCATGATTGTAACTACCGGTGGTCTTTCCACTAACTCTTCAGGCTTATCTTCAACAATATAACTGTCAAGATCCGTCATATCAAGGACAACTTCTTTTTGAACCTCAACTCCGAATTCCGATGCAATTAATTCAATTGTATCATCATCTAAATCTTGATTAATAGTTGCCATAACCCCAAGCATCATTAACTTTTTAATGATTTCAGACGGCTCTTTGCTGAGTTTTTTGGCAAGCTCACCAACTGTTAGTGATCCCTCGTATTTAACCACTTTCGCACTTTCTTCATTTTTAGGTGCTTGTTGTTGATTTTGTTGATGCTGGTGATTAGGATGCTGCCTTTTGTTCTTTGGATTTTGTTTTGTTATTTTATTATCAGCTGTTTTATCCTTTTCTTTGTCTTGCTTCGCTTTTACCTTTTTAGGACCTTTAGCTTTTTTATTGTCGTAATTGTACTTATCATCATCGCTATTATCCGAATCACTTTGATCTGTACTTGGTAAAATTGGTTCTTTTTTAGTTTTCTTTTGCTCAGGCTTCTGTTTATTACTTTCACTCTTCTTAGCCTGAGTCTTTTCATTATTAGTGGTATAAGCCGTATCTAATATCTTTATTGCATTTTCATCAATCATTGACATATGGTTTGCTACCTCGATATTGTTTTCTGTTAATTTAGTAATAATTTCTTTACTTGATTTATTAAGTTTTTTCGCATATTCGTAAACACGCATTTTACTCATACGTTCACCCCCAAGAAAATTAATCGAGCAACTCCACTAATTTCTTTGCAAATCCATTATCTAAAACCGCTACTACTACACGAGCGTCTTTTCCAATGGCCTGACCTAACATATACCGGTCGGTAACACTTTTCATAGGGATCTTATAAAATAGACATTTATCTGTAATTTTTTTCGAAGTATTATGAGAGGCGTCCGATGACAAAATGACTAATTTCGCTTTGCCTTTTCGAATTTCCTTTAATACTAATTCTTCCCCTGATATTAGCTGACCTGCTCGATTGATAAGGCCTAATAAAGACATCCAACGTTCTTGATTCAACCTTTTTACTGCTCCTTTTCAAGAAAAACGAGTATTTCGTCATAGAATGATTCCGGTACTTTTACGTCTAAATGATTTTCAAGAATATTTTTCTTTTTTGCTAGTAGTATGCATTCCTTATCTTTCGATAGATAAGCACCTCTACCTGATTGCTTTCCTGTTGGATCGATAGAGAGTTCACCTTCTTTTGAACGGACTATTCGAATGAGTTCACGTTTTGGCTTCATTTCTTGACTAGCAATACACTTGCGCAATGGTACTTTTCGATTCTTCATCCGGCCCACCCCTACTCTATTTCTTTGTCCTCTACATCATCTTGATTATCTGTTAAGTAATCATCTTGTACAGAAAAAAGCGGTTCTTCAAAGTCGGTTGATTCCTCATCTAGTACGTTCTCTTCCTTTGCTTCTGAGAGACTTTTAATATCGATCTTCCAACCCGTTAATTTTGCAGCCAGCCTTGCATTTTGTCCTCTTTTTCCAATAGCTAGTGATAACTGGAAATCAGGAACAATAACCGTTGTTGCCTTTTCCTCTTCATCCACGATTACTTTTACTACCTGGGAAGGGCTTAAAGCATTGGCTACATATTCTACTGGATCCTTTGACCAGCGTACAATATCAATTTTTTCACCTTTCAATTCGTTAACAATGGCTTGGACCCGCTGCCCTTTTTGTCCAACACATGAACCTACAGGATCAACCTCGGGATTATCAGAGTGAACAGCAATCTTGGAGCGGTCCCCTGCTTCCCGCGAAACTGATTTTATTTCAACTGTACCATCATAAATTTCTGGAACTTCAATTTCAAACAAACGTTTTAAAAGTCCAGGATGTGTTCTTGATACGAAAATTTGTGGTCCTTTTGTTGTTTTTTCAACCTTTGTAATAAAGACCTTAATTCGGTCATGTGGTTTGTACGTTTCATTTGGCATTTGTTCGCTTACTGGCAGAAGAGCTTCAATTTTTCCTAGGTTTACGTATATAAATCTGGAGTCTTGTCTTTGAACGATTCCAGTCATAATGTCTTCTTCCCTGTCAATATACTCAGAATAGATGACACCTCTTTCAGCCTCGCGGACACGCTGCGTAACAACCTGTTTCGCTGTTTGTGCTGCAATCCGGCCAAAATCTTTAGGTGTAACTTCAATTTCCACAACATCTTCAATTTCATAATTGGGATTAAGCTTTTTAGCTTCTTCATGTGAGATTTCTAATCTCGGGTCAAACACTTCTTCAACAACTTCTTTTCTGGCAAAGACACGCATTGTTCCTGTTTCAGGGTTTACATCAACTCGAACATTTTGTGCTGAATTAAAATTTCGTTTGTAAGCAGAAATTAAGGCCGCTTCAATCGCCTCTAAAAGAATATTTTTACTGATGCCTTTTTCCTTTTCGAGCAAGGTTAAAGCATCTAATAATTCACTACTCATTGTTTTCTCCCCTTTAAAATAGTCAACCTTAATGGAAGGTAACAGCCAGCCGTGCGCTAGCAACTTTATTGTAAGGAATATCGAATTGTTTTTTTCTTGTTTTAATTAAAACTTCTACTTTTAAGGTTTCCCCATCAAAGTCGATTAACTTCCCTTCGAAGGCCTTTTCTGATTCTATTGGCTCATATGTTTTAATATGAACTTGTTTGCCTATTGCTTTCTTAATATCATCAGATTTTTTTAGCGGCCGTTCAGCTCCAGGCGAAGACACTTCCAAAAAATAAGGATATGTAATAGGGTCTTTTTCATCCAGCTGTTCACTTAATTTTTCACTTACCTTACCACAGTCCTCTATATCAATTCCTTTTTCTGAATCAATGAAAACGCGTAAGTACCAGTTCTTTCCTTCCTTCACAAACTCAATATCAACCAGTTCTAAATTCATCTCAGAAAGTATTGGGAGAACAAGTTCTTCCGTTACTTCTGTTACTTTTTTACTCATATTAAACCTCCTTATCAAAAGAAACTTGCGAATGAGAGATGTCTAACTAATTGATATAAAATTCCCTGCTTTTTTAAAGCAGGGATAAATAGAAAAATTTATGCAATCAATGCTAAAGAAGTAAGTTGAAAACGAAAGAGTGGGTTTTAGCCCACTCTTTAACATTTACCAATATTTTTCGTATCATCGATAAAAATATACCATATTACCGAATTTTATGCAACAAGCGAAAAGCGAAAGCACCCGTTCAGCGAAGTCCACTAGTCGCTGGGCGCTGGAACTAGACATCTAGAATAGCGACAACTGGTTTTGGTCAGGTAATCCTTGTAGACAACCTTGGTTTTCTAGATATTCCAGAACCGTTTTTGATATTTTACTTCGCTGCTGCAAATCTTCTTTAGATAGAAACTCACCATCTTCCCGTGCTTTTACAATGTTAATAGCCGCATTTGTGCCTAAGCCAGGAATGGAGTTGAATGGTGGTATTAAAGTATTGCCCTCAACAATAAACTCTGCTGCACTTGATCGATATAAATCGATTTTTTGGAAGGAGAACCCGCGCTCACACATTTCCAAAGCCAACTCTAAAACAGTTTGTAGGTTTTTCTCCTTTGTAGATGCCTCAAGTCCTTTTGCATTGATTTCTTCAATTTTACTGCGAATCGCATTGCTTCCCTTCACCATCGCTTCAACATCAAAGTCATCAGCGCGAACCGTAAAATAGGCCGCATAAAAAAGAATCGGAAAATGAACTTTAAAGTAGGCTATCCGTACAGCCATAAGAACATAGGCAGCCGCATGGGCCTTCGGGAACATATATTTAATTTTTTTACATGATTCAATGTACCAAAGAGGGACGTTATTATTCCTCATTTCTTCGATAAATTCGTCTGTTAAGCCTTTTCCCTTACGAACGGACTCCATAATTTTAAAGGCCAACGATGGATCAAGCCCCTTGTAAATTAAATAAACCATGATATCATCCCGGCACCCGATTACTTCGCTTAATGTACATGTCCCGTTTTGAATCAATTCATTCGCGTTGTTCAGCCACACATCGGTTCCATGGGATAAACCGGAAATCTGTACAAGCTCTGAGAAGGTACTTGGTTTTGTATCTTCAAGCATCTGTCTAACAAACTTTGTACCAAATTCCGGTATCCCTAATGTACCAGTTTTACACATAATTTGTTCCTCAGTAACCCCGATGGATTCCGGTCCGGAGAAAATTTTCATTACTTCTGGATCATCGGTTGGAATTGTTTTCGGGTCAATCCCGCTTAAATCCTGGAGCATCCGAATGACCGTCGGATCGTCGTGGCCGAGTATATCCAGCTTCAATACATTATCATGGATCGAGTGGAAATCAAAATGGGTTGTTTTCCAATCTGCATCAACATCATCAGCCGGATATTGAATTGGTGTAAAATCGTAGACATCCATATAATCTGGAATAACGATAATTCCACCCGGGTGCTGCCCTGTTGTCCTTTTTACTCCCGTACAACCGGTGGCAAGGCGTTCTACCTCGGCGTTTCTAAATGTTAGATTATGGTCAGAAGCATAGCCTTTCACATAGCCAAAAGCCGTTTTATCGGCAACTGTACCAATTGTACCGGCACGATAGACATACTCCTCACCGAATAATACCTTTGTGTAGTTATGAGCCCGCGGCTGATAATCACCTGAGAAATTCAAATCGATATCTGGTACTTTATCACCTTTAAAGCCTAAGAACGTTTCAAACGGAATATCATGTCCATCTTTTTTATATTCTGTACCACATTCCGGACAATTTTTATCAGGCAAGTCAAAACCGGAACCAACTGAACCATCATTAAAAAACTCCGAATGCTTGCAATTTGGACATACGTAATGCGGAGGTAATGGATTAACCTCAGTAATTTCAGTCATTGTCGCAACAAAGGAAGATCCCACCGATCCCCGTGACCCTACAAGATACCCGTCATTAAGTGATTTTTTTACAAGCTTATGGGAAATCAAATAAATAACGGCAAAACCGTGCCCGATGATACTCTTTAATTCTTTTTCAAGTCTGGCCTCGATAATTTCAGGTAGGTTTTCTCCATAAATTAAACGGGCCCGATTGTAACTCATTTCCCGAATTTCCTCATCTGCTCCTTCAATTTTAGGGGTATAAAGCTCGTCTTTAATCGGCTTAATTTCCTCAATCGAATCAGCAATTTTTTTAGTATTTGTAACGACGACTTCCTTTGCTTTTTCTTCCCCTAAAAAGGCCATACATTCGAGCATTTCATTCGTTGTTCTAAAATGAACGAGCGGCTGTGTCTGTCTATTTAGCGGGTTTGCATTTTGAGAAGCAATCAGGATTTTCCGGTAAATATAATCTTCTTTATTTAGATAATGGACGTTGCCGGTTGCAACGACGGGTTTCCCCATCTTTTCTCCAAGTTTTACTATATTTTTCAAAATACTTTGTAGTGCCTGTTCATTCCGAACAAGCTCTTTTTCTATCAGATGATAATAATTGGAAGGCGGCTGAATTTCGAGATAGTCATAAAACTCGGCAATTTGCTCAGCTTCTTCCGGTGATTTTTGCATCATTGCTTCAAAAACTTCGCCTTGATCGCAGCCTGAACCAATAATCAATCCCTCACGATATTTTGTCAGTAATGACCTTGGTATTCTTGGAACCCTGTAAAAATAATCAACATGGGAAAAAGAGATTAATTTAAATAGGTTTTTTAAGCCAATATCGTTTTGAGCAAAAATGATACAATGGGATGGTCTTGACCGTTTATAAGCACCCGATTGCCCCATATTGTTATTTAATTCATCATGATAACGAATTTCCTTTTCATCACAATCCTTGAGCATTTTTAGTAATAAATGACCTGTTGCTTCTGCATCATAAATGGCACGGTGATGTTGTGTTAATTCAATATCAAATTTTTTACATAATGTGTTAAGACGATGATTCTTTAATTCAGGATATAAGTATCGTCCTAATTCGAGTGTATCAATAACTGGGTTGGTTGATTTTTCAAGACCGATTTTTTGCAGTCCCATGTTATAAAAACCCATATCAAAGCTGGCGTTATGAGCAACTAAAATATCATTGCCTACCCAATCCTTAAATTGCTTTATAACAACTTCAATATCAGGTGCATCCTTCACCATATCATCCGTAATCCCTGTCAGTTCAATCGTTGTCGCTGATAGAGGATGATGTGGATTGGCAAAGGCTTCAAAACGGTCAATAATTTCACCGTTTTTTACTTTAACAGCAGCCAACTCGATGATCGTGTCATACACCGCAGAAAGACCAGTTGTTTCAACGTCAAAAACAATGTAGGTCTCTTCATTCAGCAGGCGGTGACTTGGATTATAAGCAATCGGCACCCCATCATTAACAAGGTTAGCCTCCAAGCCATATAATATTTTGATGCCATTTTTTTTACCTGCCGAATAAGCTTCAGGAAAGGATTGAGCAACAGCATGGTCGGTTACGGCAATCGCCTCATGGCCCCACTTTTTTGCTTGTTTAACTAAATCTGAAATGGGGGTCATAGCATCCATTTGACTCATCGGGGTATGGAGATGAAGTTCCACCCTTTTTTCCTCTGCAGTATCCTCTCGCTCATCAGGTTTGATTTCATTGACATCTTGAGCCATCATGACAAGGTCACGGACAAATGTGTCCATTTGGATGCCACCACGCACTTTAACCCACATTCCCTTTTTGATCGCTTGTAGAAGCGACACATCATCTTTATCGCGAGAAAAGATTTTAATCATTAAGGAATCAGTATAATCCGTAATTTTAAAGGTTAACAAAGAGCGACCACTTCGCAGTTCCTTCAATTCACTAAAAAATACATACCCTTGAATTGTGATCCGCCGTTCCTCATCCTGGATTTCCTTAATAGGAACAGGTTCATCTTTAATCATATAGCCAATCGTTACAGGTCCTGTTGGTTCCTCTTGAACCTCCTGTGATTGTTTTTTAGTTTGTTCTGATGATACTAAGGCCTCTAACATTTTTGAACGATCTTCTTGTTCTGTCTGATCTTTAAATTTTGCATACTCTTCCTCTAAATGAATCACTTCAGTTTCAATCGTAAAAGAAGGAAAACCTAGTGTTTGAAAAATAGTATCGAAATTAGAAGCATATTTCTTTTTAATAGCCATGGCTTCAGGTTCATTTCGTACGTTTAGAATAAGCTTATTTCCAAGCTGTTTTGGCACGTGTTCCCTAAACAATGATAAAACTGCTGGTGAAATACCTTCGAGCTGCTCAATAATATATGGCCAATATTCCAAAACGACATTTCCAAAATTGGCCTGTACCGAATAGGTTAGTGAAAATGTCACATTAGCGATTTGTTTAAAAGTATTGATTAAATGAGATTTGAATAGTAAGAACGCTTCAAGAGGTATATGTGTTTGTAATCCAAATTCGAAATGCCATGATTTTTTGCTGCGTTCAATCGTTACTTTTTCAATCCAGGCATCTTGAAAATATGAATCTATTAATATGGTTGGCAAGGATATTTGCTCTAATAATAACTGAAAACGTTCTTTTCTAACCTGTAATTCTTGAGACACTTTTTATCTCCCCCTATGAAACAAAAGGAAGGTACCCCACCAGTGAAGAAGAGGTACCTTATATTTTTTTATTACCATTCTACTAATAAGAGTTCAATTGCTTTTTAATTACGTCTACGATATTGTCTATGGCTACTTCTAATGTTTCCCCAGACTTACGAAGTTTTAATTCTACGATGCCCTCTTCCGCTTTCTTACCAACCGTAATCCGAATTGGGAAACCAAATAGATCAGAGTCTGCAAATTTAACACCTGGACGCTCATTACGATCATCATATAATACAGAAACCGATTCTCTGTTAAGCTTATTATAGATTTGGTCGGCCAGTTCTTTTTGAGCTTCTGTCTTCATATTAATTGGAATAAGATGAACTTCAAATGGTGTTACAGAAACAGGCCAAATGATGCCATTTTCATCATGATGCTGTTCAACGATGGCTGCTACTGTTCTTGAAACGCCGATGCCATAGCAGCCCATAATCATTGGCTGTGACTTTCCATTTTCATCAAGATAAGTCGCTTTCATTGACTCACTGTAAACCGTACCCAATTTAAAGACATGTCCAACTTCAATGCCTTCCGCAAACTGAATCGTTCCCTTTCCATCAGGTGAAGGGTCACCTTCTTGAATAAAGCGTAAATCAGCAATCTGACTTGGCTGAAAATCGCGGCCAATATTTACACCGGTATAATGGTAATCCGTTTCATTTGCACCACAGACACCGTTAACAACAGATTGAACAGCATAGTCTGCAATAATATCAACTTCTTCCGTTAACCCGATTGGCCCCACTGAACCAACTTCTGCTTTTAAAATATTTAATGTTTCTTCAGATGAAGCAAGTTCCACCGATTTTGCATCCAATAAATTTTTAACCTTTATGTCATTTACTTCATGGTCACCACGAACCACGACTAACACATATTTTTCATCTACTTTAAAGAGCAATGATTTTAAACATTTTTCTTTAGCGACATTTAAAAATCGTGAAATTTCCTCAATTGTTTTTTGATTTTTCGTTTCTATTTTTTCTAAAGTTGCTAATTCTTCATTAGATTTTTCATATTGAACGTGAACAGGTGCCATTTCGACATTAGCTGCAAAATCAGATTCATTAGAAAAGGCAATCGTATCCTCCCCAACATCTGTAAGCACCATAAACTCTTGTGAATTTTTTCCGCCTATCGCTCCAGAGTCAGCGATTACTGCTCTAAAGTTCAAACCACATCTTCTGAAAATATTAGAGTAGGCTTTTACCATGTCATTATAAGCCTCGTCCAAACTTTCTTTCGAAGAGTGGAATGAATAAGCATCCTTCATAATAAATTCCCGGCCTCTTAAAAGTCCAAACCGAGGCCGTGCCTCGTCACGGAATTTTGTTTGTATCTGATATAAGACAAGCGGAAGCTTTTTATATGAACTGATTTCGTCACGAACTAATGAAGTGATGACCTCTTCATGTGTAGGACCAAGGGCAAAATCACGGGCATGGCGATCTTTTATTCTCATTAATTCAGCACCATAATTATACCAGCGTCCTGTTTCTTGCCATAGTTCAGCAGGCTGCAACGTTGGCATTAACAATTCTGAGCCATTGATTGCATCCATTTCTTCCCGAACAATTTGTTCAACCTTTTGTAGTACTTTCTTTGCTAAAGGCAGGTAACTATACACACCAGAAGCAGTTTGACGCATAAATCCAGCTCTTAATAATAATTGATGGCTTTTTATATCCGCGTCAGCTGGTACATCTCGTAAAGTAGGAATAAGCATTTTACTTTGTTTCATTTTCAGCACCTCTTCATTATAACAGCAATTATTAAAATTATAGAACGAGCAAATTATAGGAAATTCAATTATAGAAAATACCTTTGAATATCATTCCAAGTAACTACCAACATTAACAGCATTAGTAGGGCAAAGCCGATAAAATGGACAATCCCTTCCTTTTGCGGATCGACTGGTTTTCCGCGCACAGCCTCAATGCCTATAAAGATAAGCCGACCTCCATCAAGTGCTGGAAGAGGCAATAAATTTACGATTCCGAGGTTAATGCTCAAGATAGATGCCCATCGCATTAAGTTGTAAATTCCTGTTTGGGCTACTTCATCTGTGAGACTGTATATACCAACAGGGCCAGATAAATCGTCAATTGAAAATTGGCCGACAATAAGCTGACTTAAGCCAACGAGTATTTGTTTTGTCCAAAAGTAGGTTTGTTCAAAACCGTAAGTAACGGAACCTAAAACTGACTTTTCAACAGATGGGTAGACGCCAATAAATCCAATTTTTTCACCATCTCTAACCTTTGGAGTAACGGGAATTTCCAATTGTTGACCACCGCGTTCGATTGAAAACAGCAGTTCCTGATCGCCATTTTGTTGGATAATTTTAACCATTTCCTCCCAATTTACGATTTCTTGGTTATCAATGGATAGCACTCTGTCCCCTTGTTTTAAACCAGACTCAATCGCAGAGCCATCGCTCGTTAACTCACCTAAAATTGGTTCTTTCACCGGTGTTCCAACTAGCGTACCTAAAATGACAAATAAGACTAATGCTAAAATGAAGTTCATCATCGGTCCTGCAAAAATTTGCATTGCCCTTTGCGGAACTGTTTTTGACGCAAATTGCCTATTATATGGAGCAATCTGCGTTTCTTGATCATCAACAACAAGCATAGCTCTTTCGTCAATTTGGAATGTTTGCAACCCGTCATCATCTTGTTCAAAACCAGAAATGGACAATTTATGTACAAGATCAATTTGTTCAACTTCTATTACTTTTGCATTCGGATATTTTGTTTTATTGTTTACAATTATTTTCGTAACTTTATCATTATGCCCGAAGACTAAACCGATATTATAGCCTGGTTTTATTTCTACTAATTCTGGATCTTCCCCAGCTACCCTGACAAATCCCCCTAGTGGTAATAATCGGATTGTATAAAGTGTTTCATTAGAGCGGAATGAAAATACCTTTGGTCCAAAGCCGATTGCAAATTCACGACAAAGCATTCCAGCGCGTTTTGCAAATACTAAATGCCCAAGTTCATGAAAAAAAACTAGCGCTCCAAAAATAATGATGAATGCAATTACCGTGTTCAAATGAAAAACCACCTTTTTTTTAGTGTCCTACTTCAGATTAATGTATTTACAAATTTTCTTGTTTCCTGATCAACCGCTACGATTGTATCTAAATCAGGGTTCTTAATAGGAATATGTTGTTCAAGAGCCTTTTCAATGTACGCCTCGATATCCAAGAAACTGATTTGTCTATTTAGAAAAAGCTGTACAGCTTCTTCATTTGCTGCATTAAGTACAGTTGTCATTGTTCCGCCAACTTTTCCAGCATCATAGGCAAATTGTAAACAGCGGAATCTTTCTAGGTTGGCTTCTTCAAAATGAAGTTTTCCTACCTCAATTAAGTTTAACCTTTTAGAAAGAGGTAGTGCAAGTCTTACGGGATATGTTAAGGCATATTGGATAGGTACTCTCATATCGGGAGAACCAATTTGTGCAATCATACTAGTATCTTGGAATTCTACCAATGAATGAATAATACTTTCCCTATGTAGAACTACATCAATTTGTTCATAAGGCATGTCAAATAACCAGTGTGCCTCAATTACCTCCAAGCCCTTATTCATCATAGTTGCAGAATCAATGGTAATCTTAGCTCCCATCGACCAATTTGGATGGTTAAGAGCAGATTCTACTGTCACATCCTTCAGTTCTGACCGGGTTCGATCACGGAAACTTCCGCCAGAAGCTGTTAATATGATTCGTTCCAAAGCTTTTTTATCTTCACCATTCAAGCATTGAAAAATAGCAGAATGTTCACTGTCCACAGGCAATATGTGAACATTATGAGTTTTAGCTGCCCCCATTACAAGGTGACCAGCTGTGACTAAAGTTTCTTTATTGGCAATGGCCATCGTTTTTCCTGCTTCAATCGCCTTTAATGTAGGCTTTAAGCCCACGCTTCCCATAACAGCATTTACAACAACCTGTGATTCGACATTCGCTGCAACTTCAATTAATCCCTCATCACCATAAACAACTTTCACATTATCGGGAACCCTTGACTGTAAATATTCATAGCTTTCTTTATCGATAACTGAAACAACCTTTGGTATATATGTATGAATGATATCCAAACCCAATGTTAAATTTTTCCCAATTGAAATTGCTTCTAATGTAAATTGATCTGGATGCAGCTTGATCACATCTAATGTTTGCGTTCCAATGGATCCAGTTGCACCGAGTAAACTTATTTTTTTCATAGTTGCTCCCATCCTAAATGAACTGTAAAAAATGAAGTATCGGTAAAACAAAAAGAAGACTATCAAACCTGTCCAAAATTCCGCCATGGCCAGGAAGGATATGACCTGAATCCTTTACTGTAAAATGTCTTTTTAAAGCAGATTCAACCAGGTCACCCATCTGACCAAAGAGGGAGGTAACAACCGTTACGACCAATACAAAAAGTAAAGAAGGATGCAACGGACTTACGATTTGAAAAATTAACCCTACCAATAGTGCAGACAAAACTCCGCCAACAAAGCCTGCTACCGTCTTATTCGGACTAATTTCAGGCCAAAGCTTTCTTTTCCCAAATGCTCTCCCAATAAAGTATGCGCCAGAGTCCGTTGCCCAAATGACAAATAATGCAAAAAAGACGTAGGATAACCCAGCCATTCTTGTTTCGATTAAATAATAAAATCCAACGCCAACGTATACAGTCGATAAAATGATGAATCCAGCATCATCAAATGTAAACTCATTTTTCGAAATGACGGTGTAGATCAACAGCAGCATTACAACAATAAGAGCCGCTTCAATTTTGGAAAAGTTGGCACCCACGCTTTCGATTAAAAATGAATGGGGAATTAACAATACCCATAGAAATATAAATCCGATTAAACCAGGTAATGATAACACCCGAATTTTTTTCATCCTTAATAATTCCTTCAAGGCAATTGTACCTAAAAGGTACACTAAAATAACAAATGGGGTTTCCCCAATAATAACCAGCGGTAAAAAAATGGCTGCTGCAATAATTGCTGTCAGTATTCTAGTTTTCATTTTAGTTCCTCACTTTTATTTAGACGCCACCAAACCTCCGGCCACGACGTTGATATTCTACGATCGCTTGATAAAAATTTTTTTCCTCAAAATCGGGCCATAATACTTCGGTAAACCAAAATTCGGCATATGCTAACTGCCACAGCATAAAATTACTTAGACGTACCTCTCCACTAGTCCGAATTAATAAATCCGGTTCAGCTAAGTCAGAGCTCATTAAATACTCCGAAAATAGCTCTTCATTAATATCATCGACGCTTAGTTTACCATTATTCGTATCTTTTATGATTTGCTTAATACCTTCAATTATTTCAAAGCGGCTTCCATAATTTAATGCAAAATTTAAAATTAACCCATCGTTTTCTTTTGTATCATTCATAGCTTTATTGATGGCCCGTAATGTATGGGCTGGTAATTGTTCTTTATTTCCCATAACACGCACTTGGACATTTTCTGCAACCAATTCAGGTAAGAATGATCCTAAAAATTCTTCAGGCAGTCTCATTAAATATTCAACTTCCGATTTCGGCCTTTTCCAATTTTCTGTCGAAAACGCGTAAAGAGTTAATGCTTTAACTCCAATTTCATTAGAAGCTTTAACTATTTTCCGAACTACTTTCATTCCTTCATGGTGACCGGCTATACGAGGGAGACCTCTTTTTTTTGCCCAACGGCCATTTCCATCCATAATGATAGCAATGTGACTAGGTACGGAAGAAAGATCAATATGTTCTTTGGAATAATTTGAAGCGCTGGCTTCTTTTTTTTTCTTTTTTAATGAGAACTTATCGAGCATTCGGATCCTCCACCTAAACTTTTTTTGAATTACGTCATAGTAAAAAAACCCCCTGATTGAATGATAAGAGGGTTTCTTTGTAAATAATATTGTATCGTGAATTGGTCTAAACTTCCATTATTTCTTTTTCTTTTTCTTTTGTAATATTATCAATTTCTTTTACATGGTTATCAGTTTCTTTTTGAACATCGTCAGAAAAACTACGAAGTTCATCTTCGGTAATCTGTCCATCTTTTTCTAACTTCTTCAAGTCATCATTGGCATCACGACGAACATTTCTAATAGCAATTTTTGCATCCTCTGCCATTGCCTTAACATCTTTAGCTAATGACTTGCGACGCTCCTCTGTTAACGCTGGAATTGCAATTCGAATAATGGTTCCGTCATTTGAAGGGTTAAGTCCTAGATCAGCCTTTAAAATTGCCTTTTCGATATCATTTAAAACTGATTTATCGTATGGTTGGATTACTAAAAGGCGTGCCTCTGGAACAGTAATAGAAGATAATTGATTTAGTGGTGTTGGTGCACCATAATAATTTACTGATACTCTGTCTAGTAGCGATGGGTTTGCTCTTCCTGCACGAACAGTAGCTAATTCACGTTTGAATGCTTGAATGGCTTTATTCATTTTTTCTTTAGTGTTTTTAATAACTGTTTGTCCCATTACTTATTTCCCCTTTACAATCGTTCCTATATTTTCGCCGCAAACTGCACGTTTAATATTTCCTTCTTCCATGATTGAGAATACGATTAATGGAATATTATTATCCATACATAACGATGATGCAGTAGAATCCATAACGGCTAATCCTTCTTTAATTACATCCAAATAAGAGAGAGTCTCATATTTAACTGCATTTTTATCAATAGTAGGATCTGCACTATAGACACCATCAACATTATTCTTAGCCATTAAGATCACATCTGCCTCTATTTCGGCAGCTCGTAGTGCTGCAGTCGTATCCGTTGAAAAATAAGGATTTCCCGTACCAGCAGCAAAAATAACAACACGTTTCTTTTCTAAATGCCGGATCGCTTTTCTTCTAATGTACGGCTCTGCAACTTGACGCATTTCTATAGATGTTTGGACACGAGTTTGAATTCCCATGCTCTCTAAACTATCTTGAAGTGCTAAAGAATTCATACAAGTTGCAAGCATGCCCATGTAATCAGCCGTTGCGCGATCCATTCCCATTTCACTGCCTATTTTACCACGCCAAATATTCCCGCCGCCAACAACAACCGCTACTTCAACATCCATCTCAGCTATTTCCTTGACTTGCTTAGCAACGCTATTGATGACAGCTGGGTCAATCCCAAACCCTTTTTCACCTGCAAGGGCTTCACCACTTAATTTTAATACAACACGTCTATACTTCGGATTAGTCATGACTACCTCCAAGTTGAAAAATCGTTTCTTCCGTCTTTCTAAAAATAGGGAACACGATGTGTTCCCTACATAATTGCCATTATTTTTTGATTTGGTTCATTACTTCTTCTGCAAAGTTTTCTTGACGTTTTTCCATTCCTTCTCCTACTTCATAGCGAATGAATGATTTTACAGAAGCACCTTTAGATTGAACATATTTGCCAACTTTTTGATCTGGGTCTTTAACGAAAGCTTGATCTAGTAAGCAAATTTCTTCGAAGAATTTACCTAGACGGCCTTCAACCATTTTCTCAACGATGTTTGCAGGTTTGCCTTCGTTAAGGGCTTGCTGTGTTAAAACTTCACGCTCATGGTTTGATACTTCTGCAGGAACTTCATCACGTGTAATATAACGTGGGTTTACAGCAGCAATATGCATTGATACATCTTTTGCTACATCTGCATCATTAGTACCAGCTAGCACTGATAACACACCAATACGTCCTCCCATATGTAGGTAAACACCGAAAACATCGCTATCTTCTTTGTCAACCAATTGGAAGCGGCGTAATGAGATCTTCTCACCGATTTTTGCAATTGCAGCATTAATATGTTCCTCTAGAGCGGGACCATTTCCATTTAAGCTTTGAGTTAATGCTTCTTCAAGTGTAGCTGGTTGCTCGGATAATAAATGTTCACCAAGCTCTGACACTAATTGTTTGAAAGCATCATTTTTAGCAACGAAATCTGTTTCAGCGTTTACTTCTAAAATAACTGCTTTATTACCATTAGTTAATACTGAAGTTGTACCTTCAGCAGCAATACGGTCTGCTTTATTTGCAGCTTTAGCGATCCCTTTCTCACGAAGAAAGTCAATTGCTTTATCCATATCACCATTCGTTTCTGTAAGTGCTTTTTTACAATCAAGCATTCCAGCACCTGTTTTTTCACGTAGCTCTTTTACCATTTGTGCAGTAACTGCCATGTTGAATCCTCCTTAAGATTAGTTATGTATACCCATTTTATTTTGTGAATGTTTTTAAAAAGGTGATAAAAGGCATGTCCCTCTTATCACCTTTATAATTACTTCTATGTCCAGTTCCAGCACCCAGCGACTCCAAAAACGGGCACTTCCGCTTTTCTTATTATTCAGCAGGAGTTGCTACTTCTTCACCTTGTTTAGCTTCGATAATAGCATCAGCCATTTTTGCAGTTAAAAGCTTAACAGCGCGAATTGCATCATCGTTACCAGGAATTACATAATCGATTTCATCTGGATCACAGTTTGTATCAACAATTGCCACAATTGGAATGTTTAATTTGTGAGCTTCAGCAACTGCGATACGCTCTTTACGAGGGTCGATAATGAATAAGCAATCAGGGATCTGTTTCATTTCCTTAATTCCGCCTAAGAACTTCTCAAGACGCTCTAATTCTTTATTTAGGTTAACTACTTCTTTCTTTGGCAATACATCAAATGTTCCATCTTCACGCATTGTTTCAATTTCTTTAAGGCGTGCAATACGTTTTTGGATTGTTTCAAAGTTTGTTAAAGTACCACCTAACCAGCGTTGGTTAACGAAGTATTGTCCACTGCGTTCTGCTTCTTCCTTAACAGAATCTTGAGCTTGCTTTTTAGTACCTACAAAAAGAATTGTTCCACCATTTGCAGCTACTTCTTTCATGAAGTTGAAAGCTTCTTCAACTTTTTTAACTGTTTTTTGCAAGTCGATGATGTAGATGCCGTTACGCTCTGTGAAGATGTAACGCTTCATCTTAGGATTCCATCTGCGTGTTTGGTGTCCAAAATGTACACCAGCTTCTAATAATTGCTTCATTGAAATTACTGACATTCTTTTTTCCTCCTAAATGGTTTTATTTCCTCCGTTCGCATCATTTTAAAATATGACTGCATTTGCAGCACCTATATTTTAATCAACGGACGTGTGTATTTAACACCGAAAGTTACTATACCATACTGCACATCTCTAAATCAAGTCTTTTATCATTTTGACCCATTAAATTTAAGAATTAACTCTATTTCAGTTTTTCCTTTATTTAATTTTTGGGCAATTTCCTCTGCTTTAAAACCCTGCTCATGAAGTAAAACCACTTTGGAATTTAATGATTGCTCAAAACGATCTTGAGCAGAAGGCATTGGTGGTGTATACTCTTTTGGCTTCGGTTTTTCCTGAGTTTGATAAGGTTGTTGAGTCACTTTTTCACGTTTATTTATAGGTGGTTTTGATTTATCAATCAAATTCAACAACTTTTCATTTTCTTCTTTCATCTCCAGCAGGTATGACTGAAACAAATCTTCTATTTCTTTTTGTATTTCCGCTTGCCTTTTTTCTATTTCATTTGTACGTTTTAAACGCATCGATAATAAGAATATCCAAAAGAATGCGAAAACATGTAAGATAAAACTGATTGTAAGCATATATGGATACATTTTATCCCTCTATATCTATTAGATTTCCTTTATAGGGGTGATGTGCTTCAGCAGGATGCATTTGTTTGTTTTGCTTTTTTCTTTTATTTGTGACGTAGGCACCATTAGAATTTTGACCATCTTTTTGAAGTTTATTTTTTGTAGTTTCATCATATTTGTTTACTTGTTTTTGCTTTTCAAGATCTTCCTTTTGTTGTGCTGAAGCTAACTGATCTTGCACAAGTTGACCTTTTTGCTGTAATTGTTCTTGTATTTTCCCTAAATCCTGTGTTCTTGGAAGCGCAACCTGTAACTCTACAAGCTTTAAACTCATCTTCTCACTTCCTTCGTAAAGGATAATTACATGGACATGATTTTTCCTAATGAGGAGCGAAGTTTAAAAAGAGCCTTAGAATGGATTTGCGAAATTCTTGAAGTGGATAGACCTAAGACCTGTCCAATTTCAGTAAGTGTCAATTCTTCGTGATAAAATAAACTTACAACAAGTTGCTCTTTGTCATTTAGTTCGACAATCGCATCGGCAAGTTCATTGTATAGTTCCTCTTTTATCGTATGCTCCTCAGGGGTTAAACTGTTTTTATCACGAATGGAAAAGCTTAATCCCTCTTTCTCATCAGAGTCTTTATTGCTTTCATCAATGGATAAAATATTAGCGAAAAAACCTTCTGTAATCACATTATTTACTTCATCTTCAGTCATTTCAACTTCCGCTGCTATTTCTTCAACTGTAACATTTCGCATAAATCTTTGTTCTAATCGTTCGATGGTGGCTTCAATTTTTTTATTTTTCTCCCGCAAACTTCGAGGAAGCCAATCCTCCTTACGAAGACCATCCAAAATGGCACCTCTAATTCGAAAGGATGCATAAGTATCAAATTTCAAATCTCTAGAAAGATCAAATTTTTCAAGAGCATCATATAATCCCATTAGACCATAGCTTTTTACATCTTCTCTATTTACATTCTTAGGTAATCCTACAGAAATCCTTTGTACATGATAACTAACAAGAGGCATATATAGACGTATTAATGAATCACCAGCTTGAGGATCCTTATTATTGATCCACTTCTGCCATATCTGATCCTCATTGGAAGGTATTCTCGTCATGGTCATCCTCCTTCAAAGACGTTTCAACAATTCTGATAGTATTAAATATCTTTAACCCCTTGATTCACCGTTCTAATATTTAGCTTTCTTGTACTTGGGTTAAACTCAATTGTTCGCCCACTACTTCCCCCAACATCTTCAGCTATAATCGGGATACGAAAGCGTTGCAGTTCTTTTTTTACCGCTTCTACATTACGAGGTCCTATTCTCATCATCTCATTTTGAGTAGAGAATTGAAACATCTGCGCCCCACCCGCTATTTTCGCCTTTAAATTAGTAACTCTCGCACCTATTTTAGTTAATCTGTTTATTAATTCCTCTATACCAGTATCTGCATACTTTGCAATATTTATAGAATCTGCTTTAGCTAAAGATGAATCAGGAAGCATAACATGTACAAGACCAGCAATCTCTTTTTGGGTATCATAAATAACTACTCCAACGCAAGACCCTAATCCTGATGTGCGAATAAGACTTGGCGATTGGACTACATTCATATCAGCGATCCCGACCTTAATAATGTTTACTGTGTCATTCATCAAGTGGTACTCCCAACGCACTGAATATTTTCTCAAATGATTCAGGATCTAACAAAAGGAAAAAATGCCCCTTAACACTATCTTTAATTTCTTCTTGTTCACTAACAGCTGTATCAATGACGATCACATAATCACTAACTTGAGAAACTTCCATTAATCCATAACTAAGAACCGCACCTACCATATCAATTCCTAATGCTGGCACTGTTGGGTATAGGTTTAGTTTTGTAAAGTCTGACAATGCAGATAAATAAGAGCCGGAAAGGATGTTTCCAAGTTCTTGCAGAGCAGAAACGGATAACTCAGGATAAGGTGGATTATCAAACGAGAAATTTTCTTCTCCTGTCATTAATTCTATATATTTTTCTGCCTGCTCTAATGGAAGCATAAAGTATATGCTCCCTGGTGCGTCACCCTCAATTCTAAGGAATATCGACGCAATAACATTTTCCGCTCCGCCAACCATATCCATCATTTCATCAAAAGATACAATTCTTACATTAGGAACGGTCATATCAACCCGTTTCCCTAATATTTTTGAGAGCGCGGTGGCGGCATTGCCGGCACCGATATTTCCGACCTCTCTTAGAATATCTAAATGGTGACCTTTAATTTGTTCAATAAAAGACATAGTTTTAGCCCTCTACTAACTTTAATTCTTTAATTCCATCAGAAATTAAAACTTTTTCAAGATTTAGTAATATTAAAAGCCGTTTATCAAGTTTAGCAACACCATTTAAGTATTCTACTTCAACAGTACCGACTACTTCCGGCGGCGGTTCAATTGCTCCTTCAGGAATATCAATAACATCGTTTGCTGCATCGACGATTAGGCCAACCTCCATGTCAGCCACCCCAACAATGATGATTCGTGTACTTTCTGTGTATGCGACCTCTTCAATTCCAAATCTTTTACGCAAATCGATAATTGGAGTCACAACCCCTCGCAGGTTCATAACCCCTTTAACAAATTTAGCCACTTTGGGCACACGTGTAATATGCATCATTCGCTCAATTGATTGGACCTGTTGAACTGGAATACCATATTCTTCGTCTTTTAGCTGAAAAACGATTACTTTTATGTCAGTTAAAGCTTCCGTGGACATTATTTATTCCTCCTTATCATCAAGTGCCTTCATCTTTTGTTATTTAATCAAAGCATTGCAATCAATAATTAAGGCAACTTGTCCATTCCCAAGGATCGTAGCACCTGAAATAGCGAACGCTGAATTTAAATAATTACCTAATGACTTTAAGACGATTTCTTGTTGACCTATGAATGAATCTACAACAAGACCGGCCATTTTTTCCCCTTTTCGAACAATGACTACGGAATAAAGACCATCTTCTTCGTTTACAACTGGTACCTCGAAAATCTCCTTTAGAAATACTAATGGCACTACCTTGCCTCTGAAATCGATCACCTTTTGGTTATGCGCATTTAAAATATCTTGTTTTTTAATAATAGCCGTTTCGATAATAGAGGATAAAGGAATTGCATATTTTTCCTCTTGAATTTCAATAAGCATGACAGAGATAATGGATAATGTTAATGGTAATTGAATCGAGAAGATCGATCCATGACCGAATCTGGACTCGATCGAAACGGAACCACTTAATGATTCAATCGTGCTCTTAACAACATCCAGTCCAACACCACGTCCCGAAACATCAGAAATCTTATCTGCTGTTGAAAAACCGGATGCCAAAATAAGCTCATAAACCTGCTTATCGGTCATATTTGCTCCTGCTTCTGCAGTTACAACCCCACGTTCAATTGCTTTCTTTAACACCTTATCACGATTAATACCTGCGCCATCATCCTCAATTTCAATGAAGACATGATTTCCACTGTGATACGCTTTAAGAACTACTGTACCTTCTTCAGGTTTGCCTTTTGCAATTCGTTCTTCAGGCGTCTCAATTCCATGGTCAAGTGCATTTCTAATTAAATGGACAAGTGGGTCACCAATCTCATCAATTACAGTCCGATCCAATTCTGTTTCTGCACCGATAATTTCCAAATTGATTTTTTTGTTTAGGTCGCGTGCTAATTGTCTTACCATTCTTGGGAAACGATTAAATACTTGTTCAACAGGAACCATCCGCATGTTCAAAATAATATTTTGAAGGTCTCCTGAAATTCGTGACATTCTCTCCACAGTTTCGTGAAGTTCAGCGTTATTTAAGTCATTGGAGATTTGTTCAAGACGGCCCCGATCTATGACAAGCTCCTCAAATAGATTCATTAAAATGTCTAAACGTTCAATATTAACACGGATCGTCTTATTAGAGACATTTTGTCCTTTTATTTTCTCTTTTCCACTTTCCCCTTTGGAGTTAGTTTCCTGGGTAGCAGAAGAAGAAGCATTTTCTTCAACAATTAAATTATTTTCATTCTTGCTATTTTGGTCCTGTTTATACTCCTCGATTGAAAATACATTCACTATTACATTCTCAATCTCGGAAACTTTCATGATCCGCTTTTCAATATCTTCAGCATTTTCTTTAGTTACGAGCACTACTGAAAATTCATAATCAAAGCGCTCTTCTTCAAGATCTTCAACAGAAGGATTTGCTTTAATTACTTCTCCGATTTGTTCTAAAATCTCAAACACCATAAAAACGCGAGCACCACGCAATAAACAATCATCTCTTAGCTTTACGGTTATATGATAACTGTCAAATCCCTGCTCTTTTGATTGTTCTAACACAGTGATTTCGAATTCATCGAGGATACCCATTCGGTCATTTCCGGTATTTCCCACTTCTTTTTTTGCTTCCGTAGCTATTTTTACAGTTCCACTCTTAGGGTCTTCACCTTTTTCAATTAATAACAGCTTTTGAACAACCTCGGAAACATCTCTTTTTCCGTCTCCACCGCTAGCAATGTCATTGACCATTGCCTCAAGATCATCAACAGAAGAAAAGACAACATCTAATATATCCGAATTAACGGATATTTTATGGTTCCTTATGCCGTCCAACACATTTTCCATTTTATGTGTTAAATTGGCTAAATCTTCATAACCCATTGTTGCTGACATACCTTTTAAAGTATGGGCAGACCTAAATACTTCATTAACAATATTCATATCATTCGGGTCATTTTCCAAAGCTAATAAATTCTCATTGATAGCTTGCAAATGTTCCTTGCTCTCATCGATAAACATCTCTAAATATTGATTTGTATCCATATTGAACACCCCCATATCAACTTTCAATATATTTCATTATAGTTGAAGCGATTTTATCTAAGTTGACAACTTCATCGACCAAATTAGTTGCAATTGCCGATTTTGGCATTCCAAAAACAACAGACGTTTCCTCAGATTCCGCAATTGCTATTGTGTTACCGGAGGATTTCAGTGTTTTTAAGCCGTTTGCCCCATCCGCCCCCATTCCAGTCATAATCACTGCAATTTTACTATAATTTTTAATTTCACTCACCGACTCGTACATAACATCAACTGAGGGACGATGACCATTAATGGGGACCGTCTGATCTAAATAAATAGTAATATTATTTCCTCCACTATTTTTTAATTTTAGGTGATAACCTCCAGGTGCGATGTAGGCTGTTCCATTTTCTAAGATGTCACCGTCTTCAGCTTCTTTTACATTAATTGCACTTATAGAATTAAGCCGTGCCGCTAAAGATTTAGTAAAGCCGGCTGGCATATGCTGAACTACAAGGATTGGTGCATCTATTGTTTTCGGCAGCTTCGTCAATACTTGTTGAAGAGCCCTAGGGCCGCCAGTGGAGGTGCCTATACAAACAAGTTTTTTAACGGTATTTTTTTGCGTTTTTTCAACTGTCCTCGTCTGCCGCGGCTGGACATCTTCAAAAAGAGGGGTAACTTTATTCTTTTTCATTGAAAACCCTTGAACATTGACTTTGGAGGCCATTAAAACCTTCATAATAATTTCTTCTTTTACCTTGTCCAAATCAAGTGAAATCGCTCCTGAAGGCTTTGCGATAAAATCGATAGCTCCGTATAACATGGCTAGCAATGTGTTTTCTGCGCCTTCTTTTGTCGTAGTTGAGAGCATAACAACTCTTGTAGGATTTTCACTCATAATTGCTTGCAGTGCATCTAGACCATTCATTTCCGGCATCTCAACATCAAGTGTGACAACATCAGGCTGCCATTCCTTAACCTTTTGGATGGCATCTTTTCCATTTCTAGCTGTTCCAACAACATTAAAACGGGGATCCTCATTTAAAAAGTCTGTAATTAGCTTTCTCATAAATGCAGAATCATCAACAACTAAAACTTTCACTTGATTTGTCACAAACCTACCCTCCCTTTAGAAATCAAATTCAACACGCTCATTTGATTTTTATTTAATAAAGTATCGTCGTAGTTTAGAAATAAAACTATAGGAGGATGTTGACTTCATTTGATCAAAATTTTGATTCGTATACCGCTCCACAATCTTTAACATCGAACGACTCACATCTGAATTGGGGGCATATAGTAAAAATGGCATTTGGTGGCTCACAGCCTTCAAAACAACCCGATCATCAGGCAAATCTCCTAACGTTACAACATCCTTGTTTAAAAACTGCTTCACTGCATTACTCAGACGATTTGATGTCGATAATGCCTGTTTTTCGGAATAAGTCCTGTTAACGATTAAATAAAAGGGCATATCTAATTCTTTTAAATGAATATACTTCATGACTGCATACGCATCTGTAATTGAAGTAGGTTCTGGAGTTGCAATAACAAAAAGCTCATTTACGGATAAAATAAACTGCATGCTTTCCTCAGTAATGCCGGCACCCATGTCAAAAATGATATATTCAAAATCCTCGATAATCTCCTCTAATTGAGTAATAAATAATTCAAACTTATTGTTGTCAAGCTTAAAAATCTTCGAAAGACCTGTACCAGCAGCAATATAGGAAAGATTATTAGTGCCTTTTTCAATAATATCCGTTAGCTTTAAATCACTTTCAAACATATCAACAATCGTATAATTTGGAGTGACGCCCATTAGAATATCGATATTTCCCATACCTATATCCATATCAAATAATAACACTGAAGACCCGGCACTGGACAAACCTAGAGCAAAATTTAACGAAAAGTTTGATTTTCCTACCCCACCTTTACCGCTAACGACAGCAATGGTTTTTGTCTTTGCCTTATTTTGCAAAAGTTCAATTTTCGCTCTTAATTTTTCAGCTTGATCTTTCATGTCTATTTACCCCAAAAACAGTATTTGCTATTGATTCTGGTGATGCTTCAAAAATATCATCGGGAACATTTTGTCCATTAGTTAAGTAAGCAACCCCTATTTTGTATTTAAAAATAAGGTTTAATATTGTCCCATATTTAGATGTCTCATCAACCTTGGTAAAAATCAGCTTATCAATTTTAATGGATGAGAATTGTTCAAAGATATCCAGCATATCTGAATATTTAGATGTTAAAGCAAGTACTAGAATGGTCTCAAGGTTTTCATCAAAGCTAATTACAGATTTCAAATCTTCGACATATTGTTTATTTCTAAAGTTTCTTCCAGCAGTATCAATTAAAATGAGATCAAAGTGGGAGAATCTTTCTTTTGCTTTTACAAAATCATCAATTGTATATGTAACCTCTAATGGAACATTTAATATTTTTGCATATGTTTTAAGCTGGTCGATCGCTGCAATTCGGTACGTATCAGTTGTTATGAAAGCAACCTTCTTTCCATATTTCAGCACAGCCTGAGCAGCAATCTTAGCTAAAGTTGTCGTTTTCCCTACCCCGGTTGGACCAACAACGTTAATATATTTCTTTGAGAAATTAATGGCTCCAAATGATAAAGGTGACATGCTGTTTACAAGATACTCTTTACCCCAAGTGGTAATTTGTTCGAAATTTGCTTCACCTTTATTCACATACCATTTTTCAAGCAAAAAGCCCATGATTTCTTTTCGCAGCTGCAGGTCAACTTCCTGGTTGCTTAAAAACTGATTCATATCCTTTAATGGACCGGGATAGTGCTCAAAGCTATCCCGACCATTATGCACCGATAATCCTTTCAGCATTTCTTTTAAATCTTTAATTTCTTTTAACAATTCAGCATCCGTTTTTGGAACTTCAACTGATTTAATGATCGGAGCCGGTTGAAACTCTATCTTAGGTTCTATTTTTTCTTTTTGCATTGGTTGCTTTTTCGGTATTGGCTGAGGATCTACAGCGGCGATCACCTCAATATTTTTTTTAGTAAAAAAACCGAAAATCCCACCCTTTTGCACAACCTTAGAATTTAAAATGACCGCATCTTTTCCTAATTCATTACGAATCATTTTCATCGCTTCCGGCATATTAGGTGCAATAAACTTTTTTACCTTCATTCAATATTCACCACCCCTATACTTTGAACTTCTACAGTAGATTCTAACTCGTTATATGATAAAACAGGTATAACCGGAAAATATGGTTCAATTAATTGTTTAACATACATCCTTACGGCAGGTGAGCATAATATAACGGATGATTGTTCAAACATGGATACTCGCTCCATTTCGGACGCAATATTTTCAATAATCGCTTGTGTAACATTAGGATCCAATGACAAATAATTACCATGTTCCGTCTGTTGAATTCCTTCTGCAATAGTTTTCTCGACTTTACCAGATAAAGTTACGACTTTAAGAGACTCACCATCAACCAAATATTGTCGAGTAATTTGGCGTGATAAAGCTTGTCTAACATATTCTGCCAATAAATCAGAATCGCTTGTCAGTCTGCCATAATCAGCTAATGCCTCGAAAATAACTGGAAGATTTCGAATTGATACACGCTCTTTTAGGAGCTTAGCTAACACTCGTTGAACATCTCCGATTGATAACGGATCAGGAGTTACTTCATCCACTAGGATCGGGTAGGACTCCTTCAAATGATCAATCAATTGTTTCGTTTCTTGTCTTCCTAGGAGAACATTTGCATTATTTTTGATGATCTCAGTAAGATGGGTGGAGACAACTGATGGCGGATCAACGACAGTATACCCTGATAACTCAGCTGTTTCCTTCATATCCTCAGCAATCCATTTAGCAGGCATGCCAAAGGCAGGTTCCACCGTATCAATGCCTTCAATACTTTCATCATCAATTCCAGGGCTCATCGCCATATAATGGTCAAGTAATAACTCCCCTCGTGCCAACTCATTCCCTTTAATTTTAACTCGATATTCATTTGGCTGCAGTTGGATATTGTCACGAATCCGAACAACAGGGACAATAACACCCAACTCAATCGCCAACTGACGTCTAATCATAACAATTCGGTCTAAGAGGTCTCCACCTTGATTCGTATCGGCAAGCGGGATTAATCCGTAGCCAAATTCGAACTCAATCGGGTCGACATTAAGTAAACTAACAACACTTTCTGGACTTTTCAGATCCTCTGCTTCCATTTCCTCTTCACCAGTTGCAGTTTCTAATTCATGTATAGGCTGGCTATTTTTCGATAAGAAATAAGCGCCTGCGCAAAGAAGTCCGGCAATCGGTAATGTAAGTATATCATTTATCGGGGTAAAAAGACCTAGTCCGGCAATTGTTCCCCCTGCAATATATAAAAGTTTCGGAAAGGTAAAGAATAACTGACCGACAACATCTGAGCCAAGGTTCCCATCTGAAGCGGCCCTTGTTACAACAATACCGGTTGCAGTTGAAATGATAAGCGCCGGTATCTGGCTGACAAGTCCGTCACCAACTGTTAATAGTGTAAATCTATGGGTTGCTTCACCAAAGGCAAGGTCCATTTGCACCATACCGATAATAATTCCAAAGATAATATTGATAATCGTAATAATAATCCCGGCGATCGCATCACCTTTAACAAATTTACTGGCACCATCCATCGCCCCGTAAAAATCTGCTTCCCGTTGAATTTTTTCACGTCGTTCACGGGCTTCCAATTCAGAAATCATGCCGGCATTTAAATCAGCATCAATACTCATTTGCTTCCCTGGCATCGCATCTAACGTAAAACGTGCTGCTACCTCGGAAACACGTTCTGCACCTTTTGTAATAACGATGAATTGAATAATAATTAAGATTAAAAAGACAACAAAACCGACAAGCGCATTTCCACCGATAACGAAATGACCAAACGTTTCAACTACTCCTCCGGCTTCACCCTTACTTAAGATGGATCTAGTAGTGGAAACGTTCAACCCCAATCGAAACAAAGTTAATAATAATAGTAATGAAGGAAAGATCGAAAATTGGAGAGCTTCCCTCATGTTCATCGATACTAGGATTACAATCAAAGCAAGCGTTATATTCATGATGATGAGTATGCTTAATAACCACCCAGGCAATGGGATGATAAGCATTGCAATGATTAAAATTACTCCCAAAAGAACGGGAAGATCTCTTGCTGACATATAATTCTCTCCGATCTAGAAAAGTCATATAAAGTCAAACTTTTCTTTTCAGTCTGTATACATAAGCCAGTATTTCGGCTACCGCTTTAAAAAACTGTTCAGGTATCGCGTCTCCGATTTCAGCTTGCGCATACAACGCCCTAGCTAATGGCCGGTTTTCAATTGTAACAACATCATGATTTTTGGCAATCTGTTTAATTTTTAAGGCGATATAATCAACCCCTTTTGCGACCACAATCGGGGCGTCTGCTTTACTTTCATCATATTTTAAAACAACAGCATAATGGGTAGGATTTGTGATTACAACGTCTGCATTTGGAATCTCCTGCATCATGCGCTGCATCGCCATTTGCCTTTGTTTTTCTTTAATTTTCGATTTAATCTTCGGGTCCCCTTCCATGTTCTTGTATTCATCTTTAATATCCTGTTTTGACATGCGAAGGTTTTTTTCATGTTCAAATTTTTGATAAGCATAATCAAATACTGATAAAACAATTAATAAAATGGATACAACTAAGCCCATTTGTGTCGTAACCTTACCGATAAACGCTAAGGATGCACCTACACTTTTTTGCGATAGAATCAATACATCATCAAAATTCAACCAAAGAACAGTAAAAGCTCCTGTTCCAACGATTGAAATTTTGAGAATCGATTTAAATAGTTCAACGATCGCGCGAATTGAAAATATTCGCTTTGCCCCAGTTATCGGGTTTATTTTTTCCAATTTAAACTGAATCGCTTCTGTTGAAAATAAAAAGCCAAATTGCATGAAATTAGAAGCAACAGCGATAATCGCCACCGTTAGCATAATCGGGGCTACAAAATATAAAGCCCGAAGCGTAAAATCAATGAACAATTTATGAATATTCGCTTCTGTAATGTCCCAAAGCATATACTCATTTAAAGACACCGTGACCAATGTTAACATTTGCTCTTTTAAAGAACCGCCAAAAAATAAGAACAAAAGAAAGACAAAAAATAGCATTAGCGCTGCGCTGACATCCTGACTTTTCGCTACTTGGCCTTTCTTCCTAGCATCTTGGCGTTTTTTCGGTGTTGCTTTTTCTGTTTTTTCACCCGCAAAAAACTGTAGGTCCAGTTGAACATAACCATGAATCGGCATTTCATACGCCCCCAAAGATTTGCATCAATCCCCGCATCGTGAACAGCATGGACTCAAATAATTTTTGAAAGAGAATTAAGAAGACCGGCATCACAACTACGAGTAAAATAAAACCAACTAATATTTTCAATGGTAAACCTACTACAAAAATATTCAGTTGTGGAACTGTTCGCGCCGTGATCCCTAACGCTATATCTACTAAGAACAAACAGCCAACAAGCGGGATCGCCATTTGAAAGGCAATGATAAACATCGAATTAAATGTAGTTGCGATAAATTCCACGAGCCTTTCGCTGCCAAGCGGAAGCCATACCTGCTCTAGCGGGACTATTTTATAGCTGTAATAAATACCATCAAGGATTAAATGATGACCATCCACTATTAACAATAGTAAAAGTGCAAATGTATATAAATATTGACCTAAGATCGGGCTTTGCGCTCCAGTTTGCGGGTCAATAACATTAGCGATGGCGAATCCCATCTGATAATCTATAAATCCACCGGCAATTTGGATGGCTGACAAAACCATAAAAGCGATTAGTCCTATAAATAAACCTACTAGCATCTCTTTTAGGACGAGCATAAAGTACGCTTCATCAATAGCTAAACTTGGATGTTCCATCGATAAAAACATGATATAGGATAAAAAAAATCCTAAACCTACTTTATAAGTTGTTGGTATGTTCCGATAAGAAAAGAGAGGAACCGTTACAAAAAAGGATGTAACCCGAATAAATACTAATAAAAATACCGGAAAAGCATTTATTAAATCTATCATTTCTTACCCTACAAACTTATAAAGATTATTAAATATTTGAAACGAATAGTCTACAATTCTTGAAAGCATCCAAGGTCCGAAAAAGACAAGACCAGCCAAAACCGCAATGATTTTCGGAATAAAGGCTAGTGTCTGTTCCTGAATTTGCGTTGTCGCTTGGAAAATACTGACAACAAGTCCAACCCCTAGTGCTAATAATAACAATGGTAAAGACACTGCTAACACCGTCATAATCCCTTGTTCAGCGACACCGATCACAAAATGAGAGTTCATGTAATCACCCTATATAATGAAGTTAAAAGCTTAAAAGCAATGACTTTACAACTAGATACCAGCCATCGACCATAACAAATAATAATATTTTAAATGGTAATGATATCATAACAGGTGGGAGCATCATCATCCCCATCGACATCAAAATGCTGGCTACGATCATATCGATTACTAAAAACGGGACAAAGATCATAAAACCAATTTGAAATGCGGTTTTAATTTCACTTATCGCAAAAGCAGGCACAAGCGCTGTTAATGGGATATCCTCAATCGTTTTTGGTTTTTCCATATCTGCATAGTTTAGAAACAGCATTAAATCCTTTTGCCTTGTATGTTTACTCATAAACTCCTTAATTGGTACAGATGCACGATCAAACGCCTGCTGTTCCGTAATTTGACCATCCAAAAAAGGAGAAACCGCTTGGTCATTAATTTCCGAAAACGTTGGTGCCATAATAAAAAATGTCATAAAAAGGGCTAAACTAATTAACACCTGTGTTGGCGGCATTTGTTGTGTTGCCAGTGACGTCCTTACAAAAGAAAGGACGATAATGATTCTTGTAAAGCTAGTCATTAAAATTAATATACTAGGAGCGATTGAAAGAACTGTTAAGAGAAGAATTAACCGAACAGTTGTGGACACGTTAGCTGGATCTGTACTATTAAAAAAGCTTGGATCAATACCCGGAAGAAACTCAGTCATTCGTCCTGATCCCTCTTAATTTTGTCATAAAGCTTTTTTCTCCCTTCAGCTAGATCCTCTAATTGCCCCTTAAGCATGTGACTAAAGCTATTTGCAGAACTACTTTTCATACTAGTTTTATCATCGTTTTTAGAGATAATCTTATTTAGTATAGTTTGTCCAACTTGAATCGGCTGGATTTCATTTTGACTTATAAGCTTCTCTATTTCATCTTGGGAAGTTATTTCTTTTAACAATTGAATCGTCTCCCCAACTCCAACAACTAAAACTGTTTCGCCAATTCTAATTAATTGAATTGAACGATTTGGGCCTACAGAAATGCCGCCTAAATTTTCCATTGCCTTCATTTGGCCAAACAGACGATTCCTCTTATTAATAAATCGTAGAATAATGTATATAAGTGCAATAACAACAGCTAATGCAAAAAACATCTTTACAAAATCAAGCCATCCAAATTGATTTTCAATTGCAGGTGGTTCAGTTTGAACTAATTCTTGATCTGTTTGTTTCGTCGTTTTAGAAGTTGCATCGGTGTTTTGACTTTCCTGTAACATCTGATCAACGGTTTCGTTTCCTGTATCTGTCTCCGCTTGGACATTTAGCCCAAACGGAGCATAAACCAAAAGTATTAGTATTAATAGTAATTTACGCAAGCATATGCTGCCCCCTCTTTTACTATCCAAGTGTTTTCTTGATTGCTTCTAAAACGCGGTCTGCTTGGAATGGCTTTACAATAAAATCCTTTGCACCAGCCTGGATAGCATCAATTACCATTGCTTGTTGTCCCATTGCAGAACACATGATAATTTTTGCACCTGGATCGATTTTTTTGATTTCTTTTAATGATGTAATGCCATCCATTTCAGGCATCGTAATATCCATTGTCACTAAATCCGGATTAACCTCTTTGTATTTTTCAACTGCTTGCAATCCATCAGCAGCTTCTCCAACTACTTCAAATCCATTTTTAGTTAGGATATCTTTAATCATCATTCTCATAAAAGCTGCATCATCTACAATCAAAATTCTATTTGCCACAATACATACCTCCATCGGTTCTATATAATTTATTGTAAATTTTTGATGCGGTCTGATTGACTAATGATATCAGTGACCCTTACACCAAAATTCTCTTCAATGACAACTACTTCCCCTTTAGCCACCAATTTATTATTTATTAATATATCAACAGGTTCCCCTGCCAATTTATCTAGTTCAATAATGGAACCGGCTGATAAATCTAATATTTCTTTAACTGACCGTTTAGTTCTTCCAAGTTCAACTGTTACTTGAAGTGGTATATCTAAAAGCATGCTAAGGTTACTAGACTCCTGTCGCTGCAATGTCGGTTGCTCAAATGATGAAAACACAACAGGTTGAACATTAGTTGGATTTACCGGACCACTACCAATATGCTGTGGACCACTTTGAATCGGATTACTAGGCATTGCTCCATTAAATGACGGCATCATCGGCTGTCCAAAATTCCCCATCGGCATTTGTTGTTGTCTAGGATCCTGATAATAATTCATATTCATAGTCGGCTCTTCCATTGGCGCACTAAAAATCGGCGCATTGCTCTCTTGCTCGACGGAAGTAACGGGCTGCTCCATTGGTGCTGCACTCATAACACTAGCCGGATTTGAATTTACTAAATCAGGTTCATTATTGGGCTGTGGATTTAATAATCCTTCTACCATGTCCTTTGCAAAATCTATCTGTAAAAGTTGCATAATATTTGAATCTATTAAATCACCAATTTTTAAATTAAATGAAATTTGAACGAGTACTTCCTCGTCAGGAACTCTGTCAGTACCTGATCCCTTCATAAAATCTAGAAAATCAATACTTGGTGGAGAAATATCAACTTTTTTACTAAAAATTGTTGACATTGAGGTTGCTGCTGAACCCATCATTTGGTTCATTGCTTCTTGAACAGCACTCAATTGAATTTCCCCTAAATCTTCTGATGGATTTTTACCATCCCCACCCAACATCAAATCAGCAATAATCGCGGCATCGCTTTTTTTAATAACGAGCAAATTGACTCCTTTAAACCCTGCCGTATATTGAACTTGAACTGCTACATAGGGCTGTGGAAATGCTTCTGCCAATTGACTTTTCCTAACGATAAAAACCTTTGGAGTCGTTATATCAACTTTTTGGTTAAGTAAAGTCGACAGTGCAGTCGCAGAGCTGCCGAAGGAAATATTCCCTATTTCACCTAATGCATCTTGTTCAAGAGGGGACAAATAGTCATCAATATTAGTAGTTTGATCATCTGAATTCGTTGGTTCATCAAAACTGATATCATCCCCACCCCCTCTGAGTAGGGCATCAATTTCATCTTGTGACAGCATGCCATCACTGACCATTGTCTTCACCCGCCTTTATTTTGTCTAATATTTGAATTGCTATATTATGTCTCATTTTACCTGGCTGCCCGATGAATTTTGGATGGTCGGCAATTTTTATTTGTAATGGGCTATCAACAAGTTGATCAAGTTGAATAACATCGCCAACATTTAGGTTTAAAAATTCCTGCACACTAATCGTTGACTCTCCGAGAATAGCCTGTATAGGGAGTTCTGCTTTTTTAATTCGTTTTTCGAGTAACGAAATCTCTTCAGGCATCCGTTCTTTATTATTGGTTTGCATCCAATAATGAACAGATAACTTTGGAATAATCGGTTCCAATAATACATGTGGCAGGCAAATATTAATCATTCCACTTGTTTCGCCAACTGTCGTATTCAATGAAATGACTACAACAGTTTCGTTTGGGGATACCATTTGCAAAAATTGTGGATTGACCTCAAAGTCCGTTAACATTGGATCAATTTCGGCAACAGAAGCCCAGGCCTCTTGAAGATTTTCACAAGCACGTTCAAATAAATTGGACATGACTTTTGTTTCAATTTCAGTTAAATTTTCAACTTTATTTATACTGTTTCCTTTCCCACCAAGGACACGGTCCATCATTGCGTAAGCAATATTTGGATTTACTTCTATCAAAAGCCTTCCCTCTAGTGGCGGCACCTCAAAAACATTCAAAATTGTCATTTTCGGGATGGAGCGTATAAATTCTTCATAAGGAATTTGGTCAACAGATGCGACAGAGATTTGCACATATGTTCTAAGTTGTGCAGAGAAATGGGTCGTTAAGAGTCTTGCAAAGTTCTCGTGCATTCTTGTAAGACTGCGAATTTGGTCTTTCGAGAAACGCAATGCACGTTTGAAGTCATAAACCTTGACCTTCTTTTCTTTTTCTTCTTTTTTTAATTGCTCTGCGTTCATTTCCCCTGCTGAAAGTGCCGATAGTAGTGCATCTATTTCACTTTGGGATAAAACCTCTTCTGCCAATTACCCTCACCTCCGAAAAAAACCTCTACATACTACTGAACTAATCGATTTGTAATGTAGACTTTTTCTACAGTACCTTTTTGCACGATTTCATTCAGCCTCATTTTTAATAGTTCTTCTACTTCAATTAATCCTTCCTTCGACGTAAATTGCTCTGACTTCATCGAAGAAAGCTCTTGGATAAGTATATTTTTGATTTGGAAAGTTCGTTTTTCCAACTCTTCTTTTGTCTTTTTATTGTCTGTTTGTATTTTCAACTGAATAACTAAATAATGGCCATCATTTAAGTTTGTTGTTATTTCTTCGGTATCAATCGATTGTTCTAATATTTCATCAATCGTCGGTTCTTTTGGACTATCAACTTTATTTATATTTGTAATGACAAAATAAGCCACTACACCCGATAAAGCAATCACTACTAAAATGATAATCATTATATTAATCATTTTATTTTTAGCCATTATTCCTCCTCCCTTTGTTCAGAAAGTCCTAATATATTAATATCACGATAGAATTCCCTAACTAAAAGAATAACATCTTCCTCTACTTCCCGCACGACAATTTTTTTGCCATTCGTTAAGGTAATTGTTGTATCAGGAAACGATTGGATTTGCTCTATATAAACTGCATTTAGATAAAAGGTTTGTCCATTTAATCGTGTAAGTTTAATCAAAATAGATGGGAGTCAAGCGGTTGGCTTAACTCCCTACCTCCTTACATTATCGTTTATCGTTTCAAATTAACTAATTCTTGCAGGATCTCGTCAGATGTTGTAATAATTTTAGTGTTCGCTTGGAATCCCCTTTGGGCAACGATCATTTCTGTGAATTCTTCAGATAGGTCGACGTTGGACATTTCAAGTGCGCCGGATTGAATTTTTGGATTTTTCATTGCTGTCGCAGTACCAGAGTTATCTGATTCTTGGAACAAATTGCCACCAACCTTGGTTAGGCCACCTGGGTTAGAGAAATTCATTAACTCAATCTTTTGACTTGTGTTTACTGTTCCACCTCCAGCAGGAATGTAGCTGATCGTACCATCAGCACCAATACTGAAGGACTCAGCATCTGCTGGAATATTTAAAGGTGTTTTTCCTCCAGTTCCAACCAAGTGGTATCCATCTGAATTAACAATATCACCATTATTCTCATCAAAATAAAAATTCCCAGCTCTAGTAAATAAAATATTACCACCAGGGTCTTTAACCTGGAAATATCCATCGCCAGTAATTGCTAAATCGAGTGGTCTCCCTGTAGATTGCGTACTCCCTGGAGTATAAATTGTATCGATTGAGGCTAACTGGGCCCCTAGTCCAACCTGTCTAGGATTCACCCCACCCCTAGTTCCAGTTGCACCAGTGGCTCCTGATATTTGTTGACTATATAAATCACTAAACGTTACTCTTCCCTTCTTAAACCCATACGTATTAACATTGGCAATATTATTACCAATTACATCTAGTTTTGTTTGGAAGTTTTTCATTCCTGAAATCCCTGAATACATTGAACGTAACATAAAATATGCGCTCCTTCATTGTTTATTGTTCACTGCATCTATCGGTCAGCAGTGTTTTAGAGCCCCCATACGGTCCAGCTCTATACTTGCGTTAAATTAAGATCGTTCCATTAATATTGGTGAAAATTTGTGAACTTGCTTCAATTCGGTCCATTGCGGTAATGACTGTATTGTTTTTAGCACTGACAATTAACGCCGCTTGATCCGTAACAACTAATGAATCGCTGACACCTTTACCTTTTGCTTCATGAACCTTTTGCTCAATTTTATTCCAAAGCTCTTGGTCTATTTTTATATTTCTTTCAGTTAAACGTTTTTCTGCATGTTTACTAATTTTTAAGGTAGTATCTTCTTTGATAGTATTGCCAAGCAGTTCTTTAAACGAAGGGCCAGTATGGTCGACCGTTTTTTTACTTTGCTGCTTAATATGGGAGAGTGGATGGTAGTTTAATTGCTGTATTCGATGATCCATGTTTCCACCACCTAATTATTGTTTAGTCACCTTTGTTATTTGATTGCCGCTAATTAAAGTTCCGTCCTCTAATTCATACTGAACTATACCATCTTTCATTTGGACAGATCTAACGATTGAATCAATCGGTTCATCATCTTCATTGATCCATGAAACAAGTTTGCCAATCATTTGGCTGGCCGTTGTTAATTGGTTTTCATAAGATGATTCATATTGATTTTGCACTTTTTTGATCTCATCTTGGTATATTACCTTACCATCATCTAAGTGAAGCTCGACAATATCACCTTTATTGACAATTGATTCAATTGTGCCTGAACCTGTTTCAATAGTAGGTTCAAGTTCATTGCCGTCCTCATCAACATTCTTTATGATAATTTCCCAATCAACTTTTTTCCCTATCCAACCAACATAAGAGCTAAGTGTGTTGCTTTTTTGAAATTCGATAAATTTTTCGAAAGAAGAGGCCATTTTTGTCATTTGTTCTAATGATGTGAACTGAGCCATTTGGGCAATAAACTCTTTATCTTCCATCGGATTTAGCGGATCCTGATTTTGTAATTGCACCATTAATATTTTTAAAAACTCGTCTTTCCCTAAATTGTTAGATGGTGCTTTTCGTTGTGCCTGTCTATAATTCTCTAGATATAGGCTTGGATCAATTGTATTTGTCATTTCATGATAACCTCATTCCTATACCATAATGTTTAATAGTTCATCCTTAAATGAATTTGAATCTATTGAATCTTCATCTTTGTTCCTTTGATTCGCTGGTTCCTGCTCGTTTCGTTTCGATTGGTCCTCTTGCTGACGGTTTCCTTTATTGCTTTCATCAAACTGGCTATCACCCTGATACTGGATATCCAACTTTTCAACCGTTATATTTTGTGTTGTAAAAACATGCCTTAGTGAATTTAAGTTTGTTTCGATGACTTCCTTGGCCGTTTTCGATGATGCAATAATGCGAGCGATCATTTCACCATTTGATTCAATTAGCTTGATCGTAAGTGTTCCTAAATGCGCAGGATTTAGCTTAAGCATCAATTGATTAGTCCCATTCGGTGACGTGCTAAATTTACTTTGCTTCATGATAGTTTGGAGTTGTTCCAAAATTTGGTCCTCAGGCAACGGCGAGCCGGAAGTTTGTCCTACATTTAAAGCATATTGTTGGATTCGATTTACCGATCCCCCATCCTTGATAGAACTAGCAACAAGCTGGTCAAATACATCCTCGTGCACAACAGATTGTGTCATTTTAACTTCAGTAACATTGTTTGTTGTGCCACTTGATTCCTTTTTAGCAGTATCTTGCTGACCAGCGTTTTCGTTAGCAGACGTACTATAAAGTACCCTTTGAATCGCTTGTCTTAGCTCAAATTTATTTTGCATGACAGTATCAACCGGATTCGTCGTATTCTTTTTATTAAGCAATTCATTGAGCTTACTTAAAAGCATGCTTGCGCTTTGAACTTCTTTTTCAGGAATCTGAACATTGAACTCTTCATTTATTTGGCGTTGTAAAAGCTTCATAAATTCAGGCTGTTTCAGATCATCTGGTAATTGTCCTTTTTTCTCAAGCTGATATAGAGAAAGTAGTAATAGACCTATTTGTTCTTGACTGCCAGTCTCTGTTTGAGCTACTAAATATTCAAATGATTGACCTGATTGAATAAAATCCTTCAGTAACTGCTGAATTTGCGGAGGCATTTGATTCAACAAAGCTAACACTTCCGGATCTTCTATCAGTTTAGGATCAATAAAACCTTGATCTATTGGAATTAACTCCTGCAATTGTTCCATTGCCTGAAGTAGTTCTTCGGAATCCACCGAATTATCAGCTGCAACTTCGGCTTTTACTAAAAGAGGCTGAGAATCCTCTTTCCCTTTAGGAACTGTTACATATTCGTTTTTGTTTACTTCCCCACTCAATAGTTTTGCAAATGGGTTTGTCTCATTACCACCATTTTTCACTGTATCCATCGATTTCTTCGGAATGTCTACCTTTTGTGTTGCTTTAGGATTTACAAATACGGCTGCGGCATTCATTTTTCTCACCTCCTTTCAAGTAAAAACGCAGAATGAATACTATTTTTTACCCTTCACTATTAATTCCGGCTTTGTTCTCTTCGGCTTTTAATAAAACGGTTAATTCTGCTGCTTTTTTAGGTTCCATTTTTTCCAAAACAGCGGCTCTTGTTTCATTATTCAATTTGACTAATATTTCAATCGAATCTTTATTTGCCATAACGGATAGAATGGCAGCTGATTTTTTCGCCGACATCGTTTCGTAAACCTTCGCAAGCTCTTCCAGCTTGATTGTTGCCTCTTTTTCTTTCTCTTCCAAAGCTTTGATTTCATTCACTAATTTATCAATTTCTTCTTGCGAAGCCTTGAGATCTTTTTGCTTGCTTTCAATTTCAGCCTGCAAATTTGCAATTTCCGCTTTTTGATCTTCAATTGTAGCTTTTAAAGAAAAAACACTATCACTAACTTCTTCCTTATCTTCATCATTAGAAACGATTGATGAAATAATCGGTATATCACCGCTATACTTTTTAGCTAAGTCAAATACATTAATACCGGACATTGTCATCACAACTAAGGCTATAGCTATGGCAAAAAAGAGCGGAATCACGATCACAAACAAAAACCACTGAATTTTGCTACTTTTTTTCTCCTCATTTAGGCTTAGTTCTTCAGCTTTATTGCTCATATAAACACCTAATTTCCTCGATTCATATATTGTTGGATCGAGATCTCATCCATTAATTTATTTTCCTCTGCTTTCTCCAATTGACTATAGGCAGCCAAGGATTTTTCTTTCATTATTTCATATTTTTTTACCTCAATGTTTTTTTCAAGTAAAAGCTGTTGTTTTAATTCCATAAATTTACGAGCTTTTGCGACTTGAACTTGCCACTCCGCAATTGATTTATCAAGGAATGGCAAAAATCGTTGTAAATCCTGAATTTGTCTAATATTTAAGCCCGATGTTAATTGTTTCCCTTGTTGATCTATTAAATCTTCCTTTTGCTTAAGCAATTGATATAGTTTAGTTGCCGCTTTCTCAAATTTTTGGACAGCATCGTTGTATTCACCGATAACGACATCTTTTTCGTTTTCTTTGATTGATAATAATTTTTCGAATTTATATTTAAATGCCATATCGACTACCCCCAAAAACATGATTTAATTTTCGAATAACTGAATGAGAGTGGATATGGAATCTGATTTTCGGATGTTTTCATCTGTCTCTTGTTTTAGAAAAGAGATAATCCTTGGATAAAAGCGAATAGCTTCATCAATTTCCTTAGAGGATCCGCGTTTATAAGCACCGATATTAATTAAATCTTCTGAGTTTATATAAGTTGACAGCAAGTCTCTTAATCTTTCAGCCGCTTTTCGGTGCTCTTTTGAAACGATGTTATTCATAACACGGCTGACACTTTTTAATACATTAATAGCCGGATAATGGCCTTTATTCGCTAAGGCCCGGTCCAAAACAAGGTGACCATCTAAAATCCCGCGTACGGCGTCTGCGATGGGCTCATTCATATCGTCGCCATCAACTAATACTGTATAAAATGCCGTAATGGAGCCTTTATCATTCATACCGGTTCGTTCCAAGAGCTTTGGCAATATAGCGAATACAGAGGGTGTATACCCTTTTGTCGTCGGTGGTTCACCAATAGCAAGTCCAATCTCTCGCTGTGCCATTGCAACACGTGTTACCGAATCCATCATCATCATGACATTATAGCCCTGATCACGATAATATTCTGCGACTGCAGTAGCTGTATACGCACCCTTTAACCTCATTAGTGCCGGTTGATCAGAGGTTGCGCAGACAACAACCGATTTTTTCAAGCCCTCTTCCCCTAAATCTCGTTCAATGAACTCCCTTACTTCACGACCACGCTCACCTATTAAACCAATTACATTAATATCGGCTTCAGAATTGCGAGCGATCATTCCCATCAACGTACTTTTTCCCACACCACTACCGGCAAAGATACCAATCCTCTGTCCTTTACCGACTGTTAAGGTGCTATCGATTACTCGAATTCCTACCTCGATCTCTTCTTCGATCGGGGGCCTTTTCATCGGATTAGGAGGTGACTGGTCTGTTGGAGCTGGTGTTAATCCCTTCGGAAGCGGACTTTCGTCCATCGGTAAACCAAGCGGATCTAGAACTTTTCCGATCAGGGCAGATCCAACTTTAATTTGTAATGATTCACCTGTAGCCTCAACGAGGCAGCCCGGAGAAATATCCTGTATATCGGTATAAGGCATAAGCAAAACAAATGAATCACGAAATCCTACCACTTCAGCAGGAATAATCCGCTTTCGCTTCAAACCTACGTGGATATAGCATAAGTCCCCAATAGAGCTTTCCGGTCCGCGCGATTCTATCATTAAACCGATGACTCTTGTTACACGGCCATAGCGTTTAAAAGTATCAATTGAATCGATCATAGAGATGAGATTAGCAGTTTTCATCTTCCATCTCTCCCTCCAAAATTTGGAGTAGCTTAAGCTTTAGTTCATTTAGCTGACTATCTATACTTGCGTCGATTCTTCCAAATGACGATTCGATGATACAATCCGTTTCTTTTAGTTCATCATCAGGAAAAATATAAATTTGCGTTGTTGGGTTATTGAAATAAGCTTTAATTTCCTCTTTTTGCGATATTAAAAGACTATAATATTTAGGATGAACATGGATTTGTACATCCTGATGGTCCTTTACTTCTTTAACAACCTGCTTAACCAAATTCAGAAAAATATCCTCGTTTAATTCCAAAATAAAACCGATAATTTTTTCTGCCGCTTTTAATCCTAGATGAAGAACGGTTGTTTCCGATTGTTCCACATTTTTTAGATAATCTTGTTTACTTAGGATTACAGTCTCTTTGGCAGTGTTGATCAGAGTTTTAAATTCGTGAACTCCTTCCTGTCTACCTACCTCAAAGCCTTCTGCATACCCATCTTGTTTGGCTGTTTCAATCCAATGCTCTTTTTCGATATCCCAATTCTGTTTTTCTACTTCTATTTGATGCATGATTTCTTGTAATTTATTTTCGGCATCTCTTAAAATTGAAATGGCCTCTTTCTCGGCATTGCGAATAATTTCGTCGGCCTTTACTTCAATTTCCCTTAAATCAACAGCCTTCTCCTCCGCTTCTTCGCTTTGATTGTAACTATCTTCGAAATACTGCCGTTCTCCGCTTAACGGTTTTAATTGGATGACCCTTTTTTTACCTTCTTCAGTTTGTGTGAAAGGAGATTTGATAACTCTAGACAATGATATCGTCTCCTCCTCCACGGGCAATCACGATTTCACCAGCTTCTTCTAGACGTCTGATCGTAGCAACAATCCTTGTCTGTGCTTCTTCAACATCGCGAAGACGTACAGGTCCCATAAATTCCATTTCTTCGATGAATGTTTCTGCCATCCGTTTTGACATGTTTTTAAAGACAATCTCTCTAACTTCCTCACTTGCTACTTTAAGTGCAAGCATTAAATCTGCATTTTCACAATCACGAATAACACGTTGAATCGCACGATTATCAAGTGTAACAATATCCTCGAAGACAAACATTCTCTTTTTAATCTCTTCAGCAAGCTCAGGGTCTTGAATTTCTAGTGCATCTAATATAGTCCGCTCCGTACTTCTGTCTACACCATTTAGCACTTCAACAACAGCCTCAATACCGCCAGTTTGAGTATAGTCTTGAGTTACCGTAGTAGATAGCTTTCGTTCTAAAATTTGTTCAACCTCATTAATAATTTCCGGTGACGTACTATCCATTAAAGCAATACGTTTTGCAATATCTGCCTGCATTTCCTGTGGGAGTGCAGACAGAATTTGACCGGCTTTTTCCGGGTCAAGATACGAAAGTATTAACGCAATTGTTTGTGGATGCTCGTTTTGGATAAAGTTTAATATTTGGGAAGGATCGGCCTTCCTTGCAAAATCAAATGGTTTAACTTGCAAGGAGGAAGTCAAACGGTTAATAATCGATGCCGCTTGTTCTGGTCCTAACGCTTTTTCCAAAACTGTCTTCGCATAGCCAATACCACCCTGTGAAATATACTCTTGAGCAAGGGCGATTTGATGAAATTGATCAAGAATATCCTCTTTTTGTTTTGTTTCAACTTTCTTTACACTTGAAATCTCTAATGTAAGCTTCTCAATTTCTTCCTCTGATAAGTGCTTATATACTTGTGCAGAGACTTCTGGCCCAAGAGAAATAAGGAGTATGGCAGCTTTTTGCTTTCCTGTAAGTTCTTCCGAGTTTTTAGACATAAAAGCCCCCCCTAATCTTCAGCCAACCAAGAGCGCAATAATTTCGCAAATTCATCTGGCTTTTCTTTTGCCAATTTTTCAAGCTGTTTTCTTCTTGCGCTTGCTTCCGTTTGCTGTTCCTCATTCACATCTGGAATATCGATAATTGGCCCTTCCGTAATTGGAGCCAAATCTTCGATAGCCTCTTTTTTCTTATTTCTGCGAAGGAACATAAATAAACCAATAACAACGGCTAACAATAGTAAAACACCGCCAATAATCATTGCTAAATTACTTTGAACCGTATCCATAAATGTCGGTACAGGCATTGGTTCGATGCCATTAAAGGCTTGCCAGGTCACATTTACTTTTCCATTTAGATCGGCTTCCTTATTGTCGATTGTCGTTTTAATGATGCCATTGAGCATATTTTGGATTTCCGCACCAAGTGTTTGCTTCGTTTGATCATCTAAATCCGTGCTGTCAATAGCCACTTGAATCCCAAGATCCTTCACTTTATAGGGCGATCCTTCGACAGTTTCCATAATTCTTGTTACATCATAATTTATTCTTTCTTCAATATTTTCATATTCGCCATTATTATTACCGTTTTGGGCTGGATAATTTGGGACATCATTTTGTCCAGCTCCAACTTGTCCACCTGCAGCTCCATCACCAACAAAGGATTCAGAGATTTTTTCTGCACTGATGGCAATTCCCTTCATATTCTCTTCATCTATTGGCTTTACAATATTACTTGTTGTATTGACCTTAGATGTATCAATATCTGCTGTTACTGTAACAATAACCTTATCTCTACCCATCATGAGTCCAAGCATTTGCTGAACTTGGCGTTGGATATCCCTTTCAACCTGCTTTTGGATTTCATATTGTTCTGTAAAGTTAACACCTGCATTTCCATTATTTCCGGCAAATAATTTTTTTTGATCTAGATGCTCAAAATACTGGTTTGTGATGACGATATTTTCTATAGGCAGGTTTGACACACTTTTAGAAACAAGATGGTATAGTCCCTCAATTTGTTCATCCTTAAATTTATAGCCTGGTTTTTGGTGGATGACGATTGACGCAGAAGCAGTTCCTTGCTCTTCACCGATAAAAACACTTTGCTGTGGCAGTGAAATCATTACTTCCGCATCCTGCACACCTTCAAATCTTTTGATCAGTCTTTTAAGCTCACTTTGAACAGCTGCATTTTTTCTCATCTCAAACTCTTCTTGGGTCGTACCAAATCCACCCTCACCAAATGATGAAAAATATATTTCACCGCTGTCAGGTATACCTTCAGCCGCCAATTCCACTGTTAATGTATCTACTAATTCGGATGGCACTTTAATAGTAGTACCATCGTTTGTTATTTCAGATTTTATCCCTTTTGAATCCAATGTAGCTTTTATTTGCCCGGTTTCCTGGGGAGATAAATTACTATAAAGAGGGACAAGATTAGGTTTTGATGCAAAAATTGAAACGAGAATCAAAATGACGATGAATGCGCCTACTGAACTGGCAATAATGGTTTTTTGGGTTTTCGTCCTAGCATTCCAAAAATCCATAATTTTATTTTTCAAGTTTACTAGCTTCTCGTTCATGATGGCCCCCAGCATATTCCTCTATGTTTTATTCTTTTTTTAGATTTGCATTCTCATAATTTCTTTATAGGCATCGATTACTTTGTTACGTACTTCAATCGCTGCTTGTCTTGTTATACTTGCCTTCTGTGCTGCAATCATTACATCATGAATATCCGTTATTTCACCTTTTATAAATTTATTCGTAGCAATATCAGATTGTATTTGTGACTGATTAAGTTCATTGATTGCACTCTTTAAAGCACTTGAAAATTTCTGGTGTGCTTCAGAGGGAGTGACTCTTTGAGAAATAGAATCATTACGTAAATTTGTTGGCTGATTTAATTTAAAGGGCGAAATTCGTTCCATCTAATGCTTTACCTCCTCACTACTTCCCAATTTCAAGTGCTTTCATCAACATGCTTTTCGTCGCATTAAAAGCAGTGATATTCGCTTCATATGATCTAGTTGCACTCATTAAATCTATCATTTCCTTAAGAGGATCGACATTAGGCATAGCAACATATCCATCTGCATTCGCATCTGGATGTTCAGGATTATATACATACGTAAATGGCGTCTCGTCCTCCACAACGGCTCTAACTCGAACACCTTGTCCCGGATTTTGCGACTCCTTCATTGCCTTATTTAAATAAGTATTGAATGAACCTTTAACAGGTTCAAATTCGACCATTTTTCTGCGATAGGGCTGCCACTCACCGTTTACAAAATTAGCTCTTGTTGATTCCGCATTGGCCATATTCGATGAAATGACATCCATACGAAAGCGCTGAGCCGTTAAAGCAGAGGCAGATATATTCATTCCATTAAAAACACGCAAGATTAGTTACCTCCCTTTAAAGCCTCTTTTAAAGAATTAAACTTACTATTCATCCTATCAACAAGGACATTATAGTAAATTTGGTTTTGAGCCATTTCTGCCATCTCTTTATCAATATCGACATTGTTTCCATTATGGTTATAGGACGTTGTGGCTCTAGTATTTACTTCAATATTGGAACTTCCACGCTTAAACTCAAAATGCCGAGCATCGGAACGACGTGCTTGTAATGTAGCACGATCAAATTCAGATTTAAAGCTTACTTCCTGAGCTTTATAGTTAGGCGTATCTACATTGGCAATATTATTTGAGATCGTCTTTTGTTTAAGCGATGAGTATGCCAAAGCATTTTCTAATGACTGAATAGAATCTGAAAATAGTTTCATAGTATATCTCCTCACTACATTCATTTTACTATGTAACTAAACCACAGGAATTAGGTAATTATTCCCAAGATAAAATACACTATAGAATATCATATTACAATTTACACATTATTATAAATCATTTCTATACAAATGATAACAAAAAAAACAAATTGTCGGCAAATGTCTATAAAATTAGAAAAAAAGTCCCATTTATCCTACAAAAACCACATAAAAAAAAGCTGCCCAAATTTAGTAGAAACAACCCAAATTGGACAGCTTTTATTATTAATTGGTTTTTAATTTTGAAAGTTCAATAAGGAATTTGTCATTTAATACCTTGATATATGTCCCTTTCATACCAAGAGAACGTGATTCGATTACACCCGCACTTTCTAATTTTCTTAGTGCGTTAACAATAACTGAACGTGTAATTCCTACACGGTCGGCAATTTTACTGGCAACTAGCAATCCTTCATTACCTTCCAGTTCATCAAAGATATGCTCAATTGCTTCCAACTCACTATATGATAATGAGCTGATTGCCATTTGAACAACGGCTTTACTTCTTGCCTCTTCTTCAATTTCTTCTGATTTTTCACGAAGAATTTCCATGCCTACTACTGTTGCACCATACTCTGCAAGAATTAAATCATCATCTGAAAAATTTTCCTGAATTCTTGCAAGAATTAATGTACCTAGACGTTCTCCTCCACCATTAATTGGAACGATAGTCGTTAAGCCCGCTTGAAAAATATCTCTATTTTCTACCGGAAAAGCTGTATATTCACTATCAATATCCAGATTTGCTGATGTTTCTGTTACATTAAATAAATTATTTGTGTAGTCAGTAGGAAACTGTCTTTCTTCCAACATCAATTTCATACGATCATTTTCAATTTGTTGCTTTATTGCAAATCCTAACAATTTCCCTCTTCTACTTACGACATAAACATTCGACTCAATCACATCACGTAAAGTTTCAGCCATTTCTTTAAAGTTAACTGGTTTTCCGCCAACTTTTTGCAGCATTGCGTTAATTTGTCTAGTTTTATCAAGTAACTTCATCTTAATCCTCCTAATATTGGAAAAATAATCAAATGCGCCTTGGCGTATTTGCGCCCAGAGGCTTTAACTTTATTCAGTATGAATAAAGTTATAATATATATTGACTTAAATCCTTATTTCTAGCAATTGTACTTAATTTTTCATCTACATATTCCGGCGTGATCATGACCTTTTCCAGATTGATATCCGAAGCCTCGAATGATAGATCTTCAAGCAATCGTTCAAGAATTGTATGAAGTCTTCTTGCACCAATATTATCAGTCTCCTGATTCACTTCATAGGCAATTGTTGCTATCTTACGAATAGCATCGTCAGAAAATTCAAGTTTGATACCTTCCGTTTGCAATAATGCTTCATATTGTTTTAATAAAGCATTGCTTGGCTCTGTTAAAATTCGAACAAAGTCATCAACAGAGAGACTAGTTAACTCAACACGGATTGGAAACCGACCTTGTAATTCAGGTATTAAATCAGAAGGCTTCGCCATATGAAAAGCACCCGCAGCCACGAACAAAATATGATCTGTTTTCACAGGACCATATTTAGTCACAACCGTAGATCCTTCAACAATCGGTAGAATGTCACGTTGAACTCCTTCTCTAGATACATCTGCGGAATTTTGATTTTTACCGGCAATCTTATCAATCTCATCGATAAAAATGAGCCCCATTTGTTCGGCTTTTGAAACGGCCTCCCCTGTTACCTCATCCATATCAATTAACTTATTAGCTTCATCTTGTGTCAAAACTTTTCGTGCTTCTTTTACAGTAAGCTTGCGCTTTTTTTTCTTCTTAGGCATTAAAGAGCCGAGCGCGTCCTGCATATTCATGCCCATCTGTTCCATACCTGAACCTTGGAGTAGATCAAACATCGAAGCTTGTTGCTCTTCAACCTCAACAGTGATGATATGATCCTCTAATTCACCAAGAGCAAGTTGATGAGCCATTTGCTTTCTTCGTTGTGAAATGTTCTGGTCCTCTGATGGCTGTTGATCATAATCTTGTGTTTGATTTTGCCCACCAAATAACATTTCCAATGGATTTCGATATTGTGTTTGCTTTTGTTTTGTCGGCACTAGCAATTCAACAATTCGTTTATTGGCATTTTCCTCTGCCTTCGCACGGACACTTTGCATTTTTTCTTCCTTCACAAGACGAATCGATGTTTCAACTAGATCTCTTACCATAGATTCAACATCTCTGCCAACATAGCCTACTTCAGTAAACTTTGTAGCTTCAACCTTTATAAATGGAGCTCCAACTAGCTTCGCTAGTCTTCTTGCAATTTCCGTCTTTCCTACTCCGGTCGGTCCGATCATTAGTATATTTTTGGGGGTTATTTCATCCCGAAGTCTATCATCAAGTAGAGTTCTACGATATCGATTCCGAAGAGCAACAGCAACTGCACGTTTTGCTTTGTCTTGCCCAACGATAAATTGGTCAAGGCGTTCAACAATTTGACGCGGAGTTAAATCCTTTTTCATCCTTGATCCCTCCAACTCAAAGTTCTTCCACAATAATATTATTATTGGTGTAAACACAAATTTCACCGGCTATTTCTAAAGCGGATTTTGCAATCTCCTTAGCAGTTAAATGATCACCAGCGTATCGCTTTAATGCCCGACCGGCTGATAATGCATAGTTCCCGCCCGAACCAATGGCAAGTATGCCATCATCTGGCTCAATCACTTCACCCGTTCCAGAAATGAGCAATAAATAATCTTCATTCATAACGATGAGCATTGCCTCTAATTGTCTTAAAACCTTGTCGCTGCGCCATTCCTTTGCAAGTTCAACTGCCGCGCGTTGCAGATTACCATTGTATTCTTCCAATCGTCCTTCGAACTTTTCAAACAATGTGAAAGCATCTGCAACAGAGCCGGCGAATCCGGCAACGACTTTCCCGTTATATAATCTACGGACCTTTCGTGCAGAATGTTTCATAATAACAGCATTTCCAAATGTAACTTGACCGTCGCCGGCCATTGCACATTTCCCGTTATGATGAATTGCAAAAATGGTTGTTGCATGAAATGATGAACTCATAAAAGACCCCCTAAGAATAAGTGGAATTCCTTCTTCTTAAATCTATGTATCAGCTAATGGTTCTTATGTATTAAGAATTTATTATTAGAAACAAACATAAGAAACAGCAGCAAATTTTTCAATTCCTTGCTGCTAAAAAAGTCCTTTTGCTGTTTAAAGGTTAAGTCCCATAAATCTTACCATACTACTATAGTAAATTGCAAACTTTTCATAAATAATTCACAAAATTCTGAATAGACCCCAATGCTCGGTCTGCATGCTTTTCATATCTTTCTTGCTTGTTTTTTATTTTTTGGGGAAGCGGTGGAAATATGCCAAAGTTAGCATTCATCGGCTGAAAGCTTTTTGCATTCGTGGCCGTTATGTAATGAGCCATACTTCCGATAGCGGTCTCTTCCGGAAAACTTACAGGAGTTTGGCCTTTAATAAGTTTCGCGGCATTTACGCCAGCGACAAGCCCCGAAGCTGCCGATTCTACATAGCCTTCGACTCCGGTCATTTGACCAGCAAAAAATATCTTATCATCTTTTTTCAACTGATAAGTCGATTTTAGCAAGTTTGGTGAGTTAATAAACGTATTCCTATGCATGACGCCGTAACGAATAATTTCAGCATTCTCCAAACCCGGTATTAGCTGAATGACTTCCTTTTGCGCCCCCCATTTTAAATGCGTTTGAAAGCCAACGATATTATATAATGTTCCGGCGGCATCGTCCTGCCTTAGCTGAACAACTGCATACGGTCTCTTTCCTGTTCTTGGGTCCTCTAAGCCAACCGGCTTTAACGGTCCAAAAAGCATAGTTTTTATTCCACGGTTGGCCATAACCTCAATCGGCATGCAGCCTTCAAAGAAAATTTCTTTTTCGAATTCTTTTAAAGGAACTGTCTCCGCATGAATAAGGGCATTATAAAAGGTATTAAATTCTTCTTCCGTCATCGGACAGTTAATATAAGCTGCTTCACCTTTATCATATCTTGACTTTAAATAAGCTTTTTCCATATTAATGCTTTCTTTTTCAATGATCGGTGCAGCGGCATCGTAAAAATAAAAATACTCTTCCCCGGTTAACTGCTTAATTTCATTAGACATTGCTTCTGAAGTTAAAGGTCCGGAAGCAATGATCGCAATACCTTCCGGAATCCTTTGAACCTCTTCGTTTATGACAGTAATATTCGGATGTTTTTTTATTTTCTCCGTAACTTTAGCAGAAAATTCGTGGCGATCTACAGCTAATGCGCCACCGGCAGGAACAGCACATTCATCCGCCGAACCAATAATGATTGAATTCAAATGGCGCATTTCTTCTTTTAAGACGCCTACTGCGTTGGTTAATGTATTGGCCCTTAATGAATTACTGCAGACTAATTCAGCAAATTTATCTGTATGGTGGGCAGGTGTTTGCTTTACCGGACGCATCTCATAAAGATGAACTTTAACGCCACGGTTAGCCGCTTGCCACGCGGCTTCACTGCCAGCAAGACCCGCCCCAACTATCGTTATAAAATCCTGACTCAATGTCAAACCCTCCTATAATCAAATGCGCCTTGGCGTATTTGTGCCCAGATTTTTTCGAGCTCGCTCGAAAAACTACCACTGAAAATCTGAGGCATCCGCCGGAGGCAGCAGCTTTATTCAGTAGACTGAATAAAGCTACTATTGTTGTGGTTCTTCTTTATAATCGCAATTTGTACATTGAACCTGCATTCCTTGTTTTGATTTCTTTTCTACTAACAAGCCACTGCATTTTGGACAGGCCCGTGCAATTGGTTTATCCCATGATAAAAATTCACAGTTTGGATATGTGTCACAGCCATAAAAAATCCGTTTCTTCTTGCTTTTTCTTTCTATAATATTGCCTTCCTTACAAGTAGGGCATTTCACGCCAATTTCTTTAACAATCGCTTTTGTATTGCGGCAGTCCGGAAAATTTGAACAAGCCATAAATTTTCCAAAGCGCCCCATTTTATAAACCATCGGGCTACCACATTGTTCGCAGTCTTCTCCAGCAGGTTCATCCTTTATTTCTACTTCTTGCATTTCCTTTTCCGCAACTCTTAAACGTTTTTCAAAGCCTTGGTAAAATTCGTCGATGATCTCAACCCAATTTGTCTGCCCTTCCTCGATAAGGTCAAGACTTGTTTCCATTTTGGCCGTAAATTCAAGGTCCAAGATTTCCGGAAAAAATTCTATTATTAATTCATGAACGATGGTCCCCAACTCGGTTGGAATAAATCGTTTATTATCTAAGGCAACATAACCCCGCTTTTGAATCGTATCCAATGTTGGGGCGAAGGTAGATGGTCTACCAATTCCAAGCTCCTCTAGCGTCTTTACAAGCCTTGCCTCCGTATACCTTGGAGGAGGCTGTGTAAAATGTTGTTTTGGATCTATTTCTTTTGAGGAAACAGTCATCCCTTCCTCAATATCCGGGAGCAGTTTATCCTCATCTTTGGTATTATCATCATTACCTTCAATATAAACTTTCATGAACCCAGGGAATTTTACTTTAGAACCATTAGCTCGGAAAATCACGCCTTCATTTACAAGGTCAACAGTCATTGTATCCATAACTGCTGGAGCCATTTGACTCGCAACGAAGCGCTCCCAAATAAGGCGGTATAACCTTAGCTGATCTCTACCGAGCACCGTTTTAAGGCTGTTTGGCGTCCTTAATATTGAGGTAGGACGCACAGCCTCATGGGCATCTTGAGCATTGGCTGATTTTTTTTCAGTCTTTTTTTCGTTCTGCGCAGTATAATCCTTTCCAAATTCGGATTCTATATATTGATTGGCTTCCGTTTGGGCTGTTTCGGATATTCTCGTCGAGTCCGTTCTCATATAGGTTATGAGACCGACTGTTCCTTCCGCTCCGCCTAAGTCAATCCCTTCATAAAGCTGTTGAGCAATCATCATTGTCTTTTTGGCTCTAAAATTTAATTTCCGTGCAGCTTCTTGTTGCAAGGAAGATGTCGTAAAAGGGGCTGCTGGATTCCTTTTTCTTTCTCTCTTCTTAACGGATTGCACAATATAATCTTTACCCTTGATTCGATTTATAACATTTTTCACTTCATCTTCATTGCTTAAGTCAAGTTTTTTTCCATCCGCCCCATAAAAGCCGGCCTCGAAAGTTTCATTATTTACTTCAAATAGACCCGTGATCGACCAATATTCTTCAGGAACGAATTCTTGTATTTCCTTTTCACGGTCTATGATTAAACGCACAGCTACAGATTGTACACGGCCAGCGCTTAGTCCTTTTTTTACTTTTTTCCATAAAATTGGACTAATGTTATAGCCGACTAGGCGGTCTAATATTCTTCTCGCCTGTTGGGAATTCACTAAATCCTTATTAATGGCTCTTGGATGTTTGAACGCTTCTTTAATTGCATCCTTGGTAATTTCATTAAAGACAACACGACAGTCAGAGTTTTCATCAATATTAAGTGTATGGGCTAAGTGCCATGCAATGGCTTCCCCTTCGCGGTCAGGGTCGGCTGCTAGGTAGATTTTCTTCGCTTTTTTAGCTGCTGTTTTTAATTCTTTTAATACAGGTCCTTTACCACGAATAGTAATATACTTCGGTTCATATTGATTTTCTATGTCAACGCCAGTTTGACTTTTGGGCAAGTCACGAACATGGCCCATGGAAGCTTTAACTTTGTATTTCCGTCCAAGATAACGTTCAATTGTCTTCGCCTTTGCCGGCGATTCTACGATTACTAAATAATCCGACATATACCTATCCCTCCCTAACGAGGTAATAATAAAATCTTCATTATTATTAAATACTTTATATACTTTTGTCAAACATGATTTCTCAATTTATACATTTTAATGTATATTTTCGTTATTTTTTAATAATTATTTTTTAGATTTCTTCTATTATATCCTCTGCAGTTAAGACTAATTTAGCACCTTGTTGAATAAGGCGGTTTGTCCCATGGCTCCTAGGTTCAAATATGGAACCTGGTACTGCAAATACGTCTCTTCCTTGCTCTAGGGCTTGTTCAGCTGTTATTAACGATCCGCTTCGTTCTTTGGCTTCAATGATCACCGTTCCTTTTGATATACCGCTGATAATTCGATTTCTTAATGGGAAATGCCATTTTTCAGCTTTCCGATATGGAGGAAATTCGGATAATAATAACTGGGAGATTGCCATTTCAGAGGCTAGGCTTTGATTGCTTGTGGGATAAATTTGATGAACTCCAGAACCGAGAACGGCTATTGTATTACCTTTCTCCTTTATGGAAATTTTATGTGCTTCAGCATCGATCCCGAGCGCAAGTCCGCTAACAATTGTCCAATTATTTTTGATGAGCGGAGGGATAATCGTCTTAATTACGTCGATTCCATACGGCGAAGGATTTCTAGTACCTACTACGCTAATACAATTGCTCTTTAGTAGTGATTTCTTACCTTTTAAATATAAAACCCAAGGGGGATCATAAATCTTGCTTAAACAGGCAGGATATTCGTTATCGAAAATAGTTAAGAGGTGCACTTGTTCTTTATGAAACTGATCCAATAGTGCGTCGGTAGATGTGGAATGTAAATCTGCATAAAATAACTTTGCATTTTTTGCAGTCATTTGAAAAAGTGCAGGGAATTGATGTTCTTTTAAAGTGAAGATCAATTGAAGTGTAGAATCAAAATGAATAAATCTGTAGATTGATTTCCATCCAATACCTCTAGCGCTGTGTATATGGACTAACCGCTTTTTCATTTCTTCCATTACGTCCTCCCTCTAATTAAAAAGGGACTGTCACAAAAGTTGTGTCAGCCCCTAGTTAGTAATAAGTTTTGCGCGCTAATGTCTAGCTCCTATAGATTTTTACACTTTTCGTATAAACCTTTTTCTTTTAATACTGAGATTAAAGTTTCACCCATAACAGATGGAGTTTCAGCTACTTTAATGCCGCATTCATTCATAACTCTGATCTTTTCATCAGCAGTACCTTTACCGCCAGAAATAATCGCACCAGCATGTCCCATACGCTTTCCAGGAGGAGCTGTACGACCACCGATAAAGCCTACAACAGGTTTTGTCATGTTAGCTTTAACCCATTCTGCAGCTTCTTCTTCAGCTGTTCCACCGATTTCACCAATCATGATAACTGCTAATGTTTCTTCATCTTCATTAAATGCCTTTAAAACATCAATAAAGTTTGTGCCGTTTACTGGGTCTCCACCAATACCAACTGCTGAAGTTTGACCAACACCAGCTTGAGTTAACTGATGTACAGCCTCATAAGTTAATGTTCCAGAACGTGAAACAACACCTACATGGCCCTTTTTATGAATGTAGCCAGGCATAATACCAATTTTACACTCGTCTGCTGTAATAACGCCCGGACAGTTAGGACCTACTAAGCGTGTTTTCTTTCCTTCCATATAACGCTTAACCTTCACCATATCTAATACTGGGATATGCTCTGTAATACAGATGGCAAGATCAAGTTCTGCATCCACTGCTTCCATGATTGCATCTGCTGCAAATGGTGCTGCAACGTAAATTACGGAAGCATTAGCACCTGTGGCTTCTACTGCTTCTTGAACAGTATTAAATACAGGTACACCTTCAACCTCTGTACCACCTTTACCTGGAGATGTTCCTCCTACGATTTTTGTTCCGTATTCTAACATTTGTTGTGTATGGAAACGGGCTGTTTTACCAGTAATCCCCTGAACAATAACTTTTGTATCTTTATTTACAAATACACCCACGTCATTTTCTCCTTTCTTAATCCAGCTTTCATTAACCTACTAATGATACGATTTTTTGTGCGCCGTCAGCCATAGACTCTGCAGGAACAATATCAATATCCGACTCAGCAAGAATTTTCTTACCTAAGTCAACATTTGTTCCTTCTAACCGTACAACTAAAGGAACCGATAAACCTACTTGTTTCGCTGCTTCTACTACGCCTTCTGCAATAACGTCACACTTCATGATTCCACCAAAGATATTAACGAAAATACCTTTAACGTTTGGATCAGAAAGGATGATTTTAAATGCTTCTGTAACCTTTTCGGCAGTTGCGCCGCCACCAACATCCAAGAAGTTAGCCGGATCACCGCCATAATGCTTGATAATATCCATTGTAGACATTGCAAGACCTGCACCATTAACCATACAACCGATATTTCCATCTAATGAAATATAGCTTAAATCGTATTTAGATGCTTCAATTTCTTTTGGATCTTCTTCTTCTAAGTCACGGTATGCAAGTACATCTTTTTGACGGTAAAGTGCATTTGAGTCAAAATTTAACTTAGCATCAAGAGCCATAACTTGTCCGTCTCCAGTAACAACTAGCGGATTAATTTCAGCAATTGAACAATCTTTATCGATATATGCATTATATAAGCCCATCATAAACGCTACAGCTTTATTAACCAATTCATTTGGAATGTTGATTTGGTATGCTAGACGACGCGCTTGGAACGCTTGTAAGCCAATAGCTGGGTCAATCTCCTCTTTGAAAATCTTTTCAGGAGTAGCTGCTGCTACTTCTTCGATTTCTGTTCCACCTTCTTCAGATGCCATTAGGACAACGCGAGAAGTTGCTCGGTCTAAGACTAGGCCGACATAATATTCTTTCTTAATGTCGCAGCCCTCTTCAATTAATAAGCGTTTCACTTCTTTTCCTTCAGGGCCAGTTTGATGAGTCACAAGCGTTTTGCCTAAAATTTCGCTAGCATACTGTTTAACCTCATCTAAACTTTTTGCAACTTTAACCCCACCGGCTTTACCCCTACCGCCTGCATGGATTTGGGCTTTTACAACCCATACATTACTATCTAATGCCTGTGCTGCTTCTACAGCTTCCTCAACAGTGAAAGCAACTTTCCCATTTGGAACTGCCACCCCGTATTGTCTGAGGATTTCTTTGCCTTGATACTCGTGGATATTCATTCTCCATCCTCCAATCTCTTATGTATACAATTTAGACAAATTTGGACTACCTGTCTTATTGTATAGTAGTTTTATCCCCAGTGTCTATATTTCTACATAATTTTATAAACTCCTTTTAAAATTTTTTTGTTTACAAAAAAAGTCAGCTGGGGATAAATTTTGACAATATAATATTAATATCCATTTTATTATTCGACATCTTTCATCGATTTGTCAATTCTGTAGATAAAAGCGAAGATCTCTGCAATCGCTTGATACAATTCTTCTGGTATCGTTTCATTAATTTCAAGTTGACCAAGAAGTTCAACTAACGTCGGGTCCTCTTGGATAGGAATACTAAATTCCTTTGCCTTTTCCAATATATTATCCGCTACTTCACCCTTCCCTTTTGCAATAACCTTTGGAGCTAAATCTTTGGAAATATCATAGGAAAGTGCTACTGCTTCTTTTCTTTTCATCCTGAGATCCTGTTTCATATTTTAATATCCACTCCATTCATTGATGGTGAAAATGTGGATAGTTTTTCAGTTGTTTTTGGTTTTTTATTATTTTCATTTTCTTTCGTTGAAACAATTATGCTGGACAAATGATACTGAAGATTTTCAAGTTTATCTTTTAATAGCTGCTGAACACTTTTAATAACCGGATTTAGCTTCGGATTATCATTGTATATTCGGATATTTACAATTCTATTTTGGACATGAACATCTACTAGCATCTCTTGTAAATGCTCCAATTCTAAATAAAATAATACGCGGCAATAGTCCGGATCAATCTGACCATTCTGTTGTTTTTTCCCGATCCACTTAAATCTGACATCTGTTGAATGATTTCCAAGCAATATTGGAAGATGTATTAACAATTGCTGAAATTGTCCTTCCTGTCCGCTATTAATGAGTTGGAGTCCGGTAATTCTCGTTAATAACTGATCCATTTTATCTCTAGCATGAGGGTTAGATGTTTCCTCTAGTGCTTTCATTAATAAAGGCTTCAATGCAAGTAATTTATTTTCAGCCGTTTGTTCTTTTTCCAAAATACTAATATCGTGCTCGTATTGTAATCCTATAGCTTCCACCGTTCGTTTGAACAATTGGGTTATGTCTTTTCCATTTTCTAAATGTAGACTTGGTTCCGTAAGCTGTATTAACAATGCTTCTAACTGTTGGTGTGTATTTGTTTTTGGGTTGATTGATATAAGTGCTTCAAAGACTTTAGCTAGATTAGTCGTTATCGTTTCTTCTGTCTGTAGTGCCAACATACTATTAAGAATGGGCCCGGTTAATGGCAGTTCTTTCTGAACTGTCATTTTTATTGCTTCGAGCGCTTTGGGCATATCGCCTTTGGCCATTTCTTTTAACCACTCCGATGCAGCTTTTAGCGACTCCTTTGAGATTGGTAACTGTTCATTTAGAAATAACCGCAGCAATTGTTGATTCGCTTTCGTATCAGCGATTCCTACTTTTTTCAGAAGGGTAATAAGCTGCTCTTCTATATCTGCACTTTCCGTTTTCGATAACGTAAGGTCATCTATACTATTATTCCCCACTTTTGAAGGAACCATTTGCCCTGTAGGCAGTTTTTCGTTTTGGAAAAATGATTGCAGATTATTAAATTGAATCAATGCTACCCTCTCCTTCGCTAAATATTGATCATTATACTAATTGAAATAAATCTTTAACCGGGGCAAATGAACGCCGATGTTCCTCTATGACTCCATATTTTTCGATCGCTTGTAAATGTTGACTTGTGCCGTAACCCATATGACTTTCAAATCCATATTGCGGATATTTCTTACCCAGCTCTTTCATATAACGGTCTCTAGTTACTTTGGCAACAACTGAACTAGCCGCGATTGATATACTTTTTGCGTCACCCTTAATGATTGATTTTTGCGGAATCGAAAGCGGGAGCTCCATTGCATCGATTAGTAAATACTCAGGTGAAATTTCCAATTTCTTAATAGCACGGGTCATTGCCAGTTTTGTAGCCTGATAAATATTTAATTCATCTATTTCAATTGCCGATGCACTACCGATGCCAACACTCATAGCATTCTCTATAATATATTCATAAAATAGTTCCCGTTTTTTTTCTGATATAGCTTTTGAATCATTTATACCCGGCAGGAAAAATTTCTCTCCCAAAATCACAGCTGCACATACAACAGGACCTGCAAGGGGACCTCTTCCCACCTCATCAACACCGGCAATCCTATGTATATGTTGATGCCGTAATTCGTTTTCATAAATGGACATTTGCTCAAATTTGTCCTTTAACTTTTTTTCCTCTGCCTTGTTCTTTAACCACTTGCTATATAAAAGCTGGACGCCCTTTCGCTTATCACTTTTTACTTCCGCTAAAAATTCTTCATTGAAAAAATCTTCACTGCTCCTAAATATTTCTTCGATTTCCTTGATTGTTTTAGTCATAGTAAAACTCAAACTCACTTTCTTTTTTACTGAGTAAAGATATAACTTATATCGGCATTCCTTGAAAAAAATAAAGAAGGTGTCGAGCTCTCTTCCCGGACTAATTAACGTTCAGGAAGTGACTGACACCTTATCATTCTATATCGGATGGATGATCAAAGGTTAAACGGCCGAGTTTTCCAGAGCGTAGATCCCTTATGACAACCTCTGCGGTTTTATCATAATCAATCAGTCCTCCGCCCATCAAACAACCCCTAAATTTACCTATTTGATCAAACAACTCTACCATTTCTGTTGAAATTTCATTTAATTGATAACGTTCCTTTAGATTATCAGGATAATACTTTGTTAAAAATTTCAATGCATAAACGACAACATCTTGAAAGTCGAGGAGATTTTCTTTAATCGCACCCGTTACGGCCAGACGATATCCTACTTCCTGGTCCTCAAACTTAGGCCATAAAATACCGGGAGTATCCAGCAGTTCAAACTCTTTACCGACCTTAATCCATTGCTGACCTGTTGTAACACCCGGTCGATCTCCAGTTTTGGCAATCGGCTTATTAGCTAGTCGGTTGATTAATGTAGATTTGCCGACATTTGGAATACCAACGATTAAAGCTCGTATCGCCCTTGTATTCTTTATACCTTTAGCCCTCATTTTATCAAATTTCTCTTGAGTTAAGGCTTTACATTCGGAGATGATATTTTTCATATCATTTTTTGTCTGTGCATTAATGGCTAAACATTTATATCCTTTATTTTCGAAATATATAATCCATTCATCCGTTTTTTTAGGATCAGCCAGATCGGCTTTGTTTAATAAAACTAATCTTGGCTTTCCTGAAATAATTTCATCTATCATTGGATTTCTCGATGAATAAGGAATCCGGGCATCAACTAATTCTATTACAACATCAATTAATTTTAATTTTTCAATTACTTGTCGTTTCGCTTTTGCCATATGGCCAGGAAACCACTGAATTGTCATTCTTATTCACCTACTACTTGATGATTTGAAAATCACTTGGTGGCCAGTATACAATATTTGTCTTCCCTAATACCTTTTCCATTTCCACAGTGCCAATTATTCGACTGTCTTTACTAAAACGGCGGTTATCACCAAGAACAAATATGTGACCTTCCGGTACCTTATCCAAGCCTGTAACCTCTTCAAGTGTAAAATCATTAGTAAGAGGCCCATTTACATCCTGTTTATATTGGTCCAAATAAGGCTCCTCAATCGGCTCTCCATTAATATATAAAACGTCATCCTTGTATTCAACATGATCACCAGGTAAACCAATGACACGTTTAATATAATCTCTTTCCTCGGTAGCGTGGAATACAACAATATCAAATCTTTCAGGCTTTCCAATTTTGTAGCCGATTTTATTTACAATCATCCGATAATGATCATGTAATGTCGGCATCATGGACTCACCATCAACAACGATAGGAGCAAATAGGAAAAACCGAATTCCACCCGCTAACAGTACTGCAATGATTAGTGCTTTAATCCATTCCCATACCTCGTTCTTGCTTTGGGACATATACCGTTCCTCCAAAATACATAAAAATATGAAATCAATAAAGCTAAAGTAAGTTGGAAAAAAGGAGCTTGAATACCAAGCTCCTTCTTCATCAAATTATCGAATTTCTTTAATACGAGCTGCTTTACCACGAAGACTACGTAAGTAATAAAGTTTAGCACGGCGTACTTTACCGCGACGCATAACTTCGATCTTCGCAATTTTCGGTGTATGCAATGGGAATGTACGTTCAACACCTACACCGTAAGAGATCTTACGTACTGTAAATGTTTCGCTGATTCCACCACCACGACGCTTAATAACAACACCTTCAAACACCTGGATACGTTCGCGAGTACCCTCGACAATACTTACGTGTACACGTAATGTATCTCCAGGACGGAACGCAGGAATGTCTGCTCTTAATTGTTCTTTAGTGATGTCATGAATTAATTGTTGCATCGTTTTCACTCCTTCCACACAGATGCTCATGTAAAAAATATCTGATATTACAGCGGAACATCGTTTTCAAAACTTGAACACAAGTTCAAGCACAAGGATTAATATATCATAAACAACCGCTTGTTTCAATAGCTATTATCAATTCTTAAACTCTTTCAACCACTTTTTTTCTTCTTCCGTTAACTCTCGATTTTCTAACAAATCCGGTCTTCTTAGAAATGTTCTTCTAACTGATTCCTTACGTCTCCACTCTTCGATCTTTTTATGATCCCCAGATAATAATGTATCAGGAACCTTCATACCGTTAAAGTCGGTCGGTCTCGTGTAATGGGGATGTTCTAATAGCCCGCTGCTATAAGAATCACATGGAGCTGATTCTTCATTCCCTAAAACCCCAGGAAGAAGGCGAACAACACTGTCGATAATGACCATACTGGCTAATTCGCCACCTGTTAATACATAATCACCAATGGATAGCTCATCCGTCACTAGAAATTCACGAATCCGCTCATCATAGCCTTCATAATGCCCGCAAATAAAGATAAGATGCTCCTCCCCGGCTAATTCTTCCGCTTTCTTTTGAGTATACTTTTCTCCTTGTGGACACATGAGAATAATTCTAGGACGTTTTTCCATATCTTTTGTTAAGTGATGAACGGCATCAAAGATAGGTTGCGGTGTCAAAACCATCCCTGCTCCGCCACCATATGGATAATCATCTACCTTTTGATGCTTATTCTTAGAAAACTCACGAAAATTATGTACATGGTATGTTGCAAAATTACGCTCTTCAGCTTTTTTCAAAATCGAATGACCAAATACACCATGAAACATTTCCGGAAACAAAGTTAAAACATCGATTTTCATTTACAGTAATCCTTCCATTAAATGAACTATTACTTTTTTATTTTCCACGTCAACTTCCTTAACGACATCTTCAATATATGGTAAAAGCAAATCCTTGTCCCCAGGCCTTTTTACAACCCAGACATCGTTCGCACCTGGTGAAAGTATTTCTTTAATTGTTCCAAGCTTTTCACCATCGTCTGTAAATACTTCACAGTCGATGATTTCATGGTAATAAAATTCACCTTCATCTAAATCATTAAGCTGATCTTCGCTGATTTTTAGCATTTTCCCTTTATACTTTTCAACGTCATTGATGTTATTGAACCCTGCAAATGTCAGCAGATGAAAATTTTTATGCAGCCGATGTGAGGATACTTTTACTTCGATCAAATCATTCGGCGCAACTTCTATATATAGAATGTTCCCTTTTCGAAAGCGTTCTTCAGGAAAATCAGTTGAAGAAATTACTCGAATTTCTCCTTTAATCCCTTGAGTATTTACAATTTTGCCGACATTAAAATATTTTGCCACCGAAAGACCTCCCGTCTATCTAATCTCTTCTATTATTCCATCCTTTATTACAATCGTTCGTTCCTTTGTAAGTTCTCCCCAATTGTCCCCTTCATTAATTTCCACTATTCCTTGAACTTCTGATTCTTTTAGCTCTGTGCCAACGGGCAGAATTTCTAATTGTTCCAGTTGAAATTGTAATAACTTGCACTTTTCGATTCTACTGGAGATTTCTTTATCAAATCGGGACGCATCCAGCGGGGATGCCTGCGCTTTTTTAGTTTTCTCATACTTTTTCTTTTCAAACCGAAGCTGCCCAATTTCCTTATTCAGTTGTTCAATTTGCTGTTCAAATCGAATGAATAATTCTTGTTTGCTTTTCTCAGTCAAAATTTGCTTTACAACAATATTTCTAATAATTTTCATATCTTTTCTCCTAGACGATTTAAGGTATGAAAAAAGGGAGAGGTTGATCCTCGCCCTTACATAATTTCTAGGTGTATTCTTTTACTTTCATTCGTTGCAGCAGCATAAACTACTGTCCGAATCGCTTTGGCTATACGCCCATGTTTACCAATTACTTTTCCTACGTCGTCTTTATGAACTGTTAAGCTGTATGTGACTTTTCGCTCGTCTGCCTGTTCTTTTACAACAACATCATCAGGGTAATCGACAAGTGACTTAACTATCGTTTCAATTAAATCGATCATAGTTATCACACAACTTACTTAGATTGCTTTAAGTTGTGGAATTTTTCCATGATGCCTTGAGTAGAGAATAGGTTACGTACTGTATCAGATGGTTTTGCACCATTTTGTAACCATTTTAGTGCTGCTTCTTCATTGATTTTTACTTCAGCTGGGTTAGCAACCGGATTGTATACTCCAATTTCTTCAATGAAACGTCCATCACGTGGTGAACGAGAATCAGCTACTACTACACGATAAAAAGGAGCCTTTTTTTGACCCATACGTTTTAAACGAATTTTTACTGCCATAATTAAATCTACCTCCATTATGTTTTACACATTTTTAAATACTATCAAGTTTTGATTCATTTGTAAAGTAAAATTTATTGACACCTATTAGAAATTACATAAACGGAAATTTAAATCCTTTTTTCTTGCCTTTAACGTTCATGTTGCTCATTTGCTTAAACATTTTTTTCATATCTTCAAATTGCTTAAGCAAGCGATTGACTTCTTGAACGGTTCTGCCGGAGCCTTTGGCAATTCGTTTCTTCCGGCTGGCATTAATGATCTCTGGATTTACTTTTTCTTTCTTTGTCATCGATTGAATGATCGCTTCAACATGCTTAATTTGCTTTTCGTCTACCTTCAAATCTTTTAAGCCTTTAATTTTATTAGCACCCGGCAACATGCCGATCAAATCATCTAAAGGACCCATTTTGCGAACTTGAGCCAACTGTTCTAAGAAGTCATCAAACGTAAAGCTCATTGTTCTCATTTTTTCTTCTAATTCTTTTGCTTTTTCTTGGTCAACATTGGCTTGTGCTTTTTCTATTAAGGTGAGCACATCACCCATTCCTAGTATTCTCGAAGCCATCCGTTCTGGATGAAAATCCTCCAATTGGTCTAGCTTTTCACCCATACCAACAAACTTAATTGGAATATTGGTTACTGCTTTAATGGATAAGGCAGCACCACCGCGAGTATCACCATCTAGTTTTGTCAAGATCGTGCCCGTTAAACCAAGCTGTTCATTAAAACTTTCAGCTACATTAACAGCATCCTGTCCTGTCATTGCATCAACTACAAGAAAGATTTCGTCTGGCTTCGCAAGTTCCTTAATTTGCTTTAACTCATCCATTAAGGTTTCATCAATATGAAGACGACCAGCTGTATCAATTAATACATAGTCGTGATGATCTTCTTTTGCTTTTTCGACTGCCTGCTTTGCAATTTCAACTGGGCTAACCTGATCCCCTAACGAGAAAACAGGAATGTTTAACTGCTTTCCAAGTGTTTCAAGCTGTTTAATAGCAGCAGGCCGGTAAATATCAGCAGCTACAAGTAAAGGTTTTCGATTATATTTTTTTCTTAAAAGATTTGAAAGTTTTCCAGTCGTCGTTGTTTTACCAGCACCCTGTAAACCTACCATCATGACGACGGTTGGCGGACGGTTGCTGACCGCGATTTTACTTTGCGAACCTCCCATAAGTTCGGTTAGTTCTTCTTGAACAACTTTGATTACTTGCTGGCCAGGTGTTAAGCTTTTCATTACTTCCTGACCTACAGCCCGTTCTTTCACTCGCTTGATAAAGTCTTTGACGACTTTGAAATTAACGTCTGCTTCTAACAGTGCTAAACGCACTTCGCGCATCATTTCATTAACATCGTCTTCAGTTACTTTCCCTTTGCCACGAATTCGCTGGATCGTATTTTGCAGTCGGTCGGCTAATCCTTCAAACGCCATAGCGGCCGCCTCCTAATCTAATTTCTCAAGGGCATCCATCAATTCATTAATAGCTTCCCTATCTAATTGTTGATTATTGTAACAAAGCTTTAGCTTTTGGATGATTTCTTGCCTTTCTTGAAACTTCTCAAAAAGATGTAGCTTACTTTCATAATCTTCAAGCATCGTCTCTGTACGCTTAATATTGTCATAAACAGCTTGTCTTGAGACATCATATTCCTCAGCGATTTCTCCAAGGGAAAAATCATCAAGGTAATACAATGACATATAATTCCGTTGCTTCTTTGTTAACAAGGATTGATAAAAGTCAAAAAGATAATTTACCCTCGTTGTCTTTTCGAGCATGCACCGTGCCCTCCTTGTTAAGTGAATTCCCTTTACGGGTTTAAATATACACTGCCCCACCTGTAATGTCAAGTAAAAACACTTTATACTTCTTTGTCTTCAGTTTCAGAGCTTTCCACCATTTCAGCAAACAACCCGTATACAAACTGCTCTGGATCGAATTCTTGCAGGTCTTCCGTTTTTTCGCCAAGTCCCACAAATTTAACAGGAGTTTTCAATTCGTGGCGAATCGCAAGAACAATACCACCTTTTGCGGTTCCATCGAGTTTTGTCAGCACAATTCCGGTTACATTCGTTGCTTCGCTAAATTGCTTTGCCTGACTCATTGCATTTTGTCCCGTTGTTGCATCTAGAACAAGTAAAACTTCGTGAGGAGCACCAGGAACCTCACGTTCAATCACACGTTTAACTTTTTCTAGCTCCTTCATCAAATTCACTTTATTTTGTAAGCGTCCTGCTGTATCACAAATTAAGATATCAACTTTCCTTGATTTCGCAGCCTGCAACGCATCAAACATAACAGCGGCTGGATCAGAGCCTTCCGATTGTTTAATGACCTCAACACCGACACGCTCTCCCCATACCTCTAATTGTTCTATAGCTCCGGCACGGAATGTATCACCTGCTGCTAGTAGTACAGATTTTCCTTCGTTTTTAAGTTTATGAGCTAATTTTCCAATCGTCGTTGTTTTACCGACACCGTTTACTCCAACAAATAGGATCACTGTTAACCCATCTGGCTGGATATTTAAACCTTCCACCTTTTCATCATTATCATCAGTGAATAATTCAACCAGTTTTTCGGAAATGACAGCCTGAACGTCCTTCGGGTCTTGGATATTTCGTTTTTTAACTTCGGTTTTGAGAACGTCTATTAAATCCATTACTGTTGTAACGCCGACATCAGCGCTGATTAAAATTTCTTCTAGTTCCTCGAAGAACTCCTCATCTACTTTGCGATAGCGTGAAACGAGATCATTCACTTTTTCGGAAAAAGAATTTCTTGTTTTTGACAAACCATCCCTAAATTTTTCTGTTACTACATCTGTTTTTTGAGAAATCTTTTCTTTTAATTTTTTAAAAAAGCTCAAAATGTAGCCTCCTTTTTGTTAACCTTCTATTAACTGCTTTGATTCTTCAAGACGTACGGATACGAGCTTGGATATGCCGGATTCCTGCATGGTAACTCCGTAAAGCACATCTGCTTCCTCCATTGTACCTTTTCTATGGGTAATGACGATAAATTGAGTTTCCTTGCTGAACTGCTTTAAATAAGCAGCAAAACGGGAAACGTTGGCATCATCAAGGGCTGCTTCAACCTCATCCAAAACACAAAACGGAACCGGCCGTACCCTTAGGATGGCAAATAATAGGGCGATCGCTGTTAACGCACGTTCCCCACCAGATAATAGTCCCAAATTTTGAAGCTTTTTACCAGGTGGCTGGGCAACAATATCGACGCCTGTGTTAAGTAAGTCTTCCGGAGCAGTAAGCACGAGATCAGCTCGCCCACCACCAAAAAGCTCTTTAAACACTTGCTCAAATTCTGCTTTTATACTAAAGAAGGAGTGTTCAAAACGTTTCCTCATTTCCTCATCCATTTCATCGATGATTTGATGCAGCGTATTTTTCGCTTCCATTAAATCATTTTTCTGCTCAGTTAAGAATTGATAACGTTCTGATACTCGTTCATATTCTTCGATTGCACCAAGATTAACGGTCCCTAATTCTTCTATTTCCATTTTAATTAATTTTACTTTTCGTTTAGCCTCGTCAATATCCAATGTTAGTGGATACTTTTCCTTGGCAGCATCAAAGGAAAGCATATACTCCTCACGCAAATGGGTTAAACGATTTTCTAACTCCACGTCAAGCCTATTTATTTTGACTTCTTCTTCCTTTGTCGCATCAACCATTTGCCTATGTTGCCGTCTTAATTCTTTATTTTCCCGGGATAAATCCTCCAGTTTCAATTGCTGCTCAAGTCTTTCTTCCCTACGGCTCGTAATAAGTGTAAGTGTTCTGTCTTTTTCCTTTGCTTTTTGAATAATTAGTTCATCAAGCTTTCCTTCACCTGAAACATTGGTACTCATTTTATCATTTAAAAACTCCAAGTCCGATGTCACGAGTTTTAATTGATTCATCGTTATTGTTTTTTCGTCATGAAGTCGATTTACTTGCTCTTGCTGATTTTTAACTAATTGTCCTTTTTCAGCGGCTAACACTTTTAATTCCGTTACTTTTTGCTGTAATGCTTCTTTAGATGTTTGTTGATTTTTCTTTTGACTGGCAAGGATCGTCATTTGTTCATCAATGGATGTAATTTTATCCTCTAATCTAGCAAGGTTTTCGATTACTTCATCCAGTTTTTTATTGGCACTTTCCTTTTCTTTATTAAATCCTTCTATTTCAAGGTCATAAAGCTTGAGGCGTTCATTGATATTTTTCTCTTCTATTTCTAACTCTCTTATATCGCCCTTAATTTGATGTTCTTCAATACGAAAAGTTTCACCAATTTCTTTTAAGTGTGCCAGCTGATTTTCATTTTCATGAATTTCTTCTTTTAATACTTTTACCTGTTGTTCTAGGATTTCTGTTTTCCGTTCCATATCAGGTAATTTGCTAACTAAATCTTCCAACTCTCTTTGACGGGTAAATAATGAAGTTGTTTTTTGTTTAATCGACCCACCTGTCATTGAGCCACCGGGATTTACTACATCACCCTCAAGAGTTACAATGCGATAGCGATGATTTATTAATCGCGCCAGATCATTGGCACCTTTTAAGTCAACAGTAATCATAACGGTTCCTAATAAGTTCTCAATAACATTATTATATTTGCTATCATAGGTAACCAAAGAAGAGGCTATACCAATAAATGCCGGATGTTGTTCAAGCATCGATGTTTGAGTAAAGGGCAGAGTTTTCCCCTTTATAACACTTAATGGTAAAAATGTAGCCCGGCCATGATGATGTTTCTTTAGAAAAGCTATTGCTTCCCGGGCATGATTTTCATGATCAACAACCACATGCTGCATGGCGCTGCCAAGTGCTATTTCGATTGCTGTTTCATATTGCTTTTCAACATGAATTAATTCAGCAACAGCCCCGAGGATACCAGGCAGTTTGGCTTTTAACACTTCTTTAACACCTTGAAAAAAACCTGAATAGTCTTCCTGCATCTCCTCAAGCATTTCTTTTCTTGATCTAAATTTTTGTAAATATTGATAGGCTTGGTAAAGCTGCGTTTCTTTTTTGTGGTATTCATCCCGCTGTTTTTCTAATTGAAGCTCCAACTGTTTATATTTTAAAACTTGAGCTTGAAGTTCCTCTTGTTTTCGCTTAGCATTGGCACGTAAATCCGATTTTTTATCTTCTAATTTTTTTCTTAGTAGCAAGTATTTCTCGTTATCCTGGTCGAGTCTCCCTTTCTTGCCATCCAATTGCTTTAGCTGGTCATCCAAGTGACTTTTTTCATTTTTTAAGGAAGCTTGGTTGTTTAATAAATCGATGTAATCGCTTTTTAAATTTTCAAGCTCGCCTTCAATATCATGGCTTACTGCCAAAAGCTGTTCCTCACAGCTCTCTAAGTCTTTTTTTAGAATTTGAAGTTCAGATTGATATTGAGCTAAGACTATCGTTTGAATAGATATTTGTGATTCATAGTCTGCTGTTTTCGTCTTTAAATCTTCGATTGATTGTTCAAGTTGGGAACGATTTTGAGTGGCATTTTTTTTCCGCTCTTTTAGAACCTCCCTTTGCCCCTCCAGTTTTTCTAATTCATTACTGGATAAAAGCAATACTTCTTGAAGCTCGGTGATCGAATCATCGAGCACTTGAATGTTTTCACGAAGGGCTTCCATGTCGGCCTCTTGTTTTTGCACCTTCGCTAAAAGCTCGATTTCAACATCCTTATGCTCCTCAAATTGCTTTGATAGAAACTCCCATTTTCCGTGTAATTCTTCTATTTCATAAACGGTCAATGCGACTTCCGTTTTTTCAAGCTCCTCTTTCTTATCCAAGTAATCCTTGGCAATCGAGGATTGTACCTTTAACGGTTCTACCTGGCCCTCTATTTCATGGAGAATATCGTCAACCCTGTTTAAATTATCCTGTGTTTCAAATAATTTAATCTCGGCTTTTTTCTTTCTCGTTTTGTATTTTAAGACCCCAGCAGCCTCCTCAAAAATGGTACGCCTATCTTCTGATTTGCTGCTGAGGATTTCCTCAACCTTTCCTTGGCTGATGATTGAAAATGCTTCACGGCCTAACCCAGAATCCATAAATAAATCAACAATATCCTTTAGGCGGCATGATTGTTTATTTATATAAAATTCACTCTCACCGGAGCGGTATACCCGTCTTGTTACACTCACTTCATGGTAATCAATTGGTAAAAATTGATCATCATTTTCAAGGGTTAAGGTCACCTCGGCAACATTAAGAGGCTTTCTTGTATCACTGCCCGCAAAAATGATATCCTCCATTTTTGAACCTCTTAATGACTTAACAGATTGTTCCCCTAAAACCCAACGGATAGCATCAGTTATGTTGCTTTTTCCACTGCCATTCGGTCCTACGACAGCTGTTACACCTGGAACAAAATCAACTGAAGTTCGATCAGCAAATGCTTTGAAACCAACTATTTCTAAACGCTTTAAATGCATGTATTGTTCCTCCCTATAAAAGAAAAGGCGCACTAGTAAAGATCAATTAATCCACCACTTATGGCAGTGGGTGACCTCTACTGAACAAAGTTAAACTCAAGCATACTGGTTCCAAGTCTTTCACCAAACGGATAAAAAACTAAGTAACAGTACGTTTGAGTTTATTTTAGTTTCTTTCTTTTTTTAATTCATCAAGTGCTTCTTTTGCAGCTTTTTGCTCTGCTTCTTTTTTCGATTTACCTACTCCAGTACCAAGAATTTCACCATTTAAGGCTACACGCGAAACAAACTCACGATTGTGTGCAGGACCTTTTTCTTGGATGATTAAATATTCAAGGGAACCTTGTCCGTTTCTTTGAACGATTTCTTGAAGTTGGCTTTTATAATCCATCACGTGGGAAAAAACACCTTCCGAAATTTTCGGATAAATGACTTTTTGAAGGAACTCAATCACTTTATCTAACCCTTGGTCAAGATACAGCGCTCCGATAAATGATTCAAACACATCAGCGAGTAACGCTGGTCTTGCCCTTCCGCCTGTCAGTTCTTCCCCTTTTCCTAATAACACATACTCTCCGAAGGAAAGTTGATGAGCAAAATTCACTAAAGATGGTTCACAAACGATTGCGGCTCTCAGTTTAGTTAAATCCCCTTCACTCATTGAGGGATAGTTATTAAATAAATAATGGGACACTGTTAGTTCCAAAACGGCATCTCCAAGAAACTCCAATCTTTCATTATCTTCTGATGATTTAATACGGTGTTCATTAACATAAGAGGAGTGTGTAAAAGCTTGAACTAATAGATGCTCATTCTCAAATTGGATGTTGAGCAAATCCTGCAGCTCTTGAAACTTTAGTTTTTGCTTAATCCCTATTTTCTTCTCTCTTTTTTTTATTGGCTTTGTCATAAAAACCTCCAGAAACAAACTGCAATATATATATCAAATGCGCCTTGG